>JAILKJ010000004.1 GCA_024693845.1 Lachnospiraceae bacterium
TCCTAATACGTTCCGATCTTTACCACGATCACGTTCTCATCGACCTTCTTGAAGCACCCCTCTGCAGGAAAAACGGGCATATCTACCACATCCTGCCTCAGGAGCAGATCAGCGTAATCCGCTTTGCTCAGTTTCTTAAACTTAATGCCGTTTCGATAGCGGCTCACGCCCACCCAGACTCTCTGCAGCAGTTCTCCGTTCCAGGTGAAGGATGCCGTCTTGGCATACAGATTGGCCTTGTCATAGATATCGGTGGTAAACACCAGCGGATTGGAATCCGGTCTGCCCACCAGCGCATACTTGCACTGCGGATCATACCAGCCGGTGGCGATCATCTCGCCCAGTACGCTCTGGAACAACGTCTCATCCGCCTGCAGTCCCTCCTTCATAGCCTCCTGATCGATGATGGTCTGCGTAGCTTCCCCGAACAGAAGTCCGCAGAGCAGCAGCGTCAGAAGGATCTGACTGTATTTTTTCAACGTCGGCTTTGAAACAACCTCTACTGCCTCCTCCAGGTAAAGCATGGCCATCAGCATAATGAACAGCGCAAAAGGCCCCGACTGCTGGATCATATACCCGGAATCCGGCACCAGGAAAAGAAAACAGTTCATAAACAGCGGCATCATAGCGGCGAAAAGAAGGATTAGCAGGGAAAATGCCTTTTTCTTCTTCCAGCCCCTGATCACCAGCAATACAGCAAGCAAAATGTACATGCAAAGGAGCACAACCGCCCATTTACTGTTCGTGAACCTGCTCCAACGGATGTATCCGTTCCATTTGCCGCTGAAATAACTGAAGAAATAGATATAGGCCTTCTTGAACGTGGCCGGGATCTTTTTGATGATATTCGTGATGGAAAAATTGCTGGCCCCCTGGTAATCGGCCATGGCCAGATTAAAACGAAGCAGTTCCTCCTTGGCGATCAGAAGATAGATCACGCCGCCCACAAATCCGGAGATAATGCCGTCTACAAGATAGGCCCCCCATTCCTTCCCCGAATAATCTCTGCAGAAAAAGATCTGATACAGTACGATCAGTGCAAGAACAGTCATAATGCCCAGACAGGTCTGATAGATTGCCATGGACATGATAATAAGAAGAGTTGCCAGTGCGCAGTCAGCCACTCTTTTCTTCCCTTTTTGCTTCGCGGAATCCAGCACCAGCCAGACTGCCAGCACCGACATGGCAAAGCATATAGCATAGGAAAGCGCCGTGTATCGGTAGGAAAGGATATTGCAAACATATGGATTACAGATGAAAAAAGCGCTGCAGATGTAGTCCTTCAGGCTGCCGTGACGATATCCGAAGATATCCCAGACGATCTGAAGTCCCACCACAAAGAAAAGAAGCGCACCAAGCCCGGCCACGGGATTGATCCCCAGGCCGGACATAGCTGCGTCAATATACCTTATCATCCATCTGCCGATCTTTGTCTCCCAGGTACCGCCCTTATAATACGGGTTGGTCCACAGGCCATCCATGGCATTTACCAGATCCTGCGTGATCTGCATGAAATAAATTAGAATGGCAAAGACATACTTATTCGATGCGGCGATCAAAAACCGCTTCTTGCGACTTTCTTCCATAATCCGAGACTACCTCACATCTTATTTCGCTGCCACATCATCAAACTCCCTGATGATATCCTCAGAGGGAGCAGGGGTAAGAAGACTTACTACCACGATGAAGATGATAGCTACCAGGAAGGCAGGTGCGAGCTCATACAGATCCCAGACACCGCCCATGGGACGAACGCCGTATTTCCAGATGAATACCATAAGTCCGCCGGTCACCATACCTGCCATGGCGCCGAAACGGTTGCATCTCTTCCAGAACAGGGAAAGCAGGATCGCCGGACCAAACACGGCACCGAAGCCCGCCCATGCAAAGGAAACGATGGCAAAGACCGAACTGTTGGGATTCCAGGCGATGATAGCCGCCAGAACAGCAACCGATACCAGCGTGATCCTTGCGGTGAGCATGGCACCTCTTTCCTTCATTTTTACCTTAAATACATCCTGGATGATGTTTTCGGAAACAGCGGATGCGGCAGCGATGAGCTGGGAGTCCGCGGTAGACATCGTGGATGCCAGGATACCTGCGATGATAAGACCTGCGATCAGTGCAAGACCGAATCCGTTCTTACTGATATGATCCGCCAGTACTACGATCAGCGTCTCTGCCTTGGAGGAGGAGGTAGGATCCTCGATCAGGGAGTCCATAACACCGACCTGGGTCATTGCTCTTCCCACAACGCCGAGAAGCACGGCGATAGCCAGGGAAAGTACCACCCAGATGGAAGCAACTCTTCTGGAAAGCTTCAGCTTGTCGGGATTCTCGATAGCCATGAAGCGGAGCAGGATATGCGGCATACCGAAATATCCGAGACCCCAGCAGAACATGGTGATCTTATTGAAGATACCGTAGGGAAGCGCCGTTCCGGTCACATTATCGTAAGTAGCGGATACATTCAAAAAGCCCGCCAGACTGTTTGCATTATTGATCACTTCCGAATAGCCGCCGGCCTGATTTACACCGTATCCAAGCACGATGAACAGAGCAATGGTCATTACGATGGACTGGATAAAGTCCGTGGTAGAAGCAGCCAGGAAACCACCGGTGGTGGTATATCCCACTATGATGATGGCCGATACGACCATGGCCAGCTGATAGTTGACGCCGAACAGGGAACCGAACAGCTTACCGCAGGCCGAGAAGCCCGAAGCGGTATAAGGAACAAAGAAGATGATGATGAACATGGCTCCAAGGAACAGAAGCACGTTACTCTCATCATGGAAACGATTCTTCAGATAATCGGGGATCGTGATCGCGCCCACACGCTCCGTATACTTTCTCAGGCGCTTTGCCGTGAACAGCCAGTTAAGGTATGTTCCCACGATCAGACCGAAGGCGGTCCAACCCGCATCGGCGATACCCGAAAAATAAGCCAGACCCGGCACACCCATCAGAAGATAAGAGCTCATATCCGACGCCTCGGCACTCATGGCCGTAACGAAAGGTCCGAGCTTACGGCCTCCCAAATAGAAATCACCTACATCGTTGGTGTTCTTGGATGCGATGAAGCCCACCAGGAGCATTCCCGCAAGATACACAACGATGGTGATGATGATACCCACCTGTGCACTGGTTAATACAGTCATTTTTTCATCCTCCTCGTACTCTTTTATTTTTTCATATCCACCAAAGTGGTTATTCCCTGTAAAAATACTGCCCTCAGCTATCCCTCTGCCACCTGCCGCTGGCTCCGCAGGGAAGGATCAAGCCATTCCTTCTCACCTTCAGACCGATCTCATCCGCCGATACGCTTCCGCCCCTTTCCGAGGCTATGGTCTCGCCCAGCATATAGGCAAGCACCGCCGGTTGCAGACCCGTCGTATAGGAATTGATCAGGAAAAAGACCGCTTCCCTTGACAGGAGCTTAGCCGATTCCCGGATCAGCGTAAAAACGCTCTCCTCGATCTTCCAGATCTCCCCCTTCGGCCCTCTGCCGTAGGAAGGGGGATCCATGATGATCCCTTCGTAGGTATTGCCCCTTCTGATCTCCCGTTCCACAAACTTCAGGCAGTCATCCACCAGCCACCTGGTCCTGTCTGTGGGCACGTTGCTGGACGCCGCATTTTCTCTGGCCCAGCCTACCATTCCCTTTGCCGCATCCACATGGGTTACGTGGGCGCCGGCCAGGGCTGCCGAGATCGTGGCGCCGCCGGTATAGGCAAACAGGTTCAAAACCTTCATCTGACCCTCCTGCCCCTTCTGCTCACAATATTTCCGGATCCGCTCTCCGCACCAGTCCCAGTTCACGGCCTGTTCCGGAAAAACGCCGGTGTGCTTAAAGGCAAAGGGCTTGAGATGAAAGGTCATCCGACCTCCGATGCTGTCATACTCGATGGTCCATTCCTCGGGAAGATCCCGCATCTCCCAGTTGCCACCACCCTTGGCACTTCTGTGGTAATGTCCGTTTTTCCTCTTCCATTCGGGCATGCTGTATCCCGTATCCCAGATCACCTGGGGATCGGGTCTTACCAGGATATAATCTCCCCATCTTTCCAGCTTTTCTCCCGAAGTGGTGTCAAGGACCTCAAAGTCCTCCCACCTGTCAGCGATCCACATGCTTATATCCTTCCGTCAGAACCGGGACAGAGCCACGCCTGCAAATACCATAAATATGATCACAATGATGTATATCGCCAGAAGGATACCCATCATGATCAGTTCCACCTTGAAGAAGTTTGACTTGGACTTTTTCTCCGTCTTGCTGAAAGCCCAGACAAACATCAAAATGATATTTACGCAGGGAACCATCATCAGAAGCATGGTAACCAGCCACTCTCCCATGGTGACAGGCTCTTCCAGGCCCTCGATGTTGTAATTAGGCGGGTCGTTATAATACTGGATACCCGGTGTGGACTGTGTGTCGGTATTCATGCTGCTGCCTGCACTTTCGAAGCCTCCCGGCATCAGATCCGGCCCGGGGCCGGGTCGACTTGCTTCAGCAGAAAAAGCATCCCCCTCCATATACCTTTCATAGTTTCTCTTCTTCGTCTCTGCAATGCCATCCGCAGCCTTCTCCAGATTCATCTCCGGTGCTTCGGGCGCTGCGGGGATATCGTCGGCAACTACACTCTCCACCTCTGCAGAGGGCATCTCGTTGATATCCGTTGTCTGTATGTTCTCCCCGTCATCGAAGGGGATGTAGCTATTCTCGTTTTCGTTCATTTGCTTTCTCCTTTTATATAGAATAAAATACAGCCGTTAGTATCATACCATGTAACCGCATTGCGGGCAAGCGCCGGCTCTGCGAGATAGCAGTGCGGAGCAACTGTTCACGCTCCTCTTACCATATCAAGCAGCGTGGGGACCAACCCCTTCATCAGCGGATTCATAGGCTGGGTATGAGGATAATATACTCTCATGCGATACAGATATAAGACAACCATCCCGATAAGGACAACTCCCAGCAGAACGGGAAGTTCCTTTGCCTTTCTCAAGAAAACATAACGGGAAAGTGCCCAGTCAGCGGCTATCAGGATCCAGGCGATCAGAAAGGGATGCATCTGAAAGGACTGTGCAAAATGCCCCGTGAGCAGCAAGGTCGCCGCCCGGGTAAGTCCGCACCCCGGACAGGGCAGGCCGAAGATAAGCTGCATGGGACAGATCGTATGTAAAAACAGCTGGAATACCAAAATATAACCTGACACCACCAATAAGCCCGGCAGGTTATACTTCAAATCATTCAGCAAAAGAGATCGCCTCATCTGTTGTTTCCTGTTTTTCTCCATAGATCTCTTCCTTCAGGATCTTTTTATTTGCCTCAAAATCCACCTGCAATACGGCCTTTCCGTCAATATTGGCATTTGACCAGGTACCGTCCGCCGGTATCATGAGGGATTTGTTCTCATATCCCGCTATACCACCGGCCTTAAGAGAAAGAGAAGAAACCTCCTTCTGGGTCAGATTGGTGGTCAGGTAGGGGAAGATCCCGTCCATCAATGCTTCGGAATTCGTAGCCATGGCTACGGGAACCTTCTTCATAATGGCAGAGAGGACCTTACGCTGGCGTTCCGTTCTTCCGAAGTCCGTTCCGATATAACGGTTTCTGCAATATGCCAGGGCCTGGGGACCATTCAGGTGAACCACGCCGCTTAAGGATGTATCCAGATAATCCGTAGTGATCTCTCTTCCCTCAAGCATGTTGTACTCATTCAGGTAAGCATTGATCCACTCCACTTCCTCGCTGGTAATATCGATATCCACACCGCCCACCGCGTCTACCAGAGCCGCAAAAGCCTGGAAGTTCACTATGGCATACCGGTTGACCTCGATATTGAAATTCTCCTTAAGGGTTTGGCAAAGGAGGGTTGCTCCACCATAAGAATATGCAGCATTCAGTCTGTTCTGTCCATGACCGGGAATCGTGACATACATATCCCGCAGGAAGGAAGTCATATGGATGGTCTTTTCCTTCTGGTTCACAGATACAAGGATCATGGCATCGGAACGCCCGTCCTCGCCGTTCTGTCTTGAATCATTTCCGATCAGCAGCACATTGATGACACCCTCTTCGATCATGGGTTCATCCGCCAGCTCCTCGGATTCTTCGTAATTCATCTTATTGTATGCCTTGTTCACCATATGGTTCATCAGAAGGAACAGGATCAGCAGCAAAAGTGCGATCCCCAAAAGGATCTTCAAAAGCTTATTCTTCTTTTTTCCCTTCTGCTTTTTTCCGCCGGCCTTCTTCTTACTCTTCTTCGCATTCCCCTTCTTTGCAGGACGCTTTTTGGCAGGCGACTTCTTACGGCTCTTTCCTTTGCTTCGCTCCCGCCCCGGGCACTGACGTTTTTCTCTTACGAAGTTTTCTTCATCCTCATCGTACTCGTCGTCTTCGTATCCGTCATCTTCATATTCGTCATCATCTTCATCAGTATCGACCTTACGACCTTTGGGATCTTCCATATCTTCATCATAGACTCTTCGGCGACGGATCACATAATCGTCATCATCATCCTCATAGTAATCCGAATCGAAAGACTCCTCTTCCTCCCATACATCCTCCTCCAGAATACTCTTCAATTCCGGCTTCGATACAGATTTACCCATCGACGCAGAAGATGGTTTCATATTTCCCAGTTCCTGATCCAGAAAGCTTTCCAGTCCTTCCTGGATCGACTCATTTTCGCTTATGGCTTTTCTGTTCTTATCGTTATCCATGTCCTGTCTCCCGGCGATCTGCTGCAGACCGCCATTTTTCAGATATTTCTTCGCATTTTCATAACAGTATACCATTTACCTTCCCGTTTGTCCAATTAACGAAAAAAGTCGCCCGACCCTTTCGGATCGGACGACTCATGTTGCAATATTCTGTTATAACAGGGGCATCAGCCCTTCACACTACCAAGAGCCACACCGGCGATGATATACTTGGAAAGGATCAGATATACGATGATCAGAGGTAAAGCGGTCATCGTAAGACCCAAGTAGATCGAACCGAACTCTGTTCTGTAGATATCACCACGAAGCAGGGATACCATGATGGGCAGCGTGTACTTCTTCTGGTCCGTTAACAGGATCATAGGTGTGAACAGGTTGTTCCATGATCCAACGTATGCGAAGATAGCCTGTGTTGCGATAGCGGGCTTCATGATAGGAAGTGCTATCTTGTTAAAGATGAAGAACTCTCCGGCTCCGTCGATTCGGGCTGCCTGAACAAGCTCGAAAGGAAGTGCTCCAACCATGTACTGTCTCATGAAAAATACCATGGAAGAGTTTGCGATTGCCGGAAGGATCAGCATGCTCAAATGGTTCGTCATATGGATCTTGTAAACCATCTGATAGAAACCGATACTGGTCAGCTGTGCCGGGATCATCATGACTGCCATGATGAAACGGAAAGCTGCATGTTTGAATCTCCAATCGTAGATCACGATACCGTAAGCGGTAAGCGTGGAGAAGTAGATAGCCAGCGCCGTAGAGCCGACAGATACGATCAGGGAGTTCAAGAAACCTACCTTAGGATCGAAACTCTTACTTACCAGGATCTTCAGGTTGTTGAAGAAGTACTTCGACGGGATCAGTGATACCGCATGTGCCTGAATCTCATTGGTGGAACGGGTCGAGTTTACGATCATGATGACAAACGGCATGATACTCAGGATAGCAAGGATAATGCAGACGATATAGATGATAACCTTAAGTCCTACATTCTCTTTACCCTTGTTTGCTACTGCTTGAGGGCTGGTGCCGTTTGAACCTGCTTTTGCTTTTGCTCCTATACTCACTTTCGCACCTCCCTTAACCGTTTACCGCGCGCTGCTTTTCTTCTTTTTCACGGATCTTTCTGTTGCGCGCTTCTTGCTTTTTAATTCTTTCAAGAGCAGCCTCGTCCTTGTCACGCAGCATGTAGAACAGAATAGCGGACAGAACCACGATGATCACGAACATGATCATACTTGCTGCTGATGCTTTGTTGTACTGATAGCTTCCCTTGAACGCCTGGTTGTAAATGAAGATGTTGGTCGTCATGGTCGCATTATCCGGGCCGCCGCCGAATACGAACAGCTGAGGGATATCGAACATGTTCAAACCACCGATCAAACTGGTTACCAGTGTGAACAAGAGGATGGTCTTTATATTGGGGATCGTGATGAGCCAGAAGGTCTGCCAGCCGTTAGCGCCGTCAACCTCTGCTGCCTCGAAGATCTCCGTACTAATTCCCAAAACACCCGAGATCAGGATGATCATCGTGTAGCCGTACCACATCCAGGTCTGGATGAAGATTACGATATTCTGGGAAGCGGTTTTCTTAACCAGGAAATTGTAAGGCTCCTGCAGGAAACCGAGGCGGGTAAGCAGGTCGTTCATAGGTCCCATGGGGAACCCGAAAAGGGAACTGAACAGAATAGCTACGGTTGCTGCCGTAATGATGTTCGGCATATAGAATACTACCTTAAAGAAGCCTTCACCTTTGATCTTAAAGCGACGGTCCGTAAACCACGCCGTAAGCAAAAGTGCTAAAGAAAGCTGCGGGATGAAGTTGCATACCCACATCTTAACTGTGTTTCCGAAAGCTTTTCGGAATAAAGAGTTGCCTATGATAAAGGCATAATTCTCAAACGGATTCTTCAGAAAATGGAAATCAGTGGTTGCTACACCCTTCAGATCTGTGAAACCGATGACAATCGTGTATAAAGTCGGATAAAGCTGGAATATAGCATAAGCAAGGAAGAAAGGAATACAGAAAATGTAACCCCACTTGGCATATCCCGTAAATTTGCTTTTCTTCATGATCTTTCCTCCCAAGTAGTTTTTGTTTCGGGTCATTTTCAGTATCCTCAGTCTTCGACCTGTGAGGATATCTGTACTTGGATGCCCCTCTCGATACTGAAAATGCGGGGAGAGAATGAACTCTCCCCGCAGAATTCATTTCACATTATAGGCTAAAGCCTTCTGCGAATTCTAATTACTCAGCTGCCTCGATACCAAGGTCAGTTGCGATCTTCTCCTTGAAGGAAGCGATTGCATCCTCTTTGGACTTCTCGCCGTTAGCATACTGGCTAACCTGCTCGGTGTAAGCGTTGTTGATGGTCTCATCATACTGAGTCATGTTGTCGCCCTTAGCGTACTTGTTAGCAGGTACGAAGTAATCGAACATGTTCTGGCCGCCCAGGAAGTCAAGGGATCCGTCAGACTTGCTCATAACGGTACCGGATGCTACAGAGTCCTTGGTGCCGCCTTCGCCGTTAAGAGTACCATTAGCCCACTTGTACTGAAGTCCATCCTCGGAAGTATCAAGAGTGATCCAGTAGATGATGTCCTTAACAGCTTCCTTCTTAGCCTCGTCCATGTTCTTGTTAGCCATGATCCAAGTACCGCCCCAGAAGAAGCCTACAGGAGAATCACAAACAGCCCAGTCACCATAGGTACCTTCGCCAACAGCCTCACCGCCGCAGTTAGCTGCGATGGTGTAGTTGATCAGCCATGCAGGACCAAAGAAACCGAATGCGTTAGCATCAGAAGCGCCGCTCATATCAGCGAACCAAGCATCGCCCCATGCAGAGGTCTTGTTGGACCAGCCGTTGTCATAAAGCTGCTTAGCGTAATCCATGAATGCCAGCTTGGAATCATCGATCTGAAGCTTGCCGTCAGCGTCGATCCAGGACTTGCTGGAAGGATCATGCTTGCAAACGTTCCAAAGATCACCGTCGGAAGAAACGATAGGATAACCTTTGTCCTTCAGAGTCTTAGCTGCTTCCCAGAACTTATCGAAGTTACCGCTACCACCACCGATGATAGAAGAGATCTCAGCGGGATCGTCGGTTCCGAATACGTCCTTAGCGATGCTTCTTCTGTAGATGAAAGCACCACCAGTGGTCTGATAACCAAGTGCATCAAGCTTGCCATCGGTGTTGGATCCAACATCAACGGTGTAAGGAGCGATGTCAGCTGCTGCAAGCTCAGCATCTACATCGATACCAAGATCTTCGTAAGGCATTGCGAAATCCTGCATATCTCCCTTGGAGTACTTGATGATGAAAGCTTCCTCAGCTGCGTAGATATCAGGAGCGTCCTCGCCACCAGCGGTAAGAGCCTGGTCAAGAGCGGGCTGATATGCACCATCGGTAGTAGCGATGATGGTGGAGTTGATGGTGTAAGGGAAGTCAGGATGATCTTCGATGTACTTATCAACCATCTTAGGGATCTCATCAGTGAAGGTCCACAGATTGATGGTACCGCCCTCGCCGCCGTCAGCCGGTGCTGCGGACTCCTCGCCATCCTCAGGCTTTACAACATCAGACTCAGCGTCATCAGCTGCTGCATCATCAGTCGTTGCTTCCTCGGTTGCTGCATCGTCAGCTGCAGGAGCTTCAGCAGTGCTGCCGCATCCAGCGAGCATCGAAACAACAAGCGCACTTGAAAGAATCGTTGCCAAAAGTTTCTTTTTCATAAAAATCCTCCTTCTTAAAAAAATAGAATATTTGGCTACTCGGTCCGAACCGTTCTAAAGTCCTCTTTTTAGTACATACGAACCGACCTCCTAAATAGTATCACGATTCTGTACAAATTGCAAGAAAAACTACGATATTTCGCAACAGAATTTTTACAATTTGTTCATATCTAAATCGATATCGGTCAAAATCTCCCTCCTGAGCCTGTCCCTCAGCTTCTTTGACCTTTCGGGGTGGAATTTACGGGCAAAACAATATCCGTCTTTCCGCGCCTGCGCCACCGCCTGATAGTCCGAAGCATCCAGATATACAGGCGAAGCGCCGTCTCCTTTGGACCAGTCCATATAGCGAAGCTGCCTGTTCACAACCTTTTCCCGCCAGATATCACTGTTCATAAAGATACTTTGAAAAAAGAACTCCTCAGGGACCTGGCAGGTTTTCAGATCCTCCCAGAATCCGGCCCCCTCCCCGCTGATAAAGCCGATGGCGTAGGCTCCCGCCTCTCTGGGCATGGAGCAGTAGACCAGCCCTTTGTAGATCCTGTCCCTTCCGAAGACGCCGATCCCCTTCCGGATCCTTCCCTTCTTTTCCTGAAGCTTTCCGGAAAGGTTCTGTATCTGCCACAAAAGCTTGTTTTTCACATTGCGGTTGGCCATGATGTTTTTGTACCGGTAACGCACGATCACCTCTTTGGGAAGATCCCCGGGCTCGATGTAGTCCATATAGATATGATCCTCTTCCGAAAAACGCTCGTCCAGCTGTTTTGCGGAAAGAAGCGGAAAATCTTCCCCCGTCAGAAGATGCAGATAGCTCACATCCTCCTTCAGCAGTGCGCGGATCATAAGCTCCACAATGGCCTCCACATGATGAAAGCTTCCCCAGGCGATCTTATAACTGCGAAAGGCTTCACAGCCCGGAATGATATTGAGCCTTTCCAGATCCCGGTCGGTGATGCTTTTGCTCTTCTCGTCCACATGGATGAACACGTAAGCAGTTTTAGAAAAAAATTTCGCCAGCTCATAGAGCTGGTCGAAATCTTTGTATGCCGTGATCAGATATGCCTGTTTCATTGGCCATCTCCCTTTTGCATCTTGTCCTTCAGGATGGAAAGCGCCTTCTCGTACTGGGTGTCGATCTCCTCATCAAGATACTTGTCCACATCCAGTTCGCACTCCACATCCGGCTCCACGCCCACCTCATGGATATCATTTCCCTTGGGCGTATAGTAATGGCTGATGGTCAGCTTTACGGCAGAACCGTCATTGATGGAAAAGACCTTCTGCACGATCCCTTTACCATATGTGGTCTTGCCCACCAGTGTACCGATGCCGTAATCCTTGACGGCGCCGGAAAGGATCTCTGCCGCAGAAGCGGTGTTCTCGTTGACCAGCACCACCATGGGCACATCCAGCTGATGCTTTCCGTCACATTTAAACTCATTTCTCTGGCCGTACTTATCTTCCGTATATACGATCAGTCCTTCTGGCAGGATCTGCCGTGCGATCTGCACTACGGAATCCAGCGTTCCGCCGGGATTTCCCCGAAGATCCAGGATCAGGCCCTTCATGTTAGCATCCCTGGCTTCCTTCAGTTTCTCGGCAAACTGCTCGATGGTAACCTGCTCAAACTGGCGGATCACCATGTAGGCAACTCCGTCATCCTGCATCTCCAGCGTAACCGTTGGAGACTTAACCTCATCGCGGGTCACCTTGATCTTCAGATAATCCGTTTCGCCGTTGCGGTAGATGGTCAGCTCAACCTGCGTACCCTTGTCGCCCTTGATCTTGGCGACCACATCGCTCAGTTCCCAGTTGCGGACGTCTTCGCCGTCCACCTCGATCACCACATCCTCGGCCTTCAGCCCCGCTGCCTCAGCCGGCGTATCCTCCATGATCCCGGTAAGCTTCGGGTAACCCGTATCGGCATCGATCCCTACATAAGCACCGATCCCGTAAAAAATACCTGTTGCAGACTCCTGGACCTTTTGCATTTCTTCCTTAGTATAGTATTCCGCATACTTATCCCCGGTAGCGTCCACCATACCCTTAAACAGTCCGTTGGCAAGGTCTTCGTCGGAAACCTCCTTCAGATAGTTCTGATCGATGCTGCTTTCTATGAGGCGGATCTTATCCTTCACCTCGCTTGTGAGCACCGTGTTCTTTTTTGATACGGTGCCGTTGAGAAGGTAGAAGCTCCCCTTCCCTTTATAATGCATCAGTACCAGCACAAACAGATTTGAGATCAGTATCCCGATCAAAAGTCCCAGGAAAAACCGTCCCGATATTCCCTTGGCAGGCTTTGCCTGACTTACCTGCTGTGCTACTTCACTGCTTTCCGTTTCCTGCTCGTTAAAATTCTCTTCCATAGTATCTCACTTCTTACTTCAAATAGCTCCAAGGGTTTACATAAGATCCGTTAACCCTGACGGAAAAATGCAGGTGCGCCCCCGTTGACCTTCCTGTAGAACCCACCGCCCCGATGGTAGCTCCCTTCTTCACCTTGTTGCCTGCCGAAACCGAAAGAGAGGAGGCATGCATATAGATGGTATAGATGTTGCTGCCGTGGTCGATCATGATGTAATTGCCCATGGTAGCACTGTAGGCAGCAGCCACTACTTCTCCGTCTGCAGCTGCCAGAATGGGCGAACCGGAGGGCGCCGCCATGTCGATGCCGTTATGGAACTTCTCCACGCCCAGTACAGGATGGATCCGATTGCCGTAATCATCGGAAATCCTGGTATAGGAAGGCGCCGGCCAAGCGAACTTGCCGCCGGTGTATTGCACGGCGCTGTTGCCGGATACCCCTGCCTCTGCGGCGATGGCCGCCTGCTGACGGGCCCTGGCCGCTGCCGCAAGTGCCTCCAGATCACGGATGGTTGCATCCTGCTCCTTGATCATGGCCTCGTATTCGGCGATGGCCTCTTCCTTATCCTTGATCTCGCTGTTATATTCCTGAAGCTGACGGGTTTTTTCGTCCATCAGCCCTTCCATTTCCTTCTTCTTGTTCTCTACATCCTGCTTCGCCTCGGCCAGAACCTGCTGCTGCAGGGAAAGCTCCTCCTCCAGGGTCTGCATCTTCTCCTTGGTATCCTCATAGCGTACCAGCATGTTCCTGTCATAGGCCGAAAGCTGCTCGATATATTCCGCCTTGTTGAGCATTTCGGAAAAAGTGCCGGCTCCAAGCAGGATCTGAATGAAGTCCATGGTTCCCTTTTCATACATGAACTTGATACGGATCTTCATACTCTCGTACTGATCCTGCGCATCCGCTCTGGCCTGGATCAGCTTCGCCGAAGTTTCCTCCAGCTCTCTTTCCTTCTGATCCAGAAGCTGGGACACCTCATCCAGGTTCGTGGAAACATCCTGGATCTGACCGTCCAGGGCCATGACCGCCTCATTGATCTCGTTTCTGTCCTTTACGAGTTCATTTTTGATACTCTGGGCCTTTTCCAGGCCGCTTTCCATCTTGCCCTTTTCATTCTTGGCACTGCTGACGGCGGCATTGCCTTCCTGTACAGCTTTATTGGCAGCCGCTACCGCAGCCGAGGGCTGGCGGACACTGCTCTGGGAAGAATTACTCTTGGACTCGCTCTTTTCCTCCGAAGAGGATGAGCTCTTTGACTCATCCACCTCACCGGGGTCGTTGATATTGACCTCCGTTGTTTCCTCATCGGCGGCCACTCCCATCGGGAAGCTTGCCGCAAGGCACAGAGCCATGGTAAACGCTATCCACTTGTTAAGCCTTTTGGAAAAAGGTCTCTTCATTCTGTACTCCTTACACCCGAATATGCTTGCGGACCGTGGAAAAGCTTCCTATAAAGCCAATGCCGATACCGATGGCAAGGCTGATGGGAATGAGCACCTGGAAGATCTGCTCCACTGTCAAAAACTTCAAAAGCTGGGACAGCATTGCAAAACGGGTGGAAACATATTCGATCACCCTGTTATATACGAAATAGATCGTTACCAGCGGCAGTACGCAGCCCAGGATCCCGATCAGGATACCTTCAAATACAAAGGGGGACCTGACGAAGAAATCGGTAGCACCCACATACTTCATGATCCCGATCTCCTCTTTGCGGACGGAAATACCGATGGTAACGGTGTTGCTGATCAGGAAAATGGATACCGCCAGCAGGATCAGGATGATACCCAGAGACACATAGCTTACCAGCTTGTTCATACCCGATAAGGTATTGGCCGTGATCTCGGAATGATTGACCTCCCTGACGCCGTCCACGCCTTCCAGATATTTCACCAGATCATCCTGCATCGACACATCGTTCAGGTAAACCTCGTAGTTGGCGGAATCTGCAATGGGGTTGTCATCACCGAAGCCGTCGGCATACTCCCCCAGGTAATCCTCCTTGAAACTTTCCCAGGCTTCATCAGCCGATACATAGTTGATGCGGGAAACCTCCGCCCGCTTTGTGATGATATCTCCGATCTCCGCGATCCTGGTATCCGATAAGCCTTCATCAAAGAAGACCGTTACCGAAACACCCTCCTGGGCCATTTTTACAATATATTGAAAATTGGCCACCACGGAATAGAACACACCGAACATCAGAAGGCAGGCACTGATGGTACCGATGGATGCCAGCGAATACCATTTATTCCGGAATATATTGATAATGCCCTGTCTCAATGTATAAAAAAATGTACTAAATCTCATCTACGTATGTCCCTTCCTTCTCATCACTGATGATCACGCCCTTGTTCATGGCGATCACCCGCTTCTTCATGGCATTTACGATTTCTCTGTTATGGGTAACGACCACCACCGTCGTTCCCGTTTCATTGATCTCTTCAAACAGCTTCATGATCTCCCAGGAATTATTGGGATCCAGATTACCCGTAGGCTCGTCTGCCAAAAGGATGGGAGGATTGTTTACCAGTGCTCTCGCAAGGGCCACTCTCTGCTGCTCACCACCGGAAAGCTGCCTGGGCTTAGCCTTGTATTTGCCGGCCAGTCCCACGGTGGAAAGGATGGAGGGGACGTTCTTGCGGATCTCCTTACCGGGAGTCTGAACGATCCTCTGGGCAAAAGCCACGTTCTCGTAGACATTGCGATCCTTCAACAGGCGGAAGTCCTGGAAGACAACGCCCAGCTTCCTGCGGTATAAAGGGATCTGCCTTCTCTTCAGCGCCACCACATCGATACCGTTGACCTCAATGGTGCCCGAAGTGGGCAGAAGCTCCCGGAGCAGCAGCTTGATCATGGTGGATTTGCCCGATCCGCTGTCGCCTACGATGAAAACAAACTCACCGGGATCGATATGCAGGCTTACGTCATTTAATGCAGGCGCTCCCGTTGAATAGGTTTTGCTCACATGATCCAATGTAATCATTGATCTTTTCCTCCGTTATCAATACTCAAACGATTCCATGTACTTCATGTATCTTACTACCATCATTGCGATCTTGAAAGTGATGGCATCCTCGAACACTCTCAGATCCAGGCCGGTGCTCTTTTGCAGCTTATCCAGTCTGTACACCAGAGTGTTCCTGTGAATGAACAGCTGTCTGGAGGTCTCGGAGACATTCAGACTGTTCTCAAAAAACTTGTTGATGGTGATCAGCGTCTCCTCATCGAAATCATCCGGTTTGTGCTCGCCGAAGATCTCCCGGATGAACATTTTACAAAGGGGCATGGGAAGCTGATAGATCAGTCTTCCAATCCCGAGAGAGGAATAGGCGATGAGCTGCTTCTCCTCAAAGAAGATCTTGCCCACATCCAGCGCCATCTTCGCTTCCTTATAGGAACGACTCACTTCCTTAAGCTCTCCCACGATAGTGCCGTAGGCGATATGGATCTTCTGCGCGCCTTCCTTCTCAAGGCCCGCTATCACGCTTGCAGCCAGCTTGTCCATCTCGGCCTTTCCGCCGTCAGTCAGCTGCCGCACGACGATCACACAGTTTTCGTCCACCGCAGTCACGAAATCATGCGGACCGGCAGCGATATATTCCTTGATATTCTCAACCGTATTGACTTCCCGGTTCACTCCCACTTCGGTCACCATGACGCAGCGCTGTGCCTCCATCTTGATCCGAAGCTTCTTGGAACGGCTGTAGATATCCACCAGCAGCAGGTTATCCAGGAGCAGGTTCTTGATAAAATTATCCTTATCAAAGCGCTCCTTGTAGGCCACCATCAGAGACTGGATCTGAAAGCAGGCCATCTTACCCACCATGTAGACATCCTCACCGGAGCCCATGGCGATCAACACATATTCCACCGTGGATTCATCATAGATCTTGAAATACTGATATTTGGAAACCTCCTGGCTGTCTGCCTGAGATCTGACAAACTCAACCACGCCCTCGCTGCAGGATTCCTCCAGCTGCGTAGTGCTGACCACGGCATTTCCGTCCGTATCGATCACCGCAAAATCCTTCCGCGTGATCGCCTTCAGGCCATCCAGCGTGGTCTGAAGAATCTGATTTGAAATCATAACCCCGTTCTCCTTACATTACAATTCGTGACTTTAGGTAAAATGCACAAAGATCATTATGGTTTTTTTGCGTTCTGCCTATCCCCGTACCTATCTTATACCATATACGCAGAAAAATCCACTAAAAATATGCCTATTTTTGTGGATTTTTACCCTGTTCTGCGTTTCGGACAGCCTCGGTATCGATCTCCTTGGTATCCGACTTCAATTGTCCCTTTTTATACTGATCCACGCTCCGCTCAAGTGCCTTGCCGGCAAAGAGCTTCTTCACCCTCTCACACAGGTTCGGTCTTCTGTCCCCGATCACCATATTGTCCTTAAGGATCAGCCAAATGTCAGCATGCAGCTTCATGTGATGCTTTTCAAAAAACGTCTCCCTCAGCGGCGTGGACAGATTGGAAACGATCACCTTCGGTGCCAGTACGTTGATGTCGTTCACCAGGTTTTCCTCTGCCTCGTCCGTATCCCCTTCTTCGGCACTGTCCCCCACTACAAATTTGCCGACTATATTCAGGCTCGCCTGATAGCTCAAAAGCCCTTCTTCCAGACGGGCAAGCGACTCCCCGGAATCTGACAAAAGGCAGACTCCCAGCCTGCTCCTTACCACTCTGTGCATGAAAAGACGCAGGAAATCATTGTTCTCGATCTCCCTCTGCCGGTTTCTCGTCAAAAGCTTTGCTGCCTTGAGCACATCGGTATCCGCCGCAATGGTCAGTTTCATCTCTTCCAGAAACTCTGCCGTTTCGGGATGCGACTCCGCCTCCAAAAGACCGGCGGCTGTAATAAAGCAGATCGTGCTGACCTGTCCGTCTTTCAGATAATCTTCAACCTTTCGCATGGCCTCTCTGACAGTATGATCCGCCAGCGTGATGCCAAGCACCTGGAATGTATGCATATTAACCTCACCCGATACAAGGCTTCTTACGCCTTTTCGATCCCGTCCTCAAGTATCCTGATCAGACGTTCTCTGTAAAGATGCCCTACTGCTCTTTTAAACTCGTTTTTGCTCATACCCGTCAAAAGTCTTATCTGCTCCGGAGAAGACTTATCGTGTATACCAAGTCTTCCGCCGTTGTCTTCCAAAAGCCGCAAAAGCTTTCCGGCGTCATCCGTGATCTGCAGATATGCTTTCTGCCTCAGATCCAGATCCATCTTACCATCCTCATGGATCCGGCTGATCCTGCCCTTTACGCTTTGGCCTACCCCGGGCATACTTCCCGTCATTTCCCGTTTGGGGATCAGGGCACTGAAACGGTCATCCACCGCCACAAAGATCCCGAAATTATCACTGATCTCATATACGGTCCCGGTCACCTCGTCCCCGATCTGATAAGGTGTCTGTGTTCCGAGATAGGGATAGATCTTCATGGTTGCGCAGAGTCTTTCGGACTTATCCAGATAGAGGGCCACCAGAACCTCCTGGCCTTCTTTCACCTGCATCGTCTGTTCCCGGAAGGGAAGCAGCAGCTCCTTTTCCAGGCCCCAGTCCAAAAAAGCACCGATCTTCGTCACCGCCGATACCCGAAGTCTTGCCACCTTTCCCAGGCTTATAAGAGGCTTCATGGTGGTAGCGATGGGTCTGCCCTTGGAATCCTTATACAAAAATACACTGATGGGGTCGCCGATCTCAAGATCCGACGGTACCCATTTTTTCGGGAGAAGCACTTTTTCTTCCGCCCTTGCATGATCTGCCAGATAAACACCGAAGTCGGTTTTCTGGATCATGACCATGGTATTCTCTTTTCCCAGCTGCATGCTAACTCTCCGCTTAAATCCGGTCAAACAGCTTGATCCTGCAATAGCTCTCGCCCGTCTCACTTTGAAGCTCCACTCCGAAGCTGTGCTCTCCGTGATGGATCACGGGCCGGATCACATCCCCCAGAAGGGCTGATCTGTGATAGCTTGCCAGGATCCTCTTAACGGAGAATCCCTGGGGCAGAAGATCTGCTGCCATGTTTATATATTGAACATTGTTTACATGATCGTTTGCATCGATATGATGGCGTTGGACCGTAAGAGGTTCCGCCTCCTCACCATTGCCTTCGAATGCGATCTTTCGGGGAAGATACTCCATATTGAGCCTGGGCTCTAAAACGTATTTCTCCCTCACCGTATCGTCCGGTTTGCAGGGAACGTGTTTCTTCATGTTCAGAAGCGTATAGATCGTGTTTGCTACAGCTAACTTTTCCCCCGCCTCATCCTGCATCATGTAGTTTCGCATTCCCATCACGCCCTTAAATTCGTACGGGGCGGTCAGGATGGTAACCTTTTCCGACAATACGGGTCTGCGCAGGATATCCACCTGCCAGAAGTTAAGCACCCAGGCCTGGTCCTTTTCGGCCAGGTATTCAATACCGATCCCCAGGTCCTCCGACTGCATGGTGGAGCAATCCTGGAAATAATTCAGGAGCATGGCAGCAGTAAGCTTCTTATCCCTGCCCGTCTCACTGTATCGGATCCTGCTCTGAAAACTGTACATCAAAATTCCCTCATCTCTTCCAAACCGCTAACTTGCTTATTATAATAGATTATCCGTTTCTTTGCAACCGCTTACGCTACAAGCCGCTCCGTAAGAAAAGGACAAGCCAAGCACTCCGTTCTTGCCGTCACTTCGTTCCGACAAGAACTATCGTGGGCTGTCGCCCACTAAATAAGCAAAAAATAAACCCCGATTGCAAGCGAGCTTGCATCGGGGTATATTTTTCACTTATTTGCTTGGCTTGTAGCGTATTACTCGATGATAGTAGCAACACGGCCTGAACCTACAGTACGTCCACCCTCACGGAT
>JAILKJ010000033.1 GCA_024693845.1 Lachnospiraceae bacterium
CGGTTACATCGTATACCGCAAGCTCGCTTCCGGCGGTTCCTGGAAGAAGCTTAAGACCATCAAGAAGAAGGCCACCGTTACCTACGTAGACAAGAAGGCAAAGACCGGTAAGAACTATGTTTACACCGTTCTGGCTTACAAAAAGGTAAAAGGAAAGCAGATCAAGGGCGCTATGAACTCCAAGGGCAAGAAGACCATGGCAGTATGTGCGGCACCCAGGATGGAGGTTACCAGGATCAAGACTGATTCAAACGAGGTAGTGCTCTGGAATCCGGACGGCGTGACCGGCTACTATCTGTATCGCAAGACCGGAAACGGATCCTACACCAAGATCAAGACCATCCCGGCTTCCAAGATCGATGTTACGGTTTACTTTGACCCCGTAGATTCCTCTTACATCTACACCTACTATGCAGTGCCTTATTCCAAGGTGGGCAGCAAGAAAGTGAAGGGTTATAAGACCGGAGAGATCACCGAAAAGAGACTGAATGCCAAGAAATGACCTGCTTGAAAAAATGCGCCGGAGATGATACAATGAACCTATCAATATACAGAAGGGAGGGTCCATGATGGATGTCGCAGGATTATCCATGTCTTTGGCGCAGGTCAATCTGACGAATAACTTCGGTGTAGCCATGTTGTCCAAGACTCTCGACATGAACGACAGTATGGGACAGACAATGGTAGAAATGATGGACCGTTCCATGATGGAGCAATCTGTCACACCGCATATTGGTTCTCATTTTGACATGAGCGTCTGAGAGATGAATCACCTGTTTCCTCGGAAACAGGTGATTTTTCTTGCCTAAATCGGGATTATTCGCTAAAATATAACAGGTTATCTACAAGGAAAAAGGAGAGAAGAAATGATACAGGCAAGTAATGTAACGCTCAGAATAGGCAAAAAGGCCCTGTTCGAGGATGTGAATATTAAGTTTACAGAGGGTAACTGCTATGGTCTGATCGGAGCCAACGGCGCCGGTAAGTCCACTTTTTTAAAGATCCTTTCCGGACAGCTGGAGACCACCAAGGGTGAGATCATCATGACGCCGGGACAGAGACTGTCGGTACTGGAGCAGGACCACTTCAAATATGACGCCTATCCGGTGATGGATGTGGTGATCATGGGTAATGAGAGACTTTACCAGATCATGAAGGAAAAGGACGCCATCTACGCCAAGGAGGATTTTTCCGATGAGGACGGTATCCGTGCAAGTGAGCTGGAAGCGGAATTCGCCGAGATGGACGGCTGGGATGCGGAGACCAATGCGGCTCAGTTGTTAAACGGCCTGGGGATCTCCGGGGAGCTGCACTACTCCATGATGAGTGAGCTGGACGGTAACCAGAAGGTGAAGGTGCTGCTGGCCAAAGCCCTGTTCGGTAATCCGGATATCATGCTTTTGGACGAGCCCACCAACCACCTGGATCTGGACGCCATCGCCTGGTTGGAGGACTTTTTGATCGACTTTGACAATACGGTCATCGTGGTATCCCACGACAGATACTTTTTGAATAAAGTCTGCACACAGATCGCCGATATCGACTACGGTAAGATCCAGCTGTATGCGGGCAATTATGATTTCTGGTATGAGTCTTCACAGCTCCTCATCAAGCAGATGAAGGAAGCCAACAAGAAGAAGGAAGAGAAGATCAAGGAGCTGCAGGAATTCATTTCACGCTTCTCCGCCAACGCTTCCAAATCCAAGCAGGCTACTTCCCGTAAGCGAGCTCTTGAGAAGATCGAACTTGAGGAGATCCGTCCTTCCAGCAGGAAGTATCCCTACATTGATTTCCGTCCCGACCGGGAGATCGGAAACGAAGTACTTTTTGTGGAGGATCTGACCAAGACCATTAACGGTGAGAAGGTGCTGGATCATATCACTTTCCATGTGGGAAGAGAGGATAAGATCGCTCTGGTGGGCGGCAACGAGCTTGCCAAGACCACTCTTTTACAGATTTTGATGGGGGAGATGGAGCCCGATGAAGGAACGGTGAAGTGGGGCGTTACCACTTCCCAGGCCTACTTCCCCAAGGATAATACGGCGGAGTTTGACAATGATCTGACCATCGCCGACTGGCTCATGGGATATTCCCCCGTCAACGATATCACCTATGTCCGCGGTTTCCTGGGACGTATGCTTTTTGCAGGTGAGGACGGTGTTAAAAAAGTGAAGGTTTTATCCGGAGGCGAGAAGGTAAGATGCCTTCTTTCCAAGATGATGATCTCCGGTGCAAACTGCCTGCTGCTGGATGAGCCCACCAACCACCTGGATATGGAATCCATTACGGCTCTGAACAACGGACTGATCAAGTTCCCCGGTGTGGAGATCTTCTCCTGCCATGACCACCAGTTCGTACAGACAACGGCCAACAGGATCATGGAGATCCTGCCCGACGGCAGTCTGATCGATAAGATCACCACCTATGACGAGTATCTTGAAAGTGATGAGATGGCACGTAAGAGAACGGTATATACGGCACAGCGCGAGGATGATGAGAACTGACCTTAAAGGAGGCTCATATGGCATTCGGAACATCTTCACTTGAAAAAAGACTGAAGGATCATATCAAGAATTACAGTCTGGACCAGCTTTTGGATATCGAAAGCCTGTCGGACTATCTTTCCCTGATCTCTAAAAGTACCGGGATCAGTTTCCTTCTGGTGGACCGTCACGGAGAGAAGGAAGTCAGCGTAGGTAACTTCGTGGGCTTTCGTCCTGATGTAGTCAACAGTCCGGGGCGTAAGATCCGTGTTTATGACAGGACGGTGGCCCATCTGTATGTGAAGGAAGAAGAGCTGCAGGACAGCCTTCGTGCCCGGCTTGTGGGAAGTATCGTAGCCCAGCTGGGTGTGCAGGCTACGGCTGCTTATGAAAGCATCGAGACCGGCATCTATGCCGACGAGCTGGAGAAGAGGCTGGAGAAGGAGCAGTATGTTATCAAGCACGGTGAGCATGAGGATGCACTGACCAAGACTTTGAACAGCACCTATTTTGACAGCAGGATCAAGACCATGGATGAGCAGGAGACGGTTCCTGTTGCCGTGATCGTTGCCAATATCAACGACTGGAAAAAAGTGGACGATACCTACGGTCATGAGGAAAGTGACCGTCTGATCCGCACCGTTGCCTCCATCATCAAGGAAGAGGCTGAGGAAGGATATGTTATCGCACGCTGCGGAGGAGACCTTTTCAACGTATTGATCCCCTATGCCAGAGAGGGAGAAGCGGAAGATTATGTAAACCGAATCCAGGCGAAGGCAAATGCCTTTGAGGATCCCCGCATCGCCCCTTCCATTGCCTGCGGCATTGCGCTGAAGACCAACGTGGAGGAGAAGATCAGGTCGCTTCTTTCCGATGCGGAATATGAAATGTTCAACGATAAATTCGAGATCAAAAATGCAGCCGCTTATGAAGAGAGGCTGAAAAAATGCGGGCTCTCCTGATGGGGAGCTTTGTGCTTTGTATTGAGGGCATTTTACAAAAAAGTGAGGGATGAAAGTATGAAAACAGCAGGAAGAAGGATCATCATGATAAGTGCGCTGGCAGGGCTGCTGGCGTGCTTTTTTAGCGCCACGGTAAAGGCGGGCATTTTTTCCAGTCTGCAGGTAGAGGATATGAAGCAGACGGGATTGAAGCAGGCCACCATCACCTGGGAAGGACCGGATGAATATGACGGCTTCGTGATCAAGAGGACCTGGGTCAATAACGCGGAGGCCAGTCTTTTTGACGGCAATTATGATCTGTCCCAGGAAGAGGAAGAGGGCGTGAAATGGACCATCATCAAGCAGGTGGATGGAGGGAATATCCGCTCGGCCGTTGTAGATGTAAAGCCCGGGGAAAAGTATTATTACTGCGTCCAGGGTTTTGAATACTATGACTCTTCGAAGAATTACAACGGACGGTATTCCAGTAACGGTTCTCCCATGTATCCCACCTACAGGAAGGTTGTCCTGGGTGGCAGGGAGTGCATGCTGGATCAGCATAATGTGGGCCATTCCGTACTTTTTGCGGCTCAGGTGCCCACTACGAAGATCACGGATCTGAAGAAGGCTTCCGGTTCATCGGCCACGCTGTCCTGGGAGAAGGTCAAAGATGCAACAGGCTATCAGATCCTGTGCAAGGAGAGCGGAAAAAACGGATACAAGATAGTGACCACTGTCTCGGCGGACACTTTTTCCTACCTTCATAAAGGACTGGTTCCGGGACACAGATACACCTACGGAGTGAAGTGCATTTACGGAAAAGAATATACTAGTGAGATGTGCGCTCCCGCCACAACCCTGATCCCCAATGTCAAGGGCAAGAAAAAGATCGTGACCCAGAAGAAGGTCAAGATGCTCTTTAAGGACTACGTTTATTCCTGGTACTTCGCATCGTCGGATTATACTTACTATTATGAAGAGGGCAAGTATTTTTATATCGTGACCGTAAACGGAAGCAAGCTTACCCAGTACAAGCTGGATCAGAATATGAAGCTGAAGGGCAGCAAAAAAGTGAAGCTGGGCAAGTACAACGAGTTCGGTACTTTCTATCACGGGATCGACGGGCAGAACTATGTGGCACTGGGGTATAACAACCATAAGGAGAAGGATTCCAAGGTTGTGCTGAAGGTGCTGCAGTACAGCGGCAAATGGAAGAAGAAAAAGACCGCTTCCTTCAAGGGCGGCGTTGAGAACAGCTTTAAGGGGATCTATGAACCCATTCATGCATCGGGAGCTCAGATGACCATGCAGGGACGCTGGCTGTACCTGACCATGGGAAGGCAGATGTATATCCATGATGACGGCAAGCGGCATCAGTCCAATATCGCATTCAGGATCGATACCACCACCATGAAGGGCAGCGAGCATAACGTGGCCTATGTCAGCCATTCCTTCAATCAGTTGGCCCAGTACCACGGGAACGATCTGTATCAGATCGACCACGGTGATGCCTATCCCAGATGCGTTGTGCTTACGATCCACAGAAACGATGCCATGGAGGATAAGAACACCAAGGACAGCTTTGATACCAAGGTGGAGCAGTACATCGTCTTTGATCTGCAGGGAAGCTGCGGAGAGAACTTTACGGGCATGCAGGTGGGCGGCTTCGGTATCGGAGGTGATAATGTTGTTGTGACCGGTATAGCTCAGCCACATAATTATGCTGTGGGAAAAGTGAAGGGTTACGGCGGCAACCTGGGATATAACGTTTTTGTCTCTGTTGTGAACACGAAGACAAAATCGAAAAAGGTCATCTGGCTGACCAAGTACAATCCCAAGAAAAAGAAGGGAACCCAGGTTTCCGAGGCCAGGATGGTGACCCTGTGCGATGACCGCTTTGCCATCCTTTGGAATGAAACGAAGGGTAAAAAGACGGTGCTGAAGTATCAGGTTGTGGATTCAAACGGTAAGGTGGTCTACAAGAAGACCTATAAGAATACGCCATTTGATCCCGGTTCGCAGCCCATCCTGACCAACGGATATAT
>JAILKJ010000035.1 GCA_024693845.1 Lachnospiraceae bacterium
TACACCGTTTCCGTCAAAAACAATAAAAACGCCTATGAGCTGGAAAATGCCTCAAGCCCTACGCAGATGGATAAAAAGAAGGCGCCTCGCGTGGAGATCACCTTCAAGGGTTCCTATAAAGGCAGGAAGATTGTCTATTTCAGCATCCTTAAGCAGGATATTTCTCAAGACGGATTTGAGGCTCCGGAGATCACACTGACCTACACTGGGAAGGCGCTGAAGGTAAAGCCAGCAGTATATCAGAACGGAGTACTCCTGAAACAGAACAAGGATTATTCCATGTCTGCAGTATCCTGCAAAGAGCCGGGGACATATGAAGCCACATTGATCGGTATCGGCAATTATAAAGGGACGAGAAAGCTTTCCATCACCGTGACAGACGATGTAAAACAGGTTGCCATGGAGGATGTGAAGGTCTCCGGTGTCAAGAATGTTTCTTATTCGGGAACAGCCATAGAGCCGACTGGATTCATCGTAAAGTATGGGAAGGCCACTTTGACAGAGGGAACGGACTATACCGTTTCCTATGGTGAGAACATCAATGCAGGAACGGGAACGATTATTCTGACAGGAACGGAGACAGCGAATTCCGACGGCCTGAGTTTTCACGGGATAAAGCGGGTAAGTTTTAAGATCACGGGAATGCCGATTTCCAAAGCATTCATTTCCGGCTTTTTTGCAGCTCTTCCCTACACCGGGGAGCAGGCCACGCAGACGCTTAAGCTGACATATACGGGCCACGGCGATCTGAAGGAGGGGAGAGATTATGCTGCACCTGTCTATACAAACAATGTGAACGCCGGGACGGCCAGCGTTTCCATCAAAGGCATAGGTGGCTTTACCGGGACATTGAAAAGAAGCTTTAAGATAACACCGGTGGATATAGGGTTGGCAACGATAACTGTTGGGGATGCGATGTATACGAAGGGAGGAGCGAAACCTGAGGTGACCATTTCCTTTGGTGGAAGAGCGCTTGTGAAAGATAAGGATTACAGCATCTCCTATCGTTATAACAGCAAGCCAACAAATGCCGCACTGGTGATACTCAAGGGGAAGGGCAATTATCAGGGTACAAAGGATCAACTTTTTAAGGTTTTCGCAAAGTCCCTGACGGCAGAAAATGGGCTGAAGCTTGTTGCCGCCGATAAGGCCGCCACTGGGAAAAAGAACGGCTGGAGCCAGAGCTTTAAGGTGTATGACACGGACGGAAAGGCGCTTGTGGCAAAGAAGGATTATGACAATGCTTCATACAGCATTGTAAGCGGAGAGCTGAACGGGGAAAGCGTTTCCGCAGAAACAGCGCTGACGAAGGATGATATCGTGGGCGCGGGAAGCGTGATCCGGATCAGCGTGGACGGAAAGGGGGATTACGCAGGCGGTACACTGACCGGCACCTACCGCATTCTGGAAGCTGGTTATGACATTTCTAAGGCCACATTTAAAGTCAACGACCAGGTCTATCCTGGAAAAGGTGGAAGTGTGTCAATCACATCGGCTTCTCAATTTAAGAGTGCCGGAATCAAGCAGGGATCAGGCACAACGCCGTTGGTATTTGAAACTGATTTTGAGGTGGTGGAAGGAAGCTATGTGAATAACACCAAAACAGGGACGGCCAAGGTCACCTTTAGGGGATTGGGGAGATACGGCGGGACAAAAACAGTGTCTTTCAAGATCACAGCAAAGATAGCATCTGACTGATTGTTATAAAAACTGTGAAATCTTATGGCGTGAAGTCTTATGCGTCGGCGATTCTGTTTTCAGGATCGCCGCCATGCTATAATGAACCAAAATCTGTCAGTCAGGGTCGAGCCAGTATAATGGGGAAAAGCAATGCCTTTTAACATCATCCGAAACGACATCACAAAAGTCCACGCAGACGCCATCGTAAATACGGCTAACCCAAAGCCGACCTATGGCGCTGGCGTGGACTTCGCCATTTATCAGGCAGCGGGGGAAGCGGAGTTGCTGGCGGAAAGACAGCAGATTGGCGAGATCGCCCCCGGCAGCTGCGCCATCACAGGGGCTTTCAGGCTTTCTGCAAAGTATATTATCCATACGGTAGGTCCGGAATGGCTGGACGGGTCGCAGGGAGAGGAAGAGAATCTCGCCTCCTGCTATCGGAATACCCTGCAACTTGCGGCTGAGCATTCCTGTGAAAGTATTGCCTTTCCTCTGATTTCAACCGGTTCCTACGGATTTCCAAAAGAAAAAGCGCTGAAGATCGCGGTAAACGAGATCCGATCCTTTTTGCTTGAATCAGATATGCAGGTGTTCCTCGTGGTATTTGACGAGGAAAGTTTTGCACTGTCCGGACGATTGCTGGGGACGGTAGAGGCGTATATCGACCGCAACTATGTGGGGAAACGGAAGAAGGAGGAGTATCCCTATGGGATGCGATCCCGCGTCTGGCAGTCCAGGGATCTTCCCGGGGAGATGCGGAAGCCACCGCAAAATGATGTGGCGTCAGTGGCATCTTCCATGACATCATCCGCGGACAGAGCCGCCGCAGCCCCCACGGCTGGTTTGCATCCAGACCGGGCAGTTTTTGATACCAACCGTATGGCTGCGGAAACGACGGCGGTTGTGGAGCAGGCACTGGAGGATACTACAGTGCTGATGATGGAAAGCGGTATGGGAAAAGCCACCATGCCGATAACGGTGGGCGCTGCGCCCATGCCTGGCCGGGCAAATTCTCCGCTTCCGCAGGCCTCGGCAGTGCCGAAAAAACGCCGCAGCCTGAAGGATTTTCTGCATAAACGGGAGGATACTTTTCAGCAATACCTCTTCCGCCTGATCGATCAGAAAGGAATGACCGACACGGAGGTCTATAAGCGAGCGAACCTGGACAGGCGGCTCTTCTCCAAGATCAGGAGCAATGTAAAATATGCTCCGCAGAAATCCACTGCGCTGGCGCTGGCCATTGCCCTGCACCTTAATCTTGACGATGCTAAGGATCTGATCGGCAGGGCTGGCTTCGCATTTTCCCAAAGTAGCTATTTTGATCTGATCATTGAATACTGTATTGAGAACGGGATCTATGACATCTACGAAGTAAATCTTCTTCTGTTTGAATACGAGCAGCCACTGCTTGGCGGGTAAAAACAGCAAAATTCTTTTGTCGTCTCCGAAGCGACCTTTAATCCCTATCACCCTGGTATCCTTTATTCATCAAAGCAAACCACTGGCTGTATTCGGACGGAGGAAAAGAAGATGAAAAAAGGATTAACAGAGCTGGTAATGATCCTGGACCGAAGCGGATCCATGAGCGGACTGGAGGAGGACACGATTGGCGGTTATAATGCCATGCTGAAGAAACAGGAGAAGCAGGAGGGAGAGGTGCTTGTTTCCACCGTGCTGTTTGATCATCTGACGGAGGTTCTCCATGACAGAGTCCCGCTCTCCGAGATAAAGCCGATCACGGGCGAGGAGTATTATGTCAGGGGAAACACAGCCCTTCTGGATGCCCTTGGCGGAGCGATCCACCATATCGGCAATATTCACAAGTACGCAAGAGAAGAGGATGTCCCGGAGAAGACCATTTTTGTGATCACCACGGACGGGATGGAGAATTCCAGCAGGCGCTACAGCTACGATAAGGTAAAGGCCATGGTGGAGCGTGAAAAAGAGAAGTATGGCTGGGAGTTTCTCTTCCTGGGAGCAAACATGGATGCCATTTCAGTGGCTGGAAAAATGGGTATATCTGCGGATCGCAGTGCAAATTACATGAATGATTCTGTGAGCACAAGGCTGAATTATGAGGTCCTAGGGGAAACGGTATGCGCCATGCGGATGGCGGATGCAAAGGTCGGCGCAGGATGGAAGAGTAAGATTGATGAGCTGTTCCAAAGGAAGAATGCAAAGTAAGGCAGGATGAATATGACGGAAACAGAGATGCTGAACGACTCGCTAGACATCTTTTCAAAGGGCACATATACGGTCGGAATCAAAAAAGTCAGACTGAAGCTTTCCAGGGAGGAAATGTCTATGGCCACCGTTCTTCTGCCGGAGGAGGTGGAGAAGATCTGTTCCCTGACAGCATCAAACAGGCATATATCGTTAGGAAGATGCGGCTATGGGTGCGTGAACATGGATTCCTTCGCACTTGCCAGGATGCGTCTGGAGAAGAGCCCTCATCTGTTTGACAGCGGAAAGGAAAAGAAGCTTCTCGTCCTGAACATGGCCAATCCCGTGAACCCTGGCGGAGGGGTAAGAAACGGTGCGAAAGCGCAGGAAGAGGATCTTTGCAGGAAGAGCTCCCTTTTGCTGTCACTCGAGAGCATGACGGCGGCAAAATACTATCAGTATAATCGGAGTCTGGAAAGCTGCCTTGGCTCTGATGCAATGATCCTTTCCCCGGAGGTAGAGATTATCCGGGATGAGCAGGGGAGACTGCTTCCGGAGACATCCATCGTTTCCGTTCTGACCTGCGCTGCGCCGATGATCCGGTATGGCAAGGAAGGACTCAGTGAGGACGCATATCGAGCATTGGTTTTCCGCAGGATCACAGCAATGTTAAAATGCGCTGTGCACTTTGGCTATCGTGTGCTTGTCCTGGGTGCCTGGGGCTGCGGAGCCTTCGGGAACGATGCGAAGGTGGTTTCAGATCTGTTTTACAGGGCGCTCAAGGATTTTGATTATATGGGTATGACCGAAAACGCTGCCTTCAGGCGGATCGATTTTGCTGTTTTGGACAAATCTCCGGAGCAGTACAATTTCAAGGTATTCAGCCGCAATTTCGCTGAAGGGGCATTCTACCGTGAGGAGGATCAGGCGGAAACAGACGAGGCCCGCGAAAGAATCCGTAAGCGGGAGGTGCATCTGGACAGCATCCGCGGCTGCCTCTTCGGCGGTGCCGTCGGGGATGCACTGGGCTATCCCATTGAATTCCGCTCGGAAGAGGAGATCAGGTTTGTCTACGGGGAACATGGGATCCGGGAATACTTTACGGACGACGACACTGGTAAAGCCCTCATCTCCGATGATACGCAGATGACCCTGTTTACCGCAAACGGACTGCTCTTTGGGGACACAAGGGGCGCGATGCGGGGAATTCGCGCCAGGGATGCCGCCTATGTGGCAGAAGCCTATCAGGACTGGTACACGACGCAGCGCATGAGCTTTGCGGAGAGCAGAAGGCTGGGGAACGGCCTTAAACGGAACTGCTCCTGGTTGCTGGATGTGCCGGCACTTTATCAGCGAAGAGCCCCCGGGAACACATGCCTTTCCGCATTATCCGCACAGCGAAGCGGAAAGACTTATGGCGGAGAAAACCTCACGCATCCACCGAATGAAAGCAAGGGCTGCGGCGGGATTATGCGGGTGGCACCGATTGCGCTGCTGAACCATATGGAAATCGAGTACATCGACCGTGAGGCGGCGGAGATTGCCGCAATCACCCATGGCCATTCGCTAGGATATATGCCCGCCGCGGTTCTTGCGCATATCATCCACAGGATCGTTTTTTCGGAAAGACCCATGAGTCTGAAGGAGATCATCCTGGAAGCCCGAAAGACCGCAAAAAAACTGTTTCACGGAGATAAGCATCTGAAAACGCTTTGC
>JAILKJ010000043.1 GCA_024693845.1 Lachnospiraceae bacterium
ATTAGGTCGCAGATCGAGCGGGGCAAGGAACGGGTGCGGGCTAAACTGCCGAAGGAGAAAGCTGGCTATATCGCATACTTTCAGGCCTTCACCAATACCTACGCTCCCATAGAAGTACTGCGGGAAAAATACTACGAAGCACTTTCCCATCCCGATGTTGAGATCCTTTCCATAGCCACCAGACCGGACTGTCTGTCCGATGAGGTTTTGGACCTTTTATCAGAATGCAATGGCATAAAGCCGGTATGGGTGGAACTTGGTCTGCAGACGATCCATGAAAAAACCGCTGCCTATATCAGACGCGGTTATACCCTCGATGTCTATGATAAAGCCATCGCAGATCTGAAAGAGCGGAATATCGAGACCATCGTTCACGTGATCCTGGGGCTTCCGGGAGAAACCACAGAAGAAATGCTGGAAACCGTAAAGTACGTAGGAAGGAGCGGCGCTGACGGGATCAAGCTCCAGCTCCTTCATGTACTGGAAGGCACAGATCTTGCAAAAGAATATCAGGCAGGAAACTTTTCCTGCCTGACAATGGATGAATACGTTCGTTTAATAACGGATTGTCTTGCCGTATTGCCGGAGGATATCGTGATCCACCGGATGACGGGGGACGGCGATAAAAAGCTCCTGATCGCTCCCCTATGGAGCCGGGACAAAAAGCGGGTCTTAAATGCCCTAAACAAGATCAAAAACGGATCTTAAACTCTACCTTCACAGGCTCCTTCACAAGAGAAGCAAAGACCTCACCATCGGAAGGATCTCCGACGATACTGCCGTAATGCACGGGTATGGCCACCTTGGGCGAAAGCTCATTTACGTAAGCTGCAGCCTTTTTGGCATCCATGGTAAAGGTTCCTCCGATGGGTACCAAAATCACATCACACTTCACATCCTTAGCTTCTTTCGTAGCGTCCGTATCTCCGGCGATGTAGATCCTCTCTCCTCCTGCTTCCAGGATATAACCTACCCAGCCTGCACTCTTGGGATGAAAGGGTTTGATGGTATTGTAGGCCGGTACCGTTTCAATCTTCAGGCCATCGGCTTTTGTTCTCTCTCCCGGCTGAACCGTAACGATCCTGCTCACCATGCCGGCCACCTCATCTGCCTTGGCCCGCATTTTTTCCGGAACAACAAGCATGGTCTTCTCCCCTGCCACTTTCTCTATATCTTCCGGTGAAAAATGATCGTAATGGTCATGGGTGATCAGGATAAAATCAGCGTCCTTCGGTGCTTCTTTCATCTGAAACGGATCGATATAGACCGCTCCGGCTTCTCCTTCTATCTTAATGCTGTTATGTGCAAATACCGTAATATTCTCAGTCATCTTTATCACTCCAGCGTAAACTTGCCCACCACATGGTTCAGATCCTTAACGATGGACTCCTGGGAATCAGACATATCCGTAATACCGGTAACATGACCGGATACCACTTCGATGGGTTCGTTGATCTCGGAGCTCAGTTCCGTGGTGCTCTCCGTAGCTTCCGTAATGCTCTGTACCGCATCCGTAACCTCCTGCATGATATGCTTGATGGATTCGGACATATCGGAGATCTCCTGGGATGTGGTATCAAATTCCTGGGCATCATTGCCGTACTGCTCGGATACGGATACAAAATTGCTGTAATCGGGTGCCACGGTATTCTGTACGAAATCCAGCATGCCCTGGGCATCCTTTACCAGTTCGCCAAAGGCGTTCTTGACATCCGCGATGGTGGACTGGATCTGTCCTACTGCCTCAGAGGTGCTGCCTGCCAGGGAACCGATCTCGGTAGCCACTACCGCAAAGCCGCGTCCCGCATCTCCCGCTCTTGCCGCCTCGATGGAAGCATTAAGGGAAAGCAGGTTGATCTGGTCTGCGATCCCGGAGATCACGTTAGCCAGCTCTCCGATACTCTCCACGATCTTTGCATTCTCAATACTGAGCTTCAGGCGCTCTTCAAACTGTCCCGAAAGCTTCGTTGCCGAGTCGTAAGCACTGCGGCTGTTGTCGCCCACCTTCGTGGCTCTGACCTTGATCTCCTGAGCCATTTCCATACCCTTGGCAGTTTCCGCTGCAAGGAGATTTACATTGGACAATACTTCCTCGGTGGATGCATTCACCTGTTCTGTCGCCGCACTGGTGGAGAGCATTGCCGTATTTACTTCATTCATGAACTTGCGGATCTCGGCAAACTTGTCCGAAAGCACATTGGCAGCATCACGAAGCATTTCGCTTGACTGATCGATCTCAGTAGCACGGTATTTGATATTCGTGATGACCTCTTTGTTGCTGTCATACATGTTGTTGAGGGAATCACCCATCTGGCCCAGCTCATCTTCGGTCTTGACCACAAGAGGATCGATGGTGAAATCACCCTTGGCCAGGGAACCTGCGAATTTACTTACGGCACCGATACCTTTGGCGATGGTGCTAACCTGCAGCAGGATGATCAGCACAACAACGATGATGGCGATGATGGATACCAGCACCAGTCTCGTCATCAGATTCCGGATAGGCTCCATCA
>JAILKJ010000029.1 GCA_024693845.1 Lachnospiraceae bacterium
GCACATACCAGCGGAAATGATGCAACCTGGGTGAGCGGCACCAATACGGTAACCGTGATCGCAAGCAAGACCGGCTGTACCAGCACGGCGTATACCGTGACTGTGACGAAGACCGGACAGGGTTGAGGATGACGGGCAGGGTTTTGGCTCTGCCCATTTTGAGGATTGGAGGGAAATGAGATGGCAGTGATGCAGATAATCGAGATCGATGGGAAGAAGGTGCCCTTCAGGGCTTCGGCGGCGATTCCGAGGATCTACCGGATCAAGTTCAACAGAGATATATACAAGGATCTGGCGGTACTGGAAAAAGCGATTGGCGAGAGGGATGAGACGGCATCCAACCTTGATATGTTCTCACTGGAAATGTTTGAGAACATAGCTTATATCATGGCGAAGCATGCGGATCCGAAGATCCCGGACACGCCGGAGGAGTGGCTTGATGATTTCAATACCTTCAGCATTTATCAGGTTCTTCCGAAGATCATAGAGCTTTGGGGGATCAATGTGAAGACGGATGTAGAGGCTAAAAAAAACTTCGCACTACAGAGCGTGAAATGACAACGGCTCTTTTTATGCTGCGGTGTGTGCAGATCGGGCTTTCGATCAGGGATCTCGATCTGCTGACCATCGGTCTCGTGAATGAGATGTTCATTGAGAGCAGGAATGATGAATACCCGTGGGCAGAGGTCGGAGATCAACAGGCGATGGACGCGTTTTAGGTAGACAAGGCTTTACGGTTGCTGTAGAATGGGAGCCGTGTAAAGAGAGCGAAGATAGAGGAGAATCTGGAAGGGGCTGCCGAAAGGTGGCTCTTTCTGCTGCATGGAAAAATGTTTTAAAGCGCTGGGGATTGTGCTATTATCGGTAGAGCGATACCAAAGATGATGTTATGGGGGACGTAAGTACATGTCGAAAGGTAATGATTATCAGGAAAACATACTTGGACGGAATATACAACATTTGAGAAAAATGCATGGTGAAACTCTTGCAGAATTGGGTGAGTCAGTTCATCTTCGAAACACTGCTATAAAGAATTATGAATCTGGAGAACGTGATCCCAAACCGCAGGTTTTAGCTGCTCTAGCTAAGCATTATGGAAAGACTGTAGACGAATTGTTAAACTGTGATCTCACAGAATTGGGAGACCAGAAATTTTCAATACACGGTTTACAGGGGATGATAGAGTTGTGGAAAATCTTGATCCCACTGTCGTCATCTGATGCGGCTTTACAGAATAACAATTTCAAAAAAGCATACGAGAAATGCTGCTCGATTATGGAAAGCTTCTCTAAGAATGAGCCAGTGATGGGGCGTATTGTATCTGATTGTTTTGATTTGTATTCTTCTGCAGCGGAAGAAGACGATTTGCCGGAGGCTGCTGCAAATATCATGTGGTTATTGTTCTTGGAATGGTCACAGATTCTTGATAAGAATATGATGGAAGCCTTTACATCTATCCTTTACCCGAGAACAAATCAACCTTCGTCTAATAAGATAATCATGAGGACAAGGAATAACACGTCAGAAGATGTTATTGAGAAGAGAAAAAGATTTATAGATGATCTCGATGATGCGGCTATGGAAATTATCAAGGAACTAAAGCATAGACCAGGATGGGAAAATCTGGGAGATTATTATTTGGGGTTGAAATATCTGACTGGAATGGTTGATTCCGGTCTTAGTCAAGAAATGAATGAGGCTGTAGGAATGCAAATGTTAATATCCCAGGTTCATATGGATAACATCTATGCGATTAACATGCTTACAACAATGATGACGCTTTGACTTTGAATAAATTCGAGGGGCGATTATTCACAAATTGTGAACCTCAAATCGCTGATTTCCGCATAATATAATAGCGTAACCTACACCATGCCTCGGACGGGGGGCACGCAAGAAAAGGAGGTCAGCTTATGGAAAGAGAAAAAAAGACATTTGTGGATTGGATTAAGAAACACAAGAGAGAATTGCTTGTTGCGGGTGTGAGTATAGCCGCAATAATCGCAATGGTTATCGGGATTAAAGAGCGAAAAGCTTTAGAGGAAGCCTGGTCATCTCTCAGAAGCATGGTAGAAAAGACACCTGAGCACGTTTTTGATGCGAAGCCTGTTCCAAGTATGGATGCTGAACCCGTAAAAGATATCGTAAAAATGAGTATTACGTCTGTTGATAAGATACCGCATGATGTTGCAGAGCATCTTCGTAATTTGCCTGAAGGCTGGAAGGCTTCAGCCCAAAAGATTGCTACGGCTGCAGATCATGGTTACGATCTGCTTCCAGGGCAGACATGGGTAGAGGCTTATAGAACAGGAGGGCTTGCAGCATGAGAAAGACGAAAGAAGAGAAGGGGTTGTTGGCAAAGCTTGCTAGTGGAGTTCTTGACGGAATGGTTGGTGATGAAAGAGTATACCGCGGGTACAAAAATGTATACTGTGGGAAGTATATCAAAGATGGAGAACCTGTTTCATATCGACAGGGAGAGTCAGAAAGGTTCTTTAACGGTAAGGAAAACGAGCGGATTCCTGGAAAGAGAGAAGAGGAACATTACGATACAGATGAAAAGAAGCTTGATTTCCTTCAACGATACGGTTGGCTTACCGAGGATGAAGAAGTTAAAGCATATAGTGCAAAATATAAGCCAAAAAAATAAGAGATAAAAGAGTAAAAGCATCGGTGAGGGAGCCGGTGCTTTTTTGATGCAGTTGAGGGGGGGAGAAGCATGGCTGGTAGGATACAGGGCATTACCGTGGAGATCGGGGGCGATAGTACAAAGCTCCAGACGGCTCTGAAGGGGGTCAACAGTGAAATAAAGAATACACAGAGCCAGCTGCGTGATGTGGAGAAGCTCCTAAAGCTGGATCCGGGGAATACGGAGCTGCTGGCACAGAAGCATAGGCTTTTGGGGGATGCGGTTCAGGAGACGAAGCAGAAGCTGGAAACCTTAAAGACAGCATCCGAGCAGGCGAATGAGGCGCTGAAGAACGGGACGATTACCCAGGAGCAGTATGACGGGCTGCAGAGGGAGATCGCGGAGACTGAGCAGAAGCTTAAGTCTTTGGAGGAGCAGGCGAACCAGTCGGCAACGGCGCTGCAGAAGATCGCGGCAGACGGTGAGAAGCTGAAATCCATGGGAGCGTACGTGGAGAACGTGGGCAAGAAGTTCATGCCGGTGACTGTAGGTGTGACGGCTCTTGGGACGGCGGCGGTGAAGACTGCGGCGGATTTCGATTCGGCAATGAGCAAGGTTGCCGCAGTATCCGGGGCAACGGGATCCGAGCTTGACGCACTCCGGGAGAAGGCCAGGGAGATGGGTTCGAAGACCAAGTTCTCTGCGGCTGAGGCGGCAGAAGCCATGAATTATATGGCCATGGCCGGATGGAAGACTTCCGATATGCTGTCCGGTATCGAGGGCGTGATGAACCTTGCAGCGGCGAGTGGGGAGGATCTGGCCACTACTTCCGATATCGTGACAGATGCACTGACGGCTTTCGGGCTGAGCGCACAGGACAGCGGACATTTCGCCGATGTTCTGGCTGCTGCGAGCAGTAATGCGAACACGAATGTCAGCATGATGGGGGAGACCTTTAAGTATGCGGCTCCTATCGCGGGAGCGTTAGGTTTCTCCGTGGAAGATACGGCGGAGGCGATCGGTCTGATGGCCAATGCGGGTATCAAAGGTTCCCAGGCAGGTACCTCACTTCGGACGATCATGACGAATCTGTCCGGGGATGTGAAGATCTGCGGGGATGCGATCGGGACGGTTACGGTGGCAACGACCAATGCGGACGGATCCATGAGGGATCTTTCGGATATCCTGGCTGATTGCAGGGTGGCGTTTGCGGGGCTTACGGAATCGGAGCAGGCGGCAGCGGCTGAGAGCCTCGTAGGTAAGAATGCCATGAGCGGTTTCCTGGCACTGATGAATGCCGGGGAAGGGGATATCAACAAACTGTCGAGCGCCATTGATAACTGTGACGGAACGGCTGAGAAGATGGCTGCTACCATGCAGGACAATCTGGAAGGACAGCTGACCATCCTGAAAAGCCAGCTGCAGGAGCTGGCCATTTCCTTTGGGGAGATGCTGATGCCGGCGATCCGGACTATCGTGGGATGGATACAGAATCTGGTGGACTGGCTTAATTCCATGGATGAGGGGACAAGGAAGGTCATCATTACCATTGCGCTGGTAGCGGCGGCTATCGGTCCGGTGCTGATCGTGATCGGGAAGGTGATGAGTGCTATCGGTACGATCATGACTATC
>JAILKJ010000047.1 GCA_024693845.1 Lachnospiraceae bacterium
TGGGATCCAGCACAAACCTGTCGGAAACATAGATCGTTTCCAGGTTGGTGCAGCCATTGAACATATTGGCGATCCTTTCCACACTGGAAGTATCAAAGCTTGACAGATCCAGCTCTGTCAGGGCACTGCAGCCTCGAAACATGCCGCCGGCATCTATCACCTTGGATGTATCCACATTATCCAGATTAACTTTAGACAAGGATTGACAATCTTTAAACAAAAAGCCCATACAGGTGCAGGAAGATGTATCCAGCATACTCAGATCCAGTGATTCAAGATTTCTGCACGAGCCAAACATGTTGCGCATGGTGGTCATACGGGAGGTATCCAGTCCCCGCAGATCCAGCTCGGTCAGATTGATGCAGTTTGCAAACAACCCATAGCTTCCTATACCATCTTCATAGACGCAGTCAAAGGCAACTACTCCCTTTTCGAAGGAAAGGGAATGAAGCGAGCTAGCGGCTCCCTGACTATCCCGTGAGTTTATCCCGCAAAGAGCAACCCTGTAGCTGTTTCCGCTGACGGTCATATATTTCGGGATCCGCAGCTTATTATTCTCCTCACTGGGAGTATACAGTTTCAGACGGATGGTGGGAACAGAAGTTCCATTTTCCACTATGCTATCATCCAGTTCATACTGCCAATCCTCCGGTGTGCTGATCCTCGAACCGTTGTCAGCCGTAAAGTATCCCGGATCCGCCTCTCCCCCATCGATGATGGCATAGGTCTTGTCGGTGTACCTCTCATCATAGGCCGTCCCATGATCGCCCCTAAGGCTGGTGCAGTTTTTAAACATATCCTTATCGGCTTCGGGCTCCAGAACAGCGTCGGTAGTAAAATACTCGGAAACCGTGATCATTTGCAGGTTCGTGCAGCCCTCAAACATGGAACTCGTATAAGCGACCGCTTCGGTATCAAAACCTGAAAGATCCAGTTCCTGCAGACTTTCACAATTACAGAACATACCGGACATATCCGTAGCAGTCCCGGTAGTAAAAAGCCCGCCCAGATTCACCTCGCTGAGAGATTTACACCCGGCAAACATATTATGCATATCAGACATAGCGGATGTACTCAGATTGCTCAGATCCGCCGTTTCCAGTTTTTCGCAATATTGAAAAAATCCCTGCGTAGGGGTTTCCAGGGTATAAGGAACGCCGATCACTCCCTCTTCGAAAGTAACGGAAGTGATAACACTTCCCGCATTTCCGCCGGACATGGTATCCTCCGCGCCGATACCAACGAAGATGACCTGTTGGCCAAGGATTTCAGCGGGGATCAGGATGTCGGTCTCGTCTCCGACATAATCGGAAATAAGGACACAATTCTGGTTTTGATAAGTAACCGGCTGAGCCAGCCCCCAATCGGTAACGGTTGTTTCATAGGGTTCCTGAGGGGAGTACTTTTGCGCCGACAGCTCCTCTTCATCATCAAGACTTTCAGACGCTTTATCCGCGGCAGAATCCGTCGAGACTGACTCCTCATCAGACGTCATACCACTCTTTTGTACAGCACTTTCCTCTGCAGCACCTGTCTCGGCGACACCGGCATCCGTCGCAGTCGTCTCTGACGCTACAGCATCTGTCGCAGTCGTCTCCGTCACGACAGCCTCCGCAACCGTCGCCGTCTCCTCAGCCATAGCCGGAATCCCTGAAAACGTCAGTATACAGGCCATTGCCATGGCCAGTAATCTCTTTCCCTCATTTTTCACCATTATGAAAGTCCCCCTTCCGCTGCTCTTTTCCCGCGAAATCCCACAAGATAATATCCCAATAAAACCGCTGCTGCCGCGCCGCCGAAAAGTCCGAAGACAGCCAGCGGACTGCTGAGGGCGGCAGGATCAAGCTCCATCAGCTTCTGCAGTCTGCCGGGGTACCATTCCACCAGACAGGCTGCCAGGTTGTTGCAAAAATGCATCATCATGGATACGAAGATGCTGCGGCTCCGATAGGCCGCCATGGTAAAGGAAAGACCGATGATCCCCACGGTAAAGAACCGCAGGATGCTCATATGATAGGCGGCAAAAATGATCGCCGTAGCTGCGATCACAAGCGCCGGCTTGTATTTTTCTTTAATGGTTCCCATGAAGAATCCACGGAACAAAAGCTCCTCTCCCATGGCAGGCATCAGTGCGATAAAGATCACCGTCAAAGGCTTGGACTGGGTGCTCAGGAAATCATTCAGCTCCACCAGATTGTCCGCGCTCTCTTTAAACACGCCTGCCAGCAGGGCCCCCACAAACAGGGCCAGGATGAAGGCTCCCACAAACATCAGAAAGCCCCCTGCAAAAGCTGCCGGATGGGGCATGTTGAAGGAAAACAGCTTCTTTATATCCGTCCTTATATACCAGGCATAAAGAAGAGGAATCAGCAGGATGATCCCCTGCTGTACCGCCACGCCGTAAAAGCCCAGTTTTGCCACGGCAAAGGTCCCGATATACAGCATCAGAAGCAGTGTCAGGCTCATTACCAGCACCACATCGCCGCCGCCGGGCATCTGACCCTTTTTCATATCACTGCGTTTGGAAAACAGATGTACCGAAGCAAAGCCCTCGGAAAAGAGCACCGCTTCGCTGTTGTACAGGCGGCTTAAGACCAGCACCGCCAGCAGACTGTAGGCGATGTTGGTGAACAGAACGATCCCGTAGAGACCGTAATCATTGGTGAAGCCGAAAAGGCTTTTGATCATCAGCGCCACATTGACCACCGGGATCACCGAGGTCTTCTGTGTCAGCTCCACATTGGGGACCATGGCCGCATAGCTGGAAAACATCACCACCAGCATCACCGGCGTGATATAGTTGTTGGCCTCCTTAAAGCTCCCCGCGAAGATGCAGGTGCACATACAGATGGCCGTGACCAGCATGGCAAAAAAGACCATGACCAGCAGCGTAAAGCCGATCCCCGGCAGGAAAACGGAATAATTCAATGAGATCCCCATCTCCGAATTGCCGGACATGGCGCCGGATACCAGAAACATCATGGCACCGCCCATGGAGACCACGTTCAAAAAGGCGGATATGCAGGCAATGAGCGAAACCGCCAGAAACTTGCTCATGATCATTTCCAGATTGGTAACAGGCAGGGTCAGGAGAGTCTCCAGTGTGCCTCTTTCCTTCTCTCCCGCCGTCACATCAATGGCCGGATACATGGCCCCCAACAAAACGCTGGTGATGATGAAGAAGGGAAGGAGGGATCCGATCTGATTTCCCACGGACTCCTCCGTAGACGACAGATCATGCCCCTGGAAAGTGACGGCATCCAGAAAAGCGTCCGCATCCAGACCTTCTTCATCCAGGGTTTCTCTTCTCACCTTTTCCCTGTACAGTCCCAGCACATCATTCAGGGCATTTTTTGCAATGTTGGAATCCGTCTGTGCCGACAGATAGCAGACATCAAAGCTGCCATCCTCCTTCTGTCGGATAAATCCGTTTAATACCTTGGCATCCAGACCTCTTGTCAGAAGATCCTTTTCCTCCTCTGCTTCGGTATCCTGCTTTTTCTCTTTTGCGCTCTCTTCCTTCTTTACATCGGCCAGCTTCATCTCCACCTCATGGCTTGTGAGCACCTTCAGCTTGTATCCGATCTCTTCCTCATCCTCATTGATAATGGTCAGAAGCTCCCTGGATATCTCAGGCTCTGTATCCAGGCAGACCTTATACACTTTTTCCTCCTGGGAGGTGGTGATGGCATTCATCAGAAATACCATGGCTACGATCAGCAGGGGATACAAAACGATCGGCAGGAGGATCATCATGGCTACCGTCTTTTTATCCCGGAGGATATCCATCATCTCACGCTTGAAAAGCGCCCATACGGCTGCGATCTTCATGGCTCTTCCTCCCTGCTTTCTGTTTCTTCCATGGCAGTTTCTCCCGATTCCTCTCCGGCGTTTTGTTCCTGCATCACCTTGTGAAAAGCATCCCTGAGGCTCTCTGCCCCGAAACGCTCCATAATACTTTCGGGACTCCCCTCACATACGATCCTCCCCTTACAGATCATCAGGATCCGATCGCACAAAAACTGTGCCTCCTCCAGATAATGAGTGGAGTAGAGCACAGTTTTCCCTGCTTCTTTTTGCTGCTTCATAAAAGAGACGATGGCATCCGCACTGAGGATATCCAGTCCCAGCGTGGGTTCGTCAAAAATATAGATATCGGGTTCGTGGATCAGAGTCCTGGCTATGGATGCCCTTTGGGTCTGTCCCGTGGAAAGTCGTTCGATCCGGTTATCCAGAAACTCTCCCATATCAAGGACCGAAGAGATCTTCTCTATCCTGGCAGCAGTCTCCTCCCTGTCGATGCCGTAGATCTCTCCCAGCATCTGCAGCATTTCCCGTACACTGAGCCTGTGATACAGCTTCGTATTGCCGGAAAGGTAACCGATATGGTTTTTGGCCTTGACGGGATCCGTAATGCATTCCCCGTTTGTATCGGTGATCATGACGCTTCCTTCCGTGGGCTGCATCAGGCATCCCAGCATGCGGAGAAGCGTGGTCTTCCCGGCACCGTTGGGCCCTAAAAGGCCCACGATCTCACCGGTCTGCACCTCAAAGGATACATGGTCCACCGCAAGGAAGGTTTCCTTTTTGCTCCTTGACGCCTTCCCTTTTTTCTTATCCTCACTCATCACAGTCCTGTCGAACTGCTTGCATAACGCCTCTGCTCTGATCATCCGATCCTATCCTCAGTCATTACAATTCCGTTTCGGTGGTTACAGACGATAACCACTCACATTACAGTATACTACGATAACGAATATAATGATACTATTTTCGTATATACCAAATGACCTTGCATCCCTTCGCGATCAGATGGTAGAATTATAATCATCAAATACGCGGGGAGGTATTTTTCTTGAAAAAAGTAAAATGGGGTGTTCTGGGAACTGCGGGAATCGCCGCAAGCTGTACCATACCGGGCATGCAAAAAGCTGAGGGCTGTGAGCTGTATGCCGTAGCCGGCAGGAGCCTGAAGAAAGCAGAGGACTTCAGGGAACGGTTCGGCTTTGAGAAGGCCTATGAAGGCTATGATGCACTGCTGGAGGATCCACAGGTGGAGGCCGTCTACGTGCCTCTGCCCAATGACATCCACTGTCAGTGGGTCATCAAAGCCTTGGAGGCAGGCAAGCATGTTCTGTGTGAAAAGCCTCTTGCCATGAATGAAAGCGAAGTCCGACGGATGTTTGAGGCTGCCCGCAAAAGCGGCCGCATCCTGATGGAAGCCTACGCCTATCTGCACAGCCCCTATGTTAAAAGGCTGAAGCAGATCATTTCCGACGGCGTGATCGGTGAAGTTGATTACATCGATACCGCTTTTCTGACACAGGACTATTCCGAGGATTTCCGCCTGCATAAGGATAAAGGCGGCGGCGGAATCTATGATATCGGCTGCTACTGCACCACCATGATCCTTTCCCTCGTCGACTCTCCCATCCGCTATCTCAAAACGGATGCCGAGCTCGATCAGGAGGGCGTAGATCATTTTGCTTCCGTGATGATGCAATTCGAAAACGGCGTACGTGCTTCCTTCCATGCGGGAATGTGTCTCGGCACAGACAGCAACGATCGCTATGACAGGCTGTTCATCCATGGCTCAAAGGGCTATATCCGCTCCGATGTGGAATACAATCAGGAAGGTGATCTTTGCTTTACCGTTACCGTGAAGGATGAAAACGGAGACCGAACCTCCCACACGGAGAAAGTATTTTCAGCTTCCAACTACAGCCTGGAGCTTGACCAGATGAATGCCTGCATCAGAGAAAAGGAAACGCCCTATATCACCGAAGCATTTTCTCTTCGCAACATGCACCTGTTGGATCGGATCCTGGATCTGTCCGGCTATACCGACGTTCGTGAAAGCTTCACTTTGGATAACGGTGTGACGATCCCCGCCGTGGGATTCGGTTCCTATCTGGCTACGGAAAAAAGCGAAACCGAAGTGATCAAAAGCGCACTGGATGCCGGCTACCGGTATATCGATACCGCCAGCTTTTACCATAACGAGGAACAGATCGGAAAGGCTCTTTCCGAATACGGGATCCCCAGGGAAGAGGTCTTTTTATGCAGCAAGGTGTGGAAGACGGATCTCGGCCGTGAAAAGACCCTGCGTTCCTTTGCCGAAAGCTGTCAAAGACTTCGAACCGATTATCTGGATCTGTATCTGATCCACTGGCCCAAGGATGATCCCGATGACCCGGACTGGAAAGAAAAAGTACAGGGTTCCTGGGCTGCCATGGAAGAGCTCTATGAGCAGGGAAAAGTCAGAGCCATCGGTCTCTCCAATTTCCTACCCCATCATATCATGGCACTGACGGAAACGGCGAAGATCAAGCCCATGGTAGATCAATTGGAACTTCACCCGGGATACATGCAGGAGTATACCCTCTCCTACCTGCGAGGCGAAGGCATCCTTCCCCAGGCATGGAGCCCGCTGGGACGGGCAAGGGTGCTGCAGGATCCGGTCGTTTTATCCCTTGCGGATAAATACGGAAAGAGTGCGGCACAGTTACTGCTTCGCTATCTGCTGCAGCGTGGTATCCCCGTGATCCCCAAGGCCTCTTCTCCTGAGCGCCTTGCAGAGAACAAAAAAATCTTTGATTTTGCTATATCGCCGGAGGACATGTCGATGCTCTCCACCCTGCCGCAGACCGGCTGGTCCGGAGAGCATCCAGACAGAGCAAATGAACTTCCCTGAACAAATCACACACCGATACCATAAGAAAATGATTACCAAAACAGCCCGATGAAATCATCGGGCTGTTTTCATGATCGTACTATGATCCGTTCTGCTTCTTGAGCCAGGCCTCGTACAGGTCCGGCCTTCTTTGCTTCGTTCTTTCGATGGACTGCTCCAGACGCCAGCGGTCCACGGCTGCGTGATCCCCGGATAAAAGGATCGCCGGGACCTCCTTGTCATGCCATACCGCGGGCCGTGAATACTGGGGATATTCCAACAAGCCATTCTGAAAGGAATCTGTCTGTGCACTTTCATCATTGCTCAGAACCCCGGGAACCAGTCTTGCTATGGCATCGATCATCACAAGGGCCGGCAGCTCACCGCCGGTGAGCACATAGTCTCCGATGGAGATCTCATCCGTTACCACCTCTTCCAGAACTCTTTCATCGATCCCTTCATAGTGCCCGCACAGAAAGATCAGGTCATCTGCCCCGGAGAGCTCTTTTGCCAAAGCCTGATCAAAAACGCGACCCTGAGGCGTAACGTAGATCACGCGCGTTTTGGCATCCGCCGGGATCTGCTCCACCACATGCTGCACACAGTCATAGACGGGCTGTGCCTGCATCAGCATACCCGCACCGCCGCCGTAGGTGTAATCGTCCACACTGTGATGTTTATTGTTTGCAAAATCCCTGATGTTCAAAGCCTGTGCCTGAATGATGTCTTTTTCCATGGCACGACCCAAAATACTGGTATTCAGGCTTTCCATGATCATCTCGGGGAATAATGTCAATACATGAAATCTCATATTCTCATCCAATCAATTCAACTGAAGAAAACATCCTTTACATCAGTCCAGCAGTCCCGGCATGATATGAGCCGTGACAACTCCCTGATCGATATCCATCTTCAGGATACACTCCTTAATGGAGGGAAACAACAGCTCGTGTCCTTTCGCAAGGATCGTCCCTGCCACTTTACCTCCGTAGGCTTCGATCACCAGGACTTCGTTGGCTCCGGTACTGATCACATCGCTGATCACGCCGATCTTTTCGTCCTCATCACTGATGACCTCCATCCCGATCAGATCCGAGATAAAGTACTCATCCTTTTTCAGCTTTACCGCATGTTCGCGATCCACCAGAAGGGGACACTCACGATACCGCTCCGCATCCTCGGGGGTATCGATCCCTTCAAACTTGAGGATGGCAAACTGTTTGATATACTGAACCTTCTCTACTTTTACATGGATATCGCCCTTGCGGGTCTGAAGGATATATTCCTGTCCCGCCTTAAAGCGTTTAACGTCGTCCGTAGTGGGAAACACCCTGACGGCGCCTCTTACCCCGTGGGGTTTGGTGATCACACCGATCTGCAAATATTCCTGCATCTGAATTACCTCAAAATCAAAGAAAAGGGACACCGCTTTTGCAAGTTGTGTCCCGTGTTGTGTCAAAGTCAGCAGCCGCTTACTCTAAGATCTGAACATCCACGAATTTACCGGACTCCAGAGAGGCAGCCTTAACGACACTGCGGATCGCCTTTGCGATCCTGCCCTGTTTACCGATCACTTTTCCCATATCGGAAGGAGCGACGCGAAGCTGAACCGTCACATCTCTGCCTTCTTCTTTTTCGGTTACCTGAACCTGTTCGGGATGATCGACAAGGGCCTTGGCAATGACTTCCACCAATTCTTTCATACTCTTGTCCTCCAGAAAAAAGATTCCTGTCCCCTATCAGATGCCTGCCTGTTTGAACAATCTTGCAACTACGTCGGTGGGCTGTGCACCGGTAGCGAGCCACTTCTTGGCTGCTTCCTCATTTACCTTTACAACGCAGGGCTCCTGGTTGGGATCGTAGTAACCGATCTCCTCGATGAACCTTCCGTCTCTGGGTGCTCTGCCGTCTGCTACGACGATACGATAGAAGGGAGCCTTCTTCTGACCCATTCTCTTTAATCTGATCTTTACCATGTTCTTTTACCTCCAAAAATGTTAATTCCCTGTTGCGGGTTTCATTCTCTATATGAATCCAGTTTCCAAACTGAACCTCATATCATTAAAAGGGAAAACGCATGCCTCCCATGCCGCCCATACCGGGCATGCCGCCGAAGCCTCTCCGGCCTTTCTTGCCTCCCATCATACCGGGAAGCTGTTTCATCATCTTCTGACTCTGCTCAAACTGCTTGATAAAGCGGTTGACCACTGCAATATCCACACCTGCTCCCCTGGCGATCCTGTGCTTGCGGCTGGGATTCAGGAGCTTGGGATTACGTCTTTCTTCCTTGGTCATGGAAAGCACGATGGCTTCCATTCTCGCCATCTGTTTCTCGTCGATGGCATCCTCCAGCTGGGATGCGTTGATACCGAGACCGGGCATCATGGAAAGGATACTGGTAAGGCCTCCCATTTTGCGCATCTGCTTCATGCTCTCCAGGTAATCATCGAAGTCGAACTTGCCCTTTTTCATCCGGGCAGTCATCTCTTTTTCCTTCTCTTCGGAAATATCGATGTTCTCCTGAGCCTTCTCTATAAGGGTGAGCACGTCACCCATGCCCAGGATCCTGTTGGCCATTCTGTCGGGATAGAACTGCTCCAGATCCGAGAGCTTCTCTCCCATACCCGCAAAGAAGATCGGCTTGCCGGTAACCGCCCTGACGGACAGTGCCGCACCGCCTCTGGAATCACCGTCCATCTTGGACAGGATCACGCCGTCGATACCGACCTTTTCATCAAAATCCTTGGCAACGCCTACCGCATCCTGACCGGTCATCACATCCACCACCAGAATGGTCTGATGAACATCCACATTCTGTTTGATGCGCACCAGCTCCTCCATCATCTGTTCATCGATGTGAAGTCGTCCGGCGGTATCCAGGATCACAAGATTGTGACCGTTCTTCTTGGCATGCTCGATGGCTGCCTTGGCAATATCCACAGGATCGTGATCGGCACCCATGGAAAAAACTTCGACACCCTGCTTCTCACCGTTGACCTGCAGCTGTTTGATAGCAGCTGGACGGTATACGTCGCAGGCAACCAGAAGACATTTCTTCCCCTTCTGCTTAAACTTTCCTGCCAGTTTGGCCGTGGTGGTGGTCTTACCTGCACCCTGAAGGCCGCACATCATAAGGACCGTGATAGCCTTACCGGGCTGGAACGCGATCTCGGCACCCTCACCCATGAGGCTGATCAGTTCTTCATTTACGATCTTGATCACCATCTGTCCCGGATTCAGACCGTTCATCACATCCTGACCGATGGCTCTCTCTTCTACTGTCTTAACAAAGTTCTTAACAACCTTAAAATTAACGTCCGCTTCCAGAAGGGCCATCTTGACTTCCTTCATGGACGCCTTGACATCCGCCTCCGTCAGCTTTCCTTTGCTTCTCAGGTTCTTGAATACATTCTGCAGTTTTTCAGTAAGGCTCTCAAATGCCATTGAATACCTCTGTTCAAAAAACGGCTCTCATTAAAGTGCCAGCAGATCATCTGCCAGATCCTGCAGCTGACCTTCGGAAAGCTTCGATGCATTCTCCTTCAGGTACAGCGCTTTTTTGCGCAGCTGCTGATCTCTCTTTACACAGCCCAGCCTGTCCTCATATTCCTGCAGGCTTTTATCACAACGTCTGAGCAGATCATGCACACCCTGCCTGGATATCTGATAAGCATCCGCTAACTCCGAAAGGGACAGGTCATTGCTTACCGCATCCTCATAGATCTGCTGCTGCCGCTCTGTCAGCAGACAGCCGTAATAATCGAATAAGATTCCTTTTTCAACTATACCTTCCATAGGAAATCACCTTTCCCATAGTACAACAGTAAAAACGGGGTGTCAAGTATTTTTTCTTGACACCCCGTAACTTATTCCGAAAAGTCTTTAAACACCCTTCAGATACCTCTGATAATCCCGAAGGGATATGGTCAGCCAGCCGCTGATCTCGGCCTCCTGATACTCAAAGCCAAGCTCCAGCCCCACCGGCGAAAAGAACACGATCTGGGAATTCTTATCCCGCAGTTTTTCCAGGATCTGGTCTCCGTTGTAATACTCCGTGCCCGCACTTTTCCCGTTCTGGGCTTCGCTTCGGCGGACGAATTCCTCACCGAAGTCATCGGGCAGCTGGATGAGCTCCTCATTATCCAGGATGGTTCCCGTGGTCAGGTTGATGTTCACACAGGTCAGAAAGAATCCCCTCTCGCCTGCCAGGTAGGCATCATCCTGATAGATCACACTGATGGTATCTTCCGTGGTATACGGAACATAGCAACGGGTAGTCGCAAGATAGGTGGCATTCGGGTTATTCCGAAGATACTCCTCTATGCTGTCTCTGGACTCCTTGTAGTAATCCAGATAATAGCAGCCCTTACTGCAAAGGGTCTCGTTGATGGTCTGCAGATTCGGGATATCTCCTTCAAGCTGCACATAGGAGGTGCGAAGGCAGACACCCAGATCCTTGTCATAGTTGGTTTCAAACTGCCTCACCACCTGATAGGACAGATTCTCATCGATACAGTCAGCAAACTCTTCGTAGTATTCTGCTCCGTCGTATTCCGATGCGGGGTGGTTTACATAATCTTTCCAACTGTCATCATTCCAGTTGATGAAATCCCGCTCGGAGAACTCTCCGTCGCTCTTCGGATCCTGCCGGGAACTGTCATCCTGATCCCTGTCGGGGATGGAAGGCTTAACCTCTTCATCCTTGCGCTTTTCTTTTTTATCATCCTTCGGAGCATCCTTTTTATCAGATCCGCCCTTACTGCTATCCTTATCGTCCTTGTCATCCTGACCCAGGATGTCTTTCCAAGGATCCTTGGAATCGGATTCATACGCCTTGTCCGACTTTCTTCTCGTATCGATCTCTTTGGAAAGGATCTGAGCAAGATAGATCGACAGACCGATCAAAAGCACGAACAGAACGCCCATGATCACTACCGCAGCCCGGGAATTTTTTTTGCTGTTCTCCTGCTCTTCGGAAAGCTGCTCCGTTTGCGGAGTCTGCACAGCCTGTGGGATCTGCTCAGTCTGCGGGATCTCCTCACCCTGCGCGCCCTGGTCCGTCTCTGTGATCTGCTCAGTCTGCGAACCTGCCCCGGGGATCTCTCTCACCGGTTCTATCGTCTCTTCGTCCGCAGCAGGTCCCTGATATCTCTGAAGATAGATATTCTCTTCAGGCGCCTTATCTTCTTTAGCCGGCTCACCTCCCGAGAGGAGCCTGATCTGTTCGTCAAGATCCGGCAGGCCGTCTCTGTTACCCTCATTCATTCTGCATCATCCCTCACTTTTTCTTGCCGAAAGTTACCTGGCTGACGTACTCAAGCACGCACTCGCGGATCAGGACCAGTGCCGCCGCTACTGCCGACGCACGGATCTTGGCACGGTTTCCGGAAAAATGATACTCCTGTACCCTGACATTGCCCTTTACGCAGCAACCGATGTAAACAAGACCTACGGGCTTGGCTTCGGAACCTCCGTCGGGGCCTGCGATACCGGTGATGGATACCACCACATCCGATTTGGACAAAAGTGCTCCGCCCTTGGCCATCTCCCGGGCCACCTGCTCGGAAACGGCACCATACTTGTCCAGTGTGGATCGCTTCACGCCGATGATCTTGCGCTTGGCTTTGTTGGAGTAAGTGATATGGCCCATTTTGAAGACCTCGGAAACACCCGATACATTGATCAGTCTTCCTGCCACAAGGCCGCCTGTACAGGATTCCACAGTGGATACCGTAAGCTCGTTATTCACCAGAAGCTCTACCACTGCTTCCTCCAGGGTGATCTCGGGGTCCGTTGTATAGATGTGCTCGTTAAAGCGTTCCTTCAGATCCTTGATCATGGGCTTTAAGAGCTTTCTTGCTTTTTTCTCATCCTCCGCTCTGGCGGTGACTCTCAGGTGCACCTCGCCTGTTTTGGCATAGGTGGCAATGGTGGGATTGGTCTGGCTGTCAAACAGATCGGCGATGGCCGCAGCCACGGCACTTTCTCCCATGCCCACGATCTTCACGGTCTGGGAAACCATCACGGCCTCCTGCTTACCGCTGATATAGGGCTTTACACTGTCATTGAACATGGGGATGAGTTCTCCGGGAGGGCCCGGTAAAAGGATCAGCGTCGCCTTTTCATGCTCTATGATCATACCGGGAGCCGTACCGTTATCATTATGCATAACAATACATCCCTCGGGTACCTGTGCCTGCTTCCAGTTATTGTCCGTAGGCACCCGGTTCATCTTTTCAAAATATTTCTCGATGGCAACCCGGCTCGCACCGTCCATCACCAGCTTTCTGCCGGTGGCCTTGGCGCAGACCTCCTTGGTGATATCATCGCCGGTGGGTCCCAGGCCGCCGGAAAGGATGATCAGATCCGCCCTGTCCATGGCGGTATTCACCGTTTCCAAAAGGCGCTTTTCATTGTCCCCCACCGTTGTCTGATAATAGCAGACAAGACCCATGGAAGCACACTGCTCCGCAAGAAAAGCGGCATTGGTGTTAACGATGTTTCCCATCAGTATCTCGGTTCCCACGGAGATCAATTCGACTACCATACCATCACCTCACACATCGTCCTTCAGGACTTCTTTATTCTTCACAACATAATCCACAAGGGAGATCACGGTCAATGCCGTTGCGATCCAGAACAGGATCTGCGCAATAAAGCAGGCCACGCCATAACCGCCGGAAATACTTGCGGGATCCGCGCCGTTTACCGCACCGGGAAATCCCAGGGGATTGATCAGATACAGCTGAAAAATGACGGCGATCATGGTAACCGCTGTCTTCCATTTGCCCCACCAGCTTGCGGCGATCACTTTTCCCTGCTCCGCTGCAATGAGTCTGAAGCCGCTGATGATGAACTCCCGCACGATGATCACGATGGTCATCCAGGTAGGCACCCAGGAAAGCGTACTGAGGCAGATCAGTGCCGAGCATACCAGCATCTTGTCCGCCAGAGGATCCGCAAACTTACCGAAATTCGTCACCAGGTTATACTTCCTGGCGATCATCCCGTCGAACATATCCGTAAGGGAGGCCACGATAAAGATCGCAAGGGCCGCCCACTTAAACATGGGATGGGAGGGCTCTGTCAAAAGAAACGCCACGAAAAAGGGTACCAGGATCACCCGAAGCAGCGTCAGTTTATTGGGTAGGTTCATCTTCATCTTCCAAAACTCCAATCAGATCATACTCATAACTTCCGGTGATCTTCACACGCGCCAGATCTCCGGTCATCAGCACGGCATCCGTATTGACGAAGATCAGTCCGTCGATGCCGGGGCTGTCCATGTAGCTGCGTCCCACATAGGCATTTTCGTCCGCAACCGCGCCTTCTATGAGAACCGTCAGGACTCTGCCCTTCATGCTCTCGGCTTTTTCAAAAGCGATCTGCTGCTGCAACTCCATCAGATACGCTCTTCTGTTCTCTTTTTCTTCCTCGTCTATCTGCTCCTCAAACTCAGCTGCCGGCGTACCCTCCTCGGGGGAATAGGTAAAAACGCCCAGCCTGTCAAAACGCTGCTGTTCGATGAAATCCGCCAGCTCGTTGACCTCCTCCTCCGTTTCCGAAGGAAAGCCCGTAATGAGTGTGGTGCGGATGCAGATATCCGGTACTTTTTCCCGAAGGAGTGCTATCTTCGCTGAAAGCTCCGCCTTGGTTGTGCGTCTTCCCATACGCTTGAGGATCCTGTCGCTGCAATGCTGGATGGGCAGATCGATGTAATGCACCAGTTTTTCCTGTGCGGCAAAAGTGTCCGCCAGCTCCTCTGTCACTTCCTCGGGATAGCAATACAGCAGTCTGATCCAGTATATGCCGGAAATGGCGGCAAGCTTTTCGATCAGCTGAGGAAGGCACTTTTGCCCATACAGGTCCATGCCGTAAAGCGTTGTCTCCTGCGCCACCAGGATCAGTTCCCTGACGCCCTTATCCGCCAGCTTCGTCGCTTCTCCCACCAACGTTTCCATGGGAACCGAGCGAAAATGCCCCCGCACCTTGGGGATCACACAGTAGGTACAGTTTTTGTCGCACCCTTCCGCGATCTTAAGGTAAGCGTAGTGTCCGCCGGTGGTGACCACTCTTTCCTTACCGCAGACCAGTCTGTCTATGGGCTCCCTGTAAGAAATCACCTTGCTCTCCTTCTTTTCTTCCGGGGAAGCAAGACCTTCGCGGATGGCTTTTACGATATGGTCGATGGCCATGGTATCCAGCAGAACATCCACCTCGGGAAGCTGATCGATGATCTCGTCATGATAACGCTGAGCAAGACAGCCTGCCGCGATCAAAAGCTTCAGTCTGCCTTCCTCCTTCAACCGGCCCATTTCGATCAGAGTATCGATACTCTCCTGCTTGGCATCGCCGATAAAACAGCAGGTATTGACAACGATCACGTCGGCCATGGTTTCATCATCCGTGAAACGAAAGCCTTCGGCAGCCAGCTGACCCAGCATCATTTCGGTATCCACCAGGTTTTTATCACACCCCAGTGAGATCATCATAATCTGCATTGTCATAGAAAAGAGAAGGTCAAGCCTCCTCTCCTTCCTCTCCCATGATTTTGATCTCGCCCTGATTGAGCTCGTCTACCGCAATGGAAAGCGGCTTTCTGGGCTTGCCGTTCTCCCTGTCGATCACAAGGGCTTCCTGACCGGAAACCAGCTGGCGTGCTCTTTTGGAGGTGGCCATAACGATGGAATAGCGGCTGTTGATCACGGGTTCTTCCCCGGGCTCAACCTCACTGTTTACTACCTTCATAAGTTCTGAATAAGACGGATGGATCATGATTCTTCTCCTTTCAAAATATCCTTAAGCTGTCTTCTTATCTCCTGTATAAATTCCTGATTCTGAGACGGTCTGGCATGTGCGGATCTGACAATGGAATTCACCTGCGATACACACTCATCCAGATCATCATTGATCACTATGTAATCGTACGAGTCGATACCCTCCGACTCATCCACGGCACGCCACATACGCTTGCGGATCACATCCTCGCTCTCCGTTCCTCTCCCGGTGAGGCGCTGATACAGCTCTTTGGCACTGGGTGCCATCACAAACAAAAGTACGGCGTTGGGGAACTGCCTTCGCACCTTCTGTGCACCCTGGATTTCGATCTCCAGGATCACATCCTTCCCTTCTGCCAGCATGCGCTCCACGAAATCTCTCGGGGTTCCGTAATAATGGCCGCAGTAACCCGCATATTCGATCATACCGCCATCGGCGATGATCTTCTCAAATTCTTCATCCGTGGAAAAATGATAGTGGACTCCGTCGATCTCTCCGGGTCTCGGCTCCCTCGTTGTCATGGAAACGCTGAGGGCGTAATTATCATAATTCTCCACCAGCTTCTTTACCAGGGTGCCTTTGCCGGCACCCGAGAAACCGGAAATAACGATTAATGAACCCTGACCGTCAGCCATATTTTTCTCCTTTTGCTCAGCCGCGCCTCTGAGCAGTTTATTCTATATTCTGTATTTGTTCTCTGATCTTCTCGATCTCGGTCTTAAGCTCGATGGCGTGATTGGAAATATCCAGGTTGTTGGCCTTGCTCAAGGTGGTGTTGGCCTCCCGGTTCATCTCCTGTGCCATGAAATCCAACTTCCTTCCGATGCTGCCGCCGTCCTCAAGGATCTGCTTCGTCGTTTCGATATGGCTTCTGAGCCGAACGGTTTCTTCATCCACGCAGATCTTATCCGCAAACAGCGTAACCTCCATCAGAATACGGTTCTCTTCGATCTGTGAATCGCTGAGCAGCTCTTTGACCTTCTCATGGATCTTAGCCTTATACTCATCCACCAGTTCGGGGGATCTCTTCTCGATATAGTCCACATGCTCCAGCATGCCGTTCAGCTTCTCGATCAGATCGGTGCGAAGATTCTCACCCTCCCGGATCCTGGTTTGAACAAACATCTCCGCTGCCTTGCGGATGGTCTTTTCCAGCACCTGCCAGATCTTCGTCTCATCCACCTCCACATCCTCCAGCGTGAATACGTCGGGATAACGGGAAAGCACGGAAAGCCTCACATCATTCTCCAGGCCGAAGGTCTCAGCCATCTGATCCAGGTATTTCTTATACTCCATTGCCACGTCCTCATGGTAGCAGACCGTGGCGTTATTCTTAGAAAAATCCTCGAAGGTGATGAACACATCCACCTTACCTCTCTGGATATATTCCTTCAGCAGATTCCGGATAGCGCTTTCGAAAAAGTTCAGCTTCTTCGGCATCTTGATACCGACATCCAGATACCTGTGATTAACGGATTTCATCTCCACCGTAAACTTAAGATCGTTCTCCTCAAGCTCGGCGCGACCGAATCCGGTCATACTCTTGATCATAACAACCCCCTACAACATTTGGTAACTGCACATACATGGTTAATTATATGATAAAGTGCCCTCCGTGTCAAATCGCGGCTCCCGTTGATAGAGCCTGCACTTTTTCCTGGCTTATCGCGCAAATCGAGTGGCGGATATGGCGCAAAAAGGCGGCTTCCCGCGAGGGATGCCGCCTCATTTCTTCGTACCTTTATGCTTACAGGGTGAACTCTCCGATCAGGTTCTGGAGATTCTCCGTCTGATTTACGTTCTCGTGTGCCAGACCCTCTACCACATTGGTCTTCTCAACCACATCGTCGGTCTTGCCAGCCACATCGGAAATGCCGTGACCCGACTGGGCGATGGTGGTGTTGATGCCGTCGATGGACTCATCCACCTCGGTGATGATAGCTTCCAGCTCACCCATGGCTTCCTGCATCTCGGAAAGGCTCTTTTCAAAGTGAGCCGTATCTGTATTATACTGATTGCTGATCTGCTCGATGAGACCCAGGTTCTCTTCCGTGGACTTCTCGGTGAAATCCAGCACCTCACTCAGACAGTCGCGCATGCCTTCCACAGCGCCTCTGATCTCGGTGATGATCTCATCGATCTGGCCTACGGTTGCTGCCGATTCATTGGCCAGCTTGCCGATCTCGTCTGCCACTACGGCAAAGCCTCGTCCCGCAACGCCTGCTCTTGCTGCCTCAATGCTGGCATTCAGGGAAAGCAGGTTGGTCTGCTCTGTGATACCCTTAATGGTCTCCGTCAGCTCATTGATACGATTGATGGCCTTGGCATCGTTAAGAGCCTTCTCCGTATTCACTCTGATCTCCGCAAGTACGGTGCCTGCCTTCTTCTTGGATCTCTCGGCCTGCTTGATGCCATCAGCTGCTCTCTCATAGATCTCGCCTGCCACCTCGATACCGGCCTGGGCAAGCTCGGATACCTGTTCGGACTTCTTGACCATGTTGTCCATGTTGGAAGCGATGGTATCCGTGGTGGCCGTGGTCTCTTCCATCATGGAAGCAAGATCCACTACGGTATTGGCATTATCGGTGGATGCAGCTGAAATAGCATTCACTGCCGTATTGATCTGCTCGGATCCGGCGGTGATCCTGTCTACCGAGCTCTTGATATCCAGAGTGATCCGGTCGATCTGACGGCTCATCTCCAGCGTGCTTCGCGCCAGCATACCGGTCTCATTCTGCCAGTTCTCAAACTTGGTAAGATAGGTATCCTCCGTAAAATCCAGATTGGCAACCCGTTTCAGGGATACTCCCAGATGGTTGATGGGCTTTAGGATCAGACCAACGGCAAAGTAAGCGATCGCTCCGCCCAGGATAGCACAGATCAATGCTGAAACCAGAACGCTTACCGGTAGTCTGGATGCCTGCTTCTTGATATTGGCCAGATTGGCGGAAACCACCACGATGTCCCGAAGGAGACCCTCCTGGGTGATATAGTAGCCTGCGTACTTCTTCTCGCCCTTAAATACATATTCGATCATGCCGGGTTCCGGAACCCTGCCCGCTTCAAGTTCACTGACAAGATGCTTAACGGCGTCGTTCTCAACCGGCTGACCGATCTTCTCGGGTGTGGGGTGATAGAGCATGGTACCGTTCTGATCCACCACATAGATATATCCGGCCTCATCATTGGGGATCACCGCCTGCCCTACCGACTCTTCAAAGTTCTTCACCGTCAGCTGCTGACCTCCCTTAACACGGATCGCCGTTTCCACCGTCTGACCATAGCTGATGGCGATGGCCCTCATGTCTTCACTGACCATATCCGAGATTCGCTTGGTATAAGCGCTCTTGTTGGCGATCAGCACGACGATCAGGCCGATGATCAGGATCATAGAGGAAAGAAAAGCCGTCTTAACATTCAGGCTGGTCCTCCCCATAAAATCAAAAGCCTTAAGTTTCGAAAATACCTTCTTCATAGTCTTACCCTCCGGATTAAATCCCCTCCGCTACCCCAGTCGGAGAGCGGCACATTTTGTGCCTGTAATCTCTTTTATTATACTAAAATCCCCACCCTGATGTCAACGAAAAAGACGGCCCCGAAAGGGCCGTCTTACTGTCTGTTTCACCTTATTTATCAGCTCTTGTTTTCCATGGCAACCAGCATGTCCGCGCCGTGCATTTTGCGAAGGCGGGGCTTCTCGATCTTGCCGGTGGCATTCCTGGGGATATCCTCGAAGAACACCTCTCTCGGACGCTTATAGCGGGGCAGTCCGAGACAGAATTCATCGATCTCCTCACGGGTGCATTCCATGCCCTCTTTGATCTCGATGGAAGCTGCCGTGATCTCACCGAGTCTCTTGTCGGGAAGTCCGATCACCGCTACGTCCTTAACCTTGTCAAACTTGCGGATGAAGTTCTCGATCTGAACGGGATAGATATTCTCACCGCCGGATACGATCACGTCCTTCTTGCGGTCTACCAGGAAGATAAAACCATCCTCATCCTGCATTGCCATATCGCCGGTAAAAAGCCATCCGTCCTTCAGTACCTCAGCGGTAGCCTCTTCGTTGTTGTAGTAGCAGGTCATAACACCCGGACCCTTGACGCAGAGCTCGCCAACCTCTCCCTGCTTTACGATGTTTGCATCCTCATCCACGATCTTGCATTCCCAACGATAACCGGGAACACCGATGGCACCTACCTTGTGAGCATTCTCCATACCCAGATGTACGCAGCCCGGTCCCGTGGATTCGGAAAGTCCGTAGTTGGTATCATACTGATGATCGGGGAAATAATCCTTCCAATGTGCCACCAGGGAAGGCGGAACGGGCTGTGCTCCGATATGCATCAGCCTCCACTGGGAAAGCTCATAATCCTCTTTCTTCAGCTTGCCGTTATCCAGCGCCTCCAGGATATCCTGTGCCCAAGGTACCAGCAGCCATACGATGGTGCATTTTTCCCGGGATACCGCCGAAAGGATAACATCCGGCTTGGCACCTTTCAGAAGCACCGCTCTGCTGCCTGCCACAAGGGAACCCATCCAGTGGAACTTGGCACCGGTATGATACAGGGGCGGGATGCAAAGGAATACATCCTCCCTTCCGGTCTCATGATGTCTCTGCTCCATCTCGGCCGCCTGGGTCAGGGACTGATGCTTATGCAGGATCGCCTTCGGAAAACCTGTGGTTCCCGAGGAAAAATAGATGGCACCGAAATCTTCCTCCGTCAACGGGATCTCAGGATCCTTGGAGGAGCAGTCCGCTACCAGCTCGCGATAGCTTTCCGCAAAGCTGGGACAGCCGTCGCCTACGAACAAAAGCAGCCTTCCCTTGGAAAGTCTCTCGGCGTTCTGCTCGATACGTCCGATGAACTCGGGGCCGAATACAATCATATCCACCTCTGCCAGCTCTGCGCAGTAGAGGATCTCTTCCGCATCATAGCGGAAATTGAAGGGTACCGCGATAGCACCGCTCTTAAGTACTCCGAAATAGATGGGAAGCCATTCCAGACAGTTATACATGATAATGGCTACCTTGTCTCCCTTTTTGATCCCGCGGCTGATCAGAAGGTTGGCAAAACGATTTGCCTTCTCATCAAACACCTTCCAGGTGATCTCCCTGCGGTAAGGCTGGGGTGAGGGCTCGATGAGCTCGTACTCCTTCCAGCTGATCCTTCGGGTATCCTCCACCTCGGGGTTCAGCTCCACCAGAGCCACCTCGTCGGGATACAGTTTTGCGTTGCGTTTCAAAAACTCTGTTACAGGCATTTTTAAACCTCTTTCTGTTTATATTTCTCCGGTATCTCAACCGGCTTTTCCGCCTACCTGGTCCTTGCTGCCCGCCTTGGCGATGGCAAGGGTCTCCTCACTGAGTACGGAGAAGGCCAGGTTGGTGGCATGATCCGCGATCCGCTCCAGACCTCCGGTCACATCTGCGAAGATCATGCCGGATTCCGGCGTACATTCCTGATTGGCAAGTCTGGCCACATGGGCCCTCTGCAGCTCCAGCTCCTTCTCATCCACACCCTCTTCCAGGTTGATGATATCCTGCAGGTGCTCTTCGGAATTGGTATAGAACATTTCAATGGCAAACCGGAGCAGGGTATTGACCATATTGAGCATCTCTCCCAGCTCTCTCTGTGCTTCCTTGGTAAAGTTGATACCGCCGTCCTTGCGCTTTACGGCCGAGTCCGCAATACCTCTTGCATAGTCGCCGATCCGCTCGATATCGTTAGCCACGTGGAACAAAGAGCCCAGGCTCTTCTGATCCTCTATGGGCAGGGTCATCTGGTTGATCTTGACAAGGTAATGGGTGATCTCCGTGTTCAGGTAATTGATATTATCCTCCACGGCATAAACCTCATCGATATCCTCCTGATCAAGGGTGATCAGGGCATTCATGGCACGGTTGAGATTCTCGCTTGCCAGGGATGCCATACGTTCAAGCTCGTTAATGGCATTGACAACAGCCGTAGCCGGGTTGAACAGAGCCTTGTTACCGATGAACTTAAGCTGATAGCTCTCGCGATAACCGATCTTCTCCTCCTCACCGGGAACTACCACATAGGTGAGCTTCACCAGATATTTGGAGAAGGGGAAAATAATGATCGTCTGGAAGATCTTGAAGATCGTATGTGCGTTAGCGACGATACGGCCGGGATCATTGGAGGAAATGGCTCCGAAGCCGTCCAGCACCGGACCGCTGGCCACCTTCAGGATGATGTAGATCACCACTGTTCCGATCACGTTGAACAAAAAGTGGATCATGGCCGCACGCTTTGCATCCTTGGTACCGGTGGCAGATGCCAGAAGCGCCGAGGTACAGGCGCCGATGTTACATCCCAGGATGATGAACATGGCGATGGGCAGATCCAGCAGTCCTTCCTTACACATCAACAGCAGGATGCTGACCGTAACGGAGGAGGACTGAATGACAGCCGTCAGAAGGGTTCCGACGATGATTCCCAGCAGGGGACTTGTTAACGAGGAAAACAAAGAAATGATACGGGGATCGGTCTTTAAACCGGCCATGGAAGAACTCATGGCATCAAGTCCCGTGAACAGAACGCCGAAGCCCATCAGAATGGAGGCGATCTTTACAAAAGTTGTCTGCTTCTTGGAAAACATTACGACAAGCACGCCGCCCAAAAGAAAGATGGGTGCATACTTGGACAGATCAAAGGAAACCAGCTGTGCGGTGACCGTGGTACCGATATTGGAACCGAAGATCACGCCCGCTGCCTGGTACAATGTCATCAGGCCGGAGTTAACAAAAGATACGACCATGACGGTACAGGCCGATGAAGACTGGATGATGGCGGTAAAGATCATACCCACGATCATGCCGGAAAACGTATTCTTGGTGAAGAATTCCAGGATGCCTCTCAGTTTGGCACCGGCTGCCTTCTCTATGCTCTCGCTCATCATGTTCATTCCGAGGAGGAACATTCCCAGGCCGCCGAACAATGCCAGCAATGTTGTTACACTCATAATAACCTGCCTTAAGCATTTGTATTTCTCAGCGCTTCGTCAGAAACCCAAAACGCATACATAGATATTGTAGTTGATAATCCCGAAAGAAACAAGGTTTTTTTGGTTTTATTTAATTATGTAAACCTAAATATATGATTATGTAAACCAAACGATATGGTTATCCTCTTCCCGAAGGGGCACAAACCCCAGCTTTTTCAGCAAACCTATGGATGCCTCATTATCCCTGTGGCACCTGCTTTTCATTCCCTTCCAGCCATAGGTGCTGTAGCCGTAAAACAAAAGTGCGCTGCACACCTCGTAGGCATAGCCCTTTCTCTGCTCATCGGCCCGGATCATGAATCCCAACTCGATGACACCTTCCTCTTTCTGATCGAAGCCCGCTCTTCCGATGATGCGGCCCTGTCTGTCTTCCACGATCCACATACCGAAGCCCAGCAGATCATAATGCCATTTGATATAATCCCGGGTGTAGGCTCTTTCCTCATCCGGATCTGCGTACAGGTTCTCCATATACCGGGTGATCCGGGGATCCGCATAGATCTCATACAGGCTGTCCACATCCGAAAGGGTGATCTCCCTGACAACGCACCGTTTGGTGCGCAGGATCTCGATGGGCTTTCCGCTGAGCCTGGCATCGATCCTGTCCAGATACTCCTCTTCCACACTTTCCGCATCTTCCAATACATAGGAAAAATGCGACAGATCCGCATCGGCAGGTCCCTTCACAAGCGGAAGGCAGGGCACAACATGCTCCCCCGTTTCCATGGCCGACTGTATCTTATCCCATTCATCCGTAAGGTATAGAGATTTATATCTTCTCTCCATCAGCTCTGCCTCATTTTAAGCTTTGCAAGCACGATCCTTTTCACCGAAGCATCTACCCTATCCTGCGTGATCCTGCCGCTTTCCACCGCCTGCCCAAGGGCCTCATAAGCCGCCTGAAAATCCGCCGGCATCAGCAGCATATCCGCTCCGGCCTCTACTGCCATAACAGCCGCTTCTCCCGCGCCGTAGTTTTTACTGATGGCACCCATGTTCAGAGCATCCGTGATGATGATACCCTCATAACCGCACTCCTGTCTCAGAATGCCGGTAAGCATCTCCTCCGACAGACTGCAGGGTGTGTTGTCCGAAAGGATCTTCGGCAGGGAGATATGGGCCGCCATTACAAATTCCGCTCCGTCCGAAGCGGCATTTTGAAAGGGTACCAGCTCCTGAGCACGCAGCTCTTCAGCTGTTCTGTCCGACGCCGCAAACCCGTCATGGGTATCGCCGCCGGTTCCTCCGTGTCCGGGAAAATGTTTATAACAACTTCTGATCCCCGCCTCATGCAGGCCATCAGAGTAAGCCTTTGCTAACTTTTGTACTGTCCCGGAATCAGATCCGAAGGACCTGTCCGAGATCACCTTGTTCTCCGGATTCGTAAGCACATCGGCATCCGGTGCAAAATCCACGTTGAAGCCCAGCTCTGAAAGATAGGTTCCTATGGTAAGCCCGGCGTTTCCGGCTTCCTCCTCCGTTTTCATATCGCAGGCCGCTCCCACCTTCGTCACGCCGAAGGTACTGTTTTCCGCCACTCTGGCGATCCTGCCTCCTTCTTCGTCAACCCCCAGAAACACCGGCAGGCCCGAAATATCCTGTGCATATTGCAGGGTGTTTGCCAGCATCTTCTTTGTCTGATCGGGGTCTGTGAGATTCTTCGCAAAATAGATCAGACCACCCACGGGCTTTTTTTCATAGGCTGACTTTGTGGCGTCTCCGGCGGCGGTAACGGTATCTGCTCCCGTCAATTGCTCCGGTGTGATAAAGAACATCTGACAGAGCTTCTCATCCTCACTCATCTGTGAAACAATCCGATCGGCCTCTGCAGCCAGCTCATCCTCACTGCTGTCTGTCACGATCTGACCGTCCGTATCATCTGCGCCTTCTTCGTCAGCGTATTCACTGCCTTCAGCATCTGTACCGGTTCCCGCAGCGATTTCTTCCTCAGGCATCATTGCAGCAGTCCCGCCTTCACCGGTCAGATCGTCCGAATCTTCCCGATCCGGGGCTGCTGCTTCGTTCCCATCTTCCAAGGTAACATCGGCGTCCTCTTCTACCGCACTCTCAACTGACTCAGCCTGTTTAGCCACGCGCTTCCCGGCTACGGCCGCTGAGATCAGCACGGCTGCCACGATCAGGGCGATCCCCGACAGCAGCACCGTGATGCTTATGAACTTCTGACGTTTCCATCTGTTTTTCTTTTTCATATATCTGACCGATCCATCCGGCATCTTCAGGTTACCGGATCAATCCCTCTTTCCGCATCGTGCGGCCGCCTCACGTCCCGCTATCCTTCCGCTTGCAAAAGCCCAGTGAAGGTTGTAGCCACCGCAGGTACCGTCCACATCCAGCACCTCACCGGCGAAAAACAATCCCGGATGAAGGAGGGATTCCATCCTATCGGATACCTGATCGCAATCCACGCCGCCGGCTGTTACCTGGGCTCTGTTAAAACCCGCATTATCGCAGACGGGAACCGGAAATCCCTTGCAAAGCTCCGTGATCCTTCCGATGGTTTTCTCAGAAAGACCCGCCGCCTTATCCTCAGGGGAAAGACCACATTTTTTCAGGATATGATCCGCAAGCTTTTCAGGGAGGCAGAAGGAAAGTACATCCGAAACCGTGCGCAGCGGATCCGCCCAGGTAGTGGCACTTCTTTTCAGCCAGTCCTGAAGCTCCTCTCTGCTCTCCCGGGGGAAAAAATCCAGCAAAAGACAGCACGATCTTCCCTCTTCAATTTCCATGACTGCGAATCTGGAGAGCTGCATCACCGGGATCCCGCTGATATTATCTTTGTTAAAAATAATCTCCCCTTCTTCACTGAGAAGATCCTGCTTACCGTCTTCCGACAGCACTTCCTCTTCCGACAGCACATTCTCTTCCGGCAACGCATCCTCTTCCCTCTGCAGAAAAGCGCCGCACTTTACCCTGACGCCGGCCAGTTCCGACAAAGTCTTGTCCGAAAAAAGAAGGGGCACAAGAGCCGGCTGCTGGGGGATGATCCTGTGGCCGAGCCTTCGGATCACCTTATTAAGGCTCCCGTCACTTCCGTGGGTCGGAGAGGCCTTCCCCCCTACTGTGATGATCACATTTGTTGCCCTGTATTCTTCTTTGTCTGTTTTCACTATATAATTTATGTCAACCTTCATCTCATCGCAGGATGGAATTATGTCAACCACCATCTCGTCGCAGTGCAATTCCACCCCCAGACGCCGGATCTCAGAGAGCAGCACGCCGGCCACCGACGAAGCCTGCTCGTTATAGGGATAGACATAATCCCCGATATGCTTTGTCATCAGGCCCAGGTCATGAAAAAAGCCCAGAAGGTCATTCCTGTCAAAGGTATCCACAGCCTCCCGAGCAAGGCCGGCGCCGCCGCCCCGATAAACACCCTCATCCATATTCAGATTGGTAAAGTTGCACCGTCCGTTTCCGGTGGCATAGAGCTTTTTGCAGGGCTCGCTTTTCCGCTCAAGAAGCAGCACCTTAGCTCCCTCTCTTGCCGCCGTGATGGCAGCCATCAGACCCGCCGGGCCCGCCCCTGCCACGATGCAGTCATATCCGTTCTTCATCCTCTTCCCTCCGATACACGGCCCATGATCCTGTTGTCTGCAAGATACTGTCTGCAGGCTTCCGCATCCTGCTTCATCTGCGCCTTCAGCGCCTCCAGATCCGCAAACTGCCTTTCTATCCTGTGATGATGTAAAAGCTCTACGCAGATCTGACGGCCGTAAATATCCTCGTCAAAATCAAACAGCGTTGTCTCCACGCTGATCCTGCGCTCCTTTTCCGCTATGGTGGGTTTGCAGCCGATATTGGTAATACCGCCGAAAATGCGCCCCTCGTCTCTGCCTTCTTCATCAAGGATCATACACTTTGAAAAATACACTCCGTTGGGAGGCAGCAGTTTTTGCACTTCGGGATACAGGTTGGCCGTGGGCATTCCCAGGCTTCTTCCCAGACGGTTACCCTCGCTGACTATGCCACTGATGAAAAACGGCCGTCCCAGGAGCTGGGTCGTCTCCTCCATCCTGCCCTCGCTGAGCACACTACGCACCAGGGTGGAACTGATCTCCTCTCCGTTCCTGCAGATCTTGGGAAGGATCTTGACATCAGCTCTCTCCGCTCCGCCTCGTCCTTCGTTAAAAAGCTTTACCTGCTCCTGCAAAAGTGTCGCATCCCCTGCGCCGTTCTTGCCGAAGCTTACATCCTCACCGGCTGCGATCAGTCTGGCGTTCATTTTTTCCAAAAGAAATTGGTTTACATAATCTTCCGGCGTCACTGCTGCCGTTTCCCGTCCGAAAGGATACTCCACCAGATAGTCCACACCAAGCTTTTCGAACATCCTGCGCTTTTCTTCCCGGGTCATAAGCTCCCGATAGACGCCGCTTACCTGAATGCTGAGTGAAAAAAAATAAGCCCCCGGGGATGGATCAAAGGTAAAGACGGCTGTCTTCAGCCCCCGTTCTTTCAGCCGGAGGATCTCCTTAAGCAGGGCCATATGCCCCAGGTGAAGTCCGTCAAATTTACCCACCGCTACCGCCGTCGGCTCTTTTATCTGAAATTCGGTTGTATTACAGATCAGCTCCATAACATCACCCTAAAAACATCTTAACAGGCTTGATCTCGCCTGTCTCTTTTCTCTCATATAGTCCGTAGAATCTGCCCGCCTCATCATAGATACGGAGCAGGTCATCCTCCTCCACGGAGTCGATAGCACGTACCATCTTGTCCGAAAGCACGTTTCCGTTCTCCAGCACTTTCCTGTACTGTTCTAAAACCTGATAAGCAGGATGTTTTTCAAAAGCGGCATCCACCGGTATCAGAACCTCTTCCACTCGTCCTTCCTTCGCCAGGTCCTCGATCTCGGACAGCTTTAATGCATCGGATAGAGCAAACCGGTCCACCCGGGTTCTGAGCAGACTTTCCATGATGCCACCGCAACCGGCCTTTTGTCCCATATCATGACAGAGGGTGCGGATATAAGTCCCCTTGGAGCATTCCACTGTGAAACGAACTCTCGGAAGATCGATCTTTTTGATCTCGATCCGGAAGATCTCTATGGGACGGGGCTTTCTTTCCACCTCGATCCCCTGCCTTGCCAGCTCGTAAAGCTTTTTGCCGCCTACCTTAATGGCGGAATACATGGGCGGGATCTGCTCACTTTTGCCCACAAAGCTCATGATGATATCCCTGATCTGCTCCGCCGTTACGGGGGAAGGATCTCCCTCCGAGAGCACTTTTCCCTCTGCATCCTGGGTATCCGTGGTCAGACCGAGAAGCAGCACCGCTTCATATTCCTTGGTCTTATCCGTCAGAAGATCACACAGCTTCGTGGCATTTCCGAGACAGACCGGCAATACTCCTTCTGCCCGGGGATCCAGCGTCCCCGTATGACCGATCTTTTTCTGATGCAGGATACCCCGCAGCTTGGCCACCACATCATGGGAGGTAAAACCCTTTTCCTTGTAAATGTTCAGGATACCGTTCACGTATCTTTACTCCGCTTTTGCAGCTTCCGCCAGAAGCTTTTCCACCTGTTCCATAACGGCATTGAGCACGTCGTAGAAATTGCCGTTGATGTTGCATCCCGCAGCACGGATATGACCGCCGCCGCCGAAATACGTAGCCACCTTCGATACATCCAGAAGGTCGCTTCCCGAGCGCAGGCTCACCTTATGCTCCTGGGGACCCACTTCATAGATAAAGATGGCGATCTTCACGCCCTTGATGATACGAAGCTGGCTGACGATGCCGGACAGATCCGACTTGACCGCCCCGTAAAAGTCCATGGTCCTTTGCTCCATCCTGGAGACCATCACCTGACCGTCCATAAGCGGAAAGGCCTCCAGCAAAGAGCGCCCCAGTACCTGGGACTGAACATAGGTATTCTCATAGAAAGTCTTATCGATCAGGGTCGTGAAATCAAATCCGAAGGATACCAGATCAGCTACGATCCTAAGGGTCTCCGGCGAAGTGTTGGAATACTGCAGTACACCGGTATCATGAATGATGGCGATGTACAGTGCCAGTGCGATATCCCGGTCCATCAGCGCCTTGCCTTCCTGCGTTGCACACATCAGCTTATAAAGGACCTGTCCGCAGGCTGCCGCATCGGGCTCCACCCAGCTTACGTCTCCCTCTCCGGGATTGCTCTTATGGTGATCGATATTGATCACCTTGGCCGGTGCCTGCGCCACTGCGGATGCAAAACCGCATCTGCTCACCACGCTGTCCAGTACTATGACAAGGTCGTAGTTTTCTCCCTCCGGTATCTCATGCCGGATCTTATCGATGCCCAGGATCACCCCATAAGAGGGATCGGGTCTTTCCAAAAGGACCGTGCACTTTGCTTCGGGAAATGCTTTTTGCATAAAAAGCAAAAGCCCCATACACGAGCCGATACAGTCCCCGTCGGGATTGGTATGACCGGTGATCGCTATGTTCTTTGCTCCACGGCACTCCTTTAAAATGTCGATCATGCTTTACTTCCTTCTTTCCCGTAAATGACAAAAGCCTAACAAGTACTATTGTCCGGCTTTCATCAATTAACATACGCTAACTATTTTTCTTCCTCTGATGCTGACTCTTCTGTCTCTTCTTCCGGTCTTGCCGAGCGGTCCCTGGCGATGACCTCATCGATCCTGTGGGACATGTCAACACCATAGGCTATGGAATCATCTCCCACGAAGAAGATCTGAGGAGTATTCCGCAGGTTGATCCTGGTTGCCAGTTCTCTTCTGACAAACCCTTCCGCACTCTTGAGGCCCTTAACGGTATCCTCCAGCGTGCTCTGGTCTCCCAAGACAGAGACATAGACCTTGCACTGCTTCAGATCCGGCGTCACGCTGACGCTGGTGATACTGGTCATAGGGCTGATGCGGGGGTCCTTAAGATCCCTTATGATCTGCGCAAGCTCCCGTTGAACCTGCGCGTCAACCCGCGTATTTTTCACACTGTTCTTTCTCATTTATCTGGGTACCTCTACCATGATATAAGCTTCCACGATATCGAGTTCCTGCATCTGGTCAAAGCCGTCAAATACGAGACCGCATTCAAAGCCTGCCTTAACCTCCTTCACATCATCCTTAAATCTCTTAAGGGATGCCAGAGCACCTTCGTAGATCTGCTCGCCCTCACGGGTAATGCGGATCTTGCAGTCTCTCTGGAAGGTTCCGTCAAGCACATAGGAACCTGCAATGTTTCCGATAGCAGATGCCTTGAAGATCTGACGTACCTCGGCATGACCGATGACCTTCTCCTCGAAGATGGGATCCAGCATACCCTTCATGGCTGCTTCCACATCCTCGATAGCCTGATAGATAACCTTGTAAAGTCTTACATCCACGCCCTCGCGCTCTGCCGTAGCCTTGGCCATGGCATCGGGACGAACGTTAAAGCCGATGATGATGGCCGAAGATGCGCTGGCCAGGATAACGTCGGACTCGTTGATGGCACCTACGCCACCGTGGATACATTTAACTACAACCTCGTCGTTGGACAGCTTCAGAAGGCTCTGCTTAACGGCCTCCACACTACCCTGAACGTCTGCCTTGATGATCAGGTTCAGCTCCTTCAGATTACCTGCCTGGATCTGATTGAACAGATCGTCAAGGGACATCTTGGACTTGGTCTCCTCCAGCTTCTTAACCTTGTTCTGTGCCTCAAAGGTATCGGCAAAGGCTTTTGCCTCCTTATCGCTCTCATGTGCGATAAAGATCTCACCTGCGTTGGGCACATCGGAAAGACCGAGTATCTCAACGGGCGTGGAGGGCTTAGCCTCCTTTACGCGGCGTCCCTTGTCATCCACCATGGCACGCACACGACCGTGTGCCACACCTGCGGAGATGAAGTCACCCACATGCAGCGTACCCTTCTGTACCAGAACGGTAGCCACGGGACCTCTTCCCTTATCCAGCTCTGCCTCGATAACAAGACCACGTCCCATACGGTTCGGATTGGCCTTCAGCTCCAGGATCTCAGCAGTGAGGATGATGGTCTCAAGCAGGGTATCGATACCCTCGCCGGACTTGGCCGAAACCGGTACGAACTCGGTGCTTCCGCCCCAATCCGTAGGGATCAGCTCGTACTCCGTCAGCTCCTGCTTAACTCTGTCAATATTTGCATTGGGCTTATCGATCTTATTTACGGCAACGATGATCTCGATGCCTGCTGCCTTGGCATGGTTGATAGCCTCCACGGTCTGGGGCATAACGCCGTCGTCCGCAGCTACCACCAGGATGGCGATATCCGTGGAATTTGCACCACGCATACGCATGGCGGTAAATGCCTCGTGACCCGGGGTATCCAGGAAGGTGATGCTCTGATCCCCTGCCTTAACGGTGTAAGCACCGATGTGCTGGGTGATACCGCCTGCCTCTCTGTCGGTTACGTTGGTCTTACGGATCGCATCCAGAAGGGAGGTCTTACCGTGGTCAACGTGACCCATTACGCAGATAACGGGGGGACGTGAGGTAAGAAGCTTTTCATCCTCTTCATCCTCCTTCAGCAGCTCTTCGATCACATCTACAACCTCTTCCTTCTCGCAGATGATCTCGAACTCAATGGCAATATTCTCAGCGGTCTCAAAATCCACTTCCTGGTTCACGGTCAGGATCTGTCCCTGCATGAACAGCTTCTTGATGATCACGGAAGGCTGGATCTTCATCTTATCTGCAAGATCCTTGATGGTGATCGTTTCGGGAATGGTGATGACCTTGATCTTCTCTTCTTCGGGTTCGGGCTTCTTCTCGGGTTTGATGAATCTGCCCGCTTTGTTCTTGTTCTTCAGATTGGACTCTTCTTCGTAGATCTGGTCCTTTCTGCTCTTGCGGCCGTTATCCTTCTGTCTTCTCTTATCGCCGTTCTTGGGGCCGTCCTGATTCTGGTTTTCACCGAATCTTCCGCCGCCCTGTCCCTTGCCGCGTCCGCCGGCTGCTGCGCCGTCCTGACGAGCCGGACGATCGGGTGAACTGAAGGTCCTTGCGCCCTTGGCACGGTCCTGTCCGTCCTTCCTGGGAGCCGGTCTTCCGTCTGCGGATTCGGGAACCGCTGCCACCTCCCTGATCTCAGCTGCGGGAGCGGACACAGGTCTCTTATCTGTATCCTGGGGAGCCTGGCTCTTCTTTACCGGAGCAGGTGCAGCCGGTTTGGGACTCTGGGTAATGGCGCCGGGACGGATGGTGGGCTTGATAATCTGATGAGGCTGACCTGCCCCTCTGGAACCTCTCGGACCCTGTCCGCCCTTCTGCGCTCCTCTCTGCTGAGCGCCTGCGGCGTTATTGACAAAAATGATCGCCTTTTTCTTCTTGGGAGGCTGGGCAGGTCTCTCGCCTGCGGGAGCAGCCTTGGGTGCTTCGGGCGCCTTGGGTGCCTCAGCTGCCTTAGGAGCCTCGGCCTTAGGTGCTTCTGCCTTAGGCTCTGCCGGAGCTTTCGCTGCGGGAGCCTCCTTCTTCGGCTCAGCCTTGGGAGCCTCCTCCTTCTTTGCTGCGCCGGATCCTGCCGATTTTCTGATCAGCTCGATATCCTCATCTTCCAAAGCAGAGGCAATAGTCAGACGGCTGTAGTTTTTCTCTCTGCCGTTATCCACCAATATTTTCTTGGCATCGTCGTTACTGATCCCAAGCTCCAGAGCCAATTCCTTTAATTTCAATTTTGCCATCTATCTTACCTCCTGCTTCTTATCTGTCATTTCCAGTATTTTGGCGGCAAATCCTTCATCCAGAACCGCTGCCACGGCCCTTTCCTGTTTCCCCAGGGCCTTGCCGAGCATCTGCTTGTCTCCCACATCCACGATGGGCACATGGTAGAAACTGCCCTTATCGTGAAACAGCTTTCTGGTGTTGTCCGACGCATCGCCGGCAACGATCACAAGCTTTGCCGTATTGCCGCGGATCGCTTCCTTTACCGCAAACTCTCCGCTGACGACCTTGCCTGCCCGAAAAGCCAGTCCCAACAGGGACATGATCTTTTTCTCATTCATCTTTTCCGGCCGCCTCCTTTATCCGTTCCAGCTGCCCGGCCAGTTCATCGTAGATCTCATCCGGAAACTGACCGCGAAAACTGCGGGAAAGTGCATGCCTTTTCCGGGCTGCTTCAAGGCACTCTTTTTTCGGACACAGATATGCTCCTCTTCCCGCCGCCTTCCCCGTAGGATCCAGGATGATCTCTTCCTCCGGAGTGCGGACGATCCGCCAAAATGCCTGTTTTTCTTTCTTTTCACCACAACCGATGCATTGTCTCAGTGGCTTCTTTTTTTCCATTCTTTCTCCCAAAAAATGACCGCCTTATTCCTCGGCTGCCTCCTCGGCTACTTCTTCAGCGGGTGCTTCCTCATAACCCTCTTCGTAGGCGCCTTCTTCGTAGCCTTCATATTCCTCATCATACTCGTCATCATAATCCATGTAATCCTCGGGACGGAAGCCGGGAGCATCCGCTGCCTGGGTCTCGGACTTGATGTCGATCTTGTAACCCGTCAGTCTTGCTGCAAGACGGGCATTCTGACCTTCCTTACCGATGGCAAGGGAAAGCTGATAATCCGGTACTACCACCTTGGCGGTCTTCTCTTCCGGATCTGCGAATACGTAGATGATCTTGGCCGGAGACAGCGCATTCTGGATCAGCTGTCCGGGATTCTCATCCCAGTTGATGATATCGATCTTCTCACCGCGAAGCTCATCCACGATGGAATTAACCCTGGTTCCGTTCATGCCCACGCATGCTCCTACGGGATCCACATCCGGATTGTCGCTCCATACAGCCATCTTGGAACGGCTGCCGGGCTCTCTTGCAATGGCCTTGATCTGTACGGTGCCGTCTGCGATCTCGGAAACCTCCGACTCAAAGAGACGCTTTACAAGATCGGGATGAGTACGGCTGACCATCACACGGGGACCTCTGGTGGTATTACGAACCTCAAGCACATAAACCTTGATACGCTCATTGGGTCTGAAATGCTCGGTCTTGACCATTTCCTTCTCGCTCAGGGTTGCGTCGATCTTGCCCAGGTTGATGACAAGGCCACGACCCATATCTCTCTGAACGATACCGGTTACGATATTTTTCTCTTTCTCATTGAACTGGTTGTAGATCACGCTTCTCTCTTCTTCGCGGATCTTCTGCAGGATCACGTTCTTGGCGTTCTGAGCGGCGATCCTGGAAAACTCCTTGGACTCCACTTCGATCTCTACAGTCTCACCCACCTGGGCATCTTTCTTGTACTTCTTTGCATCGTCAAGGCTGATCTGGTTGATGGTGGAAAGTACATCATCCTCCGTCTCCACGATCTCCTTTACGGCAAATACCTTGAAATCGCCGGTCTCTCTGTCCACAACGGCGTGTCCGTTCTCGGCTCTGCCGCTGACACCCTTACCATAGTGGTTGCGATACGCTGTCTCCAGGGAGGACTCGATGGCCTCAAACAAGGTCTCCTTGCTGATGTCCTTTTCCCTCTCCAGCATGTCCAGTGCTTCCAAAAGTTCGGTGTTCATGTTTTTTCCTCCTGAAAAATGTGTAACTCACGGTTACGAAATGATAGTTTTAAAACTCCACATAGGGTCTTACCAGTGCCAGGCCGGCTCTTTCGAATACCCTTTCGCCGTCCTCGCATTCCACGGTGACCGTGGTCTTATCAAAGGCTTTTAACACACCCTCGAATTCCTTTTTGCCATCCTCCATGCGATAGGTACGGAGTTCGATCCGCTCTCCCATCTTGCGCTCAAAATCCCTGTCCTTTTTGAGGGGACGTAGAAGTCCGGGACTGGAGACCTCAAGGATGTACGCTTCCTCGATGGGGTCTTCCCTGTCAAGCACATCCGAGAATGCCCTGCTGACAAGCTCACAATCATCGATGGTGATGCCGCCTTCCTTGTCGATGTAGGCCCTCAGATACCAGGATGATCCCTCTTTGACATACTCCATATCCACAAGCTCAAATCCGTTCTCCTGAAGGATCGGCGCGATCAACTGTTCCGCTGTCGCTTCGTATGATTCTTTTCTGGACATAATGCCCTCCTGCACATCATAGAAAATGAGTGGATCGCCTGACCCACTCACTTACCTACTGACTACTCTAGCAACTATAGCACACTTTTACGACGCATGCAAGCCTTTTTACTTATATTTATGTTTACGCCTCCGACCAGTCGTTCTCATCCCCCAGATCCACCTTCTCAAGCTTCCGTCTGAAGAAGATATCGTACATGACGGGAACGATGAAAAGTGTCATCAGCGTTGCATAGCTCAGACCGAAGATCGTTACGATCACCATCCCCCGGCTCATAACGGCAGACGCATCTCTGGAAAGCGCCAGGGTGGAATTGGCCAGGATCGTGGTCATGGCCGTCATCAGGATCGGCCGCATACGGGTAACGCCGGTTTCCACAAGGGCATCTCTTTTCTCCATACCTTCCAGCCGGAGTTGGTTTACATAATCCACGAACACGATACCGTTGTTCACCACCACACCGGAGAGGATCAAAAAGCCCATCATGGCGATCATGGACAGGGATTCCCCTGTGAGCATCAGTCCCAGGAAACCTCCGGTAAAGGCCAGGGGGATCGTGAAGATAACGATGAAGGGAGAAAGCAGGCTCTGGAACTGTGCCACCATGATCAGGTAGATGAACACAATGGCAAGCAGGATCATCAGCACCATATCCTTCATCATATCCTTGATCTGTACGGTTTCACCCGCCACCTCCACACGCATGCCCTCCGGTACCTTGTAGGTAGCAAGCTTCGCCTCCACCTGTCTGGAAAGCAGGGTGGTATTATATCCTTCCGCCGTCTTGGCGGTCACCTCGATCTTACGTCCCTGATTTTCACGGGAGATACTGGCGATACTCTTGCTCTTTTCAATGCGGGCAAACTCGGAAAGATGGTGGATCTCCTCTTTTTCCTTACCGTCATCATCGGTCTTCTTGACCTTGAACTCGTAATTGCGAAGGTTCTCCTCCGTCAGGGGTTTGGTCTTGTTGACAAGGGTGATCTGATAGCTGTCCGAGTCGGTCTCCAGCTTGGTGGAATCCTTGGTGGTGGTCAGCTTGCCGGAAAGCTCCGCAAAGACCTGTGCCACCGTCAGGTTCAGCCGCATGGCCTTATCCTTGTCTATGATGACATGCAGCTGGTCATCCGCTTCCTCCTGACCGTTGCTGACCTCTTCGAAGCCCTTGATGGAGGAAAGCAGCTCCATAATATCCTCGCTGACGGAGAGCATGGTATCGATATCGTCTCCGAACACATCCACCTGCATGCCGTCGCCTACCAGCGCCGACAGATCCATGTTGGAGGTGGTGACGGTATATTCGCACTCTTTATACTCACTGTCCATGAGCTTTTCCAGATCCTTGGCGATCCGGGGATTGTCCTTACCCTGTTTGTCGGTAAGCAGGATGAACAGGGAAAAGGCCTTGTTGCTGCCGGTGGACAAAAGGGAAGTGGATCCGCCGCCTGACATCATACCCACGGTTTCGATGCCGGGTATCTTCATGACCTTCTCCATCAGGCCGTCGGCCATTTCGTACGCCTCGCTGACGGACATTTCCGCAGGTGCGGTCACATCCATGCTCATCTGGTTACCGCCCATCTGCGGCAGGAAAACGATACCCGTGGAGGCCACTTTTATCACACAGATCGCAAGCAGCGTGATGGCAACGGCCAGTGGAACGATCTTGCGTCGCAGGCAGAAGGAAAGGAGTTTTGCATAGCCCTTCATGGCCTTATCAAAGAGACGGTGCTCTTTTTGTCTGCTCTCCTTCAGCACGGTAGCGCCCATGGTGGGCACCACGGTCAGGGCCACGATCAGGGAAGCCACCAGGGAATAACCGATGGTCAGCGCCATATCCGTAAAGATATCCCTCGTCATACCGGTGGTAAATACGATGGGCAAAAATACACAGATGGTGGTCAGTGTGGAAGCCGCAATGGCTCCCGCCACCTGCTTTGCTCCCATAACGGCGGCTCTTGCCGCACTGATTCCTTTGCTTCGCAGCCTGTAGATATTCTCGATAACAACGATGGAGTTATCCACCAGCATGCCGACACCCAGGGCCAGACCGGAAAGGGAAATGATGTTAAGGGTTATTCCGGAAAAATACATCAGCACGATGGCAAAGAGCACGCTCATGGGGATGGAGAATGCAACCACCACCGTAGGTCTGAAGTCCTTCAAAAAGATGGCCAGCACGAAGATGGCCAGGATGGCGCCCCAGATCAGATTGGAAAGCACCGAATTCACGATCAGACCGATATAATCACCCTGATCCATCAGGGGTGTGATATGAAGGCCGGGATACTTTGCTTCCAGCTCATCGATGGATGTGTTGCAGACCTTGGCCACATCCGCCGTACCCGCAGTACTAGCCTTGTTGATGGCAAGGATCACGGAATCCGCTCCGTTAAGGGAGGTATAGGAATCCTCGGAATTGTCCGTTGTTACCACATCCGCCACATCACTGATGCGGATATCCCCGATCTTGTCGATCTTGGTCAGCAGCATGTCTTCCACCTGGTCCACCGCATCGAATTCATCGCCGATCTTGACCAGGATCTTCTGATCCCCTTCCTTTTCGATATAACCGGCGGGCATGTTGAAGTTCTCCGCAGTGATCATCTGGGAGAGGGTATCCATGGTCAGCAGCTGATCGAGGTTGGCATTCTTCAGTGCCTCTTCTCTCGTATCATCCAGCTGTTTCTGTGCATCCTTAAGTTTTTCCTCGCCCTCCTCGATCTTGGAAAGGCCTGCGGCGATCTGTGCATTGCCGGAACCGAAGCCCGCTGCCGCAGCGATCTTGCCTGCCTCCAGCTCCAGATAAGCATCATCCGCTTCCGTGGTAGCCTCCGTCACCGCCTTGTTGATCTCGGTGGTGGCCATGAGCTCGATCTCCATATTGGCAAGCTCAGTGTCGATCTGGGGTATCCTGGTATGGACGATATTGTACAGCGTCTCCAGGTTCTTCTTCGTCATCTGATCAGCGGCTTCCTTCTGGCCCTGATCCTTGAGCATCTTGCGGAAATTCTTCAGTTTGTCGGGATTGTCGATGGCATCCTTTACGTTCTCTGGGATCTTGGCAAGCTGCTCCTCCTGCTGCTGGGCCGCAATGCCTGCACAGGTTTCCGCAAGGGTTGCCTCCATCTGTGCCACTGCTTCGGCAGGGAGCATGGCAAGCACTGTATCGATATTGGTCTCATCCACCGTAATGCCCGCCATTCCGGCGCCGCCGATGGCTTCCTGTACGGCTGCGATCCGTGCTTTCTGATAGACCGCCTGATAGATCATATCGTAGGTTTCCTTGGAGGCGATCTTCTCACGGGCAGTTGTAAAACCGTCCTCTATCTTCTGCAGATTCTTCTCGACCTTATTGTCCTTATAAGCCTTCTTTTCCATTTCGAGGGCTTTTTTCTCTGCCTCCAGAGTGGTCTGCTGGGCACCGTAAGCCGCCTTGTTAGCCATGGCTTCATCCAGTGCCTTGCTTGCCTCTGCCAGCTCATCCGAGGTGCTCTTCTGTTTGTCGGCCAGCTCTTTTTCACTCTTATGCAGCTTAGACTTAGCATCCGCTAACTCCTGCTTGCCGTCATCCAGCTCCTTTTGCGCATCATCAAGCTTATCCTCGGCGACACCGCGGATCTTATCGTTGACCTTGTCGATCTTGTCCTCATTCAAACGGATCTCCACGGTCTTTTCCACCAGACCCGTGGCATCCACTCCGGCAACGCCCTCCTGACGCTCCAGATAAGGGATGATCTCATCCTCGGTGAATTCGGAGAGCTCATAAATATCCCGACCTTCATAATCCACTGCCGCATACATGGTAGCCAAAAGATCCGGTGAGATCTCCATCAACATGGGCTTGGCCACGTTGTCGGGAAGCTCCAGCTGATCCACCTGGGTCGACACTTTTACCATGGCTGAATCCATGTTGGTGTCATCCACGAATTCAAGCATGATCATACTGTAGTTTTCATTGGAAGTGCTTCGAACGTTCTCCACACCGTTAACGGTCCCCAGCTCTGTCTCCAAGGGCTCGGTCACCTCAGCCTCCACTCTTTCGGGGGAAGCTCCGGGATAGGTGGTGACCACAACGATATAGGGAAGTGAAATGGTGGGAAGTAGATCTGTGGAGAGCTTGGTAAAACTAACGATACCAAGCACCAGCACAAGAATGACCCCTACAAGAACCGTATAGGGCTTCTTCACGCAAAACTTAGACATAACTCGTCCTCTCTGATTATATTATCCCCAAAAAATAGCTCGAAAAAAGCCACCTTACGTGGCTTTTTCGAATTTGCTTAAAACTCTATCAGATATCACCGGCTGTCGGGATGAAGAGCTGTTCTTCTTTCTCTTTACGCTCCTTCTCCTTAGCCTGCTGGGTGATGTTGCTGAGCGGCTTAGCCACAATACCGTGACGGGACTCGCTTCCTGCATCCGTGCTCTGACTGTCTGATACAAGCTTGGCGTTCTTATCAAAGAACTCCAGTGCCACGATCTCGTCATAACCCATATAGAAATCTGCGTGTCTTACATCGCCCTTTCGGGTCTGACCGCTGTAATCGTAGGTGACCTCCGTCCTCTTACGGATACCTACATACGTATCCTCGATCTTGATAAAGGTTACGTTGGTTTTCGATGTTCTGTTACCCTCGATCAGAATATCCTGTGCGATCCTGATACCGCCCGACAATGTAACACTTACCAGCGTACTGTCGATATTCTCCATTACGATAGTGTTAAATACATCTTTCTTCATGATCTTCCCCCTGAGAAAAATCCTTTAGGTAAATTTTTAACATTTATATCATACCCTCTTACCTGCAAAATCGCAAGGAATTTTTCGCTCCGAAGGCCCATAAGTTTTGAGTTTTCGGGCTTTCTCAGGTAACCTGAGAATTATTTACAAAAATGCTTGCATTTTGTTTCCTTTTGTACTATACTATCAAAGTGTCTTACGAAAAAGACCTAAGGCCAGTTGGTCAAGCGGCTAAGACGCCGCCCTCTCACGGCGGAAACAGGGGTTCGATTCCCCTACTGGCTGCTCCGAAACCCCAGTTTTACTGGGGTTTCTTGCATTTACGAAACTTATTGAGTAACCCGATAACGCCCTAAAAGTAACCAATAGGGGAGCGGGCTTCCAACTGGTTACTTTTCCGTCCCATTCATGCTCATGAAAAAACGATCGCTCTCATGATCTGATCCCGCTTCTTATCTCTTCCCTTATTTGAGAAATAGTAATACTGCTTCGTACAGTTAATGTCCGAATGACCCATCTGCTCAATGATCACAGATTCATCAACCCCTGCATCGATCAGCGTTGTTCCGTAAGTTTTCCTGATCTTATGCATCGATCTTTGCGGGATCTTAAGCGCCTTACACATCCAGGTGATCGTATTTGCAAAGGTCTGTTCATACAGCCTTTTCCCGTTTTCCTCGAAAAGATATTCTCCATCCGGGTTCAATTCCAGTATTCCCCTAATGGTTTCTTCCGCAGCCTTTGGACATACAATATATCTGTCGCCGGCACTGGATTTGGGATACTCCTTAACGGTTGTTACCCATACACCATCCTTTTTATATTTTGTTTCCGTTCTTTGAATATGGATATACATCGCTCCATCTTCTCTTACGATATCTGTTTTTTTGATCGTTGCCAGTTCGCCAACTCTGACGCCGGTATAAAACGCAAGCAGAATACCGAGATGATTGATCCCGTTCTTTTCTTTCAGATAATGGATCACCTGCGGGATCTCATCCTCGAGATATACCTCATTTTCCTTAGTGACAATCTTCTTTTTAAATGTGGCTTTGGAAAACTGCATGTCGGAAAACAAAGCATTTGCGCTGATCAGCGTATATTTCCCTTTCGCGTAAAGCAACATCCCCCGCAAGATCGTCTTAAGGTTCGCATACCCTTTTGCAGTCAGTTCCTCGTTGGCAATGGTCCGTTTTACGAAATCCGTCAGATACTCTTCTGTCAGATCCCCGAAACGTATCTTTTCGATCTCTTTTCCACGAAAGAATCTGTCATAGTCCCTCGTGTATCTGTCATAAGTGCTTTCTGAGATTTCCTTGTAATCTGATTTTTGTTCCAGAAACTGCCAGAAAACCTCCTCGACAGTCGGATTCTCGATCAATTGTTCCTCATAAGAGATGATCTCTTCTTCAACCGCCTCCTTCGTTTTTTTCTTAAGCAATTTGCCCTCGATCTTAACATACCAAAAGCCGTTTTTTCCCTGCCATATGGCATGCTTTGCCAGATATTGTTCTCTTCTTCTCATTTTGATCTGGTCTTGAATGGTAGCAATATCTATCATACCATTATCCAGAGCGTATTGTAAACTTACCTGTGTGTTTCCATTCATGTATTTCACCACCTTGATTTACCGGGTATTCCGCACCTGTTATAACTTCATCAGTCATCAACACGTAGTTTGGTTCCCCAGCTTTCAGGGAATCGAATTCTATCATGTAAAGCTGTTATCATCCGACCGTGGATATATGGATAACCATAAATCAGGTTATCCACATACCCACAGTCGCTGCGACGACTTCGACTGCACTGTGTGCGCCTCTTCTTCAGACCCATGTTTTTTTGTCTCTCATAAGTCACGTGAGCGATTTTTATGAAAAGCGGAGTTTTTCGGTGAAAATTTCATAAAAAAATTAATAACGTTTTTGTTATTTTCATTTTCGCCGGTTTTTTGCGAAGCAAGCTGAAATGGGCCAAAAATCTATTCCCAGACGTGCCTCAAAGCCCGATAAACACTGGTTTTTAACATTTTTGTTATTTTTAAAAAACGGCATTTGGAAAAATGTACAGAATGAAAAGGCCCCGTAACAGATTTGTTATGCCTTCGGGGCCTTATAAATACTGGCTTTTAACAATTTTGTTATAAAATTTGGAATGGGCTGAAAATGATTAACAGGATACGCCTAAAAGTTGCAGGCAATTTTAGGCAAAAACCGTCTGCCCACGGCATCCGGAATAGGGCTCCGCCCTAAGACCCGATCCGGCATTGAAACCGGAAATATGATTATAAGAATGTAAATCAGAGTCAAAATGACTCCGATTTAATGTACCTGAGTCAAAGTGACTCCGCTATTTACTTATTTCTGCGACATAACGATGGGGGAATAAACTGTTTCGCTTTAAAGCGGTGCGGTGTAGCGTGCTTTGCTGCTATCATATCACTGTTTTGTATATACCAACGCTTACGAAGGGTAGTATACTTACAAATAGGAACATCGAAGTAATAATCCAAATCTGTTGTGAAGTATTTCATAATGAACAAACCTTTTATTCAAATAGCTTAAAGGTATAGGGTTTGGTTTTCTTGGTATAGAAAATATACAGGATAATACGCTATTGATCTAACAGGAAGTTGAATAAAGGGAAGGTATAGCAAATGCGTAGTTTTTACGGATTATATACTAACGGCAAATATAAAGTAGGGATGTCCGGAACGGTTTGGGTCTATGATATGGA
>JAILKJ010000024.1 GCA_024693845.1 Lachnospiraceae bacterium
AGACCCACGAAGCTGGGAAGGAGATGGCTGGCAGCTTGGGAAGAAAGGCAGCCCGGCAGAAGCGATGAAGAGCTTGCCGTTGTCATAGCCCGCCAATATGAGGATACCTATCATGTAAGCAAGGCAAAAGCCGAGCTGGCCGCGGACATCGCCATCCGGGAAGAGAAACTGATCAAAAGGCTGGATCCTGATAAGGGCTTTTCGCTGTATGTCGGCGTTCCCTTTTGCCCCACAAGATGTCTGTACTGTTCCTTTACTTCCAATGCCATCGGAGCCTGTTCCCGGCTGGTGGAGCCGACGCTGGAGGCCATGAAGAAGGAGATCCGCGATGCAGGTAGCATTTTGAGGCATAACAGGCCGGATACGGTGTATATCGGCGGAGGTACTCCCACATCCCTTTCGGCAGAACAGCTGGAGGATCTGATGGGTGCCATCGGTGAGAGCTTTGATCTTTCCGGGACGCTGGAATATACGGTGGAGGCCGGAAGGGCAGATTCCATTACACCGGAGAAGCTTTCCGTGATCCGGAAGATGGGTGCGGGAAGGATTTCCGTTAATCCGCAGACCATGCAGGACGAGACCCTGTCGCTGATCGGCAGAAAAGCTTCCTCCGACCAGGTGATCCGGGCATTTGGAATGGCCAGGGAAGAGGGGTTCGATCATATCAACATGGATCTGATCCTGGGACTTCCGGGAGAAGATGCGGCAAAGGTGGCAGATACGCTGGCAAAGGTGGAGGCCCTTCGCCCTGACAGCATGACGGTCCATACCCTGGCGGTAAAACGTGGCTCCGATCTGCACAGGATCATGACGGAAAAGGGCTATCCGCTGAACCCGGATACCGCGCCGGCCATGGAGCTGGCCTATGAAGCGGCAAAGCGGATGGGACTGAAGCCCTATTATCTCTATCGTCAGAAGAACATGAGCGGCAACCAGGAGAATGTGGGCTTTGCAAAAGAGGGGAAATTCGGTATCTACAACATCCTGATCATGGAGGAGGTCCAATCCGTTTATGCGGTAGGAGCCGGCACCGTGAGCAAAATGGTATATTCAGAAGGCAGCGCCTTAAAGATAGAGCGGTGCGACACCCACAAGGATGTTGAGCTTTACATCGCAGGGATCGATGAGATGTGTGAGAGAAAACGCCGGCTGTTTTGCGGCGGGAAGTAATAAGCGTGTATGAGTGAATTCGGATATCTCCAGAAACTGAAAAGACGTGTCCCTATCGTGGATGATGAGGAGATCAACCGGGAGATCCTGGGTAATATGCTGTGTGACCAGCATGAGATCGCCTATGCGGCCAACGGGCCGAGGCCCTTGCCATGCTGCAGGAAAGCCCTGTCAGATATGCCCTGGTGCTGTTGGATCTTCTGATGCCGGTCATGGACGGGGAGACTTTTCTTGCAAAGATGAAGAGTGACGAGAGGCTCTCCGGTATTCCGGTCATCGACAATGCCATCGCAAACAGGGATCTGATGGTTTTCTTCCAGCCTAAATACGGGATCCAGGAGGGTGATCCGAAGCTGCGGCCGCGCTGATGCCGCGGGTATACCCATCATAGCACTGACGGCCAATGCCTTTGATGAAGATGTTCAAAGGAGGCTTCGGGCGGGACTGAACGCACATCTCAGTAAACCGGTAGAACCGGAAGGCCTGTACGAAACCCTGGAAGATCTGATAGCGAAAAGAGAAGGATGAGCAACATGGAAAATAGTAAGCAGACGCTAACTTTAGAGGCGCATGCCAAGATCAATCTGAGTCTGGATGTGGTGGGCCTGAGAGAGGACGGATACCATCTTGTGAAGATGGTGATGCAGAGCCTTTCTCTCTGCGACGAGCTTACCATGACACTTTTGCCGGAGGATGAGATCCGGCTGTCGGTGGATGTGCCCGGTCTGGAATGCGACGAAAGGAACCTGATCTGGAAGGCAGTGGCGCTGATCAAGGAGACCTATCATATAGACAAGGGAATGGAGATACAGCTGAAAAAGAGGATTCCCATGGCAGCAGGCCTGGCGGGAGGCAGCAGCGACTGTGCGGCGGCTCTGAAGGGAGCTTCGGAGTTGTTCGGTCTGTCCTTAAGTCCCGATCAGCTGGCGCAGCTGGGGGTACAGCTGGGTGCGGATGTGCCCTACTGTCTGCTGGGGAAAACGGCACTTTCGGAGGGGATCGGAGAGGTGCTTACCGTATTACCGACGCTTCCGGACTGTGGCATTTTACTTGCCAAGCCCTCCATGGGAGTATCCACCGACGGGGTGTATAAGGCCCTGGATGCCCTTTCCGGATATGATCATCCGGATACGGAAGGGATCCTGAGGGCTCTTGAGGCAGGAGATCTTTCCGGAGTGACAGAGAGACTTTGCAACGTTCTCGAGCTTGTTACCATAGCAAGGCATCCCGAGATCGATGCCCTAAAGGATAAGATCCGGGGAACCGGTGCCATGGGCACCCTCATGAGCGGCTCCGGGCCTACGGTCTTCGGTATCTATGAGGATGTATCGAAAGCGGATAGGGCAGCCGCGCGGCTGTCTGAAGGTGGCTTCAACGGTCAGGTTTTCACAGCAAGGCCGGTTTAAGCCTAAAGGCTTTGACCGTACAGACATAGTGTGGTAGTATCATTATCGGAAAAAAGAAAGAAGCAGGAAGGTAAGAGAAATGAGCGATAAGCTGAACAAGAAACCGGTCAACGGTATGAAGGATGTACTGCCCAGGGAAATGGAGATACGTTCCTGGTGCATGAAGGTGATCAGAGAGAACTATAAAAGCTACGGATTTACGGAGATCGAGACTCCCTGTGTGGAGAGCATTGAGAATCTTTCCTCCAAACAGGGCGGCGAAAATGAGAAGCTGATCTTCAAGATCCTGAAGAGAGGAGAGAAGCTGACTTCAGCTCTTGCGCAGGATGCACCTGCAGAGAACTCATTGGTAGACAGCGGACTTCGCTACGATCTGACCCTTCCCCTGTCCCGGTACTATTCCAATCATGCCAATGAGCTGCCGGTGCCCTTTAAGGCACTGCAGATGGGAAATGTGTTCCGTGCCGAAAGACCGCAGAAGGGACGTTTCCGTCAGTTCATGCAGTGCGATATCGATATTCTGGGTGAGCCTTCGGAGTTGGCTGAGATCGAGCTGATCCTGGCGACCTGCTCCACCCTGGGTAAACTCGGATTTAAGAATTTTAAAGTGAGGATCAATGACCGCAGGATCTTAAAGGCTATGGCGGATCACTGCGGCTTTTCGGAGGATGCTTTCGATTCCGTCTGCATCATCCTGGATAAGATGGACAAGATCGGATTGGACGGCGTCCGGAGCGAGCTGGTGGAGAATGGTTTTTCCGAGGATGCGGTTGAAAAGTATACTGCGCTCCTTACCGGTCTTCAGGGTGCTGAGGACAGCCTCGGTTATCTGAAGGAGGCACTGGAAGGCGTGCTGGATCCGTCGGTCTGCGAAGGCCTTTCTGTGATCAAAAACTCCGTGCTTGCTGCGGGGCAGGGATTTGAGATGATCTTCGATCCTACGCTGGTAAGAGGTATGGGCTACTATACGGGAACCATCTTTGAGGTTGAGATCGCCGATTTCGGTTCCAGTGTTGCCGGAGGCGGAAGATACGATAAAATGGTGGGAAGATTCACCGGCAAGGATACACCGGCCTGCGGTTTTTCCATAGGCTTTGAGCGTATCGTAACGATCCTGCTGGATCAGGACTTTAAGATCCCGAAGGAAGGAAGCAAGGTCGCCTTTCTTTTGGAAAAGGGTCTTCCGGCTGACAAGCTGGCAGAGGCCATTGCCAAGGCGCAGGAGAGAAGGGACGGCGGAGCCCAGGTGCTGATGGTACGCATGAACAAGAACAAGAAGTTCCAGAAGCAGCAGCTTGAGGCAGACGGTTATACGGAGTTCGTGGACTTTTACAGAGAGTCTCTTAAGAACTAGTTTTGAAGAAACAGGTTATGACAAGAGTCTATTATTGCAATATCAAAACTTTATTACGGAAAGAAGAATATGAGCGCGCATTCAGGCGCTCATATTCGTTTCGGAAGAAAAAAGCCGGGGCCCTGAAGAATCGGACGGATCAGGCACGTTGTATCGGCGCGGGTCTGCTTCTGAGGTATGCCCTTTTGGATGCGGCAGGTATCCGCGACAAAGTTTTGGAGAATGCCGATGCCGGTGGAAGACCATATCTTACCGGAGAAGACGGTGGTACAAAGGACCTGCCCCGGATTTCTATTTCCCATTCCGGGGACTATGTGGCAGTCGCCATATCGGATCGGGAGGTGGGCGTGGATATCCAGAAAAGGCGCTCGGTCAGGGAAAGCCTTACAGACAGAGTGATGTCGCCGGAGGAAAAAAGAGAGTACGACAGGCTTTGTTCGGAAGACGCAGGGAGTGAAGCGGCCCGGGAGTATTTCCTCTCGGTATGGACGGCAAAGGAAGCTGTATCCAAAATGGACGGAAGAGGGATCTTTGCCATGCTGCCGGAGCTTTCCCGGGATGGCTGGAAAGAGAAGGCAAAGGCTAAGATCCTAAGCAGGAAGATCGCCGATGACTATATGTTAGCTGTTGCTTATCATTGAGAAGAATGAGTCGGTTTACGATCAATCTGTTTATTTTACTCGTCTTTGACAGTTTCCTCCGGGGAAGCTTCAGAGGAGTCTGTTTCCTCCGCAGTGGCCACATCACTGTCGTTGGCCTTTGCCTCATCCTCCGTTGTGGGCAGGGTCAGATCCACATGCTTGATACGGTTCTTTACGATCTCTCCGGCTACCAGCCGGGTGCCGTCCTCCAGGATAACGGTCTCGCCCTTGTGGGGGAGACGGTCCAGGTTCTCGATCATCAGACCGCCGATGGAATCGTAGTGCTCGGAATCAAATTCCGTATGCAAAGCATCGTTGATATCATCCAGCTTGACAGCGCCTTCGATACGCCAGCTTCCGTCCTCCAGAGCCTGGATCAGGTCTTTCTCGGATTCGTCATATTCATCATGGATCTCACCCACGATCTCCTCCAACAGATCCTCCAGGGTGATCAGGCCGGCAGCACTGCCGTATTCATCCAGAACGATGGCCAGGGAGTTGCTGGTTTCCTGCATTTCATGAAGCAGCTCATCGGTCTTTTTGGTCTCATAGGTGTAGTAAGGCTCCCGCAGGATGCCGCGGATGGAAAAGTCGGCGACCTTTTTTACCAGAAAGAAATCCTTCAATGTCACGATGCCGATGATGTTCTCCCGTTCGTTCTCATAGACCGGGATGCGGGAATACATGGTCTCCTGAAACAGGGCCTGCAACTGATGGTAGGAGGAGTCGGCATTGATGACCGTCATATCGATCCTGGGGATCATGATATCCTTTGCCAGGGAATCGTTCAGATCGAACACGTTCAGGATCATCTCTTTTTCATCCGTCTCAATGATTCCTTCCTCGTGGCTGGCATCCATATAGGTGATCAGCTCTTTCTCCGACATGGCGGAGGGACGCTTGGAGGGATCCAGTCCCACCATGCTGAGTAAAACCTTAGACAGGGCATCCACAAAGATGATGATGGGTGTCAGGATCAGCATCAGCAGCCAGATCCAAAAGGAATAAGATAAGGCTAACTTTTCACTGTAGAGTCTTGCAGCTGTTTTGGGAATGATCTCACCAAAAAGCAGGATCAGGATCGTCAGGACACCGGTGGTGACGCCGACGAGAACACTTCCGAAGAGCTTGATCGTAAGGATCGTGGCAAGAGAGGTGGCCGAGATATTTACAAGATTGTTGCCGATCAGGATGGTGGAGAGCATCTTACCGGGCTGGGACAGGATCTTGTCCAGTCTTTTGGCACGGCGGTTGCCTTCCTCTGCCAAAGCTTTGATGCGTACGTGGTTGGCAGCGCTCATGGCTGTTTCCGCAGACGAAAAAAAGGCTGACAGGATCAGCAACAGTACCAATATGATGATCTGTAAAATGATTACCGGGTCCAATGTTATTCTCCTTTTTACGAAACCTTACTATATCGCGGGAAGAATGTCAAATTAAGACTTTTCAACCAAAATAAGTTGTGCTATACTAGGATAGTTATTGGGAACGGGCGTAGTATGCCCAAAATTCCCCATAAGCCATAGGCAAAGTAACGGAAATACAAAGGAGAACGAAATGAAAAAGCATGTAAAAACCCTGAATACCAGAGATCTTAAGAAGTCCTTGAAGAAGGGCGGTTGCGGCGAGTGCCAGACCTCCTGCCAGTCTGCATGCAAGACCAGTTGCACGGTAGGAAACCAGAGCTGCGAAGCTGTTAAATAAGGATACGGCTGATCTCTATGGTACACTGTTATCAGAATAACGGTTATAACATTGTAATGGATGTGGAAAGCGGCGGCGTGCACGTTACGGATGAGCTTGTGTACCGCCTTGTTCCCATGCTGGAACCCTTATTTGAAGGAGAAACCCTGCCGGGCCGTGATACGGTGGTAAAGGCAGCGCTTGATCAGGGCCTTTCGTGGCCCGATGATGAGGTGACGGAAGCGGCTGAGGAGATCCTTGAACTTGCAAGTGACGGGATGCTCTATACAAAGGATGTCTATCGCGAAGCCATTGAAGCGTTTCAGAACAGACAGCCCGTAGTCAAGGCACTTTGTCTCCATGTGGCCCATGACTGTAACCTGGCCTGCCGGTATTGCTTCGCCCAGGAGGGCGAGTACCACGCAAGCCGCGGACTCATGAGCTTTGAAGTGGGCAAGAAGGCACTGGATTTCCTGGTAGAGAATTCCGGAGCCCGCACCAACCTCGAGGTGGACTTTTTCGGCGGAGAACCGCTGATGAACTGGGAGGCTGTAAAGCAGCTGGTAGCTTACGGAAGATCCATTGAAGAGCAGCATCATAAGAAGTTCCGGTTTACCCTTACCACCAACGGAACGCTTTTGAATGATGAGATCCTGGAATTTGCCAATCGGGAGATGGGAAACATCGTTCTGTCCATTGACGGCCGAAAGGAAGTCAACGATCATATGCGTCCCCACAGGGGAGGACAGGGCAGTTATGATGAGATCGTTCCGAAGTTTCAGAAGGTGGCAGAGAGCCGCGGTCAGATGAATTACTATGTGCGGGGAACCTACACGCACTTCAACACGGACTTTTCCGAGGATGTACTCCATCTGGCAGATCTGGGATTCAAGCAGATCTCCGTGGAGCCGGTGGTTGCCGAGGATTCCGAGGCATATGCCCTTCGGGATGAAGACGTAGAAGGACTTTGCAGGGAGTATGACAAGCTGGCGGCTGAGATGATCAAAAGGGAAAAGGAAGGCAGAGGCTTTAACTTTTTCCACTTCAACATCGATCTGGAAGGCGGACCCTGTGTCTACAAGAGGCTTTCCGGCTGCGGCAGCGGAACGGAGTACCTGGCGGTTACGCCCTGGGGTGATCTGTATCCCTGTCATCAGTTCGTGGGACAGGAGGAGTTCTGTCTCGGAAATGTGGATGAGGGCATTACCAGGCCACAGATCTGCGAGTCTTTCGGCAGATGCAATGTATATACCAAGGAAAGCTGCAAAAACTGCTTTGCCAAGTATTATTGCAGCGGAGGATGTATGGCCAATGCGCAGCACTTTACGGGCGATCTGAACGGTTGTTACGAGATCGGATGCGCATTGCAAAAGAAGAGAATTGAGTGCGCCATCATGCTGAAGGCGGCACTGAATGAAGAATCATAATTCCATATAAGTGGTTCTTAAAGGAGGAAAGAAAGAAATGAAAAAGTCAAGAGCGGTGATCGTGCTGATACTGGCAATTGCTGCGATCGCGGGAATGGGCTACATTGCCTGGTTCGGCATCGGAGGCGGCAAGACGGGATCTGCGGGCAACATCAAACAGGGACTCGATCTGGCGGGAGGTGTCAGCATCACCTATCAGGTTGTGGGAGAAGAAGATCCCTCATCCGAGGATATGGCAGATACCATCTACAAGCTCCAGAGACGTGTGGAGGGTTACAGTACCGAGGCACAGGTTTACAAAGAGGGTAACGACAGGATCAATATTGAGATCCCCGGCGTATCCGATGCAAACCAGATCCTTTCCGATCTCGGTCGTCCCGGAAGTCTGTACTTCATCAAGCAGACCGGCAGTGACGGAAACCCCAACTATAATCTAGGTGTTACTGACGAGGGAAGCATCGATTACACGCTGACCAAGAGCATCGAAGAGATCCAGGCAGACGGCGGTATCGTTCTGGACGGTACCCATGTATCCAGTGCGCAGGCAACCAGTACCCAGTCACAGAGCGGTACGAAGGATCAGCAGTATGTTGTATCCCTTACCTTTGATAAAGAAGGAACCACCGCTTTTGCCCAGGCGACTACCGAGGCATATCAGAACAGCGAGACCATCGGTATCTACTATGACGGTGCTTTCGTATCGGTTCCTACCGTAAACGAGCCTATCACCGGCGGCCAGGCACAGATCAGCGGTATGGCTGATTTTGAAGAAGCGGACAGACTTGCTTCCACCATCCGTATCGGTGGCCTGAAGCTTGAGCTGGAAGAGCTGCGTTCCAATGTAGTAGGTGCCCAGCTCGGTTCCGATGCCATCAAGACTTCCCTGAAGGCAGGCGTGATCGGCTTTGCCCTTGTATGTCTGATCATGATCGTGGTATATCTTATGCCCGGTGTGGTTGCTTCCGTGGCCCTTGTGATCTACATACTTTTGACACTGCTTTCCATCAATGCACTGAACATCACACTGACCCTTCCCGGTATCGCCGGTGTTATCCTGGCTATCGGTATGGCGGTGGATGCTAATGTTATCATCTATGCACGTATCCGTGAGGAGATCGCCAGCGGCAAGACGGTTCAGTCTTCCATCAAGATCGGTTTTGACAAGGCCCTTTCCGCCATCCTCGACGGTAACATCACCACCCTGATCGCGGCAGCGGTTCTGGGACTTCGCGGATCCGGTTCCGTTAAGGGCTTTGCTACAACCCTTGCCATGGGTATCGTTTTATCCATGTTCACCGCACTTGTGATCTCCAGATGGCTGATCAATGCATGCTATGCCATCGGACTTCGTGGTGAGAAGCTCTACGGTAAGGCTAAGGAATTGAAGCCCATCCGTTTCCTTTCCAAGAAGGCCATCTTCTTTATCATCTCCATCGTGATGGTGATTTCGGGCTTTGTATCCATGGGTATCAACAAATCCCAGACAGGTAACGTGCTTAACTTCAGCCTTGAGTTCATGGGTGGTACTTCGACTACCGTAAACTTTAAGGAAGACATGAGTATCGAACAGATCGACGAGAAGGTAGTTCCCGTTGTGGAACAGATCACCGGCGACAGTAACGTGCAGACCCAGAAGGTGAACAACACCAACCAGGTAGTGATCAAGACCAGAACCCTGACCGTGGACGAGAGAGAAAAATTCGTAACGGCCATGGAAGAGAACTTCAGTGTTGCAGAGGATGAGATCACGGCTGAGACCATCAGTGCTACGGTATCCAATGAAATGAGAAGGGATGCGATCCTGGCAGTCATCATTGCTACCTTCTGCATGCTGATCTACATCTGGTTCCGTTTTACGGATATCCGTTTTGCGGCAGCTGCCGTTATCGCACTGCTTCATGACGTGCTTGTGGTACTTGCCTTCTATGCGATCTCCAAGACCAGCGTAGGTAACACCTTTATCGCTTGTATGCTGACCATCGTAGGTTACTCCATTAACTCCACCATCGTCATCTTTGACCGTATCCGTGAGAACCTTCGCGGCAGCCGCGGACAGGATCTGGAGGAGCTGGTGGATTCCAGTATCACTTCCACGCTGACCAGAAGTATCTACTCCAACCTGACCACCTTCGTTATGGTATTGCTGCTTTACATCCTCGGTGTTTCCAGCATCCGTGATTTTGCAGCTCCTCTGATGGTAGGTATTGCGGCAGGTGCTTATTCTTCCGTTTGTGTAACGGGTGCGCTCTGGTATGTTCTCCGTACCAAGTTCGGTTCCAAGGAAGTGGCTACCACAGGCGCAGCTAAGAAGAGCGGCAAGAGCGGTAAGCAGGAGGCTCCCAAGGCTCCCAAGGCAGCAGTAAAGGAAAGTGCCAAGAGCGAGGCTTCGGAAGCAAAGGAGAACGCTCCTAAGAAGGATAATGTAAAGAAAGATACTTCGAACTATCAGTCAACACCCAGAAAGAAAAAGAAAAAGAAATAATTTTTTTTTAAAAAGGGGGTTATCATATGAAGTATGAAGTAAAAGGCGACAGCCTTCCGGTTCTCAGCGTTCAGCTGGATCCGGGAGAGGAGATCATCTGCCAGTCCGGCGCTATGAGCTGGATGGATCCGGGGATCGAGATGAAGACCGAGTCCGGCGGACTGGGTAAGGTATTCGGCAGAATGGTTTCCGGCGAGAGCATGTTCACCAACCGCTACGTAGCCAAGGCAGGCGGTGAGATCGCATTTGCTTCCGGTTTTCCGGGCAGCATCATGGCCATGGAGGTGACTCCTGACCATCCGATCATCGCTCAGAAGGGTGCTTTCCTGGCATCCACCACAGGTGTTGAGACAAGTGTGTATCTGCAGAAGAAGGTAGGCAATATGTTCTTCGGCGGTGAAGGTCTCATCATGCAGAAGTTCTCCGGAAGCGGTATCGTATTCCTTGAGGTGGACGGCTATGCGGTTGAGTATAACCTTGAGGCAGGCCAGTCCAAGACCATTGATACCGGTTATCTGGTAATGATGGACAGCACCTGCAATATGGAAGTTGTTATGATCAAGGGCGTTAAGAACGTTCTGTTCGGCGGCGAGGGTCTGTTCAACACCGTTGTTCAGGGCCCCGGCAGGATCATCGTTCAGTCTATGCCCAAGGAACAGCTTGCAGCACTTATCAGCTCCCTGATTCCCAGTAAGAATTAGGAACACAGTCAAATAAAGGAACAGAGTATATGAAAAAGATCAGGATCCAGGTCGTATTACATTATGTAAGGATCTGCCTTCGGTGGGCTCTGTTTTCGACAGTTTGCGGCATCGCCTGCGGTTGCGTGGGCGGTGCCTTTAGTCTGTTCATACAGTGGTCCAACGAGATCAGGGGACAGCAGCCCTGGCTGCTCTTCCTGCTGCCGATTGCCGGTCTTCTGATCGTCAGGCTGTATCGTATGTTCGGTATCACGGAGGATCGGGGGGCGGATCTGATCTTTGATTCGGTCCGTGGCACCGAGGATGTGCCTTTCCAGATCATCATCGTAAGCTTTTTGTCGACGATCTTTACCCACCTATTCGGCGGTTCCGCCGGAAGAGTCGGTGTGGCAATGCAGATGGGCGGCGGTATATCAAGCCTTCTGGGGAAGCGTTTCGGACTCAGTGAAAAGGACAAGAGCCTGTTTGTGATGTGCGGTATGGCAGGGCTGATATCGGCTCTGTTCGGCGCACCCCTCATGGCCACTTTCCTGGCTATGGAGGTGGTGAATCTGGGCGTGATCTATTATGCGGCTCTTTTGCCCTGTCTGTTGTCTGCACTGAGTGCTTTCTTTGTTACGGAGCTGCTGAATCTGGCACCGCTTCATTACGTGCTGACATCCGTTCCTACGGTAAATGCCGACAGTGTTTTCAGGGTGGGAGTCCTGTCCGTTGCCTGTGCTGTTGTCAGTATGCTGTTTTGCGGTTTCATGATGTACTGGGGCTTTTTTGCCAAGAAAAAAATAAAGAATCCCTATATCAGGGTTGTGGTGGGCGGTCTTGCCGTGATCCTCATTACACTTCTGATCGGAAATCAGAGCTATAACGGATCTTCGGCGGCTCTCCTGAATCAGGCCATCGAATACGGAAGTGCCCATCCCTGGGACTTTTTGCTAAAGATCGTTCTGACGGGGCTTACACTGCAGTCGGGCTATAAGGGAGGCGGCGTTTTTCCTGCCCTGGTCATCGGCGCATCCTTCGGCAGCTGGTTCGGTCCGCTTCTGGGTATGGATCCGTCCTTTGCGGCGGCGGTAGCCATGATCGCTGTCTTCTGCGGGGCGGTAAACTGTCCCATCGCCAGCATCGTATTTGCGGCGGAGGTCTTCGGATCCCAGAGTCTGGTGCTCTTTGCCATTGCGGCGGCCATCAGCTTTGTTTTCAGCGGTTACCTGACCATCTTCCCGGGACAGCATTTCATCTATTCAAAACTGAGGATGGAATATAAGAACTCCGGCCTTCGGGAGGATGAATAAGCTCGCGAAAAATGAAAAGATAAAAGAAAAGCTCCGGACATCTGTCCGGAGCTTTGTTTAGGTTGATCTTATTGCGGAGAGGGGTTTAAGCCTCCTCGATCTTAGCGTGCCACTCCTGCAGGGAGAAGAGCTCACCCAGGTGGCGCTTGTTCATATGATCGATGCCCTCTGCAGCTGCCAGAGCAGCTGCGATGGTGGTGATGTAAGGGATCTTGTTCTTGATGGCTGCCTTGCGAAGGTAGCTGTCATCATGGTTGGAATCCTTTCCGACGGGGGAGTTGATGATCAGATTGATCTCGCCGTTGGAAATGTGATCCAGGATATTGGGACGTCCCTCGTAGAGCTTCTTAACCTTCGTGGCATCAATGCCGTTCTCTACCAGCAGATCGCAGGTGGTTCCCGTTGCCAGGATCTTGAAGCCGTTATCGGCAAGGATCTTGGCGACCTTAACGGATTCGGGCTTATCCTGTCTGTTAACGGAGATCAGCACCGTACCAGAGAGAGGAAGCTCAGCCTTGGCTGCTTCTTCTGCTTTGAAGAAGGCGCCGCCCGGTGATGCGGAAAGGCCCAGAACCTCGCCGGTGGACCGCATTTCGGGTCCCAGGACGGGATCCACTTCCGGGAACATATTGAAGGGGAATACGGCTTCCTTGACACCGTAGTAAGGGATCTTGCGTTCGCCCAGGGTAGGAACGGGTGAGGGCCGTCCTGTCAGCTCGCCGGTGATGATATCCGTTGCAAGGGGCACCATGCGGATGCCGCAGACCTTGGATACCAGAGGCACGGTACGGGATGCACGGGGGTTTGCCTCCAGCACGTATACCGTATCGCCTTCGATGGCGTACTGCATATTCATAAGACCCACCACATGCATTTCCTCAGCGATCCTGCGGGTATATTCCTTGATGGTCTTAAGATGTTCTTCGGAGATATGCTTCGAAGGCAGGATGCAGGCGGAGTCACCGGAGTGGATACCGGCAAGCTCGATATGCTCCATGACAGCGGGAACGTAAGCGTGGGTGCCGTCGCTGATGGCATCTGCCTCACACTCGGTAGCGTGCTGCAGGAAACGGTCGATCAGGATGGGACGATCGGGGGTTACGCCTACGGCTGCTTCCATGTAGCCGGTCATGCTTGCGTCATCATAGACAACTTCCATACCGCGGCCGCCCAGTACGTAGGAAGGACGCACCATTACGGGATAACCGATCCTGCCTGCGATGGCAATGGCTTCATCCACGGTGGTGGCCATGCCTGACTCGGGCATGGGGATGTTCAGCTTATCCATCATGGCACGGAACTGGTCTCTGTCCTCCGCAAGGTCAATGACTGCGGGAGAGGTTCCCAGAATCTTAACGCCGTTTGCTTCCAGCTCGGAAGCAAGGTTCAGCGGAGTCTGGCCGCCGAACTGGGCGATAACGCCCACGGGTTTCTCTTTTTCATAAATGCTCAGAACGTCTTCTGCGGTAAGAGGCTCGAAGTAGAGCTTGTCCGAGGTGTCGTAGTCGGTGGACACGGTCTCGGGGTTGCAGTTGACGATGATGGTCTCGAAGCCAAGCTTCTTGAGGGACTGGGCTGCGTGTACGCAGCAGTAGTCGAACTCGATACCCTGGCCGATACGGTTGGGGCCGCCGCCCAGGATCATGATCTTCTTCTTGTCCTCTTTTACCTCGTTGTGATCCTCACCGATGTAGGTGGAGTAGTAATAGGAAGCATCCTCGGTACCGCTTACGTGAACGCTGTCCCAATGCTGAACCAGGGAAAGCTCTTTGCGGCGGTTTCTGATTTCTGCCTCGGGGATCTCCAGGATCTGGCTGAGGTATTTATCGGAGAAGCCGTCCTTCTTAGCCTGAATGAGGGCCTCATCGGAAGGAACGGAGCCTTTGAAGCGTGATACCAGATCTTCCTCTTCGTCAACCAGCTCCTTCATCTGCTGGATGAAATAGGTCTTAACCTTGGTGATATCGTAGATCTCATCAACGGTAGCGCCCTTGCGGAGTGCTTCATACATGATGAAGTGACGCTCGCTGGAGGGAGTGATCAGAAGTCTGAGAAGCTCTTCCTTGGTAAGGGAGTTGAAGTTCTTCACATGTCCGAGGCCGTAGCGGCTCTTCTCAAGGGAGCGGACAGCCTTCTGGAAAGCTTCCTTATAGTTCTTACCGATACTCATGACTTCGCCTACGGCACGCATCTGGGTACCCAGCTTGTCTTCAACGTCTTTGAATTTCTCAAATGCCCAACGGGCATATTTGATAACAACATAGTCGCCGTCGGGTTTGTATTTATCAAGAGTGCCGTACTTACCGCAGGGGATCTCCGCAAGAGTCAGGCCGCTGGCCAGCTTCGCGGAAACAAGGGCAATGGGAAAGCCCGTAGCCTTGGAGGCAAGAGCGGAGGAACGGGAGGTACGGGGGTTGATCTCGATGACTACGATCCTGTCGGATACGGGATCGTGAGCAAACTGAACATTCGTACCGCCGATGACCTGGATGGATTCCACGATCTTATACGCCTGCTCCTGAAGACGTTTCTGAACATCTTCGGAGATGGTCAGCATGGGAGCGGAGCAGAAGGAGTCACCCGTATGGATACCCATGGGATCGATGTTCTCGATGAAGCAGACGGTGATCATGTTGCCTGCCTTATCGCGGACCACCTCAAGCTCCAGCTCTTCCCATCCGGTAACGGATTCCTCTACCAGAACCTGTCCTACCAGGGATGCCTGAAGACCTCTTGCACAGACGGTGGAAAGCTCCTCTTTGTTATATACGAGACCGCCGCCGGCACCGCCCATGGTGTAAGCGGGACGGAGCACTACGGGGTAGCCCAGCTTGTCTGCAATGGCAAGTGCCTCGTCTACGGAATAAGCAACCTCGCTTCGAGCTACCTCGATGCCAAGGCTGTTCATGGTATTCTTAAATTCGATCCTGTCCTCACCGCGCTCGATGGCATCAATCTGTACGCCGATGACCTGTACGTTGTACTTATCCAGGATACCGGCCTGGCCCAGCTCAGCCGCCAGGTTCAGTCCGGACTGTCCGCCCAGGTTCGGAAGAAGAGCATCGGGACGTTCCTTTGCGATGATCGCCTCGAGTCTTGCAAGATTCAAAGGCTCGATGTAGGTAACGTCTGCCATCTCCGGATCGGTCATGATCGTTGCCGGATTGGAATTTACCAGCACGATCTCATAGCCGAGGCTGCGCAGCGCCTTACAAGCCTGTGTGCCGGAATAATCGAACTCGCAGGCCTGACCGATGACGATCGGGCCGGAGCCGATGATCAGGACTTTTTTGATATCGGTTCTCTTTCCCATTAGTATGTTCCTCCTTCGCTTTCAAGCACTCATTTTTCCTTCTACTTAAAAACCTGAAATAGTATATCATAAAAGGAAAGAATCTTCTACCGGAATGTGAAAAGTTTGGCAAAAATCATTTCGGGGTGGTTTCTGTCTTGTTAGGGTGGAAAAAAAGTGGTATACTTAACCATGTATTGGGTTATATCATAATCATTGGAGGGATAGTGAAATGGTAGGTTACATCGTGGCTTTCATTGCTGTTGCGGCAGCGGTTGCATTTTTCGTTCTCTGGAACAAGGAAAAGACCGATAATGCGGCGGATAAGAAAGCAAGAGAGGCGGAGGACAGGGTAAAGTCCACCACGAAAGGAGTTTTGGACCGAAGCGGTGTAGGTCCTGTTCTGGCAGTATCCAATGATCAGAGCGTTCTGTTCTTTAACCGTGATTTCGTAGAATTATTTCCCGATGTAGTGAATGCGAAGAATATCAGCTCTTATCCTGAGATGGAGAGGCTGTTCAAGGATGAGGAATACGTTTCCGAGACGCTGTCCAAGATCTATGAGATCAGACAGGAGTCCATCGAGGATGTAAACGTATCCGGTAAGTTCGTATGGCTAGTAGATATCACCGAGCATTACAAGACCAACAAGAGACTCCGCGAGCTTAAGGAAATGGCAGATGCGGCCAACAAGGCCAAATCCAATTTCCTTGCCAATATGTCACATGAGATCAGAACTCCTATCAATACCGTACTCGGTATGGATGAGATCATCTTAAGGGAGGCTACCGAGGTACCTATCAAGGGATATGCGGAGAATATCCGAGAGGCAGCCACCACCCTTCTTTCCATCGTAAACGACCTGCTTGACTTCTCCAAGATCGAGAGCGGTAAGATGGAGATCCTTCCGGTTGAATATGAGATCGCCAATGCCTTAAACGAGGTCATCAACATGATCGAGATCAAGGCGGTGAACAAGAAGCTGGAGTTCAAGACCATCATCGCAGAGGATATCCCGTATCTGCTTTTCGGCGACGATGTCCGTTTCAAGCAGATCATCATCAACCTGCTGACAAATGCAGTCAAGTACACCGAGGACGGAAGCGTGATCCTGAAGGTGGACTGGAAGGAAGCGGGAGATTCCTCCATCTTCCTTATCGTATCGGTAACCGATACCGGAATCGGTATCAAACAGGAGGATATCGAGAAGTTGTTCGTATCCTTCGAGAGAATAGAAGAGAAGAGAAACCGCAATATCGAGGGTACGGGACTGGGACTGAGCATTACCAGACAGCTGCTTGAGCTGATGAATTCCGAGCTCAATGTCCGCAGCGAGTACGGCGTAGGTTCCACCTTCTCCTTCACCCTGAAGCAGGGTATCCGCGACCGCAAGCCGGTTGGTAAGTTCCGTGAGAAGTATGCTTACAGCAATGAGAAAGTTAAGAAGTACCGCACCACCTTCGTGGCACCGGATGCCAAGATCCTGGTAGTCGATGATAACGCCATGAACCTGTCGGTTGTGGAAGGTCTTCTGAAGAACACCAAGCTGCAGATCGACTGCGCAAGCAGTGGTGAGGCTGCTTTGGAGATGGCCAAGGACTTCAAGTACGATATCATCTTCATGGATCACATGATGCCTTATATGGACGGTATCGAGACGCTGAAGAATCTGAAGCAGATGACCAACTCTCCCAACATCGATACACCGGTCATCGTACTGACGGCCAATGCGGTATCGGGCGCCAAGGAGATGTATCTGGAGGAAGGCTTTGTGGATTACATGTCCAAGCCGATCCAGGGTAAACGCCTTGAGGAGAAGATCGTACAGTTCCTGCCGGAAGATAAATATGTCATGATCGAATACGAAGATATGGAAAAGAAACTGTTCCAGAATCTTTGGAAGAGCGTGGCGGATGAGATCGAGGCGGAATACAAGTTCAAGAATCTGGATGTCCCTACAGCGGTAGAGAGCGCTGAGGGAGATAAGGAAACGGTGGTCTTCCTGCTGTCGTCCTTCAGGGACAACGAGGAAAAGACCAGGGGTGATATCGCTTCGGCCTATGAGAAAGAGGACTATCCGAATTATACGGTCTTCGTTCATGCGCTGAAGAGTACATCCAAGATGATCGGTGCCAACGAGCTTTCCGAGAAGGCCAAGAAGATGGAACAGGCCGGTAAGGAAGGAGATCTGGACTACATCAGTGCCAACCATGAAGATCTGATGAAGAACTATGAGGCGGTTGTGGCCGAGGTTAAGGACTTCCTGGAGAAACAAAAAGAGGAGTAAACAGCACCCACACAGAGAAAGATAAGAGCCATCCGGGCAGTCAGCAAAGCACGGATGGCTTCTCTATGTATGGTACATTTTTGACCCGGCTGAAAGGATAGTGGCTTTGGAGGATTTTGATAGTATAGAAAAACAGGAACAGGCCCGGGCAAGACGACGGGCAATGATCCGGAAAAAGAGAAGGAGACAGGTGTATCTGGCAAGGTTTTTGATCTTTCTGATCCTGATCCTTTCCCTGGGAGGGACATTTTTACTGATCCGCAGATCCGTAAGGCAGCGGACGGGTAATGAATATGCCCTTTCCATGCCCGGCGAAAAAAAGATCAGAGAGATGCTGGAACCGACTAAGAGGGTCTACATCGCACCCCCCGTTTCGGCCAGGCTGATAAGACCCAATGAGTTTTCGCGTTCCGGTGAGAGTCTTCCCGAGGTGAAGAATATTTTCATTCACTACACAGCCAATCCCGGAACGGGTGCCGATCAGAACAGGGATTATTTTGACGGGCTTGCCGAGTCACAGATCACCAGTGCCAGCGCCCATTTTGTCATCGGACTGGAGGGAGAGATCGTACAGTGTCTGCCCCTTGACGAGATCGGATATGCCGTAAAGGGCAGGAACTATGATTCCATATCCATTGAATGCTGCTACCTGGATGAAAGCGGACAGTTTCCGGATGCTACCTATCAAAGCCTGATAGAGCTTTGCGCTTACCTGCTGGGAAGATATGAGCTTAATGAATTCGATCTGATGCGGCATTATGATGAGGGCGGGAAGCTCTGCCCCAAATACTATGTGGAGCATCCTGAGGCCTGGGATAAACTGATCTATGATGTGGGACAGTATATCCACGATCACGGCACTAAGGAGAAGCCGGAATACGCTTCCGACGGCGGGATCATTGCTTCGGACCCCGTAAGCATTGATACAGACAAGGGAGCGGCAGAGGATGAAGAAAATGAGCAGTGACAGATATAAACCCGAGACCATCGGCGATAAGTGGGTCGTTAAGTCGAAATGGATGTTACAGACCATCAGGCTGGACTTTAAGGGTCTTGCCGCACAGACGGGGGTGGACCAGCTGATCATCCGTCTTCTGGGGAACAGAGGATACAGAGAGGCGGAGGAGATCAGGGCTTTTTTCGGGGATGATCTTTCTATGCTTTCGGATCCGCTGCTCCTTAAGGATGTCCGAAAGGGAGCACAGCTGGTGGCCGGGAAGCTTGCGGAAGGCAAAAAGATCCGCATCATCGGCGATTACGATGTGGACGGGATCACCGCCTCCTGCATTTTAAAGAAGCTCTTTTCCCTGGAAGGGGAGGCCGGCAGTATCAGTATCGATATCCCGGACAGACACCAGGATGGCTATGGTCTGAACGAGAGGCTGATACGAAAGGCCCTTGAGGATGGGGTTGACACCATTGTTACCTGCGATAACGGCATCGCAGCCACGGATGCGGTGCGCCTGGCCAAAGATAACGGAATGACGGTGGTGATCACGGATCATCATGAGGTGCCCTACGAGGAAAGCGACGGCGAGGCAGGTACCAGGAGGATGTTGCTTCCGGAGGCGGACGCCGTCATCGATCCGAAACGTATGGATGATACCTATCCGCAAAAAGGGATCTGCGGTGCCATGGTGGCATTGAAGTTCTGTCAGGTGCTGTTGGATTTTGACAATACAAAGCTGGAAGAGGCGGCCTCGGGAAGAAGAGATGATCCCATGAGCCGTACCTTCCGGGAATGTATAGAGATTGCCGCTCTGGGAACCGTGGTGGATGTGATGGAGCTAAAGGGAGAAAACCGGCTCCTGGTAAAAAAGGGACTTAGGCTGATGAATGATTCGGCTAATCCCGGTCTGCGGGCCCTGACCAGGATCAAGGATCTTCAAAAGGAGCTGAAGGCCTATCATATGAGCTTTGTTATCGGCCCCTGTCTGAACGCCTCCGGGAGACTGGACAGTGCCATGAAGGGGGCGCGGCTGCTCATGGCGGAAACGGATGCCGAAGCGATGGAGCTGGCTGTGGAGCTTGATACCCTCAATGAGGAGCGTAAAAAGCTGCAGAATGACGGCATCATGGAGGCCTGCAGTTTTCTGGAAAAAGAGGATACTCCTGCCGATCCCGTCATAGTGATCTATCTTCCGAAGCTGGAGGAGAGCATTGCGGGGCTGGTGGCCGGGAAGCTCAAGGAGCGTTACCACAGACCGTCTCTTGTTATCACGGACAGCGCCGAGGAAGGCGTGGTCAAAGGGTCGGGAAGAAGCATAGAGGCCTATCATCTCTATGAAGGACTTCACGGTGTGGAGGATCTGCTCCTTAAGTACGGAGGACATGCGGCTGCCGCAGGCTTTTCTTTGAAAAAAGAGAATCTGGAGGTTTTCCGGCAAAGGCTTAATGAAAATTGCCATCTTACCACGGAGGATCTGGCAGAGAAGGTGAAGATCGATGCGGATATGCCTTTTTCTTACATATCCCGTCAGCTGATCAAACAGATCGATACGCTGGAGCCTTATGGTGTGGGTAATCCCAAGCCTGTATTCGGTCTTTTGCATGTCAGATGCGAAGGAGAGGTCATGATATACGGAGCCGGCAGAGACGTTGCCAAATGCACCCTGGTGGATGAAAAAGGCGGCAGGATACAGGCGGTATATTTCGGACCGGCGCAGGCCTTTCGTGAGGCGGTGAAACGGGAAGGCGGCGCTAACATTTTATATGAAGCCGGGATCAATGTATTCCGCGGAGAAGAGAGTCTTCAGGTAATCGTCAGAGAATATCAGTGATCAGGAAAGGAAGTGGAGTATGAAACAGTTAAATGCATTGCTTGCATCATGTGAATATGAAGTCCTCAGGGAAGGAAAATGTCAGGAGGTTTCCGGCATTATCTATGATTCCCGTCAGGTGAAGGATGGCAGCCTGTTTGTCTGTATCGTAGGAGCTGTTTCCGACGGACACAGCTACGCAGCGCAGGCCATCGCAAAAGGCGCTACCTGTCTGGTGGTATCCAGGGATATCACAGGAGAGCTGGAGGAGAGTATCGGACAAAGCTTCGGAGAAAGTAAGCTTCTGCTAACTGCTGAAAAGCTTGCGTCTACCAGGATCCTTCTGGTGGAAGATCCCAGGATGACCCTGGCAAAGCTTTCCGCGGCCTGGTTCGATCATCCGGCCGAAAAACTCAAGGTAATAGGTATTACGGGAACAAAGGGTAAGACCACCACAACTTATCTTGTCAGATCCATCCTGGAGGAAGCAGGGCATAAGGTAGGACTGATCGGAACCATTGAGATCATCATCGGCGACACCCACATTCCGGCAGAGCATACTACCCCCGAATCCTATCTGGTTCAGGAGTATTTTTCCCGGATGGTGGAGGAAGGATGCGATACCGTTGTGATGGAGGTTTCCTCCCAGGCGCTGATGCTGCACAGAACGGCGGGCTTCCTGTTTGATTACGGTATTTTTACCAATCTGTCTCCCGATCATATCGGGCCGGCGGAGCATAAGGATTTTGACGATTATCTTCATTGTAAGAGTCTTCTGTTTAAGCAGTGCAAAGTGGGTATCGTGAACGGAGACGATCCCCACTGGCAGGAGGTTACAAAGGAGCATACCTGCAGTATTGAGACCTACGGGTTTGCGGCAGATGCGGATTACCGGGCAGAGGATCTGAAACTGACGGAGGGAAGCGGATTTTTGGGGATCGCTTTTAGGGCATCCGGCAAGGTCAGTCTGGATCTGGAGCTCCATGCACCCGGAAGGTTTTCCGTATACAATGCCCTCTGCGCCCTGGCAATCTGCCATCACTTCGGTGTGAGCACGGAGAATATGAAAACAGCCATCGCAGCGGCTAAGGTCAAGGGAAGGATCGAGATGATCCATGTATCGGATGATTTTACGCTGATGATCGATTATGCCCATAATGCCATGTCTCTGCAGAGCCTTCTTGAGACGCTGAAGGAATATCATCCCGCCCGTCTTGTCTGTCTGTTCGGCTGCGGCGGAAACCGCTCCAGGGCAAGAAGGTTTGAGATGGGTGAGGTGAGCGGTAATCTGGCGGACCTTACGGTCATCACCTCCGACAATCCCAGGAACGAGGAGCCTCAGGCCATCATCGACGATATCAAGACCGGTATTGCCAAAACAAGCGGCAAATATGTGGAGATCCCGGATAGGAAGGAAGCCATTGCTTACGTGATCCATAACGGACAGAAGGGAGATCTCATTGTCCTGGCCGGCAAGGGCCATGAGGATTATCAGGAGATCAGGGGAAAGAAATATCCCATGGATGAAAGAGTGATCATTCAGGAGATCCTGGATGAGGACAGGAAGCGTGGGGGACAGGCTTGAAGGAAGAGGGTATCATCATCCATACAACTGAACAAAGCGGGATGCCCTATGCAAAGGTGATCATAGACATCGATCACGAGAAAGTGGACCGGATGTTCACCTATAAGATCCCGGAAAGTCTTTCGGATAAGGTGCAGATCGGAAGCTGTGTCACGGTTCCCTTCGGAAAGGGTGACAGCCTTCGGCAGGCCTATGTGGCGGAGCTGACGGACGAGACGGATTTTGATCCGGCAAGGATCAAGGAGATCCTTGAGATAGCCGGCGGGGAGATTCCTGCTGAGGTCAGGAGCCTGCAGCTGGCAGCCTGGATGAAAAAGCGCTACGGCTCCACCATGATCAATGCGCTGAAGACCGTTCTTCCCGTGAAGAAGCAGGTCAAAAGCACCGTCAGCAGGGAAGTAAGCCTTCTTTTGGATGATGAAAGCGCGAAGGCGGCCAGCAGGGAAGCTTTTCTGAAACATCAGAAGGGAAAAATGCGGGCCATCGAAGCATTGATGGGGGGCGCAGCCGTAAGCCAGAGTTTTCTGACGGGAAAGCTGGGGGTTTCCGCTTCCACTCTGAAAAGTCTTGAAAAACAGGGAGTGGTAAGGATTGACAGCTATGAGACTTACCGAACCCCCATCCATTTTACAAAGAAGGGCAGCAGTCCTTTGCCGCTGACGGACCGGCAGAGGTCCATCGTAGAGGATTACCTTTCGCGGTATGACAGCGGTGAGGAGAAGAAGGCGCTCCTTCTGGGTGTTACCGGCAGCGGCAAGACCGAGGTGTACATGGGGCTCATCGAAGGGATGCTGAAACGAAACAAGCAGGTCATCATGCTCATCCCCGAGATCGCCCTGACCTATCAGACGGTCAGACGCTTCTATGAGCGTTTTGGCGACGTGATCGCCGTGATGCATTCCCGCCTTTCGGCAGGAGAAAAATATGACCAGCTTATGGGCGTGAAGGAGGGCAGGGTCAAGATCATGATAGGCCCCCGAAGTGCCTTGTTCACCCCTTTCCCGGATCCCGGACTGATCCTGATGGACGAGGAGCATGAAACAAGCTACAAGAGCGAGAACATGCCTAGGTTCCATGCAAGAGAGGTGGCCGCCAGGCTGTGTGAGATGACGGGGGCGGGACTTTTCCTGGGTTCGGCAACGCCTTCCGTAGACAGTTTTTATCAGGCACAGAAGGGCAGATACCTTCTCTACAGGCTTTCCGAAAGGATCGGCGAGCGTCCCATGCCCACGGTTTCCATTGTGGATCTGAGAAAAGAGTTAGCAGAGGGTAATTTTTCCATGTTCAGCAGAAGGCTGAAAAAAGCCATGGATGACCATCTTGCCAGGGGTCAGCAGATTATGCTATTCTTAAACCGCCGGGGCATTGCGGGTTTTGTCTCCTGCAAAAGCTGCGGAAAGGTGCTGATGTGTCCCCACTGTGATGTTTCTCTTTCGGAGCACAGGGACAGGATGATCTGCCATTACTGCGGTTATGAAGCACCCAGGGTTTCCACCTGCCCGGATTGCGGATCTTCCTATATATACGGGTTTAAGGCCGGAACGGCACAGGTGGAGGATAAGCTTAAGAAAATGTATCCGAGAGCAAGGATCCTTCGTATGGATGCGGATACCACGAAGAAGAAGGATGACCACGAGAAGATCCTGTCGGCTTTTAACGACGGGGAGGCGGATATCCTGATCGGTACGCAGATGATCGTGAAGGGGCATGATTTCCCCGGCGTTACGTTGGTGGGCGTTCTGGCGGCGGATCTGTCGCTGTTTGCTTCGGATTATACAGCACCGGAGAGAACCTTCCAGCTGCTTACGCAGGCAGTGGGAAGAGCCGGTAGGGGAGATATGCCCGGTGAGGCGGTGATCCAGACCTATCAGCCGGAGCATTACGCCGTAAAGCTTGCAGCCACCCAGGATTACGAAGCCTTTTATGAGGAAGAGATAGGAGACAGACAGCTTTTGGGATTCCCTCCCGCCTGTCATCTGCTGGCGGTTCTGATCGCAGGAAGAGAGGAAGAGAAGACGGATGCTTTTGCCCGCAGGCTTGCCGGCGGGATACGGGAAGAGAAGACGCTTCCGGACCGGTTTACGCAGATGGGGCCGGCGCCGGCATCCATCGGCAGGATCAGGGATCTGTACCGGCGGGTGATCTACTTCAGAAGCAGCAGTCTGGAGCTTCTTATGCAGATCAAGGACAGGATGGAAGAGTATATCGAAGAGGATGCGGCGGCAAAGGACGAGTATCTAGTGTATTTTGATTTTGATCCCGTGAGCGGATTTTAGAGGATAAAGGAGAGATAAAAATGGCAATTCGAAACATCAGAGAGATCGGAGATCCGATCCTGGAAAAACCCTGTAAGGAGGTAAAGGAGGTAACTCCCAGGATCAGAGAACTGATCGACGATATGCTTGAGACCATGTATGAGGCTAACGGCGTAGGCCTTGCGGCACCCCAGGTGGGCATCCTTAAGAGGATCGTTGTTATCGACTGCGGAGAGGACTACGGAGACCAGCTGATCCTGATCAATCCCAGGATCCTGGAAAAGGACGGTGAGCAGACCGGAAATGAAGGCTGCCTTTCCGTACCGGGCAAGGTGGGGCAGGTTACCCGCCCCAACTATGTGAAGGTCAGTGCTTTTGACGAGAATATGGAAGAGTTCATCGTAGAAGGCGAGGAGCTTCTTGCCAGAGCCCTCTGTCATGAGATCGATCATCTTGAGGGGCATCTTTATACCGAGCTGGTAGAGGGTGAACTGAAGGATGTCTCCGAGCTTGCTGAGGAGGAAGGGCAGGACGAAGAGGAAACAGAAGGGGAATGATATGAAGATAGTTTTTATGGGAACGCCGGACTTTGCGGCCGGTATCCTTGAGGCGCTGTATGAGGCGGAGTATGATATCGCAGCGGTAGTGACGCAACCGGACAGACCCAGAGGCAGAAAGGGTGAGCCGGTACCTTCCGATGTGAAAAAATGTGCTCTCGCCCATGGCACCAGAGTGCTGCAGCCTGTGAAGATAAGAGAGCCGGAAGCGGTTAAAGAACTTGAAAAGATCGGAGCGGATCTTTTTGTGGTGGCTGCCTTCGGACAGATCCTGCCCAAAGAGATCCTGGAGATGCCCAGACTGGGTTGTATCAACGTGCATGCCTCCCTCCTTCCCAAATACAGGGGTGCTGCGCCGATCCAGCAGGCAATTCTGGACGGGGAGACCGAAACCGGTGTTACCATCATGCAGATGGCAGAAGGTCTGGATACGGGAGACATACTCTCAAGGATGGTCTATCCCATCAGTGAAGAAGAGACGGGCGGTAGCCTGTTTGAGGCTCTGACTGAGGTGGGAGCAAAGCTTTTGATAACGACCATCCCGCTTCTTGAGGAAGGAAATATCTTTCCCATTCCCCAGGATGATTCCCAAAGCAGCTATGTAAAAATGTTGAAAAAGGAAGACGGACGGCTGGATTTTTCCCAAAGCGCCACAGCATTGTTCAACAGGGTCCGCGGATTGGATCCCTGGCCCGGCGCCTTTACCACATGGAAGGGAAAGCAGCTTAAGATCTGGCGCGCTACGGCCCTTCAGGAGAAGGCTTCCGGGATGGCTCCCGGCAGCGTCTTTGCAGCAGGCAAGGAAGGGATCGATGTAGTCTGTGGCGAAGGAATGCTTCGGATCAGAGAGCTTCAGATGGAAGGAAAAAAGAGAATGTCCGCTGCCGACTTTTTGCTGGGACGCCCGATGGAGAAGGGAGAACAGCTTGGCTGAGAAAAGATCGGATCTGACGCAGAGGATCATCGTGTTGGAATGCCTGCTGGAAGTCTGGGAAAATGAAGCCTTTCTGACGGCGGTGCTGTCGCAGGCTTTGACCAAATACGATCATCTTGAGCCGGAAAAAAAGAACTTCATCAGGCAGCTTGCCGATGGCTGTGTTCGTATGCAGGTCCGGCTCGACTATGCGATCAATACCATATCCAAAACCAAAACCGATAAGATGAAGCCCGTGATAAGGGCGATACTGAGGATGGGGGCTTACCAGCTTTTGTACATGCCCCGCATCCCTTCTTTTTCTGCGGTCAACGAGTCGGTGGCCCTGGCCCGCAAAAAGGGCTTTGCAGGATTATCCGGCTTTGTGAACGGCGTTCTGCGCAACCTGGACCGGAAAAAGGATCAGATCCCATGGCCGAAGAGGGAGGAGGATCTGTATGAGTATCTTTCGATACATTACAGCGTCCCGAAATGGCTGGTCAGCCGGATCGAAGGGGAACTACCTGATGAGGAAAAGGAAAGGCTGGAGGATGTTCTCTCTGCCCTTACAAAAAAACGCCCCCTCTGCATGCGCCTTTCGAGGCGGATGTCGCAGGAAGAAAAGGATGCGTTTCTCGCCTCTCTATCCGAAAGAGGGATCGACATAAGGCCTTCAGAAGAGTTAGCTTATGCTTACTTTTTGGAAGGGGTTGACGGAATTGAAAGTCTTCCCGGCTACGGAAAGGGAAAGTTCTATCTGCAGGATATCGGCTCCATGCTGGTTACAGAGAATGCGGGAATACAGCCCGGTGACTTTGTGGTGGATGTCTGCGCCGCACCCGGGGGCAAAGCACTGCATGCAGCCGAACTTTTGGAGGGAACCGGCGGACATGTCCTGGCCAGGGACCTTTCGGAAAGGAGGACCGAGCGTCTGAAGCAGAATATCAGACAGAGCGGTCTTACCGATGTGGAAGCGGGCGTATTTGATGCGACGGTGCGGGATGAAAACCTGATCGGAAAGGCGGATGTACTGATCGCGGATCTTCCCTGCAGCGGACTGGGCGTTATGGGACGCAAGAGTGATATCAAATATCATATCAGTGAGGAGAAGATCGGGGAGCTGCAAATACTACAGCGAAGGATCCTGGATACGATATGGGAGTATGTAAAATGCGGCGGCATTCTTTTATATGCCACCTGCACCATGACAAGGGCGGAGAACGAGGAAAACAGGGATTATATCCTTTCCCATTTTCCCTTTGAGTTGGAAAAGGAGCTTCGGCTCACCCCCGGCCTGACGGAATGTGACGGCTTTTATCTGGCCCGTTTCCGCAGAAAGGAAGAGGCATGACAGATCTGAAATCCCTTACCCGTGAGGAACTTACGGATTATATCATATCACTGGGAGAGAAGAAATTCAGGGCTTCCCAGCTTTATGAATGGATGCATGTCCATCTTGCCGGGAGCCTGGATGATATGACAAACCTGCCGGCAACTTTGAAAGAAAGATTAAAGCAGGAGTGTATCTATACGGTGGCTGATATGGCTGAGCGCCATATCTCAAAGGAAGACGGAACCCAGAAGTTTCTTTTTTCCATGGCCGACGGTCAGATGATCGAGAGCGTGTTCATGCCCTATAAGCATGGTAACAGTGTATGCATCTCATCCCAGGCAGGATGCCGGATGGGGTGCGCTTTTTGTGCCTCCACCATCGGCGGTCTTGTAAGGAATCTGACGGCGGCGGAGATGCTGGAACAGATCTATGCGATCACCAGGATCACGGGAGAGCGGGTAAGCAATGTGGTGGTCATGGGAACCGGGGAACCCCTTGATAACTATGACAATCTTGTAAGGTTTATCCGTCTTCTGACAGATGAAAAGGGACAGAACTTAAGCCAGCGGAGCATTACGGTCTCCACCTGCGGTCTGGCGGAGAAGATAGGCAGGCTGGCAGAGGAGCATTTCCAGATCACCCTGGCTCTTTCTCTGCATGCCGTCACGGATGAGAAAAGAAGGCAGATCATGCCTGTGGCCCGAAGCTACAGCATAGCGCAGCTGATGGAAGCCTGCCGGGGATATTTTGAGACCACCGGCCGTCGGATCACCTTTGAATACAGCCTGATCGCCGGGGTGAACGATACCGATGCCGATGTGGAAGGACTGAGCAGCCTGGCCCGCAGCGTGGGGGCTCATGTGAACCTGATCCCCGTAAATCCGGTGACGGAGACCTCCTTTGTACCCCCTGACAGACGGCAGGCGGATGTTTTTAAAAATAAACTTGAAAAAAATCACATAAATGTTACTATTAGAAGGAGTATGGGCCGAGATATAGACGGTGCCTGCGGACAATTACGCAGGAAAAGTCTTGGCCTGGAGAAGGAATAACGGTGGGAGGAACCCGGGTTGCTTAGGGCATTTTCCGTCACAGATATAGGACGAAGAAGACAATTGAATCAGGATTACGTATATTGCTCATCGAATCCGGTGGGAAATATGCCCAATCTCTTTATCGTCGCAGACGGAATGGGCGGCCATAAGGCCGGAGATTATGCATCCCGTTATACGGTTGAGACCATTGAAAGGGAGATCAAATCTTCCTTTGAAAAGAATCCCTCCATTATCATTAAGAAGGCGATCCAGACCGCGAATCATGAGATCCGTCTCAAGGCCGCAGAGGATCCCAATCTGACGGGTATGGGAACCACTGTTGTGGTAGCTACCGTGATCGGCAGATATCTGCAGGTGGCGAATGTGGGAGATTCCCGTCTTTACGTTGCAAACAGTCAGGAGATCAGACAGATCACAAGAGACCATTCCCTGGTTGAGGAGATGATCCGTCTGGGAGGCCTGAAACGGGAGGAAGCCAGACTTCACCCGGATAAGAACATTATTACACGCGCCATCGGGGCTATGGAGACGGTGGATGTGGACTTTTTCACCGTAGAACTGAATCCCACGGACAAGATCCTGATGTGCAGCGACGGTCTGACCAACATGGTTGATGACAATCAGATCCTTCAGATCTTAAATCAGTTCCCGGAAGACAAGACATTGGTAGAAACGGCGCGCGCATTGATCGATGCGGCGAATGAGAACGGCGGTAAGGATAATATCGGCGTTGTTTTGGTGCGCCCTTATGCAGATGAGGTGATGAAATGATAACAATTGGAATGGTGATCGGCGATCGGTATGAAGTGCTGGAGAAGATCGGGACCGGCGGAATGAGCGATGTCTATAAGGCAAAGGATAACAAGCTCAACCGGTATGTTGCGATCAAGGTATTGAAGTCGGAGTTTTCCGAGAATACCAATTTCGTATCCAAATTCCGGGTTGAGGCGCAGGCAGCTGCCCGTCTGACCCATCCGAACATCGTAAACGTCTATGATGTCGGTGAGGAGGGAGATACGCACTATATCGTGATGGAGCTCGTTGAAGGCATCACGCTGAAGAATTATATTGAGAAAAAAGCCCGCCTTTCGGTAAAGGAAGCCATCAGTATCGCCATCCAGGTATCCATGGGTATCGAGGCTGCACATAATAACCATATCATCCACAGGGATATCAAGCCCCAGAACATCATGATCTCCAAAGAGGGTAAGGTGAAGATCGCGGACTTCGGTATCGCCAAGGCCGCTACCTCCAATACCATTACTTCCAATGTAATGGGTTCCGTGCATTACACCTCGCCGGAGCAGGCAAGAGGCGGCTTTTCCGATGAGAGAAGCGATATCTATTCCCTGGGATGTACCATGTATGAGATGTTGACAGGACGCGTTCCTTTTGACGGGGAGACCACCGTCGCTATTGCGATCCGTCATATCCAGGAGGAGATGCCTTCACCCAGGGAGTTTGTATCCGAGATCCCCGTATGTGTTGAGCAGATCATCTTCAAATGTACCCAGAAGAGTCCGGACCGCAGATATCAGTCCGTCAGCGAGCTGATCGTGGATCTGAAGAAATCCCTGATCACGCCCAATGAGAACTTTGTTAAGATCATTGATGCCGATACCGGCGGTGCCACCAAGACCATTTCCGAGGAAGATCTCGAGCAGATCAAGCGTCAGACCGGAAACATCTATCTCGGCAAGGTGACCGAGGCGGAAGAGCCTCAGAGCTGGGAGGAGGAAGAGGTAGAGGAGATCGAAGAGGAAGAGATCCCTCAGGAGTATGAAACGGAAGAAGAGCCCGAGGAGGACGACGAGGAAGAACTTCGCAGGCAGCGGGCAGCCCAGCGCCGCAGACAGATGCAGCTGCAGCGGCAGCGGGAAGAGCGTGAGCGCCAGAACCGTAAGGCACGGGCTAAAAAGCAGCGTCTGGATGACGATTTTGAAGATGAAGAGGACAAGATGGAGAAGGTGACGACCGTCCTTGCCATTGTGGCAGCGGTGATCATCGGTATCCTGGCACTTTTGATCCTGGCTAATATCACCGGTCTGATCGGCGGCAAGAAGGATAAGGATGAGGATGGGATCGAGGGAAGTATCCTGGAGGATACCCTTTCCCAGGAGGAGGGCGATCTGATGCCCGATGATGCCGTAGTCATGATCAATGTAGTGGGTAAGGATCTTGATACCGCCAAAGCCGAACTGGCAGCCATTGAACTTGGTATCAAGGCAACGGAGCAGGAATCCGAGCAGTTTGAAAAGGGTATCGTTATCAGCCAGGATATCGCTGAGGGAGCATCGGTTGCCAAGAATTCCACCATCAACCTCATCGTATCCAGCGGAAGCAGCGATAAAGCGGATATCACCGTGGTTGACGTTGTGGGCAAGACCGAGGCGGATGCCAAGAAGGCACTGGAGGATCTGGGACTTGTGGTAGAGGCTACCACGGATAACTCCGATACGGTAGAGGCCGGAAAGGTGATCTCACAGGCACCCACGGCGGGAGATAAGGTGGAAAAAGGTGCCACCGTGCGTCTGATCGTCAGCGCCGGTGTTAAGGAAGAAAAAGTAACCGTGCCCGACCTGCGTGGCATGTCTGAAGCAGCAGCCAAGGAAAAGCTGACGGCCTCCGGACTTGCGGTGGGTTCCGTTTCAACGGTGAATTCCGATACGGTTACCGCAGGCTGTGTGGTTTCCCAGAGCAGTGAACCCGGAGCCGAGGTGAAGAAAGGAAGCAGTGTGAACATCCAGCTTTCCGTCGGACCCAAAGCCCACACCTATAAGTATGTGGCTTCCCTGAATGCACCCACAGGCTATACCGCCGGTGAGGTTACCATCACCATTAAGGATGCCAACGGTACCACCAAGAGCTTTACGACTACCACCTTCCCGTGTGCGGTCAATGAGACCGGCTTTACGGCAGCAACGGGAACGCTTACCTATACCTATAAGAAAAAGGATACTCAGACGGTCATGAATCCGGAGACCGGAGAAGAGTATGAGGAAGAGATCGAAACGGATGTGACCAGCAATCCCGTCAGCGTTCAATTTACCGAGGAATAAGGAAGGTATGACCGGGATAAGGAAAGAAGAGATTACCGGACGCGGGCAGGAACTCCTGGAAGGCAGGATCATCCGCGGGATCGCAGGTTTTTACTATGTACAGACTGACGGCCTGCTTTATGAATGCAAGGCCAAAGGCCTGTTCCGTCTTGACGGGATCAAGCCCCTGGTGGGCGATAATTGCCGGATCATGCCGGTAGAGGAGAGCGATCCGGATCCGGAGGCGCTTCCCGTGGGTAACATCGTAGAGATCCTGCCCCGTGAAAACAACCTTCTGAGGCCTGCGGTAGCAAATGTGGATCAGGCTCTGATCGTGTTTGCAATACGTGATCCTGAGCCAAATTTCGGCGTTCTGGACACCTTCCTGCTTCGGATGGAACTGACGCAGGTTCCCGTGATCCTGGGATTTAATAAAGCCGATCTGGATGCGGAAGGGCAGCTGCAACAAAAGATCACGCAGATCTATGCTCCTACAGGCTATCCGATGGCTTTTTTCAGTGCTAAGAAAAGGACGGGCCTTGAACAGATCAAAGCGCTGCTCAAGGGCAAAACAACGGCTCTGGCAGGGCCCAGCGGTGCAGGGAAATCCTCTCTGATCAACCTGATGCAAAAGGATGTCAGAATGGAGACCATGTCGGTCAGCGCCAAGACCCAAAGAGGCCGGCACACCACCAGACACAGTGAGCTGATCCCCTTAGAGGAGGGAGGTTATATCTGTGATACACCGGGATTTACCTCCCTCGGAAGCGAGGGTATCGATAAAGAACAGATTCAGCTGGGTTTCAGAGAGATCGGAAAATGGCGTGGCGGCTGCCGCTTTGCACAATGCAGCCACATCACGGAGCCCGACTGCAGCGTCAGAGAGAAGCTTCAGGAGGGGCTCATCAGCCCGGAGCGTTATGAAAGCTATGTGAGAATGTACCGGGAATGTGAGAGCAGAAAAAAGTTTTGATAAGGGAGGAATGGTTATGTACGCATTAGCTCCGTCAATCCTGGCGGCGGATTTTGCCAGGCTGGGAGAGCAGGTAGAGCAGATCGAAAGCGCGGGAGGCAATATGCTTCATATCGATGTAATGGATGGTGTGTTCGTTCCTTCCATTTCATTCGGATTTCCCATCATCCGGTCGATCCGTAAAAAATCCAAGATGTTCTTTGATGTGCATCTGATGATCACGGCACCGGAGAGATATGTGGAAGAGTTCGCGGAAGCGGGAGCAGATGGACTGACCATCCATGTGGAGGCCTGTCAATGTATGGTAGACACCCTTGAGAAGATCCGTTCACTGGGAATGCAGCCCGGTGTATCCCTTCATCCCCAGACGCCCGTATCTGCAGTATATCCTTATCTGGACAAGGTGGACAGAGTGCTGGTGATGACGGTGAATACCGGTTTCGGCGGTCAGCAGTATATCGAAGGCTGTACCAAAAAGATCACCATGCTCAGGGATGAGATCAAAAGAAGAAATCTTCCCGTGGATGTTGAGGTGGACGGCGGCGTGAACCGCGATAACATGGACAAGATCCTTGAGGCGGGAGCCAACATCCTTGTTTCCGGTTCTTCGGTGTTTAAAGGGGATCTGGCAGCAAACATGCATTATTTCCTGGATGGGATGAAGAAGTACGAGGAAGCGTAAGCTTATTGATCAGTGCAAATCAAAAGCCCGGCGGATAAAACCGCCGGGCTTATAATTTACTCTGTATAGCAGGATCAGAACTTGCCTGCCTTAGCTGCTTCCTCGATGGAAACGGCTACGGAAACGGTCATACCAACCATCGGGTTGTTACCTGCGCCGATCAGACCCATCATCTCAACGTGAGCGGGAACGGAAGAGGAACCTGCGAACTGTGCATCGGAATGCATACGGCCCATGGTATCGGTCATACCGTAGGATGCAGGACCTGCTGCCATGTTATCGGGATGAAGGGTACGTCCGGTACCGCCACCGGATGCAACGGAGAAGTACTTCTTGCCTGCATCGGTACGCTCTTTCTTATAGGTACCTGCAACGGGATGCTGGAATCTGGTAGGGTTGGTGGAGTTACCGGTGATGGATACGTCCACGTTCTCCTTCCACATGATAGCAACACCTTCCTGAACATCGTTAGCGCCATAGCAGTTAACCAGTGCACGAGGGCTGTTTGCATCCTTGGAGTAGCACTTGCGGGAAACTTCTTTAAGCTCGCCGGTGAAGTAATCATACTCGGTCTCAACATGGGTAAAGCCGTTGATACGGGAGATGATCTGAGCGGCATCCTTACCGAGACCGTTCAGGATAACGCGAAGGGGTTTCTGACGAACCTTGTTAGCCTTCTCTGCGATACCGATGGCACCTTCAGCTGCTGCGAAGGACTCATGACCTGCCAGGAATGCGAAGCACTCGGTATCCTCTTCAAGAAGCATCTTACCCAGGTTACCATGGCCGAGACCTACCTTACGGCGGTCAGCAACGGAACCGGGGATACAGAAGGACTGAAGGCCCTCACCGATGGCTGCAGCAGCCTCGGAAGCCTTACGGCAGTTCTTCTTGATAGCGATGGCAGCACCTACGGTGTATGCCCACTTAGCATTCTCGAAGCAGATAGGCTGAATGTTCTCAACCATGTGATATACATCAAGGCCAGCGTCCTTGGTGATCTGCTCTGCCTCATCGATCGATCCGATACCATACTCTGCAAGCTTGGCAAGGATCTGTTTTTCTCTTCTTTCATATGATTCAAATTTTGCCATTTTCTTTTCCTTTCTTAGATAAAAATATATAAATGCTCAAAATTCTGGGATCAAAAAACTAATCCTGCCTGCGATCACTCTTTGCGGGGATCGATAAATCTTACTGCATCAGCAACGCGGCCGTACTGTCCGGAAGCTTTCTCTACAGCAGTAGCAGCATCATCACCGGCTTTGATGAAGTCCATCATCTTGCCGAAGTTGATATATTTGTAACCGATGATCTCATCAGACTCATCCAGTGCAAGCTGGGTGATGTATCCGTCAGTCAGCTCAAGGTATCTGGGGCCCTTCTCAAGAGTACCGTAAGTGGTACCAACCATGGATCTTGCGCCCTTACCAAGGTCTTCAAGACCTGCGCCGATCTGCAGACCGTCTTCGGAGAATGCGCTCTGGGTACGACCGTAAACGATCTGAAGGAAGAGCTCTCTCATAGCGGTGTTGATAGCGTCACATACAAGGTCGGTATTCAGTGCCTCGAGAACGGTCAGGCCCGGAAGGATCTCCGATGCCATTGCTGCGGAATGGGTCATACCGGAGCAACCGATGGTCTCTACCAGTGCTTCCTGAATGATACCGTCCTTAACATTTAAGGACAGCTTGCAGCAGCCCTGCTGGGGAGCACACCAACCGATGCCGTGGGTATAACCGGAAATATCCTTAACTTCCTTGGCCTTCACCCATTTAGCTTCCTCGGGGATAGGAGCTGCGCCGTGTTTTGCGCCCTGATGTACCGGACACATAGCTTTCACTTCTGTTGAATAAATCATGTAATAGACCTCCTTCTATGGCTTTTTAAAAAAATTATACAGTCAAATCATGCATTTGTACAGAAATAATTCTGTGAAATTCTATAATCTGAAATGACCTACCTCATCAAAGAGTTCATCTGTTTTATCACGGCTTGCGTTAGCCTCCTGGCCGATGCTGGACAGGTGGACGGAAAGATCCGTGATCTTGTCGCTTGCCTGGGAAACACCATCGGCGGATTCCGATACGGCGGTGTTTACGGAATTGGTGACATCCCGGATCCTGCCGATATCGTCTGAAAGCTTCTGACTGATCTCATAGCAATCGCGGATGATGACATCGATCTTCTCGGCATTGCCACGATAGTTTTCGCTGGTAGCTACCAGATCCGTGTAACCCTTCATGGCGTTTTCGCGGATGAAGGTGATCATGGCCTCGGCGGCCTTGGCCAGCTCGTTTACGTCAGCGATCAGGTCGGTAGACAGAGACTGGATCTGGGAGGCGGCTCTTGCGGAATCCTGAGCCAGATTACCGATCTCGGAAGCAACAACCGCAAAACCTCTGCCCGCATCACCTGCTCTGGCAGCCTCGATGCTGGCATTTAAGGACAGCAGATTGGTTTGCTGGGAAATATTCAGGATATCGTCGGTCAGGCCGTTGATCTGTTCCACTGCGCGGGAGCTCTCGATCCTGGAACGAACCTCCTCCTCAAGGGAGGTCATTTCCTGCTCGGCGCTCTGCTTTTCGGAGATAGCCTGCTCGCCCACTGTCTCAGCATCGGTACGCATGCTCTCGGTAAATTCATTACCGTCGCGGATGCGGGAGTGGATGGTATCGAAGCCTTCCGTCATTTCCTGCATCAGGCGATAGATCTGATCGATGGAGCCTGCGGTCTCGGACATGGCGGCGTTAAGCTCCTCCATGGCGGCGCTGATCTCATCCGAATCCTCGAAGGAGGAGGTCATGCTGCCGGCAATGGATTTGGCGGAAGTCTGGAGCTGCTCCGAATCCGCGGAGATATTTACAAGGATATCATGGATAAAAGTGAGCAGGGCATTGATATTGTTGCCGATCACTTCGAACTCGTCACCGGAGCTGATCTCGATATGCTTCGTAAGGTCTCCGTCACCGTGGACCAGATCTACAACCTTGTCATTTAGAGTGGAAAAGCCGCGACGAAGCACGCTGCTGATGATAAAGAGGATCACGATACCGGCGGCAAGTACCGCTGCACAGACAACCAGGATCAGAACCAGAAGTTTATGTGTCTGTTCGTTCACCCAGTTCACCGACACATCTACTACGGCAAGAGCAACCACGTCCTGACCGTCATAGATGGGAGAAAAGGCACTGATATGGGTGCCCCATTCATCGGTGTAAGGGTCTGCGTTAACCGTGGTCTGACCGGCAAAGGCGTCCATTACCTCGGCATCGGTACTGCCGAATTCACTACCGATCTCGGCGGGTTCCTCGGGATCTGTATCCACCAGGAATACAGGTACGCCACTGTCATTTAAGTGGATCGTATAAACATATTCCACACCACTGTTATCCCGGAAATTGATAAGAGGTTCCACAGCTTTTTTGTAGATGTCGGTCTCTTCATCACCGACATTGATCTGCGGCAGCAGGGATCCGTCCACCGAAGCTGCACTGCAGCGGGCGATGTTCATGGCATTTTCCTTGATCTGGCTTACCAGAAGGTTCTCTGCTCTGTTGTACAGAAGGGATCCGATCAGAATGTCGGAGATGACAAGAAGTGCGATGACAGCCCAAAAGATCTTGGTTGCGATTCCGATTTTTCTTACTTTCATGGCCGCTCCTTTCGATATTGCTGTTTTGATAAAAACTTTCTAAAAACATTGTGAAGAAAGATGGAGACATTTTATCATAAAAGCTGTCTTTTCGCAAAGGAAAAAAAGAGTCTGCCGGGTGGGCAAATCATTGTATGGGATGGTACGATATGATAGAATGAAAGTCGGTGGGTGTCATGGAAATACTGCCGTGATAATGCCGCCGTGGGGATAAAACATAAGGAGGGTACGAAATGAACGAAAACATCGTAAAACGCAATAAGCTGCTGGCGCAGAAGGTCATCAAAGGGCTGGAATCCCGCAATATGACGGGATACTATGCCGAAAATGCCGATGAGGCGCTTTCCCTGGCACTTTCTCTGATACCGGAGGATGCTGTGGTGACCATGGGCGGGGGCATGAGCGTCCATGAGATCGGTCTTGCAGAGGCTCTTAAGAAGGGACCGCAGAATTTTGTGGACAGAGACGCCTATGAGGACAAGAGAGAAGCGGCTCTTTTGGCTTATGATGCCGATGTGTATCTGGCAAGTGCAAATGCCATCACCCAGGATGGTGTTCTTGTAAACATAGACGGAAACTCCAACCGGGTATCCGCCATAGCCTTCGGACCGAAGAAAGTGTTGTTCATCGTGGGGATGAACAAGGTCTGCAGTGATGTGGATGCGGCCATGAAGAGGGCACGGAACGTTGCAGCTCCCATTAACGCTCAGCGTTTCGGACTGGATACGCCCTGCAGCAAGACGGGTGCATGCTTTAACTGCAAATCACCGGATACGATCTGCTGTCAGTTCCTGGTGACACGTTATTCCAGACATAAGGACAGGATCCATGTGATCCTGGTGGGTGACAACCTGGGTTTCTAAAGAGCGGGATAATATTTTTATAAAAGAAAGAGAGGAAAAGTAAATGAAATACTATGTGGATTGTAATGCAGCCGGAGCCGGCAAAGGAACAAAAGAGGAACCCTTTAGGACCATCAGTGAAGCGGCACGGATCGCGGTTCCCGGAGATGAGGTCCTTGTAGCTGACGGTATCTACCGTGAATATGTGGATCCCGTAAATGCGGGAACAGAGGATGCACGTATTACCTATCGTGCCATGAACAGGCTGGGAGCTGTTATCACCGGCGCCGAGATAGTGGATAACTGGCAGGAGGTGGAGCCCTCCGTCTGGAAGGCTGAGATCGATAATAAGGTGTTCGGAAGCTATAATCCCTTCCGCACTCTGGTGACCGGAGACTGGTTCGACGGCGGTTTCACGGCACATACGGGAGATGTGTTTCTCAACGGCAAATCCATGTATGAGGTGACCTCCTATGAGGATGTGGTGCACCCGAAGGAGAATCTGTCCTCCTGGGATAAGGATTTTACCGTATATACTTGGTACGTTCCCAAGGAGGAGCAGGGGGATAAGACCGTGATCTATGCCAATTTCGGCAAGTACGATCCCGCTAAGGAATGTATAGAGGTTTCCGCAAGACAGAACTGCTTCTATCCCTCCAAAGAGGGAGTAGGGTACATCACCCTTGACGGTTTTAAGGTATGTCAGGCCGCAACCCAGTGGGCACCGCCCACCGCTTATCAGGACGGTATGGTGGGACCTCACTGGTCAAAGGGCTGGATCATCGAGAACTGCGAGATCTTTGAGTCCAAATGCAGCGGTATCTCCCTGGGCAAATACCTGCAGCCGGAGAATGACAATAAGTGGCTGAAGTGGAAATATAAGGACGGAACCCAGACGGAGCGTGACTGCATCTGCCAGGCCCAGCTGGAGGGATGGGTCAAGGAAAAGATCGGTTCTCATATCATCCGCAACAATGAGATCCATGACTGCGGACAAACCGGTATCGTAGGCCATCTGGGAGGCGTGTTCTCCCTGATCGAGAATAACCACATCCATCATATCAACAACAAGCAGAATCTGGCGGGTGCCGAGATCGGCGGCATCAAGATGCATGCGGCCATCGACTGCGTTTACAGGAACAATCACTTCCATCACTGCACCCGTGGTATGTGGCTTGACTGGCAGGCACAGGGAACCCGGGTGACAGGCAACCTGTTCCATGACAACACCTTGCCTTATGATTATCTTCTGAGAAAAGAGAACCTTGCCAATCTCGGCATCGGAGAGGATATCTTCATCGAGGTGAGCCACGGACCGACTCTGGTGGATAACAACATCTTCCTTTCTGACAGGGCGATCAAACTTCCTACCCAGGGCGTAGCATTCGTGCACAACCTGTTTGCAGGATCCCTTACGGCAGTGGGCAGAGGGGTTGATAACGGTGCCAAGACCCTAAAGTCTCCCAGATATACGCCTTATCATCTGCGTCACAGAACGGAGATCGCAGGCTTTATGACCATTCTCCACGGCGATATGCGTTTCTATAACAATGTATTCGTACAAAGGAAGATCCGGGATAAAATGCTGGAGCTCTGCAAGGATTTTGAGAACGATGAATGGGATGACGGAAACATGGTAGCCGGAACCATTCCCTACACCGACTATATGACCAGTGAAGAGTGGGAGAAGGAGTTTGAGGGATACTGCGGTTACGGCAGCGATCCCAGCGACAGATACTATATCCCCCTTCCGGTATGGACCGGCGGGAATATCTTCTTCAACGGTGCAAAGCCCTGTGCCAAGGAAAAAGATTTCCATGTGGATACGGAGCATGAGATCAGTCTTGAGCTGATCACCGAGGGTGATGACTGGAAGCTGGAGACAAACCTCTTTGAGTATCTGCCCGGTGACTGCGATATGATCACCACGGATACCCTGGGTATGGCCTTTGAGCCTGAGCAGAGATTCGAAGCGCCTGACGGAAGCGATATCGTATTTGATACCGATATCCGCGGCAATAAACGAAGCGGTAAGATCTGCCCGGGCCCGATGGCGTAAGTCTGAAGCAATAAAAAAGCAACAAAATAAAAGCATCAAAACAGAAAGAAGGCTGCCACGCAGGCAGCCTTCTGTTATTTCATATCTGCATCAGCAAGATCAGGGAATCTGTTCGAGACGTACATTTCTGATATAGATGGTGGCAACGGATCCCTGGTTACCCATGTTAAACTCTACGCGGCCGTTGTCATCGCTTTCCTGATCCATATCAAACTCAAATTCAAAGCTCTGCCAATCCGTCGTGAGATCGATGGGGGTGTCAGGGAAGTAGCGGATCCAGTCCACATCGGGAGCGGTTACCGCAGGCTTCATCTGGCGCTCCTCGTCGGCATAGGCTTCAAAGGAAAGCTTGTATTTTTTGCCCTTTTCCATGGGCATCTCAGGCTGAACCAGCTGGATGGAGTATTCCTCCGTTCCGAAATCCTCGGTGGAGATGATAATCATTCCGTCCCTGATCTCGGCAGAGCCTACACCGCCGTTCAGCTGCAGGAATTTCCAATCCACATCATCGGTAAGATCCTCTGCTTCCGCAAAATCCCAATTGTGCAGGTAGTTGCCGGTCTCATCGGCCTCACGCATAACAAGCTCATCCACGGGCTTTTCCACGTTCTCATCGTAGCTGTCCTTCTGGAAGATCCTGACATAATCGATCCTCATGGCGGCTCTTTCGTCAAAAACCGTGCTCTCATCCGGATCGCCGGGCCAGTCGCCGCCCACAGCCACATTCAGGATCACGTGGAAGGGCTGGTCAAAGGGAGCGGGGTAGGGCTTTTCCTCCTCGCCCTGAACCGCAGTGAACCAGTCGCTCGTTTCAAAATACTGCTCGCCGTCCACAAACCAGCGGATCACACCGGGTTCCCATTCGATGGCGAAGGTATGATAATCCTCTGAAAAAGAGCCGCTTGCAAGGGTGTAGCTTCCCTGGCGTTGCTTGTGGGGCTCACCGAAGTGGAGGGTTCCGTAGTTCATACTTGTGCTGTCTCCCAGGACCTCCATGATATCGATCTCACCGCATTTGGGCCACTGACCGTAATGCTCCTCTTCCTGGGGCATCATCCAGAAGGCGGGTAAAAAGCCCTTTCCTTCAGGTACCTTAAGGCGTGCTTCGAACCAGCCATATTTGTAATCATGCTTGTTCTGCGTGTTAACGCGGCCGGAAATATAGGAGGCCTTACCGTTTTCATCCACGTTCTTAACGGGCTGGATCACCAGCTCTCCGTCCTTTACAAAGGCATATTCATCGCTGGGAATGTATTCCTGCAGCTCGTTGTTGACCCAGCCCACCTCGTGCTGCTCATAGTTCCAGTCATCCTCGGACAGCTTGTCACCGTTGAACTCATCATGCCAGACAAGGTGATAGTCGGCAGGCGCCTCGATGTCCTCCTCGGGCTCGGCCTCTTCGGTGATCTGCTCAGCGTCGGCGGCAGCAGACTCCTGAGGATCGGCCGGGGCAGTGGCGGGGGCATTTTTGCCGCAGCCGGTCAGAGAGGAAGCCACCAGCAGAAGGGTCAGCAGCACCGAAAGCGGGCATTTTTTCCTGATTGTCATATCGTTGTCTCCTTTCAAGACTAAAAAGTCAGTTTATTCTATCACATTTCGTGGTAAAAATCTTCAATTTGTGCTAAAATGTATATTGGTCTATACTTTTCTCCCGAAAGCGGCTGAATAGTCGCACATTTGGGAGGGAAAACAGGGGGATATACCGAAGATGGGAATGGAACAATCGGCACTTAGTCAGATCGCGACCACGCTGGCAAGACATTTTGACAGTCTCTATTATGTTGAGATCGAAACGGGGCGTTACCTTGAGATCGTACCCCTGGAGATGTTTGACGGGCTGAAGGTCCCGAAAGAAGGGAAGGATTTTTTTGCGATGGCAACAACCATCGCTAAGAAATATGTGCATCCCGAGGATCTTCCGGGAATATTGCGGATGTATGATAAGGACGTGATCTTGGAACATCTGAACAGAGAGAGGTCCTATTCCGGGATCTGCCGAATGATCTCCGGCGGGAAGATCTGGCATATCCGGCATATCGATGTCATCAGTGAGGATCAAAAGCATATCCTGTTCTGCCTTGAGTGTGTTGAGGAGGAGTTCAGACAAAGAGAGGAACAAAAGAGAAATCTCCAGTCTGCCGAGCGCATGGCAAGGAGAGATGAGCTTACGGGGATCAAGAACAAAAATGCTTTTGTGGAGTATTCCCAGGATATGGATAGGCGGATCGGTGAAGGATGGGAGGATCTTTCCTTTGGTGTTGTTATGTGTGATATCAATGATCTGAAGCTGATCAATGATACCAGGGGACACAGCTTTGGGGATGAGACCATCCAGCGCGCCAGCCGGATGATATGTAATGTTTTTAAGCACAGTCCGGTTTTCAGGATCGGAGGAGATGAATTTGTCGCCGTATTGACCGGCGGTGATCTTGAACAGAGAGAGCATCTGGTGCAGAAGCTTCAGGAGGAATCCGCTGCTAACGGGCGGACGCGTTCCGGCCCTGTGGTTGCCTGTGGCCTGGCGGTATATGACCGGGGGACGGATGTGGGATTTGATGCGGTATTTAAGCGTGCCGACAGACTGATGTACGAGAATAAGAACGATATCAAGTCCCGGAGTCTGGTGGATGGTTATCGGAACATGGAAGTGGTCTATAAACCGATCCCGGATGAGAGGAAGCGCCTACTGGACGGATTGTTCGGAGCACTTTATACGGTGGCAGCAGGAAGCTATATCTATCTGAATGATATGCGCTACGATTATTCCAGGTGGTCCCTTCCGCTGGTAGATGATTTCGGTTTGGAATCGGAATATATGTATCATGCCGACAAGATCTGGCAGAATTATATCCATCCTGATGATGAGGAGGCCTACAAGGAGGCTGTGGAGGCAGTGATCAGTGGAAATAACCAGTTTAGACTATTTCTCTACCGGGCACGGATGGCGGACGGAACCTATGCCGTTCTTTCCACCAGAGGATTTGTTTTAACTGACAGCAACGGGGAACCGGAATACTTCGGAGGTATCATGATCAGACACTGACCGTTCTCTGTCGGAAAAAGTAAGCGGATGGCAACTGATAAGTTAGCATGTTAGAAATGAAAAAATATATTAAAAGCATACTGGCCATCGCAGTACCGATCATGTTGTCCAACCTGATCTCCCAGCTGCAGATGGTGATAGACAGGATCTTCATCGGAAGGCTGTCCATTGAAAGCATGAGTGCTGTGGGCAATGCCTCGACGCCAATCTGGACCTCCATGAATGTGATCTTTTCCCTTACCACTGGAGCTACCATCCTGGTAAGCCAGGCATACGGGGCCAAAGAGATCGATCGTGCCAAACAGATCCTGTCCTCGGTACTGAAATACAATAATGTGCTGGGTGTGGCGATGTTTTTGTTCTGGCTTATCTGTCCCCAGGTGGCATTTCGCCTGATGGGAGTGGATGAGAGCATCATCGGGATGAGCGTGGAATACGCGAAGTTTTTTTCACCGATCTTCGTCCTGTCGGGGCTGGGTGCCTCCATCAGCTGCCTGTTGCAGGTCAGCCAGAAGACCAAAATCATGGTGTGGTACGGAATATCCAGATCGCTGATCAACATTTTGCTGGACTACCTTTTGATCTTCGGTAATTTTGGATTCCCGGCCATGGGAGTGAAGGGTGCGGCGCTTGCCACCACCATCGCAGAGCTGATCGGTGATCTGATCGTTTTGCTCTATGTGCTGTTTACAAAGGATCTGCCCTTTCGGCCGTCCTTTGCAAGCATACTTCCGGCGAAGGCTTCCTATTACGGACAGACCGTCAAATACGGAGCACCTACGGCGCTGGAGGATTTTGCCTGGAATTTCGGGAATCTGTATCTGATCGTTATGCTGAACAAGATCTCCGTTACGGCTGCCGGGATCCATTCCATCATCTTCGGTGTGGAGCTGATCGCGGTGGTGCTGGTGGGATCCATGGGAACGGCGACCCTGACTCTTTCCGGATATGAGACCGGCAAAAAGAACGTCAGGGGCGTGTGGGACGTGGTCATGAGTGCTTCCTTTTTAAGCGCCGTGATCGCAATATTGAACCTGCTGCTCTTTGTGCTGATCCCCAGGCCGATCCTGAGCCTGTTCACAACGGATGAAAAAGTGCTTTTGGCAGCACCGGTGTATCTGTTCATTGTGGGGCTTGATCTGTTTCCGAAAAGCGGAAACATCATTTTCGGCTCCGGCATCAGGGGATATGGAGAACCTAGCTGGATGCTGAAGACCCAGCTTTTCGGAACGGCTTTTGTGGTCACCCTGAGCACGCTGATGGTCATGGTATTTCATATGGGGATCGTTGAGATCTTTTGTCTGGTGGTATGTGACGAGACGGTGCGGTTCATCTTGAACAGCAGAAAACTCAGAAAAATACGCAAAGAGGCCGAACAAATATAATTCATTTTAAAGGAGGGTTTGCAAATGAAGTTCAAACGAATCGGTACGAGGATGCTGGCATTGATCCTGCCCTTTGTTATCATTGCGATGGTAGCAATGGCAATAGTCAGTATCACCTCAAGCAGGACTGCCATCAATGATCAGATCACACAGACCATGGATGCAGAGCTGGTTGCCAGAGAGGGACAGATGGGAGAATACCTTGACTCTGTATCCAACATGGCTACCACCATCGCAGATATGGTGGAGACCAGCTATACGCGGCTGGAGTGGTCTGAATACGAAGGCATGCTCGGAAACATCATCATGGATAATGATCTTGTCATGGGCAGCGGCCTCTGGTTTGCTCCTTATGCATATGATCCGAATGAGGAATATATGGGACCTTATGTATATAAAGAGGGTGCCGGCGTTGTGACTACATTTGATTACAGCAATGCGGAGTATGACTACTTCAATCAGGAGTATTATACGATGTGTATCGATGCCGATAAGGCTCAGTTTACCGATCCCTATTACGATACCACCTCCGGCGTGGTAATGTCTACCTGTGCCTGTCCCATCAAGGTGGACGGCAATTATCTGGGCTGCGTAACGGTGGATATCCAGCTGGGAACGTTGACGACTCTGATTGATGGAATCGTGGTAGGTAAGGAAGGAAGCGCTATCCTGACCACCGGAGGCGGTACCTATCTGGCAGGTGTGGATGAAGCCAAGGTTCAGGATGCACTCAACATCACGGCAGATGATAACGCAACCCTGGCTGCAGCCGGTAAGGATATCATCGCAAATGAGAGCGGCCAGTCAAGCTATAAGGGCGAAAAGGGAACGATGAACCTGTATTATTCCACCCTTAAGAGTACGGGA
>JAILKJ010000051.1 GCA_024693845.1 Lachnospiraceae bacterium
TTTCTCCCTCTTCACCTACAGCAACAAACCTCTCATGTCTACCAGGATCACTTACCTCTGTAAGGTCCTAAATTCCTTCGTTCTGCTTATCCATAGTTGGGTGCTGCTTATGCTCCTACGTCAGGGTCTTTGCCCTACGAAAAATGTCAACGCAGCTACTGGCTCTACTTTGTACTTTATTGTTTTGCATTCCTGCTTCACAGCACCAATCATGGCGGACGCTTTACTGTTTGCAGTTTCTTCGGACTTAAGCGGCTATAAACTCGCTGTCCCGGTGGATATCCGACATCATCTTGAATCTGTCATAATCCACGCCTTTGGTTAGCACCGCATAGAATACACGGATTAGTTTGCAGCTTACGACAACCATCGCCTGTCTGCGTTTTAGCGGATTCTTTACGCGAATGACATAGTAGTCGTAGATTTCTCTGAACTCCTTGTTCCTTGCCAGCAAGGGTATCATTACCTGATACAATATCCGGCGGAGTTTCCTTCTTCCTCGCTTGCTGATCCGAGACCGTCCTTTATGCTTTCCGGAACTGTTCTCTACCAGTTCCAAGCCCGCATACTTTTGGATCTGCTTCGGTGACTTAAAGCGTCTGATATCACCTACTTCAGCAATAAATCCCGCTATTGTTATGATCCCTACTCCTTTAATGGCGAGTAGTTTCTCCACATGATCCACTTTCAGAGTCGTCTCTTCAAGCGCCTTTTCAACGGCCTCCAATTGTGAGATCCATAACCGATGCTCTTCAAGCAGCATATACAGTTCGCTTCTTGTTCCGGCTCCTCCGTCCAGCCCGATACTATTATGTGCAGCTTCTACCAGGATCTTTGCCCTATCTTCTGTAACACCTCTGCCGCGCATTCTCTTATCGTGCCAAATCTTTCTGATACCGTCTATTCCGAGAGCTACTATGTCTTTTGGCAATGGTGCTTTCTCGAGAACTGCCAGCCCGCTTGTAGCATCGAATCTTGTGTAAACCCCCTGATACTCTGGGAAATGTACTGCCAACCACCTTTGGATCCTGTTTGCAGATATGTTATGCTGCTTTACAATCCTATCGCGGCTATACATCAGATCTCTAATCTCTGCATAAATGCCTTCCGGCATATATGGAATGGAATATCTGCCATCCACTACCAGTTTTGCTATTGTCTTAGGATCCTTTGTATCAGTCTTCTTCGGACTATTATCATCCAGTTCTTTGATCTTCTTAACCGAGAATGGATTGACCATTACCAATGTCATCTGATGATCAGCCACATACTTTGCAAACGCAAACCAATAGTGACCAGTAGGCTCGCAGCCTATCATAATGTCGGTCTTATCATTCTCCGTCCTAATCTTTTCCGCCCACTGATTAAAGGTATTGAATCCTTCAATGCTGTTTTGAAATGAGAGGACCCTTTTCGTAAGCTCTTTACCCCTGTTGTCAAAGGCTCTGGCATAGTGGAGTTGGCTTCCCACATCCACTCCGATTACCAATGTCGTGTCCGTTACTTGTTCAATCTTTTCATTCTGTGTATAATTCATTTGAGACCTCCGTTTGATTTGATGTTTTTTCATCCGCCAAGATGAACACCTAAATCATAACGCTAGGTCTCTTTCTATTCAATTGGCGCTTTTAATGAATTACAGGAATGCTCCTCGTTCTTATTGATCTTTGATCCGTTTCGGCACAGGGCCAAATCTTTATTATATTACCATAAAAATATCAAAACAGAAATACTACTCCTCTTTAAAAAAACGGATGAGCTTTCCGGCCAGCCAGATCACTGCGGCTACAATATTGATCCACAGGGGTTCCGTTACCATGATCACAAGCAGTAATACTGCGCTCCCGTTAGGATGCCCCTCGTCCCCGGAGAAAACGCCGCCCAACCCTATCATTTGCGACAGCATTACGCCGAATTGCAGCAGACTGCTGAGAATAACCGTCAAAAAAACAAAAAGTCCGCCCAGCTCTTTATGTCTGACAAACATAACATAATAGTATGCCACCACCGAAATAAGGATCGTTGCTATCATTCCCAACGGAAACCGGTAAAAATATGACAGACTGAAAAACATGACCTTCCATAAACAAAAGGGTATGAGAACGGATATGGCAAGGGTTTCCGAAAGAGCCTTGGTTTTTCTCATGTGAGGTTCCTCCGTCTTAAGGGCTTACTTTTTGCAGGGCAGAGATATCGCCGTCCACCAGCATGGAATAGTTGGTATAATAGACCACAAAACCCGGATTGGCACCTGCCGGCTTTTTTACATGTTTTTTCTGGATGTAATCCACCTCGATCTTATCCCTGCCGCCGGACTTGGAAAAATGCGCCGCCAGACTTCCCGCCTCTTCAAAGGTTCTGTCCGGCACCTCTTTCCCTTCCGTCTTCAGGATCACATGGGATCCCGGCATGCCCTTGGCATGGAACCACCAGTCTCCTCCCGTAGCCAGCTTAAACGTGATCTCTTCATTTTGGAAATTGTTCTTCCCCACATAAAGATCAAATCCGTCACTGCTGACAAAATGCAGCGGCTGACTTTTGATTACCTTCTTTTTATCCTTTGCATGGCTCTTGATATAGCCTGCGTTTACCAGCTCCGCCCGGATCTGGGAAAGATCTTCTTCGTTTTCCGCCAGATTTAAAGATGTCAGAACAGACTCAAGGTGCTCCTTCTGCATCCTGGTCTCTTCCACAAGAACGCTCAGAGTCTCAAAGGTTCTCTTCAGTTTTCCGTAGCGATCAAAATACTTCTTGGCATTTTCCATGGCCGTCAGCGTCGGATCCAAAGGGATGGTGACCGGTTCGTTCGTATAATAGTTTTCCGCTTCAAGACTTTTCTGTCCGCTTTCCGCAAGATAACCGTAAGTATGTAAAAGCTCTCCGTAAAGCTTGTATTTATCCCTCTTTTGGGTATCCTCCAACTGTCCCAGCTGCAGGGAAAGCTTTTTGCACTGCCGCTCCAATGCCACCGTTGTGATATGCCGAAGGTCAGCGGATTTTTGCCTGATCCTGGTCACCTGGGCTTTCCTGCCGTAAAAGGCCAGCACAACCTCAGACATGCTTTCATATGATCTCGTTTCTTCTCCTGCGTAGATCTCATAAGGGAAAGCACCGAACTCCACAGGCGCTCCGTCTTCTTTTGCCTGGACGATACAGGGAGAAAATTCCCCGCTGCGGATCCTTGACAGGAGCTTCCAAATAGTTAGCACAAGCTTACTTTTATGCTCCGCATCTGCGGCATCAAAACCTCTGTCCCCATCGATACCGGACCGATAGCAGATCTCCTGTGCCATTATGGGTGAGATACCGCGAAAGCTTTGATAGATCGCCTTAAAGGCAGGCAAGGGTTTGGAAAACAATTGGCTTTCCAGAAGACGCTGAAGCTCCTCAGGGGACTGTGCATCCATCAGATCCGGTTTTCCGTCGGTATCCACGCGGAAATACTGTTTTCCCGGAAGCACCTCTCTGACAGAGGAAACCAGGGCCGATACATGCTTGATGGCATCCAGGATCTTTCCGTCGCTGTCACAGAAGATCAGGTTGCTGTGCTTCCCCATCAGCTCGACAATAAGCTTTTTGCTCCTAAGATCTCCCATCTCGTCCAGATGCTCCACCTCGATCTCAACGATACGGTCCAGGCCCGGCTGCGTGATAGACAGGATCCTGCCGCCGGAAATATGCTTCCTAAGCAGCATACAAAAGCTGGGGGCCGTCAGAGGTGATTTCTTGTTCTCCTCCGTCAGGGCTATCAGGGGAAGGGAGGCATCAGCGCTTAAAAGCAGCCTGAAATTGCCCGCCTCGGATTTGATCTGCAAAAGCAGCTCGTCCTTTTCCGGCTGGGCGATCTTTGCGATCCTGCCTCTTGTCAGTTTGTCAGATAATTCGCTGCAGAGGGCAGCGATGGAAATACCGTCAAATGCCATAACGTACCTTTCACGAAAAAGTTCCGGGGGGCTTCGCTCTTCTCGGGGCTGTTGCTTCGCAACATAAAATACGTACAAAACAGGCACCCATGCGCGAGCGCAGGTGCCTGTTTTATCCGCATTTTGCGCTGACTCAGCCTATCAGCCAGTCGTACATCTCCTGGTATTTCGCGGCGGAAACGTTCCAGGAGAAATCTGCTGCCATGGCTCTGTCCACCATCTTGTTCCACTCACGCTTTCTCTGATAGAAAACATACTTGGCGTAGCGGATCGTGGCAAGCATTTCATAAGCGTTGTAATTGCTGAAGGAGAAGCCGGTTCCGGTACTCTCAAACTCATTGTAGGGTTCCACGGTATCCTTCAGGCCACCGGTCTCACGAACGATGGGCAGGGTTCCGTAATGCAGTGCCATCAGCTGTGACAGGCCGCAGGGCTCAAACAGCGAAGGCATCAGGAATGCATCGGAAGCTGCGTAGATCTTATGGGAAAGGGCATCGGAATAATAGATATTCGCCGAAACCTTGTTATTGTATTTCCAGTCAAAGTGACGGAACATATTCTCGTAGCGCTCTTCGCCGGTACCAAGAACGACGATCTGAACCTCTTCCTGACACAGCTCGTCCATGACATAGGCGATAAGATCGAAGCCCTTCTGATCCGTAAGGCGGGAGACAATACCGATCATCATCTTCTTGTCGTCCTGCTCCAGACCCAGCTCCTGCTGCAGAGCTCTCTTGTTCTTCACCTTCTCCTTGCGGAAGTTGGCCGCATTGTAAGGTGCCACGATATTCCTGTCCGTCTGCGGATTGAACTCGTCATAATCGATACCGTTCACGATGCCCCGAAGCGCGTTGCTCCTTGCATTGAGCAGGCCGTCAAGGCCCTCCCCGTAGAACTGCATCTTGATCTCTTCTGCATAGGTTGCGGAAACCGTGGTAACCGCATCCGCATAAACGATACCGCCCTTGAGAAGGTTGGCATCCTTATAGCTTTCCAGCTTGTCCGGTGTAAAGAAGTAATCCGGAAGTCCGGTGATATCCTTTACATCCTTCACATTCCATCTTCCCTGGAATTTCAGGTTGTGGATGGTCATGATGGACTTGATCCCCTGGAAGAACTCGCCTCCCGCGAACCGCTCCTTCAGGTATACCGGAACAAGACCCGTCTGCCAGTCATGGCAATGAATGATGTCCGGTCTGAAGCCCGTCAGGGGAAGGGCGGAAAGAGCCGCTTTACAGAAAAAGCTGAATTTGCGGATCTCGTCCAGTACATTGTCACTGTAGATCTTAAATCCCGAGAAATAGGATTCGTTGTCGATAAAGTAATAGGTGATCCCGTCAACCTTGGCTTCGAGTACGCCCACATACTCACTTTTCCAGTTGAAGTCAAGATAAAAATGGGTCTTGTACTTCATAAGCTCCTTCAGTTCCTGACGGATACAGGTATATTTCGGCAGCATAACGCGTACGTCGAAATATTTCCGGTCAAGGCACTTGGGCAGTGACCCTACCACATCCGCAAGTCCGCCGGTCTTGATAAAGGGGACTCCCTCGGAAGCTATAAACAATATGTTTTTCATTCAGATTTCCTCCAATACGTAAACCTATACACCCATAAAACATTATACTACAAAACAGTATATTTTCAAAGAGAAAAATGCTTGCTCCCGTCTGCCTTTTTCTTCAGCTCCTTCGCATTGGCCAGGGCACTGTCCGAAATGGTATCGCTGCCCAGAAGCCTTGCTACTTCTTCGATCATCCCTTCCCTGTCAAGGGCCGTGATCTGCGTCTTTGTGGAGGTTTCCTTTTCCGTTTTTTCGATCCTGAAATGGCAGTCCGCCATGGCTGCGATCTGCGGCAGATGGGTGATACAGATCAGCTGATGTTTCCTGCGTATGACAGCCATCTTTTCGGACACCCGCCATGCCGTCTGGCCGCTGATCCCCGCATCGATCTCATCAAAGATCATGGTCGGGATCCTGTCCGTATCCGCAAGAATGGATTTAACCGCCAGCATCACGCGGCTGAGCTCACCACCGCTCGCCACATCGGTCAGCGGTCTTAAGCTTTCTCCGGCATTGAAGCTGATCAAAAAGCTTGCGTGATCGTTTCCATCCCTGCCAAGCCGATCTTCTTCCTGTACAGCCTCGATCTTCAGCTCACAGTGCGAAAAGCCCAGCTCGGAAAGTGCTTCTTTCAGCTCTTCCTCCAGTTTCCCGGCAGCCTGCTCCCGGATCTTATGCGCCCTGTCACAAAGACCGATCAACGCCTGATACTGCCTTTCCTTTCTTTCGGAAAGTTCCGATAAATATCTGTCATAATCCTCTAATCGTTCGATCTGATTCCGGCGCTCATCACCATACTTTTGGATCTGTTCAATGGTGGAGCCGTATTTTTTCTTAAGACGGTTGATCAGATCCAGCCTCTCTCCCACAAAGGCCATTCTCTCCTCGTCCGCCCTGTCATCTTCCAGATAGCGTGAAAGCTCGCGGCTGGTCTGGCGGATCAGTTCCTCCGCCTGCAAAAGTGCTTTGGTCTGCTCCGAGAAATCGTCGTACCGCTGGGCTTCCTTCAGTCTTCCAAGCGCCATTCCGACCAGCTCCAGGCCACTCATACCGCTGCCGTCCAGGCCCTCCAGTGCCGCCGATACAGACTCCGTGATCGACATGGCATGGGTCAGTTTCCTAAACTCCGCTTCCAGTTCGTCGTCCTCACCCTCGGTCAGCTCTGCCTTATCGATCTCTTCGCATTCATAGCGGGCAAGATCCAGCTCTCTTTCCTTCAGCCCGTCCTCTTTGGCCGCTTCTTCATATTCCGCAAGGACCTCCCGATAGGCATCATAAGCCCCGCCGATCTCCTCCTTCAGCTCTGCAAGCTCACTGCCCGCATACAGATCCAGGATCTCCAGGTGCTTTTTTTCCTGCAGAAGACTGATATGCTCCTGCTGGGTATGTACATCGATGAGCAGAGACGCCACCTGCCGCAGCATCTTGCCCGTTACGACCTCACCATTGATCCTGCAGACATTCCGGCTTTCCTCCAGTCTCCTGGTCAGGATCAGCGTACCGTCATCACTCTGAACACCAAGCCGGGCAAGCCTTTCCTCCTGCTCCCGGTCCACCGAAAAAAAGAGCTCCACATAGGCATGATCCGCTCCCTGACGGATCAATCCCCTGTCGGCTCTGCCACCGAGTGCCAGGTGGATCGAATCGATGAGGATCGATTTGCCCGCTCCCGTTTCACCCGTCAGAACATTCAGCCCTTCTCCCAGAGACAACTCAGCCTCATGGATCAGCGCCACATTTTTTACCTTGATTGATTCCAGCATATAGTTACCTTGTATTCTTCAGAACGCCCGTGCCCGGCGTTTCAGCTCATGATCAGATGCTTCAGCTGCCGGATAAGATCCCGCGCTGCCGCCTCGCTTTTGATGGCGATCATGATGGTATCATCCCCTGCGATGGACCCCACCACCTGTTTGAACTCCATGGCATCCACGGCAGCGGCTACTGCCATTGCCATTCCCGATACCGTTTTGATCACCAGGATATTGCCTGCCGTATCGGCAGACTGAAACCCTTCCTTAAGTACGTTGACATACCTGCTGCCGGGAACGTTTTCCCTTTCCATCAGGACGTAACTCATCTTTCCTTTGACCGGTGATTTGGTAAGCCCCAGCTTACGAATATCCCTCGAGACCGTTGCCTGGGTAACCTCAAAACCCTCCTGCAACAAAAGCTGCGTGAGCTGTTCCTGGGTCTGTACCGTCTGCTCCTTTATGATCCGAAGGATCGCCTCGTGTCTGTCCGTTTTCATGCCGTCCCCCTGTATCAGCCGTCCATTTTGTTATGGAGGGATTTCAAAAAGCTTACGCTGCTTAAACGGACCAGCTTCACCGTGAGCTCCGATGCCCGTATCGTGATCCGGTCGTTGCGTTTCATGGATCCGAACAGCTCTCCGTCAAAATAGATCTCCGCCTCGGCATCAGCCTCGGCCGCATTCCTCTGGTTACCGATCCTGATCTGCACCTCATCATCCCGGGAAAGGACGATGCTTCTGGTATTCATGGTATGGGGGCAGATCGGTGTGATCACCATCAGCTGTGCGCCGGGATTTACGATGGGTCCGCCGGCGGAAAGATTGTAGCCCGTGGATCCCGTCGGCGTCGACAAAATGATACCGTCGGCGTTATAAGCGGCAAGATCCTGTCCGTTAACACTGATCTCATACGGGATCACCATAAGGGGCCCCTTTCTGCTTACCACAATATCGTTAAGCGCGTGGGCACTCTTTTGCTCCTGACCGTGCCAGAAACTGCCGGACAAAAGCATACGGGATTCCACTTCATACTCATCTGCCAGAAGATGGTCCAGCGCCTGCCGGATCCCGTCTTTTTCCACCTGGGCAAGAAAGCCCAGGGTACCGAGATTCACACCCACCAGCGGGATCCCGAGGCGCAGGGTATCCCTTGCCGCCTTAAGAAGCGTCCCGTCGCCGCCCAGCACGATGATGCACTCGGTCAGAGGCGGAACCAGCAGCGGATTATAATCCCCCGTCTCGTACAATTCCTGCTTGCTGATCACGTCACGGATCAAAATGTCCGCCTCCGCGCCGTGACTGCGAAGATAGTCCGCGATATATTCCGTTGTTTCCTGTCTGGGATCTTTTATCAGATTGGTCACGATAAAAAACCGCTTCATGCCATATCCTCCTAGTGAAGCGTTTCCGCCGCACCGGATACCACCTGGTCGATCCGGTCTGCAAGCGCTTCCGGCGTCAGCATTTGCTGATCCTCACCCTTTTTCATCCACAACAAAAATTCAATATTTCCTTCCGGTCCCCGGATGGGGGAAAAATCAAGTCCCATCACCGAAAACCCCGTATCGGCTGCTACTTTGCAGATCCTTTCCACCACCTCACGGTGGACCGCCGGATTGGAAACCACTCCCTTTTTGCCCACCTTTTCGCGCCCCGCTTCAAACTGGGGCTTGATCAGTGCGACCATGCTGCTGCCCTCCTCAAGAAGCCCGAAGGCAGGGGGAAGGATTTTATCGAGGGAGATAAAAGATACATCACTGGCAGCAAACTGTGGCACCTCGGGAAGATCTCCCTGTTCCATATAGCGGAAGTTGGTCTTTTCCATGCAGACCACATCCGGATGAGTCCGAAGCTTATAGTCCAGCTGCCCTTTTCCCACGTCCACGGCATACACTTTTGCCGCGCCGTTTTGCAGCATACAATCCGTGAATCCGCCGGTGGATGCGCCGATATCCAGACAGATCAGGTCCTTTACCTCAATGGGAAATACCGAAAGGGCCTTTTCCAGCTTCAGACCTCCCCTGCTAACGTAAGGAAGGGTCTTACCGCGCACCTCGATGGTAACCTTATCCTCGTCAAAGGTACTGCCGGGCTTATCCTCCTTCTGACCGTTCACATAGACGATCCCCGCCATCAGAATGGCCTTGGCCTTCTCCCGGGAAGGCGCCAGATTCTGCTGTACCAAAAGTACGTCAAGCCGTTGTTTCATTGCTTTTTCGCCTCTTTCACAGCATCCGTTATCAGCGAGCAGATACTGTCTGTATCGATCTTCAGCTCTTTTTTCAAAATCTCCACATTACCGTGCTCAACATAGTTATCCGGCAGGGCCACGGGGATAAATACAGGTGAAAATCCCGACGCATCGATGCAGTCGCGGATCCTCTGCCCCACGCCGCCTTCAAAGATATTCTCCTCCAGCGTCACCACGATATCATGCTCCGCTGCCGCCTGCAGCACCGTCTCCTCATCCAGGGGTTTTGCAAAGCGCAGGTTCAGGATCGAAACGTTCTCCTCTCCCTGATCTGCCAGCTTTTCCCGAAGACGCATGGCCGTTTCCACCATGCTACCGAAGGCCAGAAGAGCGATCTTTGTACCCGGTCTGCTCTCCCCTTCCTGTGCATCGCAGTAGCGGGTGATCCATTCCGCCTTTCCCCATTCGATGGGTTCTCTGCACTCTTTAAGTTCATCATAGGCCGTGCCTCTGGGGTAGCGTATGGCAACCGGTTTGCCGAGGCTAACCGCAAACTTGAGCATATCGGAAAGCTCCCATTTGTTTTTGGGGCTCATCACCGTCATATTGGGGATCATGGACAAAAAGGATATGTCAAAAATACCCTGATGGGTTTCTCCGTCCGCACCCACAAGTCCCGCACGGTCAACCGCAAAGATCACCGGCAGCTCCTGCAGACACACGTCATGAATGATCTGGTCAAAGCCTCGTTGCAGGAAGGATGAATAGATAGCCACGATGGGGATCATGCCTCCTGCAGCCAGTCCCGCTGCAAAAGTGACCGCATGCTCTTCCGCGATACCCACATCAAAGAAGCGCTCGGGGAAACGGTTCTTGAACCGCTTCAGCCCCGTACCGTCGGGCATGGCCGCGGTGATGGCAACCACTTTTTCTTCTCTCTCCCCCAGCTTATTGATCACGGTACCGAACACATCGGTCCAGTTTGCCTTTGTCTGGGGCTTGGCCGGCAGACCCGTCTCGATATCAAAGGGAACTGCTCCATGGAAGCGGGCCGGATGTCTTTCCGCCGGAGCATAGCCCCTACCCTTGTGGGTCATGACATGCACAACCACCGCGCCCTTGACTCTCTTGGCCTCCTGAAGCACCTTGCAGACCGCCGTGATATCATGGCCGTCCACGGGACCTAAATAGGTCACACCCATGTTCTCAAAAAGCATTCCCGGGATCACCAGCTGTTTAAGACCGTTCTTGGTCCTCTGGATCATCCTCGCCAGAGGCTGTCCGTATTTTTCATTATCGATCAACCGGTAGTAGATGCTGTCCTTCAGATCCAGATATTTCGAATCCGTACGGATGGAGTTCAGATAGTTGGATACCCCGCCCACGTTTTCGGAAATGGACATGTTATTGTCATTCAGAACGATGATATAGTTGGTCTCCAGACGCGCGGCATTATTCAGCGCCTCATAAGCCATACCGCCGGTCAGGGATCCGTCACCGATCACCGCAACAATGGTCTGCTTCTTATGCAAAAGATCTCTGGCCTGGGCCAGTCCCAGACCTGCCGAAATGGAGGTGGTGCTGTGTCCGGTGTCAAAACAGTCACAGTCACTTTCCTTGCGCTTGGGAAATCCGCTCATTCCACCGTACTGACGAAGGGATTCAAACCCCTCCCGTCTTCCGGTCAACAGCTTATGGGTATAGCTCTGATGTCCCACATCCCATACGATCTTATCCTCCGGAAGATTCAGGGTAAGATGCAGCGCCATGGTCAGCTCCACTGCACCCAGATTGGCTCCCAGATGACCGCCGTTAACGCTGATCTTCTCGATCAGGAATTCCCTGATCTCCGCAGCCAGAAGCTCAAGATCCTTGGGGGGGATTTTTTTAATATCGTTTTCTTTTTTGATTCGGTCCAGGATCATTTATTTTCTTCTCTCGATCAGATATGCAAAAAGTGCCTGCAAAAAAGTCTTGTCTCCGGGGAGCTGCTCAAGCTCCTCCATTGCCTGCTTCGAAAGGCTTCTTACCTTCTCACCGGCTGCCTCCAGTCCCACCAGGGATACATAGGTGCTCTTTTCGTTCCGCTCATCCGAGCCGATGGGCTTACCAAGCTCCTCCTGACTTCCCGTCACATCCAGGATATCGTCCCGGATCTGGAAGGCCAGTCCCACCAGATAGCCGATATGGGAAAGCTTCTCCACCTGCTCCTCATTCGCTCCGCCCATCACACCGCCGATGGTAAGGGCTGCCTGCAAAAGGGCGGAGGTTTTATTGGCATGGATGAAGGTCAGCTCCTCCTCATCGCTCACATGACCCGGCTCTTCTGCCAGGATATCCACCACCTGACCACCGATCATACCCCTGTAGCCCGCTCTTTTCGCCAGGATCGAAGCCGCCTTTGCGCCGCGGATAAGTGTCTCGTTTTCCCACTGCGAAAGCGCCTCTGTCACGGTTTCAAAGGCCAGGTTCAAAAGCCCGTCTCCCGCCAGCACAGCCATGGCCTGACCGTACTTCACATGGCAGGTGGGAAGGCCTCTTCTCAGATCGTCGTTGTCCATCTCGGGAAGATCATCATGGATCAGGGAATAGGTGTGGATCATCTCCAGCGCCGCCATGAAAGGATGGACATTTTTCTCCTCTTTATCAAACAGCAAAAAGGCCTCCCGCATCATGATGGGTCTAAGTCTTTTGCCGCCGCTTCTGAAGCTGTAGCCCATGGCTTCACAGATCACCTTCTGCCTGCCCTCCACGGGCGGCAGGTAGGCAAGGATCACCTCTTCCGCCTGCTCTGCTCTAGCCTGCAGCTCTTCCTCAAATCGTTCCATTCTCACTCTTCTCCGTCTTCGGAAAGCTCTTTTACCTGCTTCTCGATCCCGTCGATCATGCCGTTTAGGCTCTGCACCAGGGACATGCCTTCCTTATAGCTGTCAAACGCATCGTTGAGGCTCGTTTCGGGATCTTCCATCTGCTTTACCAGCTCCTCAAGTCTGGCAAACCGTTCTTCAAAGCTTACGCTCTCTTCCTCTTGCCCTTTCTCTTTTTTCATCAGCAAAGTACTCCTTCTTCTTTCCCGTCGACCGGGGTCAGCACGCTGACCGATCGTGCGCAGGCCTCTATGTTTCCGTCCTTTAACGTGATCAGAAGGCTGTCACCTTCCTTCACTCCTTTAACGCTTCTTATCCCTTTGCCGTCTGCCGACTGCAGATAAGAATATCCGGCGGAAAGTCTCTTAAGCGGGGACAACCCTTCCATGCGCGAAGAGCTTACCGCCAAAAGGGAACGCGCTTCCTTCAGCCGCTGTTCCATCCTTCCCTGCAGTTTTTCTTCGTCATACAAAAGCTGCATCCGCTGATCCGAGATCCGCTGCGTCATGATCCTTTGCATCGTTTCCCGTTCCTTCTGCAGCTTCATGCGGCGCTTTTCCAGGGTGCTGGCAGGGGATACCTTGATCAGGGAAAGTCTCAGTCTGTCCACCTTCAGTCTCTGGTATGAGAGCTTCTGCTCCATCAGACTCATCAGGTGTTCTCTTTTCTCCCTGAGAGAGTCCATCAGTGCGAACACATCGCAGACCGCCAGTTCAGCCGCTGCCGAAGGGGTCGGTGCTCGAAGATCCGCCACAAAATCTATGATCGTCGTATCCGTTTCATGTCCCACCGCTGAGATCACGGGGACGGTGCAGTCAAAGACCGCCTGTGCCACCTCCGGCGAGTTAAAAGCCCAGAGATCCTCTATGCTGCCGCCACCTCTGCCGACGATCATCACATCCACACCCTGCTTTTCCAGAATGTCGATACCCCGCACGATACTTGCCACGGCACCCTCTCCCTGTACCAGAGCCGGGTACAGAATGATCTGCGCATAGGGGTTTCTCCGCCTTGCGATCTGCTCTATATCTCTCCTGGCCGCTCCCGTGGGAGATGTCACAACCCCCACCCTTCTGACCAGTGTGGGGATCTGCTGCTTGTAGACGGGATCGAACATTCCCATCTCTTCCAGCTCTTTTTTGATCCTCTCATATTCGGCATACAGCTCACCGCTGCCGGATAGCTCCGCCGCCTTTACATAGAGCTGGTACCTGCCCGCCTGTTCGAATACACTGATCCGACCGGAGCAGACCACCTTCTGTCCGTCCTCCATCCTAAAGCCCAGGCTTCTTCTGTCGGAGGAAAACATGATACAAGAAAGTGCAGCCCCCGCATCCTTCAGTGTAAAATAGATATGCCCCGAGCTGTGATACTTCACATTGCTCAGTTCTCCCCGAATGGAAACAGCGCTGCACATAAAGTCCTCTGAGATCAGACGCTTCAGGTAGAGCGTAATATCTGTCACAGAATATATATTTTTGCCCATATCAAACCGCTTTCCTGTCGCCGGCTACTCCTTGTCCGCAAACTTGGCGAGCACTCCGTTGATGAACCCGGAGGACTCTTCGGCGCCGTATCTCTTGGCCAGCTCTACAGCCTCGTTGATGGATACGGAAACGGGAATGCTCTCGTCGAATTCGATCTCGTAGACGGCAAGACGAAGGATCGCAAGCTCAACCTTACCGATCCTTTGAATGCTCCAGCCGGTTGTCCTCTCAGACAACAGAGCATCGATATCCGCCAGCTTCTCCTTGATCTGTTCGCATCTTTGAGCAACCTGACCCTGTTCTTCCTCCGTCATCTGCTCCTGTTCCTCTTCCAGGAAAAATGCATCCTTCTGGGACTGGAATTCCTCCCGCTCATGGAACTCTATGCGAAACAGCAGGCGGAATACTTTTTCCCGCAGTTTCGAACGACTCATTGCATATTCACCTTTGCCACGCGAACGTTTACATCTGCCACGATCAGGCCCGTCATGTTCTCGATGGCTGCCTTCACTCTGGTCTGAACGTTCTGACCCGTCTGAGGGATGTTGTAACCATAGTCAATGGCAACAGCCACATCCACCGATACGTTCTCGCCGGCCACATCCACCTTGACGTTCTTCATCATCTTCCTGGCACTGCCTCTGCCCTGGGATTCTGCTGCGGGTGATGCGGGAAGGGAAACACCTTCTACCTCTACCGCTGCCAGTGCTGCGATCATTGCCACTACATCATCGGCGATCTGTACGCTGCCGATCTGGTCTGCGATGGTAATATCCGTATTCTGAAGTTCAGTTTTTGTTTCCATTTTCGGACTCCTTTCATCCTGTCATGTCACTTTTATGAGTATACCAAATTCTGCTTGTTTTGGAAAGTGCCAAATCCTTCGCCGCTGCCTTACGATCTTCCGAATTCGGAAAGGACAAGACCCTCGTTGCGGTCCAGCACCATCTGAACGCTCCAGGGGTTGACGAACAGAAGAAGGGGTCTTTCCTTTAAGTCCGTAACCTTCTTCATATCGGAGGTGCCCACCAATCGTCCCAGATCCGGATTTTCGTTCTCGATCCAGCGGATATGCTCATAGGGCAGGGGCTCCAGTTTGATATCCACGTTGTACTCGTTTTCCAGCCTGTATTTCAGCACGTCGAACTGTAGCACGCCCACAACGCCCACAATAATCTCCTCCAGGCCCGTATCCAGCTCTTTGAAGATCTGGATCGCGCCCTCCTGGGCGATCTGGGTGATACCCTTAACGAACTGCTTACGCTTCATGGTATCCATCTGTCTGACTCTTGCAAAATGCTCCGGTGCAAAGGTGGGGATCCCGGCGTAGCGGAATTCCTCCTTGGGCATGCATAGCGTATCTCCTATGGAAAAAATACCCGGATCAAATACGCCGATGATATCTCCCGCATAGGCCTCATCCAGTATTTTTCTCGAATCCGCCATGATCTGCTGGGGCTGGGAAAGACGCATCACCTTACCACCCTGGACGTGGCGTACTTCCATGGAGGCATCGTACTTGCCGGAACAGATCCGCATGAAAGCAACCCTGTCCCTGTGGGCCTTGTTCATGTTGGCCTGGATCTTAAACACAAAGGCTGAAAAGTCTCTGGTTGCCGGATCCACACTGCCCTGATCGGAGATCCTGGCAAGAGGGGTCTGGGTCATCTTTAAAAAGTGCTGCAAAAAGACCTCAACGCCGAAGTTGGTCAATGCCGAACCGAAAAACACCGGAGTCAGCTCACCCGCCTGGATCTTGGCAAGATCAAACTCGGCACTTGCACCGTCCAACAGCTCGATCTCCTCCTGCAGCTTATCGTAGGCATCGGAACCGATCTGATCCATCACAGCCGCCTCATCATCCAGACTCGTTACGCTGTCCTTACCTTCCTTCGTACCTTTTTCCGTATCCGAAAAGCTGTGGATCGTCCTGGTTGCTCTCTCATATACACCCTTGAACTCCTTACCGGAGCCGATGGGCCAGTTCACGGGGCAGGTTGCGATACCCAACTCTTTTTCGATCTCATCAAGCAGATCAAAGGTATCGTTGGCATCCCGATCCATCTTGTTGATAAAGGTAAAGATGGGGATCTTACGCATCACACAGACTTTGAACAGCTTCCTGGTCTGTGCCTCCACGCCTTTACCGCCGTCGATGACCATCACCGCCGAATCGGCTGCCATCAGGGTACGGTAGGTATCCTCCGAGAAATCCTGGTGTCCCGGTGTATCCAGTATGTTGATACAATATCCGTCATATTCAAACTGCAACACCGAGGATGTTACCGAGATACCTCTCTCTTTCTCGATCTCCATCCAGTCGGACACCGCGTGTCTTGCCGTTGCTTTTCCTTTTACGGAGCCAGCCAGGTTGATGGCGCCTCCGTACAGCAAAAATTTCTCCGTCAGGGTTGTCTTTCCCGCATCCGGGTGTGAAATGATCGCAAATGTTCTCCGGCGCGAGATCTCCTGCTCGATCTTGTCCATAGTTTCCTCCTGATTTATATTGTTGCCGCAATCCAATGCATGTCCCTCGAATACCATCCCGAAACCTTCGTTGCTAAAGCAAAGGCGGTTTCGGAATGGTATTCTTCGGAACCCGATATTGCAATCCAAGGCGCGTCCCTCAAATATTATTCCGGGGACCAGCCGTCCAACACATTTATCTCAGAGCATGGGGTCGCCTGCCACGTCTCCGGAGACGCCCAGATAGTCCAAGACGGTCTTGGCGATATCTGCGAAAGTCGTCCTTGTGCCAAGGTTAGCAGGTGCTAACTTTGAACCAAACATGAGGCAGGGAACATATTCCCTGGTATGATCCGTGGTCTTCAGATAGCCCGGATCGCAGCCGTGATCCGCCGTCAGGATGAGGATATCATCCTCGCGCATCTTACACATAAGCTCCGGCAGTTTCTCATCGAAATAAGCAAGTGCCTTGGCATAGCCGTCAATATCTCTTCTGTGACCGTAAAGCATATCATAGTCCACAAGGTTTACAAAGCACAGGCCGTCAAAGTCTTTATCCATGAAGCCCAGGGTCTTTTCGATCCCGTCCGCATTGGAAGTGGTATAGGTAAACTCCGTCATACCTCTTCCCGCAAAGATATCATGGATCTTGCCCACGGCGATCATATCCTTACCTGCCGCTACGATGTGATCCAGCATGGTCTGCTTCGGCGGCTCCAGGGAAAAGTCGTGGCGCCTCGGCGTCCTTTCGAAGCTGCCTTCCTCTCCGATAAAGGGTCTTGCGATCACGCGGCCCACGCCGTGCTTTCCCTGCAGGATCTCTCTCGCCATCCTGCAATATTCATACAGTGTTTCCACCGGCACGATATCCTCATGGGCAGCGATCTGAAATACGGAATCCGCCGAGGTATAGACAATGAGGTCTCCGCTTTCCATATGCTGCTTTCCGTAATCGGCGATGACCTTGGTGCCGGAATAGGGCTTATTACAGAGCACTCCCCTGCCGGTCTTTTTCACAAATGCATCGATCACTTCCGCGGGAAAGCCCTCCGGATAGGTGGGAAGCGGATTTTCGGAGATCATACCTGCGATTTCCCAGTGGCCGATGGTGGTATCCTTACCTGCAGACGCCTCCTGAAGTCTGGCGATCCTGCCGATAAAGTTTCCTTCCCCCACAGGAGCGGTCTTCCCGCCTACATCCACTCCGTCAATATCGAAAAGACCGAGCTTTTGCAGATTCGGCAGCACGAAAAACTCCGACCGAGCGCAGGAGCCTATGGTATTGGTCCCCGCATCCCCGAAATCGGCGGCATCCGGAGCTGCCCCTATGCCGAAACTGTCAAGTACGATCAAAAATACTCTGCTCATATCCTGCTCCTTTCTCGTATAGGAAAAGATAGAAAACCTGCGAGAATCATTATAGCAAATATATCCGTCTTTTTGTAGTCATAGCTGATTTTGTGTATTTGTATGTTAAAAAATACACGCCTGACTATTTACTTTTTCTCCAGTTATGGTATTCTATTATTGAAAATAGTAATCATTACTGATTTAACATAATCCTAAAGGAGGTATTCATCATGGCAGACAACAATGCAGCTCAGGTATCGAATCTTGTTAATCTTCTGGACGGTTACGCAACCAAGGGCGGACATCATCTCAACGTAAATGTCCTCAACCGCGACACTCTCCTGGATGCACAGAAGCATCCCGAGAATTACCCTCAGCTTACGATCCGCGTTTCCGGTTATGCCGTAAACTTCGTAAAGCTCACTCAGGAACAGCAGAACGACGTGATCTCCAGAACCTTCCACGAAGCTCTTTGATCTCAGGCTTCTTCAAACCACATTTGACAAAGATCGAAACAAACGAAACTCCGGCGCATCGCCGGAGTTTCTGTTATTCTTCCGTTGTATCGACAGATGATGAAATATGTCGGGCTTACTCAGATGCTTCCGCTTCTGCTGCCTCAGGTGCCGCATCCGCAGATGTTGCCGCACCGCTCTGGATCTGCTGCAGAACAAAGGGATCGTCGATTTCCAGCATCAGGGTCTCGATCTGCTCCTTATAACCGTCGATCTCTTTTCTCATGGCCTGAAGCTTATCATGGTTTGCGTCGTTCAGGCTCTGGATCTGCTGCTCATACTGAGCCTTCACGGAAGCCACCTCTGCTTCCTGCTTCTGGGTGAACTCCTTCTCGATCTGCTCGGTCAGCTCATCCTTCTTGGCATCAAAGCCCTGTCGAAGCTCTTCATTTTCCTTGGTCAGTGCTTCGATCTGCTCATCCTTTTCCTTCTCAAGCGCATCCAGCTTTGCCTGCATCTCTTCCGCAACAGCATCGGCCGCTTTCTTCTTCTCGCTTTCAACCAGCTCCGTCACCGTCTCATCAGCCTTGGACAGTCTCTTGTCCATCTCGTCCTTCAGACCGTCGAGAACACTTTTCCAAAGCTCAATGCCTCCTGTAGGTACTGCAGAAGCCTTCATGGCCTCAACGGCATCGGCTGCGGACTGGATACCCGTAGTGCTCTCTGCGGCTGTACTCTCCTGTGTATCGACGGCTTCTTCCTTTATTTCTTCGGTAAACTCATTCATCTGTTTGCTCTCCCATTCTCAGCAGTTGTTCGCATTTCCCATAGCCAAAAGTGTTAATGTGCTCGGGCAAAATAAACAATTCCAAGAATAATATAACACAAGTCTACATAACTTGTCACTACTTTTCTTTTCGGACCTTTGATCAGCCTTCCAGCATACCCAGGATCTGAAGCTTCAGCTTCTCGATCTGATCGTGCTGGGAGTTGGTCTTCTCACGGAATGCCGCCTGGATCTCACCCAGCTGCTGGTCATAAAGCTTGCTCATCTTAAGCAGCTCTGCCTCCTGCTGAGCGCTTCGCTCCTGCAGATCCGCGATCTGCTCGTTGGCTACGCGCAGCTTGTCTCTGAGCATCCTGTGATGATCTTCGTGAGCCGTCTGGATCTCCACCAGCATTTCCTCATAGATGGATTTCATCCTGGCCAGTTCCGATTCATGCTCACTCTGCATGCTCCGGATCTTCTCCTGCTCCTGCTCCGAAAGCTCTTCCTTAACCTGTTCGTTCTTATCCTTGAAGGCAGCCTGCAGCTCATCGATCTGCTCTGCATAGAGCTTCTTCATCTTCTTCAGCTGTGCATCCCGCTCTTCGATCTTCTCTTCGTAGCCGCTGCTTTCCTCTTTGTATTTATTGATCTGTCCCTGCAGTGACTGGTTACGATCGCGGAAAGCCTTCTGGATCTCATCGATCTGCTCTGCATAGAGCTTCTTCATCTTCTCCAGCTCTGCCTCATGGGCAGCATTGATCTCCTCGGCATTGTTCTCCTGCTTATAAGCCTCGAACTCCTCCTTCAGAGCTGTCGTCTTTTTTCGGAAGGCAGCCTGGATTTCGTCGATCTGCTCCGCATAGAGATCCTTCATCTTCTGCAGCTCCGCATCATGCTCTTTTTTCAGCTGATCAAGCTCCGCTTCCTTCTTGGCATACTCGCCCTTGCTGACACCGCCTAACAGATTTAATAAAAAGCCCATTCTCTCACTCCTTATTGAAATCGGGCTATATGAATAGCCCGATCTCTGAACTCTCTAAACTTTCCGCTAACGTGATCGCTTACTGGCAATCCTTGATGGAGAAGCTAATGCGTCCCATCTTGTCCTTGCCGAGGCATACAACCTCAACCACATCACCCAGGGTCAGCACATCCTCTACATGATTGATGCGCTCCTTGGCAATCTTGGAGATGTGAACCATACCCTCTTTTCCGGGTGCGAACTCGAGGAAAGCACCGAATTCCTTGATGGAAACTACCTTACCGGTGTACTTTTTACCCTCTTCAAACTCGCTGACGATCATCTGGATCATATCGATGGCATCCTGCATGCCCTTAGCATCATTACCGCAGATATCAACCGCACCGTCATCCGTGATATCAATCTTCACGCCGGTACGGGCAATGATCTCGTTGATGGTCTTACCTCTCTGTCCCACAACATCACCGATCTTCTCGGGATCGATCTGGATCTGGATGATCTTGGGAGCATACTGACCAACTTCCTTACGAGGCTCTGCAATGGCAGGCTTCATACAGGTGTCCATGATAAAGAGTCTTGCCTCTCTGGTACGACGGATAGCTTCCTCTACGATGGGACGGGTCAGACCGTGGATCTTGATATCCATCTGGATAGCGGTGATACCCTCGGTGGTACCGGTTACCTTGAAGTCCATGTCGCCGAAGAAGTCCTCAAGGCCCTGGATATCGGTCAGTACAATATAATCATCATCGGTATCACCGGTCACAAGACCGCAGGAGATACCTGCTACCATCTTCTTGATGGGTACACCTGCTGCCATAAGTGCCATACAGGAGGAGCAGGTGGATGCCATGGAGGTGGATCCGTTGGACTCGAAGGTCTCGGATACGCTCCGGATAGCATAAGGGAATTCCTCAGTGGAAGGAAGAACGGGCAAAAGTACTCGCTCTGCCAGTGCGCCGTGACCGATCTCACGACGTCCCGGTCCGCGGCTGACCTTGGTCTCACCTACGGAGTAGCTGGGGAAGTTGTAGTGATGCATATATCTCTTGTTGGTGATGTTCTCATCCAGTCCGTCGATCTTCTGAACCTCGGAAAGCGGTGCCAGGGTAACAACGTTGCAGATCTGAGTCTGTCCTCTGGTGAACATTGCACTACCGTGAACTCTGGGGATGATATCAACTTCAGCTGCCAGCGGTCTGATCTGATCGATGGCTCTTCCGTCGGGACGCTTGTGATCCTTGAGGATCATCTTACGTACGGTCTTCTTCTGATACTGGTAAACAGCCTCGCCGAGAACGGAAAGCCACTCTTCCTTGTCAGCAAATGCCTCTTCCAGCTTAGCGGTTACCTGACGGATATTCTCCTCACGAACCTGCTTCTCATCCGTAAATACAGCCTTCTCCATCTCCTCAGGGCTTACTACCTCTTTCATGGCAGCAAACATTTCCTCGGGAACGGCACAGCTGATGTACTCATGTTTCTTCTTGCCTACCTCGGCAGCGATCTTGTTGATGAACTCGATAATGGTCTGGTTTACATCGTGTGCCATGTAGATAGCCTGAAGCATCTTATCCTCGGGGATCTCCTTGGCACCTGCTTCGATCATGATAACCTTCTCAGCAGTGGAAGCTACGGTAAGCTTCAGCTCACCCTCATCCCAGTCCTTCTGTCCGGGGTTGATGATGAACTCTCCGTCCTTCATACCAACCTGAGTCATGGCACAGGGACCTGCGAAGGGGATATCGGAAATGGTCGTAGCGATGGAGGTACCGATCATTGCCACCAGCTCGGGACGGCAGGCGGGATCCACGCTCATTACCAGGTTGTGCAGGGTTACATCGTTGCGGTAATCCTTGGGGAACAGGGGGCGCATGGGGCGGTCGATAACACGGGCGGTAAGTACTGCATTCTCGCTTGCCTTACCCTCTCTCTTGTTAAAGCCTCCGGGAATCTTGCCTACTGCATAGAACTTCTCCTCATACTCTACGGAGCAGGGGAAAAAGTCAATGCCGTCCCTGGGCTTCTCGGATGCCGTAGCGGTGCTCAGTACGGTGGTCTCGCCGTAGTGCATGAACGCACAGCCGTTAGCCTGCTTGCCGACTCTGTCGATGTCTACGGTCAGAGTTCTGCCTGCCAGTTCCATGGAATAAGTTTTGTACATACTCTTTTCTCCTTTTCTTCTCTTCTTCCAAGCGGGTAGAAGATGCCGAAACTACTGAACCGACCAAAAATCCTCTGTTTTGTCCGCTTCAGCGGTCTCGGATAATTCTTCTACCCATTTCGGGTTACATTTGGTTGTAAAATAGCTAAAAGAGGCGGAAAAAATCCCGCCTCTTATGCACAATGTCAGCGCCTTAAACCAAGCTGCTCGATCAGGGTACGATATCTCTCAATATCCTTCTCTTTCAGATAGTCCAAAAGGCCTCTTCTCTTACCGATCATCTTGTACATTCCGCGTCTGGAATGATGATCCTTGGGATTCTCCTTCAGGTGCTCTGTCAGCTCCTTGATCCTCTCGGTAAGTACTGCTACCTGAACCTCCGGTGAACCGGTGTCGCCGGCAGTTCTGGCATACTTCTGCATGATCTCTGTTTTCTTCTCTTTTGTAATCATCTGATTACCTCCTTCTTTTTCATTCAGCTTACATCCTTGCGGATCACACTAAGATGCGGCCGGAGTTGCCTGCACCTGAGCGTGGCTAGAAACTCATACGAAAGATATGTTAACACAAACTCTCTGTCTTGTAAAGCATAATAATTATGGTATACTGTTGCTATGGCAACCTTGACTACTGAGCGACTTATCATCAAAACTTCACAGGAATCCTTTGCCGAAGAACTTCTGGCATATTACAGCAGGAACCGGGCCTTTTTCGAGCAGTACGAGCCGGTGCACTCTCCCCGATTTTATACGGCGGATTACCAGCGGGCCTCCATGCGCTACGAGATCGAGACCATGGAAAAGCACCAGGGCATGTACTATTATGTATTTTGTAAGGAAACACCCGATCATGTCATCGGAACCATCAGCTTCAGCCGAATGCGTCCCGCGCCCTACAACAGCACCATCTTCGGCTATGACTATGACCGTGACCACTGGAATAAGCGCTATGCTTCCGAATCCCTTCCTGTTATCGTAGACCATGTTTTTGCCACCTGCGATATCCACAGGATCGAAGCCCGGGTCATGGCCGATAATGCCGCATCGATCCGGCTCCTGGAAAAGATGGGCTTTGTCTTTGAGGGCAATGAATACGGCGGCGTTCTCATCGGCGGAAGCTTCCGCGATCATCTTCGCTTCAGCCTCCTGAATCCCGACTACACGCCGTCTCTGATCTGATCCATGATCTTATCGTAATTCTCCGGTCTGTGGGGATAGACACATCCCGTACAGACCTTTATTTTTTTCCCGTTCTTCTCTTTATAAACAGGGGCTCCCGGACAGTTTTCCAAATGATACAGCGGACAGAAACAGAACAGACAGTTGATCTGATCGATCCCCTTGTGGCAGGGATAGTATTCGCATTCCCTGTTTTCGAAAAACTTCCCGGAAGCCTTAGTCATTCTTATACGATCTCCATGAAACGGTCTTTGATCTCGGCAAAGGATTCATCCACCATACCGAAATCCTTCTCCTTATAGTTCCAAAGGGCGTGACCGATACTGTATTTCTTAAACGCCCTATGGATATCCGTCAGCCAGCGAAGGCGGGAGTCATTATCCGCCAGATCAATGACACCGTATTCGCCGCAGTACAGTGCCACGTTGTCCTTCTCAGCCTTTTCGATGGCAGGACGGAAGATATCTTCAAAAAAGCCCTCTCCGATCTCGCTGATCCCCTCCGTGTAAATGGCACCGGCCAGATCTGCCGCCAGGGAATCTCCTGCCTTTCGATACTCCTCCAGCGTCTTCGGATAGCCGATCCTGAAATCGGCCGGCATCTCTTCCACCCAGTAGGCTCCCTGATGGGAAAATATCATAGGCTCATAGCAGTGGAAGTTGTAGACCACCTTATCATCCACGGGAACGTCCAGCTTCGGAACGGACATCACATTGTTATACCATACGCCTCCGATCACCAGATAGCTGTCGGGAACGATCTCTCTCATCATTTTGATATAGCGGCCTGCGATCTGATTCCAGGCATCTGCCACTTCGTTCAGGACCACTTCATTCAGGGGTTCAAAAGCAACCTGCTTCTGGTAAGGACTCAGGCGCGTGGCGATCTCTTTCCAGAGCTTCATAAACCTTGCCTGGAGCGCGTCATCATAGAAGAACACCTCGCGGTCCATATCCTTCTTCAGCGGATCAAAGGAGTATCCGTAGCATTCATGCAGATCGATCAGAAGATTCAATCCGAACTCTTCACACCAGCTGCGGCAGTTTTCCACATAGCCGAACCCCTCCTCGATCAAATTGCCTTCCTCATCCTCCAGCACGTTATAATCCACCGGGAGGCGAACATGATCAAACCCCAGCTGTGCGATATCCCGGATATCATCCTTCGTGATAAAGCTCTCAAAATGCTTTTTGTCATATTTGGCAAACTGAGAGATCCATCCTCCGAGATTGACACCCTTTTGAAATCCTTCCATGATCTTCATAAAAAAATACCCCCTGTTTAGTCTTTTCTATCACCATAACACGATTCCGGATAATTGTCATTGAAAAATATCACCTCAGAGCTGCTGCGATCCGTTCGGATGCCAGCAGTCCGTCCATGGCCGCCGAGGTGATGCCGCCGGCGTAGCCTGCTCCTTCACCTACCGGATATAATCCCTTAAGCTCTGCCTGTCCGTCCGCTCCTCTCGGTATCCTGACAGGAGAAGAGGTTCTGCTCTCCACCGCAAGGACCAGCACCTCCTCACCCGCAAATCCCCGGATCTTCGAATCAAAGCTTTGCATTCCTTCCAGGAAAGTCTCCTTCAGGTTATCCGGCAGAATGGGCGAAAGATCGGAAGCGGAAAACCTTCCCTTGATCCCTTCGGAAAGCCTTTGCAGGATAGGATCCTCCTTCCGGCTGCTCTCCCCCTTTTGATAATCCGAAAAAAGCTGTACCGGAATGTTACCCTCTGCTAACTTATATGCCTTTTCCTCCAGCTCTCTTTGGAAGGCGATCCCCGAAAGCGGCGGCTCCGGCGATGCCGGGTAATCCTCCGGCGTTACCGTAACGATGATGGCACTGTTGGCAAACCCGCTGCCCCGGCCTGAATAACTCATGCCGTTGACCGCAAGCCTTCCCTTTTCCGAAGAGGCATTTACCACATATCCCCCCGGGCACATACAGAAGGAGTATACTCCTCTGCCGCCGCTGCTTTGGGCCGTCAGCTTATAGGAAGCCGCCCCTAACTTTTCATACACATCATCACTCTGCTCTCCGTACTGGCTTACATCAATCAGATGCTGATCATGGATCAGCCGAAAGCCCACCGCAAATGGCTTGGCCTCCATGGTGATCCCTTCCTCATACAAAACCCGGAAGGTGTCCCTTGCACTGTGTCCTATGGCAAGGACCAGGGTATCCGTTTCGATGGTCTCCAAAGCGTTGCTGCCATCTGTTTTTACCGTCTCAATGCCGCATACCCTGTCGCCCTCCGTCAGGATTCTCTCCATACGGGTTTCAAACAGGACCTCTCCTCCCAGCCTTCGGATCTCCTCCCTTAAGCGGATGCACATATCCACCAGCTTGTCGGTTCCCACATGGGGTTTGGCATCGTAGAGGATCTGCTCCGGTGCTCCCATGGATACATAGAGTCTGAGGATCTCCCGGCAGCGTCCCTCTTTATCCTTGATCAGGGTGTTCAGCTTTCCGTCGGAAAAAGTCCCCGCTCCCCCTTCTCCAAACTGCACATTGCTGTTTTCGGAAAGCACACCTTTTTCCCAGAAATCTTCCACATCCCTCCGTCTCTCATCCGCCGGCTTTCCCCTTTCGATCAGGATCGGAGCAAGCCCCGCAAGGGAAAGATAGTAAGCGCAGGCCATGCCCGCCGGACCGGCACCGACAATGACGGGTCTTTTAGTTCCGGCCTTTTCGGTCGCCTTACGAGCATCGGAATAAGGGAAACGATAAGGCTTCGGGGAGCGTGCTATGCGACCGCTCCTTCCCCGATCCTTCGCGGCCCGGGAGAGGATCTTATCCTCCTGTTCTTTTCCGCCGCGAAGACTTACATCCACGCTGAGTACATAAAAGAGCCTCGGTTTCTTTCTGGCATCAAGGCTCTTTTTTACTAGCATCATATCTTCGATCATCTCCCGACTGACAGACAAAAGCGCGGCGCACTGTTTCAGAAGCGCCGCTCTGTCATATTCCACAGGCATTTTGATCTCTGTCAGTCTGAGCATAACTCTCCTTTAATACTGGCGAAGCCATCTTGCGATAAAAAGCGGCAGCCCCTTACCGGGTACCTGCGACCATTCATAGGCATCGAAGGTGTGCGTCATCACGATACAGGTGATATAGGACAGCGTTCCCAACGCAAGGCCGAGGATCAGGGTGACCCAGCTTCCCGCCGCAGCCCCCATCACCCTTTGCACCGCAAAGGAAACGAGACCGAAGATCACGCTGGAGACACCTGTCAGCACAAAGATCCGGAGCAGATCCTGGTGAAAACGGGTAACCATTGCCAGCAGTACTGACTCGATGGCAAAAAGGACAAGGCAGCCTGCGATCATGGAGATCCAGTAGTTATCCGTCACTCTCAGCTGCACTACGCCGGCGATCAGAACGGCAACTAAAGACATCACCCCCGGCGCCCACCTTTCCCAGAGTACACCGATGATACCGTTGGTGAACAAAAACAGGGCGAAGGCAAGGCTTCCCCAGATACCGAATCTGAGCAACGATGCAAAAGCCGCATCCTCCGTGTCAAAAAACGCGGTTCCGACAGAAGGAGCCATGGCAAGCAACGCCGTCAGATAGGGGAACAGGATATAGGTATAAACCTTGAGACAGATCGCCGTTCTTTCATTGGCATGCACAAGGTCGGAATGTTTGATATACTGCGCCAGATATCTGGACAGAACGCCCGTGATCTGCGTGGCCAGCAGACTGACGGGCCGGATCAGCAGCACGGATGCCGCCAGGAACTGACCCGCATAGGCTTCCTGCGTATTTCCATGCAGGGCAATGGCGAACAATACCAGCAGCAAAAGCTCGGGACAGGCATCCGGAAAAATGCCCCCGAGAAGTGCCAGCAGATAGGAACCGATGCCTCCGGTCTGATCACTCTTCTGCTTGAAACCGCCGTCAAAAAGCTGGCGGAGACTCTGGGTCATAGCCGCCTTCTGAAAGGCAAGCACCAGCAGGGCAATGAGATTGCCGATGAGGATGCTGCCGCTTCCCAGCGCCGCCATATAAGCATAGTAGTAATGATCCGTCCGCATCAGGGCCGCTACTTTTTCCGAATAGGAGCTGACTTTTCCCGCCAGAACAAAGGCGAGCACCAGAGAGGATACATAGCCGCTCATCCGGGCAATGCACCCCGGCAGACCGGTTCCCATACCTTCCAGGTATCCGTCCATGCAGGAGGTCAGAACTGAAAAAACCAGTGCCACCGCAAAGAGTCTGATCCCCAGCCCCGGCAGCTTCGATGCGCTCATCAGCATACTGAGTGCATCAGCTTTCCAAAACAGGGCTGCGGCAATGATCAGGGTAACGCAAAGGCCTGCAGCAGCCATGCTCCTGTATCCCGAAACCGCATTGCGATACGCATTTCTCCTTCTGAAAAATGCCACCCTGCGTTTTATGATGCGTCCGCTTCCGTGGGCAAGGATCACATGCAGTGCCCGGTAGATCAGATACGGCACGGCAAAATAGCTCATGCCCAGCATTCCGATCCTGTGATACAGAAAGATCAGAAAGATAAGCTGGACCAGCAGTTCCATCCAGGCCATAACACTCCCGCTGCCGCCCTGTCTGATCAGGTTTTCCTGTTTTCTCTTTTCGTTCATATATCCCACCTGTAAGGGCTTATCTGGTAATCTTAAGACCCTCCAGAACAGCCTCCTGTCTTCCAAACATTTCCTTTTCTTCTGCTTCGTTCATGTGGTCATAGCCCAGCAGATGCAGCAGGGAATGGGTCAGCAAAAAAGCATATTCCCTCACAAGGCTGTGACCGTATTCCTGCGCCTGAAGCCTGACTCTGTCCGCGTTTAAAATGATGTCTCCCAAAAGGAGCTCCCCCGTATCCTGGTCAAGATAGGCGGCGGGCATTTTTTTCACAAGGGAAAAATCCGACGGCCTTTCATAGTCTACCGCAGGGAAGGACAAAACGTCCGTCTCCGCATCGATATCACGGTAGTCCCTGTTGTACTCCCTGATGCCCTCGCCGTCCGTGATCAGCAGGTTGACGCTGGCCTCGTAGGGGCATTTTTCAGAGGCAAGTACGGCAGTGGCCACGGTTTCGGCCAGCTGTTTTTCATCAAACGCAAAGCTTTCCTGCGTTTCGTTTTCAACGTAAAAAGTCATAGTACAACCTTTCCTCCAGGAAACACTGTCTGATCAGATTCATCTCTCCCAGCTCAAGGGAACACTGATCCAAAAATCCGCTCTCCATCTGCTTGGAAAAGACCACGCTGACGATCTGTTCGTAGTTGAGCTTGGCATCCTTGTTCTTGTCAAACAGAAACATCACGGAAGATACCATGGCATCGGACAAAAGAACAATGGCCGCCTCTTTGGAACGAAGGGGCGTGTTCTTGCCGCCGTACTCCATAAGCAGTTCCTTAAGCTCCGGCGGAAATTCGTACTCTTCCGCGATCTCCAGCGCATTCTTCAGGTTGCTCTCCCCCCGCATCTTGCCGATCTTATGATAATAGCCGCCCGCTTTGGCCAGCTCCGCATCGGCACCGATCTTCTCCGCCAGCTTCTGACAAAAATGTGCGGTATGGATCGCATGATAATATGCCCTTTTATTGGTCTCCTTCAGCTGGGAAAGCAGGGGACATTCGGGGTCGTTGAGTTCGCCGAACCTGTCGGTCTTGCTGTGCAGCACCCGGGAGCTTAAAAACTTCAGGATTCCCGTCAGCAGCAAAAAGCTCAGCAAAAGGTTGCAGGAAGCAAACACATAGACGCTTACCGGCAGATAGCCCCGAAGGACAAACTCCATGGCAAGCAAGAGCAGGGTCTGGAATAAAAGGGAAATAAACAAAGGGATTCCGAACATAAACTGTTCGTCCAGAAAATCAAACAACAGCATCCCCAGGATGCCGATCATGGCATAGGTCACGAATACCTCCGCCACGGGCCGTGAGATCAGCTGCTGAAGCATCAGCAAAAGAAAATATGCACTCATCGCCTGGGGAAGGTCGGAAAACAGGAGCAGAGCTGCTGCCAGCGGCAGATGCAGCCACAGAAGGGGCTGCAGAAAACAGCTGCCCACGCTCAGCAGTATCCCTGCGATAAATACGATCACAAAACGTTTTTTGTGGGATTCGTTATCATACTTCCAGATATGTTTCTCATTGCATAAAAAGAGTACAAAAAACCAGACCAGGCCGAATACGCCAAGTAAGATGCTCTCGGAAAGCAGACCCTCGCTGCTGTTTCTGATCAGGGAAACGGCCGCATTAACTGCGGCGGGCAGAACGGCGGGTATTAGCCAAGGGCTTTGTATCATTACGTTTTGCTCTGTTTTGCTCTCTTTTTTCATACTCTTCGTAAGCTTTTACAATTCGCTGAACCAGCGGATGTCTTACAACATCGCGACTGGTCAGTGTACAGAAAGCGATATCTTCCACGTCCTTAAGTACCTTTGTGGCTACATCGAGTCCGCTTTTCTGATCCGGCGCAAGATCCTTCTGGGAAAGATCACCGGTGACTACCACCTTGGACCCGAATCCGATCCTGGTCAGAAACATCTTCATCTGTGCCTGGGTCGTGTTCTGTGCTTCATCCAAAATGATATAGGCATTATCCAGGGTGCGTCCGCGCATATAGGCCAGAGGTGCAACCTCTATCAGCCCTTTTTCCATATTGCGCAAAAAACTCTCCGCACCCATGATCTGATATAAAGCATCATACAACGGCCGAAGGTAGGGATCTACCTTGCTCTGCAGATCACCGGGCAGAAAGCCCAGCTTCTCTCCCGCCTCGATGGCAGGTCTGGTAAGGATGATCCGCTCCACCTCGCCTTTCTTAAAAGCGGTAATGGCCATGGCCATGGCAAGGTACGTCTTACCCGTACCGGCCGGTCCGATGCCGAAAACGATCATATGATCCCGCATGGCCTGAACGTAATCCTCCTGGCCTGCGGTCTTGGGATGAATGGGCTTGCCGGAAACCGTATGACAGATACAATCCGCATCCAGCTGCTGCAAAGCCTCTTCTTTTCCTTCCATGCTCAGTTCCATGGCATACTCTATCCTTTGGGTATCCATCTGCGTTCCCGCAGAAACGGACAGCGCCAGGGAGCGGATCAGGTTTTCCGCCTTTTCCACCGCTTCCCTGCTGCCCTGTATTTTCAAAACTCCGTCTCTGTCGATGATGAGTACATGCATCTGCTTTTCGATCTTGCCAAGGTACGTATCGTACTGACCGAACAGCGCCTGCATCACATCGACATCCAGTTCTACACGGCTTTCAAAATCCTGCTGCGTCATCTGTCAGAAATAGGTCCTTTCCACCCTTTTTTTGATCATCTCAACTCTCTCGCGAAGCTCAGGGTGCTCTTCGAGGATCCTCAGTGCCTTCTCCACCTGCATCTCATTGATGCAGAAGGTACAGCGGCTTTTTTCCGCACCCCAGAAGAACCTGCGGAAAAATGAGATCTCCTCCCATTTCTCAAAGTAGGAGATCCGGTTTTCCAGAAACAGATGCTCCAGCAGCCGCTTAGCCTTCAGATCACTGACGGCAAACAGCTCGATCTCATTATGGATTTTGACATTTGAAAACGAAAATTCCTTCATCAATTTTAATCAATTTCCTTTTCGTGTATTTCCTGGATCTCGTCAATAGCAGAAAGCATGGGCTTGATATCCTCGCCCTTGATCTTTCTTCTGACATAGTTCTCCGTGATCTTCATGACCGTTCCTGCCAATGCCAGAACACCGATCAGGTTGGGGATCGCCATCAGACCGTTGAAGGTATCGGACAGATCCCATGCAAGAGAAAGGTTCATGGTCGCACCGATCACAACGAACAGTACGAAGATCACCTGATAACCGATGACTGCCTTGCGGCCGAACAGATACTCAAAGCCTTTGGTTCCGTACTGGCTCCAGCCGAGTACCGTGGAGAAAGCAAAGAGCAGGATCGCGATGGCGATAAAGCCGGATCCCAGCTTACCGAACACGGTGGAGAAAGCCTCTGCCACCAGAGCGGTGGACTCATTGGAGGAGAGCACTTTTCCCGTTTCCAGATCCACAAGACCGGAAGAAAGCACTGCAAATGCAGTCAGTGTACAAACGATAATGGTATCCGCAAACACCTCAAAGATACCCCACATACCCTGTACTACAGGCTCACGTACATTCGAAGAGGAATGTACCATAACGGAAGATCCGAGACCTGCCTCGTTGGAGAAAACGCCTCGTTTCATACCCCAGCGGACTGCCAGTGCCACACCATAGCCAACTACGCCGCCGCCTGCGGACTTCAGGTTGAAAGCACCTCTGATGATGGCCATGAAAACAGCGCCTGCCTGATCGATATGGCAGATAAATACAGCCAGCGCACCGATCACGTAAGCGATGGCCATAAAGGGAACCAGCGCCTCGGTCACGGAAGCGATACGCTTCAGGCCGCCGACGATGACCAGTCCCGCAAATACCATCAGAACAATACCCGTTGCAAGAGGTGCTACGCCAAAGGCAGAGTTCATGTTGGTGGCGATGGAATTGATCTGGCTCATGTTACCGATACCGAAGGATGCCAGTACGCAGAAGCAGGAAAACAGAACTGCCAGTACTGCGCCCAGGCCCTTACAGCCCTTCTTGGATCCCAGGCCGTCCTTCAGATAATACATGGCGCCGCCGCACCACTCGTTTTTTTCATTTCTTCTCCGGTAGTAGATACCCAGAACGTTCTCGGAGAAGTTGGTCATCATACCGAAAAAGGCTACGATCCACATCCAGAAGATGGCACCGGGACCACCGCTTACGATAGCCGCCGAAACACCGGCGATGTTACCGGTACCGATGGTAGCCGCAAGAGCCGTACAAAGACTCTGGAACTGGGTGATCTGCTTATCTTCTTTTCCGGTGTGCTTGGTTACGTTCTTGTCGGAGAAAATACCGCCGATGGTATTTTTAATCCAGTGACCGATATGTGTTACCTGAAACAGCCTGGTCAGAGCCGTCATCAGAATGCCCGTACCAACGAGCAGGATCAGCATGGGCAGGCCCCAGACAAAGCCGTTGACCTTACCGTTGACAGATTCAACTACACTCAAAAATCCTTCCATAAATTCCTCCCTGGGTTTCCGGTCCGCCGGACTGATCCGACAGGCCAATCATTTTTTCAATAGTCCCCTCATACGCCTTTGCATGAACCTGCTATCATAGTTACCGTGTGCTTATTTTGTCACCTGCGCTCTGAGCACTGCTTCCGCTTCCGCGATGGCATCCGGAATACCTGCCGGATTCTTGCCGCCGGCCTGGGCCATGTTCGGCCGTCCACCGCCGCCGCCGCCCACCTTGGCTGCGATGGCTTTGATCAGGTTGCCGGCATGTGCGCCCATCTTCTGTGCTCCGTCCGTAGCCATGACCATCAGGGAAACCTTACCGTCCTTCTCGGAAGCGAGGACAACCACGCCCTCTCCGATCTTGCCCTTTAAGTCATCGCCCAGGTCACGAAGGCCGTTCATATCCACACCTGCTACGGCTGTGGCAAGGAGCTTAACGCCCTCTACATCCTTTACCTGACCCATCACATCACCGAGGGCATCCTTGGCTGCCGCACTCTTTAAGGATTCGTTTTCGGAGGAAAGGCTCTTCAGCTGCTCCTGCAGATGTCTGATCCTTTCAACCAGCATATCCGGTGAGGTCTTCAACAGTGCGCAGGCCTCGGAAAGCTCTGCCTCCTGCTTTGCATAGTAGGCGGCAACATTGCTGCCCGTAACCGCTTCGATCCTTCGAACGCCGGCTGCTACGCCGCTCTCGGAAAGGATCTTGAAGCTTCGGATCTTACCGGTTCTGTCCACATGGGTACCGCCGCAAAGCTCCTTGGAGAAGTCACCCATGGATACAACTCTTACGGAGTCACCGTACTTCTCGCCGAAAAGTGCCATGGCTCCCGTAGCCTTTGCCTCTTCGATGCTCATTACCTTTGTATCAACGCTGAGATCCTCAGCGATCTTCTCATTTACGATAGTTTCGATCTTCTTAAGCTCTTCCTGACCCACTGCCTGGCCATAGCTGAAATCGAATCTGGTCCTGTCGGGATCCTGATAGGAACCCTGCTGGCGAACATCCTTGCCGAGAACCTCCTGCAGAGCCGCCTGAAGAAGGTGGGTTGCCGAATGGTTCATGCAGGTTGCCTGTCTTGTCTTGCTGCATACCTCAAGCTTCACGCTCTCACCGGTCTTAACGCTGCCCTTGATCACCTTACCGATATGACCCACACGGCCCTTGGGAAGCTTCACGGTATCGGTCACCTCAAACTCACCGTCACCGGAAAGGATCACGCCCACATCGCCCTTCTGTCCGCCCATAGTGGCATAGAAACTGGTCCTGTCGGTAACGATGGTGCCTTCTGCGCCGGTCGCAAGCATATCAACAAGCTTCTCACCGTCCGCAAGTGCAAGTACCTTACCTGTCTCACTCAGGGTATCATAACCCGTAAACGTGGTTACAACCTCATCGCCAAGACTGTCAAATACTGAGCTTTCCGCACCCTTCTGTGAGAAGTTGGCATTCTCTCTTGCCAGCTTCTTCTGGGCTTCCATGGACTCCTTAAAGCCCTCCTCGTCCACGCTGATGCCTTCTTCCTGGGCCATTTCCAGCGTAAGCTCATAGGGGAAGCCGAAGGTATCATACAGATAGAAAGCGGACTTTCCGTCGATCACACCCGAAGCCTTGCGCTCGGAAAGGATCTTTTTGAACTCCTTCATTCCGTTTTCAAGAGTGGAATTGAAGCGCTCGGTCTCTTTTTTCAGCTCGCTTAAGATAAACTCCCTGTTCTGCTTCAGAAGCGGATGACTCTCCGCAAATACATCATCGATATAGATCGCTGCCGCCGAAAGGATCTCATCCACACCCAGGCCCAGCACTCTTGCGTGACGGATCGCACGACGGATCAGTCTTCTCAGAACATAGCCCGGACCGCCGTTGGCAGGCAGAAGCTTTGCCTCATCGCCGATGAGCATAACGGAGGTACGAAGGTGATCTGCCACGATACGCATGGACCTGGTAAACTTCTCATCCTCATCATACTTTTTACCGGATGCCTTCTCCAGGCTTGCGATCACGCCGGCAAACAGATCGGTCTTATATACATCATCGATACCGTTGAGGAACATCAGGTTTCTCTCCAGTCCCCAACCGGTGTCCACGTTCTTCTTAGCCAGAGGAAGAAGACTTCCGTCCTTTTGCTTGTCGTACTGCATGAATACGTCGTTGCCGATCTCGGTATACTTACCGCAATGGCAGCCGGGTCTGCAATCCGGGCCGCAAGGCTCCTGATCCGATACATAGAACATCTCGGAATCCGGTCCGCAGGGGCCGTACTCCAGTCCCCACCAGTTATCCTCCTTGGGCAGGAAAAATACATTCTCGGGCTTAAAGCCGGACTCGATCCTGTACTTGGCACCCTCTTCATCCCTGGGTGCGTTCTCATCACCTTCGAACACGGTAGCCGCAAGGTGATCCCTGTCAAACTTAAAAACTTCAGTAAGCAGCTCGTAGCTCCACTGACATCTCTCCTTCTTGAAGTAATCACCAAGACTCCAGGATCCCATCATCTCAAAAAAGGTCAGATGGCTCTTATCTCCCACACCGTCGATATCATTGGTACGGACACAGCCCTGCACGTTACAGAGTCTGGTTCCCAGGGGATGCTTTTTCCCCAGAAGGTAAGGCATGATGGGCTGCATACCGGCCACATTGAACATGGCACCGGTGGATCCATCCGAAACCAGGGAAACGGCTCCCACATCCACATGTCCTCTCTTCACATAGAAATCGATCCACTCTTTTCTTAACTCTTTAGAAGTAATGTTTCTCATTTCGTTACCTTCCTCTTACCAAACAAACTTGTCTCTGAAGTACTCCTCAAGCTCCTCGATCTTAACACGCTCCTGCTCCATGGAATCGCGGAAACGTACGGTCACGCAGCCGTCCGTCTCGGAATCAAAGTCATAGGTGACGCAGAAGGGTGTACCGATCTCGTCCTGTCTGCGGTAACGCTTACCAATGTTTCCTCTGTCATCAAACTCGCAATAGTAAGTCTTGGATAACTGATGATAGATCTTCTCAGCGCCCTCGTTGAGCTTCTTGGAAAGAGGCAGGATACCGATCTTAACCGGTGCCAGTGCCGGATGGAAATGAAGCACCGTACGCATATCGGGCTTATCCTCCGTTCCGATGTTCTCCTCGTCATATGCTGCGCAAAGGAAGGCAAGTACCACACGGTCGGCACCCAGTGAGGGCTCGATAACGTAGGGTACGTATTTTTCATTCTTCGTATCATCAAAATAGCTCATATCCTGACCGGAGGTGTTCTGATGCTGGGTCAGGTCGTAGTCGGTACGGTCTGCGATACCCCAGAGTTCGCCCCAGCCGAAGGGGAAGAGGAACTCGATATCCGTGGTTCCCTTGGAATAAAATGCCAGCTCAGCGGGATCATGGTCACGAAGACGCATCTCATCCTCTTTGATACCCAGGCTCATCAGCCAGTCGCGGCAGAAGCCTCTCCAGTATTTGAACCACTCAAGATCGGTGCCCGGCTCACAGAAAAACTCCAGCTCCATCTGCTCGAACTCTCTGGTTCGGAAGGTGAAGTTACCGGGTGTGATCTCGTTACGGAAGCTCTTACCGATCTGAGCGATACCGAAGGGGATCTTCCTTCTGCTGGTACGCTGAACGTTCTTAAAGTTAACAAAGATACCCTGTGCGGTCTCGGGGCGCAGATAAACGGTGTTCTTGGCATCCTCGGTAACCCCCTGGAAGGTCTTGAACATCAGGTTGAACTGACGGATACCGGTGAAGTTATGCTTGCCGCAGGTAGGGCAGGGAACGTTATGCTCTTCAATGAAGGCTTCCATTTCTTCGTTGGAATAAGCATCAATGGGCTTGTCCAGGGTGATATTGTTCTCCCCTGCAAAGGCTTCGATGATCTGATCGGCACGGAATCTCTCATGACACTCCTTGCAATCCATCAGAGGATCGGAGAATCCGCCCAGATGGCCGGAAGCGACCCAGGTCTGGGGATTCATCAAAATGGCACAGTCCACACCAACGTTATAAGGGCTTTCCTGTACGAACTTCTGCCACCATGCCTTCTTGACATTGTTCTTAAGCTCCACACCCAGATTTCCGTAGTCCCAGGTATTGGCCAGACCTCCGTAGATCTCGGAACCGGGGTAGATGAAACCTCTTCCCTTCGCAAGTGCGATGATCTTTTCCATTGTTTTTTCCATTGTCTTATCTCCTTATCATTATATTTTCATTTCATTCTTTTCATTCAGTAAAGGATGTAGCCGGTCTCTTCTCCTTCTTTCACCGCCACATTATCCGCGGTGACCGTTATCCCTTCGCTGACTCCCAGGATCTGCGAAGGCGGTGCAACCTGCAGGGCTTCCTCCAGGACTACGATCTTCTGATCCTGCATACCGGAAAGCTCCGCTGCCGTAATGGTGCCTCCTTCGGGCTTTGTCAGATCGGGGATCGTATATCCTGCCTTTGCAGCCTCAGCAACCGTTCCGCAAAGCAGCTCTTTCTGATTGAACTCCTTGTAAAATGCAGAGGAATCATATTCGATCTGAACGCTGAGTTTCTTGTCCTCGGAGAGCTGAAAGCTTTTCATCCGGATCGGGGAAGGATCCGCCGAACCCGCCGTTTCCTTGATCATGCTTTCGATCTGTCCCTTCAACTCGTCCGCATTGTAATAGCTTTGGGAAAAATCCTCCGCGATCAGCTGGGTGATCACGCCTTTTTTGTCGATGCTGATGCCGTTTGCCGTAAGCTTTCCGCCGCTGCCCGAAAAGCCGCAGCCCGTAAGCAGGACCAAAAGCGCCGCATACATCAGTCCGGTTTTTAAGTGTTTTTTCATTGTAAGTTCCGTTCTCTTGCTTTGCTTTCATTCTGCCATACCGCAGGAATTAAGCCCTTTGGAAGGCAGTTACAAAAAAATTGCCGCCGATACCGTTTCTTACAGATAAACAGTATCATGCGACAATATATTATAATAGAAACCAAAGACTTTTTCAACAAAAAATCTCATTTCCGCCCAAAGCGTCATTCAGGATGTCCAGACTCTTAAAATGGTGTCCGATAAAGTCCCTTCTGTAGCGCTCCGCTTCCCCGGAAAGCTCCTCCATGGCCTCATCGGAAAGGGTAAAGCTGTAGAGATTTTCCAGCGGCGCCGTTGCGCAATGGGAAATGGCTCTTTTGGTGGCATCCATCAGTTCTCTCTCGGTGCTAACCCCGGGGAACTCTCCCTGCAGCACCAGCATCTTCATCTCAAACAGGTACTGTACCAGCCGCTTGGGGATCAGTCCTTTCTGCAGGGCACGGACAGATACATACAAAAGGTTTAAGACATCCTTTTCGTCATTGTTCTCCCGGCAGTAATAATCCGCCACATCCGCAAAATACATGCCGTACATGGCCCCCTCAAAGTCCGAGCGCAGATCCTCAAAATAATTCGAGATCCCGGCATCGGTAAGAGTATAGGCATTTTTCCCCGGGAAGACTCTGAAATGTCCCATACACAGAGGATTGGTCGCTGCCATCAGACGGCTTGTGGGCTTTTTGGCCCCTCTGGCAAAGGCCGTGATCTTGCCCCGCTCTGCCGTCAGCAAAGTCACCCTTTTATCATTTTCCAAAACCGGGACGGCAGATAATACCATCCCGGTCACTTCGATCCAATCATTCATATATTTCTACTTGGGGATCTGGCCGGGATCGTAACCGAAATTCTTGATCAGATAATCACTTTCCCGCCAGTCCTTCTTCACCTTGACCCAGATCTTCAGGTTCACCTGCTTGCTGCAAAGCTCCTCCATACCGTATCTGGCACCGCTTCCGATCTTCTTCAGCATGGCGCCGCCCTTGCCGATGATGATGCCCTTGTGGGAATCCCTCTCGCAGATGATCGTTGCATCCACGTTGACGATGCGCTGCTTCCATTCCATCTGATCGATGACCACCGCGATCCCGTGAGGGATCTCCTCGGAGAGCAGGCGCAGGGCCTGTTCCCGGATCAGCTCGGCCGCGATCTGTCGGATGGGCTGATCCGTTACCGTATCCTCGTCATAGAACTGCGGTCCTTCCTTCAGATAGGAAAAAACAGTGTCCAGAAGATCATCTGTATTATCCCCGGTCATGGCGCTTACCGGGATCACCTCGGCAAATTCCATCTTCCCACGAAAGGCATCGATGACTGCAAGGACCTCTTCCCGCTTAATGGTATCCGTCTTGTTGATGACCAAAAATACCGGCGTGGAAGTCTTTGCCAGGGTTTCCATGATCCGAAGATCTCCGTTTCCGATCTGCTGATCCGGCTCCACAAGAAAGAGTACAATATCCGCTTCCTGCAGGGTATGGTAAGCCACGCTGACCATGTAATCCCCCAGCTTGTTCTTGGCCTTATGCATACCGGGGGTGTCCAGGAACACCACCTGTCCCCTCTCGTCCGTATAGACGGTCTGTATCCGGTTACGGGTAGTTTGCGGCTTAGCTGACGTAATGGCGATCTTCTGTCCGATCAGCCGGTTCATCAGTGTGGATTTGCCCACATTGGGTCTGCCCACCAAAGCCACAAAACCGGAACGTTTAACGTCCTTATCATCCATTCTGCTTATCCTCTGTTTCCTTCTTCTCGCCGGGCTTCAGCATCTCCTCGGGCTTCTGAGGTACCTGTCCACCCTTTTGCATTGCCTTCTGAGCCGCCTTCTGGGCCTTCTTCGCCTTCTTCTCTTCCCGCTTTGCAGCTCTTTTGTCTCTGCCGCGCCACCATTTGCGAACGATCAGGAAGCCCACAAGGATAATGATCGCCCAAAGGATCAGATACGGCAGGGCAATAACGATATCGATCAGGAAGTTCAGAATGCCTCTTCCCACGCTCTTTAAGCTGTGCAGGAAGCCTTCCACCATGCGATCCCAGTCAGACTGCTTCTTAACGGGTTCCGGTGTATAGACCTCAACCTCCGTTACGGAAATGTTGACGGTGGCAAAATCCACAAGATTGTCATATGTCCTGAGGGTGGACTCGATGTTCTGGATCTCATAGCGCACATCCGTGATGCGTCTTTCCAGTTCTATGATGGTATCCACATCCTCAGCCTGCTTCAGGATCTCCATCAGACGGTCCATCTCCACTTCAAGGGCTTCCTTGCGGCTCTTGTTGTCCACATAGCTTAAGGTTACATCCTCAGCACTCTCGCTCTTGTTGGTGATATTGGAATTCTCTCCCACTGCCTCAACAAGATCATTCATCCTGGCAACGGGAACTCTGGCCGTATAGTTGGCGGAACGCACGCGTCCCCCGTTATAGGTGCTGCCGCTGTAAACATCGGAGTTCTCCATGTAGCCGCCCAGCTCTTCCACACGCTTCTCGATGAATCGTGTCAGCTTGTCAAACTCCCGGGTCTCTGCCGTGATGTTCACACGCTTGATCAGCTTCCGGTTCGTAGCAACGTTTTCATTAACGCTTTCACTTGCAGACTCTGTGGATACATCCGCGTTTGCCGACTCTTCCACGGGTTCATACTCCGCATCTTCGTAAGTTGCAAAGCTTTCCCCGGCCGCCTTCGATTTCATTTCGCCGGCGTAGTTGTCCGTAGCCGCCTCAGGCATGGCAGCATCGTAAGCTGCCGAAGAACCACAGCCGGAAAGTGCGATACCCACCGCCATAAACAGTGCCAATAACCTGATCTGTCTCTTTTTCATAATGTTTCCTCCTTGTCAGTCCATTCTCCCTTAAATCAGACTACCTCAGGCGGGTTCATCCGCCTCTGAACATTACAGTGTCAAGAAGTTCCTCATCTGTTGCATGAAAAACGAAAAAAATTTATCCTTAGCAAAGATCCCTGACCTCATCAAAGATCTCCTCCCTCTCGCGGATCTTCTCCTCCTTGCCGTTAACGCACAGGACGCCGCTGGAAAGGAAGGCGCTGACATACTTCGAAAGACGGCGCAGATCCTCAACGGTGCAGCCGATGATCTCGTCTCTTTCCTTCTGTTCTTCCTGCTCTGTCAGTCCCGTCACCATCGCCCCCCAGCTTCTGGCACCTGCGGCCTGGGGCGTCAGAGGCATATCCACACCTGCAATGGTACCGATGATATATTTGGTGAGGCTCTCTTCATCCAGTTTCAGATCCTTAAGATACGCCGGTGCTTTCTCATATACGTCAATGGTCTTCTGCAGATTGGGATCGCGGTAAGAGGTAAAATAGCTCATCCCCGTTCTCTGGAAAGAGGACATGCAACCGTAGGCTCCTCCCTGGACCCTGACATTGAGCCACAGATAGTCGTAGCCCATCATCACCCGCAGTACCTTGAGCGCTCCGGTATAATCCAGTCCGGCCTTCCTGTAATTGCCCGCCCGGCAGACATAGCATACATCCGAACTGGTAACAAAGGCTTCCTTTAAGTTCTCCCCTTCTTCTTTATCTGCAAAATAACCCGCGCCGAGACCGGGGGCATCCGGCTCCTTCTCTCCCCGGGCAAGATAGTCCGTAAAGGCCGGCAGCGCTTCCTCCAGGAGCTTTCTTCCCTGATCAAGTCCCGTATAGTCAATATGGACTCTTCCCGTAACTGCGATCTTCTCAAGAACCTTTTGCAGTCTTCCGGGAAGGGTAGCCTTTTGCTCCTCATAATGATCCAGCAGATCCGTCAGATCATCCAGACAACGGATCCCTCCGATCCTCTCTGAGATCCAGCCCTGCTTAGACAGCTTGGATACGGCTCTGCCTGACGCCGTCTGATGTCCGGCGGACTGGAAGGAGGCCTGCATTCCCGCTTTGGTCTCCAAAAGGATCTCCCGGAGTCTGTCCGTATCGGAATAGTCGGAATCCAAGAACATTTCCTTCATAAGCTTAACGGCATCCGCTGTGCTTTCCTCAAAGCATCTTGCCTTCAGCTCAAAGAATACTCTGAGCTTGTCGGCATCCTTGAAATTCGGCGATACGATGAGTCCGGGCCGGATACCGCCGGTCTTTAAATAGATCTCATTATACAACTTTCCGTAGGTATGCTCCGAAGTGTCCACAAGGCCCATCACGGTCTTGAGCACCGACAGATCAAACAGCATGTCATCCGAAAGATCCGTAATATCAAACAGCACCCTGAAATACGATACTCCGTTCGTAAAATAATCATGCTGCCACAGATCCAGCTCCCCGCCCTCCTTAATAGTTAGCGTATGCCTACTGTTGCGTAAGGGCTTTGCTTCCTTTTCCAGATCCTCTCTTTTCAGCATGGGGATCTTCTTCAGATCCTCCGGTGCATCCTCACTTGCCTGGTATTCCTTCAGCTCATTTGCATGCTCACGGATCCCGACAATTGCTTTTTCATCAAGGGAATTCTGATATTCCGAAAGCTCCTTTTTCAGAGCATCTGCGCTTTCCTTTGCCTTGGTCTTGGAAGGCTCCAGCGTCAGGATCACCTTATGAGGATTGTCAAGGATCAGCTCTTTGATCAGATCCTCAAAGTATCCCTCCTCCACCTTGGCACGGAGCTTTTGAAAGGTCTCATTTGCCTCGATGTACATGAAGGGCGCCATATCATCATATAACCAGCTGTCCAAAGCCTGCAGACCATACATCAGTCCCTTCGGATAGGAACCGAAGTCCGCCTCTTTATACTTGAACTCAAACAGGTTGATGGCTGCCATCAGGGCATCCCTGTCGATTCCGTTTTCAACAAGGCAGCCCAGGGTATCCTCGATGATCTTCACGAACTTATCTTCATCCTTACCTGCCGCATTCTTGGATATGAAGGAAAAATAGGGCTGGAGGATACCACTCTCACTTACGCTGTAATCATCCTCTCCGATGCCCTCCGAAAGCAGAGCCACCTTGACAGGCGCACCGGGTGCGGAACAAAGAGCGTAATCCAATACATCAAGAGCGATATAATACTCCGGATCCAGGCTCTTTTCGGAAGCCACGGTGTAGGAGAAATAGTAATTGTTCTCTCTCTCATCCGAATCCAGCACCGGATAGGTCTTTCGGATCTTCTGCGGCTGTGAGAAGGGCTTCTGCCTCTTCAGGCTCGAGTCCACCGCCAGCTCGTCATAGGCCGAAAGATACTCTTTATCCAGATAGTCCAGCCGTTCGGCCATATCCATATCACCATACAGATAGATATAGCTGTTGGATGGATGATAATACCGTCTGTGGAAATCCAGGAAAGCCTCATAGGTCAGCTTCGGGATACACTCCGGCTTTCCGCCCGAATCCACACCGTAGGCATTATCCGGGAAAAGTGCGTTCATGATCTCCCGTTCCAGTACATCGTCTGCGCTGGAATAAGCACCCTTCATCTCGTTGTACACCACGCCGTTGTAGATCAGGTTGCCCTCCTCGTCCACCTCGTAGTGCCATCCCTCCTGCTCGAAGATCTTCTTCTCGCGGTAGATGTTCGGATGAAAGACCGCATCCAGATAGACATCCATGAGATTGGCAAAATCCTTATCATTGCAGCTTGCCACGGGATATACCGTCTTATCCGGATAGGTCATGGCATTCAGAAAAGTATTCAACGAACCCTTTGCCAGTTCCACAAAGGGATCCTTCACCGGATACTTGGCGGATCCGCAGAGCACACTGTGTTCATTGATATGCGCCACTCCCGTGGAATCCTCGGGAGGCGTTCTGAAGCCGATGTAGAACACCTTGTTATTATCGTCGTTGGATAAAAGGCAGACCCTTGCGCCTGTCTTTTTATGCCGAAGGATGGCTCCCTCGGAATTCAGATCCGGTATCTTTCTGTGTTCCAATATTTCATATGCTGACAGATTGCCGATATTCATCATTTCCTCCTCACACTCTCAGAAACATCAGATTCTTCTTCTTAAAACGCACCTCGGAGATCTCCCTGGGGAACAGGCTTTGACGCAGCTGCTCGTCATCAAAGAAATCCTCGGCCTTGATGATCTCCTGCTTCATCCTCCCCTTCTCGGGATTGGGAAGAATGGTAAAAAGTGCCCGCAGCCGTTCATAGATCATGGCCGAACGGCTCCCCCGGTCCATGGTCAGAAGATGCTCCGCAAGGGTCTTGTCCATATCCGTTTCATCCTCCATATAGCGGAAAACGGCAGTCCTGAACCGGCCGGGCATATCCTCCAGATCCACCATCTCGTCATAGGTCATTCTGGCCCCGATATAATACCAGGAAAAATCCTGGATCAGATACTTAAAATCCATGGAAGAATCCGTATTCACTCCTCATCCTCCTTCACCACATCGATCCCGTCCTTACCATTGCCCAAAAGCCGGATCACTTCCCGGATCTCCTCGTGGGTAAGATCGGTATTCTCCGCAAGCTCAGCCACAGTCACCTTACGTCGGAGCTCCTCTGAAAGAGAAGCAGCCGCATCCGCCACCCGGTTGACCTTCTGCGCCATCTGGTTGTCGGAATCCTTCACAGCCATTTCCTCCCGGATCATGGCTTCCATGGCATCCATCATTCTCTCACCGAGAAAGCTCTCCACATCGGAAAGCAAAGTCTCCGCCGACTGCTGTGCGTCGATATACTGATCCAGCTCCATAACGGCTTCCGTAAGTGCCAGGTTCGCTTCGCCGATCAGATCCTCCATGAAGATCCCCTGTCCCGCATAGGTCCGGGCCAGATCGGCAGCCTTCCGAAGGTAACAGCGCATCACTTCCCCCATGGCATCCCTGTCGTGATCGCCCACTCTTAAAAGCAGACGTTCCAGCTCCTGATCGGAGATCTCCTCCATCTCCGAAAGCTGCTCCATATACTGATCCAGATACTGCTTATCCTTCGGATCGTAGGAAAACTCCTCCTCCAGGGCTTTATCTGCCCTGCGCATGTTCTCCTCTTCGTCATCTCCGAAGATGATGATACCCTTACTGATAAAATAAGCCTGCAGGATCTGCCTGTGCTTCTCATCCTTTGCCACATCGCCGAAGAACTGCGAAAGCTGCTCCTCCGTGATACTGTTATGATTCTTACGGGCGGCCGCTAAGGCTGCATCCAGCTGTTTCTGAAAAACTTCCTGTTCCATCCGCTGCTCCTTGTTCCATCTTACTCTCCGCACTGTCCAAATTTTCGTACCCATACATATGGACGGTGTTTTCCATCGTCATCTCGGTCAGATTGCCGCCTTTTTGTGCGATACTGGCCACAAACCTGCCGTACAGCATCAGCATCTCATCGGAATAGGTGCTGATCTCCCCCCTAAGATAGGTCTCCGAGGATGTATCATAGGCGGTATCCTCCGCCGTTCTTATCTTCCTTGCTCTTCCTGCCACCGCGGGATATCGCTTTGCAAAATCCTCCATCCAGCCAACCTGGACTCTGACGATCTCCTCGATGATTTCCTTTTTCTCTTCCGGGATGAGCGGCAGGCTTGATGCCAGCTCCTCATACTGCTCCGGCGCCGTGGATTCCATCATCCGGGCATATTTTTCGGTGATCATGTTCCAGCCCTTATCCATGCTGACCTTGAAATCCACCAGATACTGGCGGAGCATTTCCTCATCCCAGGTCAGATACTGACTCTTACGCATGATCTCAAAGGTCTTCCAGTTATCCTGACAGTCCGCCCTGCCCCCTTCGTTCTTCACCTGATCAAAGGCCTTGAACTCCATGGACACTATGGCATCCACCAGCTCCTCCTTGGAGTAGGCGACGGATTCTTGTACGTTCTCCTGCTTCATTTCATCCTGGTTTGCTCTGCCGTAGGCAACCTCCGGTCCGTAATCTGCCAGATAAGTGTTTGCAGCATCCTTCGGAAGGATCCCCTGCTGTTTCATCTCCTCCAGGAACATGCCCGCCAGTTTTTCCACCAGCTGCGTCCTGTCCATTCCCTCCGGCATCTCATGCACATCCGGATTGTTCAAAAGAGTGGTAAGGATATCCTCTGCCATGGGCAGCACATGACAGTCCTCCAGTCCCCGAAGCAGCCATTTATCATGAGGCGCGTATTTTTTGTTCAGCAGATAGCAAAGATGCATCGCATGCTCCGTGGCCTTGACCAGCATGAAGGTAGCCGTGGCCCTGTCGCCTCTTCGCAGCATCCTCCCGTAGTTATACTGTCCGTATTGGGAAAACAGCGTCATATGCTGTGCCGTCAACCGCCTTCTGGCCTCTTCGGGATAATAAGTCGCCAGATAGGTCCTGCATTCGGTAAAAATACCCTCCGGGTCTGTAAATACCATGCCGGAGGTAGCCGCCAGCAGAGCTTCTTCCGGGATCCCCAGCCATTCCTGGGTGGTCTGCGGAAGATGATCCATGCCCAGCAGCCGGACAAAAAAGTCATCGATGATGCATACGCCCCGCCGCTTTCTTGTCTGCTCGCCATCATCCCTTGTATAGCCTCTGAACTGTCTGGGCAGATCATCGTAGGCACTTTGGAGCTTTTCTCCGATCTCGTCATAGGTCTGCTTTGTCACCCACATGCAAAAGCCCGGGCCGAAATCGTGATCTTCGGATATGTCATCGTCATATCCCAGGCACTCCGAGCCTTCGCCGCAGATGCCCACTGCTATACGGTCCAGATACTCCCCAAAATTGTCAAAGAGCATCTTTTTACCATAGGTATCATAGTAAGCTTCTGCTAACTCTATTCCGCTCACATGTCCTTCCCGTAGTTTTTCAACGTAGGCAAGCTTCTCTTCGATCCGGTCATAGGCCTCGGTCTTTCCCACACAGAAAAGGACCATATCCCTTGCATCCTTCAGATATCTTACCGCGTCACGATATTCCCCCAGAAGTACACAGGCATCCGCATATGCCGTCAGTGCGGCAGCCATATGCTGATCCTTTACCCCCTCGTGTATGAAGCCTTCCACAGCCTCCTCTGCCTCGGTTTTGGCCTCCATGGCAATGGAATAGGCTCTTGATTCCGAAGGCTTCTCAAATACGAGACCCAGCTGTTTTTCCTTCCCTGCTTCTTCTCTTGCCAGCATACAGAGGGTGGAAGCGATATTGGCATGTGTCACATAGACCTCAAACTCTTTCCCCTGGGTCTTAAGAGCGAGAGCCAGGGCCTTTTGCAGGCATTCGATGGCCTTCTCGAAATCCCCCATCTCCTGAAGAAGCAGGCTCAGATTATTATACAGGCTTGCATAGTAGAAATCATCCGGTCTGAGGTTCTTGTCATAGATGGGGAAGACCTCCATGTAAAATCTGTAAGCCTCGTCTAACTTTCCTGCCGCTCTTAATGCGTTTGCCACATTCAAAAGCGTGGTTGCGTAGGCAACCGTATCGGACAGTCCCAGATTCTGCATCAGTTCGATCACCTGGGAAGAATAGGCAATGGATTTATCCTTCTGTCCCGTTTCCCGGCAATACCCGATCATCTCATTCAGAAGCATGACCAGCGCATTGTAATCCTCCTGCTGCCCGGCCTCTTTCATCCGGTCGATCAGAAACTGCTCAGCCGCCTCGGTCTGTCCGCTTACGAACATCTCATCCAGCGCTGCATATACCTGATTCATATCCATGCCCCATACCTCCTTTATCACCTGCCGGCGACCTGTCATCGCCTTACCTGCGACAAAAGCTGTCCCCCGATAGTTTTACCGGCGGGACAGCTTTAAGCAATCTGCTTATCAATACCAGCGGATCTTTTTGGCCATTGCAATGAATTCCGCGTTGTTCTTGGTCTTGGAGAACAACTCGATCACCTGATTGACCGCTTCCTCCGGTTTAAGACCGTTTAAGGCCTTACGGATCAGATTGATGATATCCTGCTCCTCCAGGGTAAGCAGAAGATCTTCTCTTCTGGTACTTGATCTGGGAATATCGATAGCCGGGAAGATCCTCTTTTCGGATAGCTTTCTGTCCAGGACCATTTCCATGTTACCGGTTCCCTTAAACTCCTCGTATACCACATCATCCATTTTGGATCCCGTCTCGATCAGGGCCGTGGCAAGGATCGTAAGAGAGCCTCCCTCACGCATGTTTCGCGCCGCACCGAAGAAACGCTTCGGCATATGAAGAGCCGCAGGATCCAGGCCACCGGAAAGGGTTCTTCCCGAAGGGGGAACCGTCAGGTTATAGGCTCTTGTCAGTCTGGTGATGGAATCCAGCAGGATACATACGTCCTTTTTCAGCTCCACCAGACGCTTGGCCCTCTCGATCACCATCTCGGATACTCTTTTATGATGCTCCGGCAGCTCATCAAAAGTCGAATAGATCACTTCCACATCCGGTCCTTCGATGGCTTCCTTGATATCGGTCACTTCCTCCGGTCTTTCATCGATCAGCAGGATGATAAGATGCACCTCGGGGTTGTTCTCTTTTACCGACTTGGCAACCTCCTTCAAAAGCGTGGTCTTACCTGCCTTGGGAGGGGAAACGATCATACCTCTCTGACCCTTTCCCACAGGACACATCAGATCCATGATGCGCATGGCGATGGAGGAGGATCTTGTCTCCAGCCTGAGCTTTTCATTGGGGAAGATGGGGGTCAGGTCCTCAAAATTCTTCCTGGCCATGATGATATCCGGCGAAAGGCCGTTGATCTTCGTCACATATAAAAGGGCGGCGAATTTCTCCCCCTGGGTTCTGGTACGAAGAGCCCCTTCCAGGATATCTCCCGTCTTCATGCCGAATTTGCGTATCTGGGCGGGAGCCACATATACATCCCGCTCTCCCGGCAGATAATTCTCGCAACGGATGAATCCGAAACCGTCAGGCATGATCTCAAGGATGCCGTTGGCCATTTCCCCGCTGTCCAGATCCGGTGCAAACTGACCGGAAAGCTTCTCTTTATCATTGTTCTCCCTGGGTACCAGAGACTTTACCACCGGCGGATTACCGGCCTGGGTCTCCTCCAGATCCTTTTCCAGCATGGCTTCTATCAGCTCTGACTTTTTCTTGCCTGAAACACGGATCTTCCGTCCCTTGGCAAGATCCTTAAGCGTAGCCAGATCCAACGTCTCATACTTCTGTCGCATGTCGCTCATTCGGTATTCTCCTTTTATGTTCCGTTCTTCGGGAATGCTGTGCCGACACCGGCACGTTACGGGATCCCGCAGGATCCGCTCTTAGAATGATCAGATGAATTCTGTATCTGAAAACTATCATATACCAGCGGCCCGAAAGTCGCAAGGTATTTTTGACCGATCAAAAATAATACTTCTTCACACCGCCCAGTGCGTAGGAAACAAAGCAGACAAGGGATTTCGGTATCGAAAAACCGCAGTATCTGTACACTTTGAAGTTCATGAAGGCGGATTTTAATTTGTTGCGGGATTTGCCTTTTTCGCTGAGCCGGTATTTCAAAAACGGCTCGTCGATCCCAAGGGCCCAACCGTATTTGGAGATGATACCGATCCAGGAGATATAGTCCTCATGGCTGTCATCGTGCTCCATGGGAAATTCCAGCATGACATCCCTTCTCACCATCACACCGGAGCAGTTTAAGTGATTCTGCTTAAGGATGGCCTTTTGATCGATCCTGCGGGGCAGTCCGATGCATCTTCCGGTGCTTTGGCCGTCACTTTTCATAAGCTCTCTTCCCGTGGAAGAAAGCACGGCATTTTCCGAAATCATATCGGAAAGCTGTCTGGAAAGCTTCCCCGGCGCCCACCAGTCATCCGCATCCAGAAAGGCGATATAGGGGGTGGAAGCCGCCTCAACACCTTTCATCCTGCTTCGCGCTACCCCCAGATTGCTCTTATTCCGGATCAGATGAAAATCCTCCCGCTGCAGATAGGGCAAAAGTGCCTGCTCCAGATCATCGTCGGAAGCATCGTCGATCACGTAGATCTGCACCGGTTCGTCCTGGGAAAGGGCGGAATCGATGGCCTGTCTTATGGTAGCTGAACTGTTATGTACGGGGATGATCACAGAGATCTGTGTCTGATTCATATTCCTCACCTTCGAAGCAGGCCGTAATGGCCCGGGGAATAATAGAAAGAAAGTGACCGGACCATTTCGGTTCGGTCACTGATCGGATCTTGTTTGTTCTCAGTCCTTCGTGGATCTCTGCAGGAAATCAGGGATCTTAAGGGAACCGGAATCCACCTTCGGCTTAGCCTCTCTCTTAGGCGCCGGTGCGGCGGTAGAAGCAAGGCCGCTTGCCACTGCTGCGGAGGGGATCGCTCCCGTACCTACATTGGCGGGCTTTGCAAAATTCTTGGCTGCCGGGCTGTTGCCCATAAGGATAGGGCTTACCAGCTTGCTGGCCGTAGCGGGCTTGGTGAGAGTCTGTACACTGCTCTGGATCCTGGAAGCTGCGCTTCTGCCCACTGCTTTATGATTCTCATCGATACCGGTAGCGATGACGGTGATCATGCACATATCATGCATAGCCTCATCATACTTGGCACCGAAGATAAGGTTTACATCCTCGCCTACCAGATCATTGACATATTCGGTAGCTTCCTGAACCTCAACCAGAGAGATATCACCGGAGATATTCAGGATGATATCGGTCGCTCCTGCGATGGTGGTCTCAAGAAGAGGCGAATCCACTGCCATCTTGATGGCTTCCATGGCCTTCTCTTCGCCGGTTCCGGTACCGATACCCACATGGGCGATACCCTTATCACGCATAACAGTCTGTACGTCCGCAAAGTCCAGATTGATGACTGCCGGGGTGTTGATCAGGTCCGTAATACCCTGAACACACTGCTGCAGCACTTCATCAGCCTTCTTAAGCGCATCCGGAAGGGATGTCCTTCGATCAACGATCTCCAGAAGCTTGTCATTGGGGATAACGATCAGGGTGTCCACGTTATGTCTGAGGTTCTCGATACCCTGGAGCGCATTGTTCATTCTCGTCCTGGCTTCAAAACGGAAAGGCTTGGTAACCACACCGATGGTAAGGATACCTGCTTCCTTGGCCATCTTGGCTACGATGGGTGCCGCACCGGTTCCGGTTCCGCCGCCCATACCGCAGGTTACGAATACCATGTCTGCTCCCTTAAGGGTGGAAGCGATCTCTTCTATACTCTCCTCGGCTGCCTTCTCGCCGATCTCCGGCTTGGCTCCGGCACCGAGTCCCTTTGTCAATTTCTCGCCGATCTGCAGATGCTTGGGAGACTTGCAAAGCTGTAAAGCCTGCTGATCTGTGTTGATCCCCACAAACTCAACACCCATGATCTGCTCGTCTATCATTCGGTTTACCGCATTATTTCCTGCTCCGCCGACGCCGGCAACGATGATCCGCGCGGCCAGATCGGAGTTATTAGACTTAATCTCCAGCAAAACGGATTCCTCCTTACTCCCTCTATACTCCACCTAAAAAATTACACACACTCAATCATATAATCATTTCTTGAAATAATCAAGTTTTTTACACAGAAATTGTTCAAAAACTGCTTTTTCGGTTATTTATCGGGCACAAACGTCACCTTTGTGGTTTCAGGCGTAAAATTCTCCATATGCAGGATACCGTTTTGCCCCGTCAGGTTCGGAAGGATCTCTCCCAGCTGCATGACTTTCTCGTCTACATTGGCCTCTCCGCCCATATTTACACGGACTCCCCCGAAATACAGCGTCACTTCGCCGCTTCCCGAGAAGAAGATCTGATCTGCATGAAGCTCATATTTATCCAGAAGCTGTGTCACTTTCAGGATCTCGGAAAAAATATCCTCATTTTCAACCGGCAGTGACTCATAAAGTACCACATGATCGAAATTCAGGCCCTTTATAACGGGCACACCCTCTGTGGTCTGATCGCTTCCTTCCACCACCACGCCGTCTTTGTCGAAGTACATATACCTTCCCAGGTATTCAAAACAGCCGGCCAGCGCTTTTTCATAGACCGTCACTTTGATCTTGTGATGGGACATGATCTCCACATCCATGGTCTCAACAAAAGGAATATCCTTCATCTCGCGGTTTCGATACCAAAGCTTCAGATAGAGGCTGTTGTTCTTCAATCCGCCCGGAAGGACCATTTTTGCAATCTCCTCGTTGGTGTAATGGATATTACCCACCACCTGGAGCTCATTTACTCTGTATTCGGTTAGCACATAGTAACTTCCGCCTCCCAGCACCAAAAGGATCAAAAGCAGGCTGATCAGCAGAAATCTTCCTCTGTGGGATCCGTATTTCATGTTTTATACCCGTTCCGTAACTCTGGTTCTGAGAGATACGTTCAGCACCAGGCCGATCTCGGCCAACAGAAAGATCACGGAGGTTCCTCCGTAGCTTATAAACGGCAGTGTAACACCCGTATTGGGAATGGTATTTGTCACAACGGCGATGTTCAGGATCACCTGCAGTGCCAAATGTCCCATAACGCCCACCACCAGAAGGGCTCCGAAGGTATCCGGCGCATTACTTGCCACAATAAGACACCGTTGCAATAGCAGTCCGAACAGTGCGATCAGGCACAGACCGCCGAATACACCCAGTTCTTCACAGATGATGGAAAATACCATATCGTTCTGCGCTTCGGGAAGCTGCATCTTCTGAATGCTCTCCCCCAGGCCCTTGCCGAAAAGTCCGCCGGACCCGATGGCGTAAAGACCCTGCAGGGTCTGGAAACTGTCATCACTGGCATATGCCTCGGGGTTCATCCATGCAAGAACACGGCTCTGACGGAAGTCTCCCGTGCCTTCCCCCTGTCGGCTTTCGGCTTTTTTCTGTATGATGAGCACCGCAAATACCGCTATCACTATAACCAGCAGGACCAGCCCTATATAACGAAGGTACTTGGGGTCCGCCATAAACAGCATAACTGCCGCAATACCGAAGATGATGATGGCGGAGCTCATGTTTCTGGTGATCAGAAAGATCATCAGAGTGGGAACCGCAGCCACGCCCACGATGACGCCGAAGGCCTTGCGATTCTTGATACCGCGTCCGATCCCCGTGATCAGAGCTGCCACGAAAATGATAACGCCCAGCTTAACGATCTCCGCAGGCTGAACGGAAACACCTCCGATCTCCAGCCATCTTCTGGCACCATTGTACTCTCTTCCCAAAGAGGTCGGGATCAGACACACAGTGGCAAGGGAAAAAATATACACCCAAAGTGCGAGTTTGTTCCAGACATGATAATCGATCACCGTCGCAAAGATCATTCCCACAAGTCCCAGAGCAGTAGCTATGATCTGTTTTTTCAGATAGTAAGCGCCGTCACCGAATTTGATGTTCGCTTCGTAGGAGCTGACGGAATACAGTACCACCAATCCGAACAGCAGCAAAAAAAGCACCAGCAAAAGCAGGGTATAATCAAAAAAATGAACGACTCTCTTTTCTCTTCTCTTTCGTCTTTGTGCCACAGGCCATCCCTCTTTACTGCTCAGTAAAACCCTTTACAAGATCCTTGAAGATCCTGCCTCGCTCCTCGTAATTCTTAAACATTCCCCAGCTTGCACAGGCAGGCGAAAGCAGCACAGCCTCACCGTCTTTTGCCTTGTCATGGCAGAGGTTCACCGCTTCCTCAAAGGTCTCCGTCATATAGATATCTTCAAAGCCGTGTGCTCTGGCGCAATCCGCGATCTTCTGTGCGGTCTGGCCCAGAAGCACCAGGCCTCTTACCTTCCCGTCAAAGCTTTCGATCCATTCATCGTAGGTACTGTCTTTATCATATCCTCCGCCGATAAGCCAGGTGGGACGCACCATAGCCTTGATGGCCTTGATGGCCGCATCGGGGTTCGTACCCTTCGAATCATTGTAATAATCCACGCCGGAAACGTTTTTGACAAATTCGATCCTGTGCTCTACGGCATGGAAATCCCTGACTGCCTGCAGGATCGTTTCCATATCAACACCTGCCGCGTCAGCCATGGCAACAGCCGCCATGATATTCTCGGCATTATGGGAACCAAGAAGATGGGTCTCTTCCATTGCGATCAGTCTCTTCGCTTCCCCGTTTTCGCTTCTGTAGATAACGCCGTCCTTGAAAAAGTAGCCCTCCGCTAACTCTCCGGCAGAGGAAAACAGCACAACCCTGGCCGGGCAACGCTTCACAAAATCATCCGTGTAAGGATCCTCTGCGTTCAGAACGCAGCAATCTTCCTTTGTCTGTGCCTTGGTGATATCCTGCTTGGCTGAAACGTAGTTTTCCATGGTATGGTGCCGGTTGAGATGATCCGGCGTCAGATTCAGGATGGCGCTGACAATGGGATGAAATTTATCCGTAGTTTCCAGCTGGAAGGAAGAGATCTCCGCCACCGTATAGGAATCCTCGCGGCTTTTCAAAACCTCCTCTGTATAAGGAGTTCCGATATTTCCCACCACAAGCACGTGATCCTTTGCCTTTTGCATGATCTCTCCCAGCAAAGTAGTTGTCGTGGTCTTACCGTTGGTACCGGTGATAGCCAGTACTTTTCCTTTTTCGGACTCCCAGGCCAGCTCGATCTCACCGATCAGCTTGATTCCGGCGTCTTTCACCCTCATGGCAGCCTCACCGTCGGTGGGTACTCCGGGGCTGATCACGGCTCTGTCGATCTTCGAAAGCGCTTCCTGCGTAAGATCAGGTAGCCCCAGAATAACAGAAACCTTATCCGCCTGCGTATCCGTCGCCTTACCGATGATCTCGTCTTTCTTCAGCTGCTCATTTTCATCAAACAATACAACCTCACAGCCCTTCGAGAGCAAAAGCCCCGCCGCTGCAACACCGCTTTTTCCGGTTCCGATCACTAAAACTCTTTCAGACATTGTCATGCACCTCTTTGATAAGCTTATCTCTGTACGGCTTTCCTTTACCGCACCATAAACAAATCTACCCTACCACAAACCCTTTCACGTGGCAAGGAAAACGGCGGCGTCCGCGAAAGGAGGGAAACGGAAGCCGCCGTTGGCATCAATATGGCACAATTGATACCGGTTTTCTTTATGGACCAACCGTTGCTCTAAAAACCTGCTCCGGCTCCAAAATCACTGCTTTCTGAATTCCCGCCACGAAGGGAATCAGGGTTATACTGAATATCTACGCTGTCGCCTCCGATGGATGAGCCAGCGCCCACACCGGAAGAGTTACTGTCATTATTGTTCGTTGAAGGTTCATATCCCTGCTGATCCGTAGTCTGGGAAGGATCGTTTTTCACTCCTTCCAAACCGTCCAGATCGGAGGATGTGGGATCCACCGGCGAATAGCTGTTGGGATTTAAAAGCTCTCCCGTATCCGGATCGATGGGATATCCCGTTTCGGGATCGATGGCAAAATCGCTACCCGGCTTCTTTTCGCCCTCAGGATCGCCCTCGCCTTCCTGTCCTTCGCTCTCACCGTCCTGACTCTCAGCCTCAGCATCGGACTCCTGTCCTTCCTCACCTTCGGGCTCACCCGGGTTTTCCAAAAGGTTCAGGGAGCTGAGCTCCTCGGTCTCCTCTTCGGTAAGTTCTCTGGTCCTGTAGATATGCAGGTAAGGGAGTGCCTCCGTCAAGATCTTCTTAACCACTTCCTGAGCGAAGGTGGAATGGGGCTGATCCGCCACGTTAGGCTCATCGATGACGCAGTAGATCACAACCTGGGGATCATCTGCCGGCGCAAATCCCATGAAGGACATTACGTAATTGCCTGTTCCTCTGGGCTGTTTCTCCGCCGTTCCTGTCTTACCGCCTATCTCATATCCGGCAGGCACTGCCGTCACACCGGTACCGGTGATACATACATTTGTCAGATACTCCCTCATGGTATCAGAGGTTGTAGCCGATATAGTCTGCTTCAAAACCCTGGGCTCGATCTTCTTGATAGTCGTTCCCATGGAATCCCTGATCTGGGTTACCACGTGGGGCTCATAGTACTTTCCGCCGTTGATGACCGAACAGAATGCCGAGATCATCTGGATCATGGTCACGTTATAGCCCTGTCCGAAGGTGGAGATTGCAAGATCGGATGCCACCATATTCTCCGGATTGTAGACCAGCGTATTCGTTCTGGCTTCTCCGGACAGATCCACGTTGGTCTTGAGACCGATGTTAAAGTTGTAAAGATACTGCATCAGAGTGTCTTTACCTTCCTGTTCACCGATCTGCATCAGCGCCACGTTACAGGATTTCTCAAGTGCTCCCGAAAGATCCACCATGCCGTGTCCTGCGTGGTTATGACATTTGATCTCATGTCCGCTGACATTCATCTTACCGCCGCAGAAATAGGTTTCGTTCCCTTTCAGCTTACCGGAATCAAGGCCGGCAGCCACGGTCAGCGATTTTGCCACCGAACCGGGCTCGTAGGTATCGGAGATACAGTAGTTTCTCCAAAGTCTGTTCAGATAATCATAGGTTGCCTTGTCATCCATGGCACTGATCTCTTCCTCTGAGAGAAAAGTGCTCAGATTCTTCGGATCGTTCAGATCAAAGCTGGGGTAATCCGCCATTGCCATGATCTCGCCGGTTTTGGGATTCATCATGATGACGCCCATGTTCTTGACGCCGTCTTCGCCTTCCCTGTATTCACCGCGGTGCTCAGCTGCAAACTCCAGCATGTATTTTTCCACGATGGCCTGAAGATTGGCATCCAGGCTGGTTACCAGCGTATTTCCGTCCTGTGCCGGGATCGTGGTCCTCTCCAAGGTGGATTCTTCTGAAAGATATCCGTATTCCCGGCCGTTGGATCCGTTCAGGGTGGAGTTGTAAAACTCTTCCAGCCCGTAGGTTCCGTTATTGTCCGTTCCGGTAAAACCAATCACGGAAGATGCCAGTGTATTGTTCGGATACTGTCTTTTGTACTCTTCTTCAAACCAGACACCGCAGATCGAAGCGTTTTCTTCCTTTGCACTCAGGAAAGGATCCACCTCTTCGTAAGGGATCCTCTTTTTCACCACATAATACTGGCTGTTGGGATTCTCCTTGATGTACTGGGTAAGTTCGATGGTATCCACCTGAAAGCATTTGCTCAGAGCACTCATGGTCTCCGTCAGAGCGTCTTCCTTCCTGCTCTCGGTGATCTCATTTGCATCCAGGATCAGATTGTAAACCTTCTCGCTGTAAGCCAGCTTGGTACCGTTGGCATCCAGGATCTCGCCTCTTTTATAAGGGAGGGTTCTGGAGTCGTACCGCTGCTGCATCAAAACCTGTTTGGAATACTCCGTGCCTTTCGCGTGACTCAGATAAGCCACTCTGAAACCCAGGCCGACGAGTGCGGCAACCACAAACGCAAAGAAAATGATCAGCTTCTGCTGCATGCTGCGGAACAGCTTTCTCTTTTCCCTGTGTTCCCGCTTCCTTCTTTCCTCTCTGCTTGCCCGGCTATCCCTTTTCAGCCTTCGTCTGTTACTCATATAAATGTTGCCTCACTTATGGCAGATCCTGATACTGATGAACGTAATCATCTGCCGCATCGGCCACAACGATCACCTGTCCGGTCTGTGCATACTGCATGCCCAGCTCGTTAATGGCGCGGTCCTTGATCTGCTGCATATCAACGGATCCCATGATCCTGCTGTATTCCTCTTCATTAGCCATCTTCAGGCTGTTCAGCTCGCTCTTCATGGATGCGATCTCTCTGTGCAGAGCTTCATTTCGCGCCTGCAGAGACAGCTCCCCGAACAGGGCACCGCTGATCACTGCCATAACGGCAATAAAAAACAGTACGCCGCCGAGATTCATGCTCTTGGCCTTCTGCCGGTTCTTTCTGGTCTGCTCGCTGACAACCGGCCTGGGGCGCTTCTGAATCTCCACGCGCACATCATAATCAGGCGCCGCAGAGCCATATACATATCTGTTTCTTTCGTACCTCATAATCCCTCAGCCTTTCGTGTTTCAATTCCTTTTTTCAAAAATCCGAAGTTTAGCGCTTTTCGCTCTCGGGTTATTCTCTGTTTCTTCCTCGGTGGGAAGGATGGGCTTGCGTCCCACGCATCTTCCGAGGCTCTCTCTTCCGCAGGTGCATACCGGAAATCCCGGTGGGCAGATGCAGGGGTTCTCGGCTCTTTTAAAGGCAGTCTTTACGATCCGGTCTTCCAGTGAATGGAAGGTGATCACGCAAAGTCTTCCGCCGGGTAAGAGAATTCGGATCATATCCTCCAGTGCTGTCTCCAGCACCTCCAGCTCCCTGTTGCACGCGATCCTGATGGCCTGGAAGGTTCTCTTGGAGGGATGTCCTCCCGTTCTTCTCATCTTCGCCGGTATCGCGTCCCTGATCAGCTCATTCAGCTGCTCCGTAGTGGTTATCCGCTGCTTTTGCCTTGCTGCCACTATATGCCTGGCAATGTTGCCGGCGAACTTCTCTTCGCCGTATTCCCTCAGGATCCTTGCCAGCTCCTCCTGGGGATATTCGTTTATGATGATCTCTGCCGTAAGGGGATTTCTCTGATCCATCCTCATATCCAGCGGAGCATCTGTCTTATAGGAAAAACCTCTTTCCGGCGTATCCAGCTGATAGGAGGATACCCCCAGATCCAGCAGAATGCCGTCTGCACCGTGAAGCCCCAGTTCCTGGAAAATCCCGGCCATGTTCTCATAATTGCTGCGGACGATGGTGCAGATATCTCCGAAGCCCGAAAGTCTTTGACTTGCCGCCTTGATGGCCGCTTCATCCTGATCGATCCCGATCAGTCTCCCCTTAGGGGATAGCTTTTCGGCTATCCGGCAGGAATGTCCCGCCCCTCCCAGGGTGCCATCCGCATAAATGCCGTCCGGCTTGATGTTCAGCCCTTCGATCACTTCCTCAAGAAGCACCGATGTATGTGAAAAGCTTGGTTCCTTCTCTGTCAAATCATGATCCCCAATTCCATGAGCTGTTCTGCTGCTTCATCCAGGTTGTCAAAGCTGCCTCCCTGCTCCCAGGATTCCTTGTTCCAGATCTCAATGTGGCTTCCCACTCCCAAAAGAGTGATGTTCTTCTCCAGCTTTGCGTGCTCCCTAAGTACGCCGGGGATCAGCACGCGTCCCTGCTTATCGATCTCTGCCTCTACCGCTCCTCCGATAAAGAAACGCTGAAGCTTACGGGCATTGGAACTTGCGATAGGCAGTGCGCGCAGGTCGGATTCGAATTTCTCCCATCCTTCCTGGTCAAAAACAAAGAGGCAGTTATCGAATCCCCGGGTCACCACGAATGATTCACCCAGGAGTTCGCGATACTTGGACGGCATGATCAACCGGCCTTTGGCATCGATTGTATGACTGTACTCCCCTTTGAACATTTTTCTTCCACTTTCCTACCACTAGTTACCACTTTCTACCACTTACATTCACAATAATAGACTATTCCCCCACAAAATGCAACCCTTTCTTCATAAAAAAACGCGATAAAATTAAAAAAATCGCAATAAAAAGAGCGGCATTTCTGCCGCTCTCAAAGCCCTTGTTTATTGTCTTTTTATGCCTCCTTAACGGATCGGCGCCTGAAGAGGATCACCACTTCGCATATCAGCGCAAAGATGAACAATACCATTCCCAGTGCCTGGGAGACCGCAATGTCGGTATTCCACAGTTTCAGCTGGTCCGTACGGATCCCTTCTACGAAGAATCGGATCAGTCCGTATCCGCCCAGATACATCAGCATCAGCTCACCGTCAAACCTCTTATGCTTGCGATAAAGCCACATAAACAGCAATAGAAGCGCGTTGAGGCCACCCTCATACAGGAAGGTGGGGTGGACCTGGATATAATTGGCTCCCGCTGTCATATGATCCAGAAGCTCCTGGGTCACATCCCTGGTTCTCACCGCCTCCAGAGGAAGCCGCATGGCCAGAAGATTGTCCGTATAACCGCCGAACACCTCACGATTGGTGAAATTCCCCCATCTGCCGATGATCTGTCCTACCAAAAGGCCCTGTACAACACAGTCCATCATGGCAAAATAGGAGATCTTCCTGATCCTGCAATAGATGAAGGTTACCAGAAATCCGACGATCACGCCTCCGTAGATCGCAAGCCCGCCTCCCCGGATATCCAGTATCTCTCGTGGATTCTCTTTATAGTAATCCCAGAAAAAGATCACATAGTAGACTCTGGCGCCAAGTATCGAAAAGAACATCAGCGAAAGCGCCAGCTCCCAGACTGCATCCTTCGGGTGGCCCAGTCTGTTGCTCTCGCAGTTAGCCAGTGATAACCCAAGGACCATCCCCAGCGCAATGATCATGCCATAGAAGGCGATCATAAAAGAGCCGATATAGATTCCTCTGGGCAGATCTGTCAGATATATGCCCAAATGCGGGAATGCGATATCTCCCGCCTGCATGACTTGCTGCATGATTATCCCCCCGGGTTTTTATACGTTGAGCCTAAACAGGATCACGTCTCCGTCTTGCACAACATAATCCTTACCTTCCATGCCTACAAGTCCCTTCTCACGGGCTGCCGCAAGAGATCCCTGCTCCAGAAGGTCTTTGTAATTCACCACTTCGGCTTTAATGAAGCCTCTCTCGAAATCGGTATGGATCTTGCCTGCTGCCTGGGGCGCCTTTGTTCCCTTCTTAATTGTCCAGGCTCTCGTCTCATCCTCGCCGCTTGTAAGGAAACTCATGAGCCCGAGAAGGTCATAGGACGCCTTGATCAGCTTATCAAGGCCGGAGCTCTCTGCCCCGAGGTCACTTAAAAACTCTGCCTTCTCTTCCTCGGACAGCTCAGCAAGTTCCTGCTCGATCTGGGCACAGATCACAAAAACACCGTCGCCGTCCTCTGCCGCGAATTTCCTCACAGCAGCCACATGTGCATTTGACGCGCCGTCATCAGCCAGGTCATCTTCCGTTACATTAGCCGCAAAGATCGTCGGCTTTGCGGTAAGAAGATTATAGGTTGCGAACAGCTCTTCTTCCTCTTCATCGGCAAGCTCAAAGCCCTTTGCCGCCTTGCCGTCTTCCAGATGTGCTTTGATCCGCTTAAGGAGGTCTTCTTCCTTGGCCAGCTTCTTATCATTCCTTGCTCCCCTGGCCACTTTTGAGATCCTTCTCTCCAGGATCTCCAGGTCGGAAAAAATAAGCTCCAGGTCGATCGTTTCAATATCTCTGATAGGATCTACACTGCCGTCCACGTGTACTACGTTATCGTCCTCAAAGCAACGTACCACATGAACGATGGCATCCACCTCACGGATATTGGAAAGGAACTGGTTGCCCAGGCCTTCCCCTTTGGAGGCGCCCTTTACAAGACCTGCGATATCCACAAACTCGATGGTGGCGGGTGTTACCTTCTTGGAATGATACATATCCCCAAGAAGCTGCAATCTCTCATCCGGCACCGGTACGATACCCACATTGGGGTCAATGGTACAGAACGGATAGTTAGCCGACTCCGCACCCGCCTTTGTCAAAGAATTAAACAAGGTACTTTTCCCCACATTGGGAAGCCCTACGATTCCGAGTTTCATAATGCTCTATATCTCCTTTATTTTCCATTTATTTATAGGCTTTCTGCGATTCCTGAGTTTCACCTGGCACCACGACAGGCACCATCAACCAGATTTCGCATAAAAAGAGCCTCACACAACTTAGTCAGTATACCGCATAGACTCCTGTATTTCAAGTTGTGGCAAGCTCTTCCCTTCAAACTAGCTGAACAACGGTAATCTCACCACCATACAGCTCGTCAATTATCTTAGGACTAAAGTCACAAGTGTGAGGCGCTAATTATAGCACAGCCTTAGAAAGCCAACCAAGAAATCATGCTTCAAGAAACTAACACGTTATTAGCAGATGTTCACTTGCAACATCATTATATACTTCACACTTTCGGTCTGATACGTCATAAATATGAACCACACCTTCCAGCACATCTGAATAATTTAACTCATTTATCAAATCCTTTGAGCTTGTAAGTTTTTCCGGCGAATATTTTTTAGTCTTCTCCCCCTGAAAAATCGCTGTATAAAGAATTTCTGCTTCTACAAGGTCCTGAAATATATGACTACCATAGGAAAGTTCGGGATTATATCCGACTCTGGATTCTTCAGTTTCACAGATAATGTCGTACGCGCTTATATCCGCAAATGAAGTCGGTACGCCAAGCTCCGGCGAAGTTGTTCCAACCCTTCCGGGAACTATCAGCATCATGTGCTTATCCATATCTCGATA
>JAILKJ010000014.1 GCA_024693845.1 Lachnospiraceae bacterium
CTGGAAGGCCTTCTTAAAGGAAAGCTTTGATTACGATGTGGAGGAAGCAGCCGAGGCTGCCATTGTGATGGAGAACCTTCCCGAAGAGGAAGATCTGACAGGCGAGGCAGATGAAGCAATAGAAGATGCAGCAGAAGCGGAAGCGGAAGTGAGTAATGATAACACAACAGGCGTAATGAAATAGAGGTTCACAGATGGAATATGCAGCCTTGTACAGAGCGGGCAGACAGCGGCTGGAAGAAGCCGGCGTACCCGATGCGGATCTGGATGCCAGACTGCTTTTGGAAGCCGTCACGGGAGAAGGGCGAAATACCCTGCTGGCTCACGGTGATAAGCCGGTGAGCGGGGAGCAGGAGGCTGAATATGAACAATTTCTTGCAAAACGGGCCCAAAGAGTTCCCCTTCAGTACATCACAGGAAGGCAATCCTTCATGGGACTTGCCTTTTTGGTCAATGAAAATGTGCTGATCCCCCGTCAGGATACGGAGATTTTGGTGGAAGAAGTGATGCGGGAGCCTTATGACGGCAGCAGGATCTTGGATCTTTGCACCGGAAGCGGATGCATTTTGCTGAGTCTTTTGCATTATTCCAATGACTGCAGCGGCCTGGGGCTGGATATTTCTACGGGAGCGGTTGAAACGGCAAAGGAAAATGCCCGGCTTTTGGATATGGAAGAACGGGCGGTATTTTTACAAAGTGACCTGCTGGAGAAGGCTGAGGGGAGCTTTGATATCATCACGGCGAACCCTCCATATATAAGAACGGATGTGATTGAAACATTGATGCCCGAGGTGAGAGACTATGAGCCGGCCCTTGCCCTGGACGGCGGGGCAGAGGGCCTGCATTTTTACAGAAGGATCCTTACCGAGGCGGTCCCTTATATAAAAGGAGGGACCAGGCTGTATTTCGAGATCGGCTTTGATCAGGGAGAGAGCGTTTCGAGGCTGATGGAGGAAGCCGGATTTACGGATGTAACGGTAGTTAAAGACTATGCCGGCTGTGACCGTGTGGTAAAAGGGGTTTACCGCGGCGCATGAGAGGCGGGCATTTTTTCAGAAAGATGGCAGGAAGGAAAAGGCAATGTTTGACAGACTGGAGGATCTTCTGATCCGATTTGAAGAGATCCTGAGCGAATTGAGCAGCCCCACGGTGGCGGATGACCAGAACAGGTTCCGGGCACTGATGAAGGAGCAGAGTGATCTGACTCCCATCGTGGAGGCATATAAGGAGTATAAGAAGACAAAGCAGACCCTGGAGGAGTCCACGGAGCTTCTGGCGGAGGAATCCGACGAGGAGATGCGTCAGATGCTGAAGGAAGAGCTTGGCACGGCCAAGGAGGATATTGCCCGGCTGGAGCAAAAGCTTAAGATCCTGCTGCTGCCCAAGGACAAAAACGATGAAAGAGACGTGGTGATGGAGATCCGGGCAGGTGTCGGCGGAGACGAATCGGCGCTTTTTGCAGCTGAGATCTACAGGATGTATGTTCACTATGCCGAATCCCGCAGGTGGAAGGTGGAGACCAATGAGGTTGAGGAGATCGGTATCGGAGGCATGAAATTCGTGTCCTTTACCATTGCGGGCCAGGGGGCCTATTCCATGCTTAAGTACGAATCCGGCGCACACAGAGTTCAGAGGGTGCCCGATACGGAATCCGGCGGAAGGATCCACACCTCGGCCATTACCGTGGCTGTTATGCCCCAGGCGGATGAGATTGATGATGTGGAGATTGACGAAAAGGATATCCGCATCGACGTGATGCGTGCTTCGGGAAGCGGCGGTCAGTGTGTCAACACCACGGATTCCGCCGTGAGACTGACCCATATGCCCACCGGGATCGTGATCTATTCCCAGACGGAAAAGAGCCAGATCCAGAACAAAGCCAAGGCCTTTGCCCTGCTGCGTACCAAGCTTTATGATCTGAAGCTGCAGCAGGCCCATGATGCGGAGGCGGAGCTTCGCAAGAGCCAGGTGGGAACGGGAGATCGTTCCGAGAAGATCAGAACCTATAACTTCCCCCAGGGAAGAGTGACCGATCACCGCATCAACTTAACGCTGTACAAGCTGGATAAGGTGATGGACGGAGATCTGCAGGAGATCATCGATGCCTGCATCGCGGCGGACCAGACCGCCAAGCTGGCCAAAATGAACGAGAACTGAGTGGAAAAAAGAGCGAGGGACGGCTATGAAACTGATCCGGCAATATTCGGCACCGATCTATGAGGCCCTGGAGGCCTTTCGGAAACAGAGGGTGGTACCCTTCGATGTGCCCGGACATAAGAGAGGCAGGGGGAACCCGGAACTGGTGGAGCTTCTGGGGGACAGATGCCTGAGTCTGGACGTCAATTCCATGAAACCCCTGGATAATCTGGGGCACCCCACTTCCGTGATCCGGGAGGCGGAGGAGCTGGCGGCGGACGCCTTCGGTGCCGCCCATGCATTTTTGATGGTGAATGGCACCACCAGCAGCGTGCAGGCCATGATCCTTTCGGTGTGCCGGAGCGGGGAGAAGATCATCCTGCCTCGAAATGTCCATAAGAGCGTGATCAATGCGCTGATCCTCTGCGGAGCCATACCCGTATATGTACCGGCCCTGGTCAACGACAGGATCGGTATCGCTCTGGGCATGGATCCCGAGGCGGTGAGAAAAGTGATGGATGAGAATCCTGACGCCGTTGCCGTTTTTGTAAACAACCCGACTTATTACGGGATCTGTTCCGACCTGAAGACCATTACGGAGCTGGCCCACGAAAGGGGCATGCGGGTTTTGGTGGATGAGGCTCACGGAACCCATTTGTATTTCGGAGAAGATCTTCCCATGAACGGGATTGCGGCGGGAGCTGATATGACGGCGGTGTCAATGCACAAGTCCGGCGGTTCCCTTACCCAGAGTGCCATACTGCTTTTAGGGGAGGATATGGACCCTGAGCATGTCAGGCGTGTGATCAACTTAAGCCAGACCACCAGCGCCTCCTATCTGCTGCTGGCAAGTCTGGATATCTCCCGGAGAAATCTGGCCCTGCGGGGCAGGGAGAGTTTCGAGAGGGTAAAGCAGATGGCCGGCTACGCCAGGGAAGAGATCAACGAGATCGAGGGTCTTTATGCCTACGGACGTGAATTGATCGACGGGAAGGGCGTTTTTGATTTTGACGATACGAAGCTCCTGGTCTATACCAGGGACATCGGCCTGACGGGGATCGAGGTTTACGATCTGCTTCGGGACGAATATGACATACAGATCGAATTCGGTGACATCGGCAATATCCTGGCTTACATCTCCATCGGAGACAGGCAGCAGGATATCGAGCGGCTGGTGGGGGCTCTGGAGGACATTAAATGTAATGATTCCAAAGAGTCGCAGCATCTTGAAGTAGGTGCTTTCATAAAGCCTGACACGGCTGTCAGTCCCAGGGAAGCGTTTTATTCCGAAAAAGAAGTGACTCATCTATTGAATGCGGCGGGCAGGATCAGCTCCGAGATAGTCATGTGCTATCCGCCGGGAATCCCCATCCTGACACCGGGGGAGAGGATCACGCCGGAGATCATTGAGTATATCCGGTTTGCAAGAGAAAAGGGCTGTTCCCTTCAGGGAATGGCAGATCCTTCAGCGGAGAATCTGTTTGTGATAAAATAGTACCGAAGTATGAGAGGATAGTACCAAAGAGCGAGAGGAGACATTATGGGTCAGGATAAGAGGCAGGGGATGGATATCTGGTTTTCCCAGATGGATACGGATAATGTAAAGACCAGTGTCAGAGTGGATAGACAGCTGTTCAGCGGTCAGAGCGAATACCAGAGGATCGATGTGTTTCAGTCTCAGGAATTCGGGAAGATGATCGTACTTGACGGGGAGATCATTTTTTCCGAGGCGGATGAATTCGTATACAATGAGATGATCGTGCACGTGCCCATGGCAGTGCATCCTCATGTAAAGAACGTTCTGATCATCGGCGGAGGTGACGGCGGTGTCGCAAGATGCTGCATCGACTATCCGGAGATCGAGAGTATCGATGTTGTTGAGCCGGATGAGATGTTCATTTCCGTCAGTAAGGAATTTTTCCCGGAGACGGCCAAGGGCTTTGATGACCCCAGAGTGAAGATCATCAATCAGGACGGTCTTCGCTTTTTGCGCCGCTGTGTGGACAAATACGATCTGATCATCAACGATTCGACAGATCCGTCGGGACATACGGAGGGGCTTTTTACCAAGGAGTTTTACGGAAACTGTAACCGGGCTCTCCATGAAGACGGTATCATGGTGTACCAGCATGGCAGTCCTTTCTACGATGAGGATGAGGTTTCCTTTAGAAAAATGCACAGGAAGGTGTATCGGAGCTTCCCTATCAGCCGTGTATATCAGGCCAGCATCCCTACCTGCCCGGCAGGACTGTGGATGTTCGGATTTGCCTCCAAAAAATACCACCCCCTGAAGGATTTTGATGCCAAAAGGTGGAAGGAAAGAGGCCTGAAGACCTGGTATTATACAACGAACCTGCATTACGGGGCCTTTATGCTGCCCAAGTATGTGGAGGATCTGCTGGAGGAAGAAGAGGGCAGAAAGAAGAAAAAACAGCAGTCAGAGGAGGTAGAGGCGACATGGGAAAAAGACTGATGGTCATCGGCTGCGGCGGTGTGGCCGGCGTTGCGATCCACAAATGCTGTCAGAACAGTGAGGTTTTTGAAGAGCTGATCCTTGCAAGCAGGACCAAGAGCAAATGTGACAGGCTTGCCGAAGAACTGACGAAGGTGTCAAAAACGAAGATCATCACCCGTCAGGTGGACGCGGATGATGCATCCCAGGTGGAGGCTCTGATCAAAGAGACCCGTCCCGACGCGGTGCTGAATCTGGCGCTTCCCTATCAGGATCTGACCATCATGGACGCCTGCCTTGCCACGGGGACGGACTATATCGACACGGCCAATTATGAGCCGGAGGATATTACGGATCCCGCTTGGAAAAAACGCTATGAGGAGCGTTGCGAAAAGCTGGGTTTTTCCGCCTACTTTGACTATTCCTGGCAGTGGGATTATGAAGAGAGATTCCGTGAGGCGGGGCTTACGGCGCTGCTGGGTACCGGTTTTGACCCCGGCGTCACCAGTGTTTTTGCAGCCTATGCCAAAAAGCATTACTTCGACAGGATCGACACCATCGATATTCTGGACTGTAACGGCGGGGATCACGGCTATCCCTTCGCCACCAACTTTAATCCCGAGATCAACTTAAGGGAGGTATCCGCTCCCGGTTCCTATATGGAGGACGGCAAGTGGATCGAGGTTCCGGCCATGAGCATTCACCGGGAATATGATTTTGCCGGTGTGGGCAAAAAGGACATGTATCTGCTCCATCACGAGGAGATCGAGGCTTTGGGCCGCAATATGCCCGAGGTGAAACGGATCCGTTTCTTCATGACCTTCGGCCAGAGCTACCTGACACATATGAAATGTCTCGAAAATGTGGGAATGCTGGGTACCGAGGCCATTGACTATGAGGGGCACAAGATCGTTCCGATCCAGTTTTTGAAAGCGCTTTTGCCGGATCCTGCTTCCCTTGGCCCCAGAACGGTAGGCAAGACCAACATCGGCTGCATTTTTACCGGGGAGAAGGACGGAAAGCAGCGCAGCATCTACATCTACAATGTGTGCGACCATCAGGAGTGCTATAAAGAGGTGGGCTCCCAGGCTATTTCCTATACGACAGGCGTACCGGCTATGATCGGTGCCATGCTTGTGACACAGGGTATCTGGAAAAAGCCCGGCGTATTCACCACCGATGAGTTCGATCCCGATCCCTACATGGAGGCCCTGAACAAGTGGGGACTTCCCTGGCAGGTGGAGGAAGATCCGACTCTGGTGCCCTGATAATAAACATGTCATATGAAGGAGGCAGTATGAAACGAAGTGAAGTACCTACTCCCGCCTATGTGATAGATGAGAAAAAATTAAAACATAATGTAAGTATTTTGGCAGAGGTGGAAGAGAAGGCCGGGTGTCGGATCCTGCTGGCACAAAAAGCCTACTCTGCCTATGCCACCTATCCCCTGATCGCGCCCTATCTGTCGGGTACCACGGCCAGTGGCCTGTATGAGGCCAGGCTGGGAGCCGAGGAAATGGGACTTGAGAATCATGTCTTTTCTCCTGCGTATACCAAGGAGGAACTCAAGGAGCTGTTAGGGATCTGTGATCATATCATTTTCAACTCCATGACACAAATGTCACAACATAAAGAGCTGTGCCTTCGCCAGCATCATGCCGGCTTCGGCCTTCGGATCAATCCGGAGTGCTCGACCCAGGAGGGGCATGAGATCTATGACCCCTGTGGTCCCTTTTCCAGACTGGGGGTGACCAGGGCTAACCTGGACCGCTTCATTGAGAAGTCGGGAAAAAGCGTTGATGAGGTGCTGGACTGGCTTTCCGGCCTGCATTTTCACACCCTCTGCGAGCAGGGGGAGGAAGACCTGGAGACCACTTTTGCCGCTGTTGAGGAGAGGTTCGGCGATATTCTGTCAAAGCCCTATATCAAATGGCTGAATATGGGGGGCGGACA
>JAILKJ010000022.1 GCA_024693845.1 Lachnospiraceae bacterium
CAAACTGCACGATGCGAAGGGAACTGATATCCTTGCCTCTTTTGCTGAAAAGGCCGATGATCCATTCCAGGAAAAACAGCGGTATTCCGGCCGTTAAAAACACTATCACATCAATCAATACGATGATCAACCGTATCATAATCCTATCTATCCTCCACTATTACCAACTGAGTCTGTGCAGCTCTCCCTGTTTCTTCAGCTGGGAAAAATCATTTTGCCGAAGCGCCTCATACAACACGATGGCAACGGCATTGGACAGGTTCAGGGAACGGATGCTTTCCAGCATCGGGATCCTGATGCAGGTCTCCTCATGCTCTACCAGGATCTCTTCGGGAATGCCGGCGGTCTCTTTTCCGAACATGATGAAATCGTCGGGACCGAATTCCACCTCCGTATAGGCCCGTCTTGCCTTGGTGGTGGCCATCCAGATCTTCGCATCGGGATGCTTTTGCCGGAAATCCTCAAAATCCAGATACCTGCTCACCGAAAGAGAGGGCCAGTAATCCATGCCCGCTCTTTTTAAATTCTTTTCACTCAGGGAAAAACCCAGGGGCTCGATCAGATGAAGCTCTGTTCCGGTTGCCACGCAGGTTCTTCCTATATTTCCCGTATTGGCCGGGATCTCCGGCTCATGCAATACGATATGCATCAGCTGTTTTTCCTCTTTTCAAGGAATCTTCCGATCCTCTCCATGGCGATCTTGAGGTTCTCAAGAGAGTATGCGTAGGAGATTCGAAGGAACCCTTCTCCGCAGGCTCCGAAAGCGGTTCCGGGAACCACAGCCACCTGTTCTTCCTTCAGAAGCTCCGTGGCAAACTCCTCCGAGGTCATGCCCAGATGCTTGATGCTGGGGAAGACATAGAAGGCTCCGAAGGGCTCGAAACAGGGCAGTCCCATCTCCTTAAAGGAATGCATCAGATACCGTCTTCTCTGGTTGTAAGCTTCTCTCATCTCGGCCACATCAGGATCGCCGTTTTTCAGCGCTTCAACAGCTGCATACTGGCTGGTGGTGGGAGCGCACATGATGGCAAACTGATGGATCTTGGTCATCTGCTCCAGGATCCGTGCGGGTCCGCAGGCATAGCCAAGACGCCAGCCGGTCATGGCATAGGCCTTGGAAAAACCGTTGATCAGAATGGTCCGCTCCTTCATGCCGGGAAGGGAGGCGATGGAAACATGCTCTCTTCCGTAAGTAAGCTCGCTGTAGATTTCATCGGAGATCACGAACAGATCATGCTTCTCTATGATGGGCGCAATGGCCTCGAGGTCACTTTTCTCCATAACGGCCCCTGTGGGGTTGTTGGGGAAAGGCAGCACCAGGATCTTGGTCTTATCCGTAATGGCATCCTCCAGCTCTTTCGCCGTCAGACGGAATTCGTTCTCCGCCTTCAGCTCGATGATCACGGGCTTTGCTCCCGCAAGAATGCTGCAGGGCTCATAGGAAACGTAGGAAGGCTGGGGGATCAGAACCTCTTCTCCCTCACCGGGGTTGATCATGGCACGAAGAGCCAGATCGATGGCTTCGGAGCCGCCCACGGTGATCAGTACTTCCTTCGCCGGTTCGTATTCCACGCCGACTCTGCGTTTCAGATAGTTGCAGATCTCCTTGCGAAGCTCCATCAGACCGGAATTGGACGTGTAAAAAGTGCGGCCCTTTTCCAGTGAATAGATACCCTCATCCCGGATATGCCAGGGGGTGTCAAAGTCGGGCTCGCCCACACCCAGTGAAATGGCGTCGGGCATCTCAGCCACGAGGTCAAAGAATTTACGGATGCCGGAGGGCGCAAGGCCCACGACCTGTTTTGCCAAAGGATCTCTCATGGTGTCACCTTCATCCTTTCATCGGTTTCATCCTGCTTGAGGATCGTACCGTGATCCTTATATTTCTTCAGAATAAAGTGGGTAGCCGTGCTCATGACCGTCTCCAGGGTAGAGAGCTTGTCCGTTACAAAACCGGAAACCTCCTTTAAGGTCTTACCCTCCAGTGTTACCAGCAGGTCATAACCACCGGAGATCAGGTATACGGAATTCACCTCGGGATATTTGTAGATCCTCTCGGCGATGTTGTCAAAGCCCTGACCTCTCTGGGGTGTTACCCGCACCTCGATCAGCGCCGTCACCTTCTCGATATTGGTCTTTTCCCAATCGATCAGGGTGTGATAGCCGCAGATGATGCCTTCCTCTTCCATGGCCTTAAGCTCATTGGCCACTTCGATCTCTGGCTCGCCCATGATGATGGCAAGTTCCTTTAATTCAATGCGGCTGTTCTTTTCAATGATCGCCAGAATTCTCTCTCTCATTTCCTCTGCCTCCAACTTATTCTTTCCTGAAATTGTTATGAGTCTTCTTATACCAAATACTCCCAAAGTATAACACATTACGCATATTTTTTCAAAATTGTTGTTGACAGGATAAAAAGGCCGTGTTATATTTACTACGACAGACATAGTACGACAGTCAAAGCAACGTCTGTCGAAGCAACGACAGGCAAAGCATTATCAGACGTAGTATAAATACGATGGGAAAGGAGATGAGTCCATGGGAACTGATCAGATCGGGATCAGCTCAGACGTGATCCGGGGCTATAACGACACGATGATCCTTTTCATCCTGAGCCGGGAGCCATCTTACGGATACGAGATATCCAAACAGATCCGGCAGCTGACGGACGAGAAGTACATCATCAAGGAAACAACCCTGTATTCCGCCTTCACCCGAATGGAAAAGAACGGTTATGTGGAATCCTACGTAGCCGGGGCGGATGTGACGGGAAGCGGTAAGAAGAGAACCTACTACCGCATTACCGACGCAGGAAGAGAGTATTACAACGAGAAATGCAAAGAGTGGCAGCTGACCAAAGAGGTTGTGGAACACTTTATGCCGCAAGGCGATCTTAAGGAGGAGTAAAAATGGAAATCATTCGGAATTATCTGGAAAACATGTTTGCAAACCTTCCGAATTCCGCAGAGGTTAAACGGGCAAAAAACGAGCTTTTGCAGATGATGGAAGATAAATACAACGAGCTTTTGGAGGAAGGCAAGACCGAGAACGAGGCAGTGGGCACCGTGATCTCCGAGTTCGGTAATCTGGACGAGCTGGCTGAGGAACTGGGTCTGACCAAAGAGCTTGAGCAGGAGAAGGCAGAGCTGATGGAAAGCCCCCGCAGACAGGTCGGCCTGGACGAAGTTAAGGATTATCTCCGGGACGAGGCTAAAGCCGCTCTGGGTATCGCCATCGGCGTGGCCCTCTGCATCATGAGCGTATGCTGGCCGGTACTTACAAGTTCCATCGGATTTCTGCCGGATGGCCTTGGCGTCCTTCCCATGTTTGCCCTGATCGCAGCAGCGGTTGTACTGTTTGTTGTCAGCGGCAATATCAAGGACAGATGGAAATATCTGAAAAAAGAGCTCTGCTCCATCGATTATGCCACCGCTACTTACGTGCATCAGGAAAAGGAACGTTTCCACGGCAGCTACGTGGTACAGCTGGCGGTAGGTATCACTCTCTGCGCAACCTGCTGGATGCCGGTAGCTCTCATGGACGGGATCATTCCCATCGGACTTACTTCCGTCAATAAATTCATGGAAACCATGGGCGTGATCTTCCTCTTTGTAATCTGCGCCATCGGTGTATTCCTCATCATCCACGCAAGCAGCATCAACGGCTCCTATGAAGAAATTTTAAAGCTGAACAAGCGCGATACGGTGGGCGGCAATTTTGCAACGGATGATCAGGAGCGTTATGCCAATCCCGTTGCCGACGGTTTCATGAGCATCTACTGGCCTACGGTCCGCAGCATTTACCTGATCTGGAGTTTTCTGACCTTTGCATGGTACAGGACATGGATCATCTGGCCCGTAGCCGCAGTGCTTCACGCCATTCTCAGCGGTGTGCTGAAAAGAAGCGATGAAGATCTGGCCTGACGTAGAAGAATAGTTAGCAGGAGGTAACAATCATGACAGACGAAAAGAAATTTACAGGTTGGAAAAGAACCTATATCGGACTTTTAAATGCAGCAACCGTGATCTGCATCCTACTGGGGATCATCATCAACGTAGGAGGCTGGATCGGAAGTGATATCTTCAGAGCCTTTACCGGCTTCGGTTCTGACAGCTCGCGCACCTCAGAGTCTTCCTCAACGGTGACCCGAAACGCGGATGATGCCATCGGAGCCTTTGACAAGGTGGAAGGCAGCATCGATGCCGGCAACGTGAAATTCGTATACGGCGATGACTATGGTTTTTCCTATGAGAACTATCCGGAAAAAGAGGTCCCTAAAGCAGAGCTCAACGGCAAGACCTTAAAGATAACCCAGAAGGCCAAAAACAAGAAACGGATCGGCGATTTTTCAAACAGCTTTAAAGGGGCTGAGATCGTGATCACCCTTCCCAAGGAAATGGCAGTGGATGTGGACCTGCATCTTTCCATGGGTGCCGTGGAAACCAAGGGCGTTACCTTCGGTGACGTGAAGCTGGACGCGGATATGGGAAGCATTGAGCTTGACACGGTAACCATCAAGGATATGGATCTTACGGCGGATATGGGTGCCATCACCGTGGAAGACTCCGTTTTCTCCGAGGGAGATATCAAGGCATCCATGGGCGGTATCGAGCTTAAGAACGTAACCTTTGACGAAGCGGATCTGGAAGCCGACATGGGCGGCATCAAGATCGACGGCAGCTTTAATGACCTGAAGGCAAAATGCAGCATGGGCGGTATCGATGTTACGGCCGATGACAGCGATGCAAAGATGAATCTTTCGGCAGATCTGGGCGGTATCACCGTAAACGGACAGAGCGTCGGAAGAAACTACAAGAACTGAGACGAAAATTGCTTTTAACATGCAAACCCCGGCGGATGACCCGCCGGGGTTTTACATTTCTCAGATCAAACATATGCCCTTCTTAAAGATCTTTCCAGTAGGGAGCGCTCTGGCTGTCCACCTCGCTGACGATATCCAGCTTCTCCTCGTAGGCTTTCCGTGCCTCATCTGCTGCTGCCTTCCCGTCGAAGGTAAACTTGTGACTTGCTGCGATCTTGTCAATATACTCTACGGTGGACTGAACGATCTTCTCGGTGCCGCCCAGGAAGTAATAGTACACTTTTCCGTCGATGACCTCTCTGTAGTAGGCTACCGTCTTGGCCTTATCGTTTCCGTCGCCTGCCTCCTGCATGGTAGCGTTCAACGCTTCAACGGGATTACCCTCCTCGTCATAGAAGCTGTATCCGTAGTATTCCTCATCCACATCGGATACCTTATGATAGGTCACATTTTTATCCGGTGCATAGATCACACTGCTGTGGGAACCCGCACCGTTGGAGCCTTCGTCAAAGACCACGCCTTCCTCATTGATGGTTACCCAGCGCCTGGTCCAGGAATCAATGGCAAACTTCAATTCCAGGGTGTCACCCTTTTGCATAAAGATAAAGTAATCCGTGAATTCCTCGGCATTCTGCTTGTAAAGGATCTTCATCACATGGAACAGCTCTCCGTGACACATCAGCGGCGCATAGGACACCTCACGTCCCGTTCCGTCAAAGATCTCATTCTCCTCTATCTTCTCTTCCAGCTCGGATACCGTAAAGCTCTCAGAGCCCAGAGACGACCGGTCCGTCATTCCCATGGCCCAGAGCAGGTCATCGGCTGCCTTAGCATCTCCCTTGCCCATGATGAAATCCGCAAACAGGTCTCTGGCGGAATAATCCGTATCATCCGATCCGTCCTCTGCTGCGGTCTCCTCCTCAGCCTCGTCTGCCTCTTTCGACTCTTCGCTTTCTTCTGTGTTATCACTTTGACTTCCGTCGGATTCTGCCTGATCCCCGTCAGCCGGAGCCTCATTTTCAGCCGCCTCTTCCGTCTCTTCCTGGGATTCGGAAACCTCACTTTCCTGCTGCACATTCTGAGCTGTCTCATCGGCTTTCTGTCCGCAGCCACTTAAGATCACAGCGACGCAAAGCATGATCACGATCTTTCTTTTCATCTTACCATTTCCTTCTTTCTGTATTTCTTATGCTGTATTCTTTATGCTGAATATCTCACTCTTACATTCTTTCGCCGTACTTCCGACGTCGTATTTCTCGCATATCATCGTCCCAGATTCTCCGGTCCGAACCCGTGGGGGAAAAGCTGTCCCAACGTGAAGCTTACCACGCCGCCTTTTCCATCCTGAAGCAGGATCTCAAAGCTTTCCGGATCGCAGAATTCCCGCATCACCTGACGGCAGATCCCGCAGGGTGCGCACATTTCCACCGGGTCGCTGCCTTCCGCGCCTCCGACAACGGCGATCTTTGCAAAGCTCCTCTCTCCCTCGGATACCGCCTTGAAAAAAGCGGTCCTCTCGGCACAGTTTCCCGGCCCGTAGGCCGCATTCTCTATATTACAGCCCGTATACAGGGCTCCGCCCTCTGTCAAAAGTGCCGCCCCCACAGCGAAATTCGAATAGGGGGCGTAGGCATTCTTTCTGGCTTTTTTGGCTTCTTCCATCAATTGTATATCTGTCATATCTTATCTTCCCTCCGCTGATCTGCGTCTTTGATCCTCAGATGATGTAGAACCAGCTGTCCTCTTCATCCAGCTTCCGCGCCTCAAAATGAACGGGCAGTTCCCTTCCCGCATCGCTGCCGGAGGACAGGTTCACCGCCAGCTCCTGGTTCTTGACGCTGACCTTGGCTCCCGCCGGGATCGAGCTTGTGATGAAGGTGTTACCGCCGATGACGGCTCCCTCTCCGATCACGGTCTCGCCGCCCAGGATGGAAGCTCCGGAATAGATGGTCACGCGGTCCTCGATGGTGGGATGTCTCCTTTTGCCTTTGAGGTTCTGCCCGCCTCTGGTGGACAGCGCACCCAAAGTCACGCCCTGGTATACCTTCACATGCTCACCGATGACGGTGGTCTCGCCGATGACGATACCGGTTCCGTGGTCAATGAAAAAATACTTGCCGATGGTGGCGCCGGGATGGATGTCGATCCCGGTCAGGGAATGGGCATGCTCCGTCATGATCCTGGGGATCAGCCTTACTCCCAGCAGATGGAGCTCATGGGCCAGACGATAGGTGAGAACGGCGTTCATGCCTGGATAGCAGTATATGATCTCATCCTTGTTATAGGCCGCGGGATCTCCTTCATAAAAGGCCTCCACATCCGTTTCCACATATTCCCGGATCTTGGGAAGAGTCTTTAAAAAGTCCAGAGTGATGGCCAGCGCTTTTTCCGAAAGATCCTCTTCCCTGCACTCGCAGTCTGCATTGTACTTGCACACAATGGCGATCTGGCGGGTCAGGTTATAGATCACATCCTCCATCAGGATGGAGATGGGGCTCTTCATGGTAAGGACCTTGTAGTTCTTATTGTTGTAAAAGCCCTGCAGGACCAGCCTTTTCAGGCTGTCGATCAGATGCACGATCACTTCCTCATCGGGATATTCAAAAGTACTGGCCTTGTCTATATACTTCTCCTCGCCGTAGCTGTCAAGAAGCTCGTCCACCAGGCCGCTGATGCTTTTTTCCAGATTCTCGGGCATAGATACTCTCCTTTTCTGTGCTGCTTCATCGATCACCATTATGGCATAGATTCTTCTTTTTTTCCACTTTTCCGGGACTTTCTTTCGGAAATCGAAAATCTGTTCTTCAAAGTCCGTATTATTGTACTTTTATACAGATATACTAAGCACATACATAAGGAACTCGGTAACAGTTTTATATCGGAAAGGAAGTCGGAAAGATGAAAGGATATTATGTAGCAGACGGATATATGGGATTTGTGGGCGGTCACTATATGCTCTTTGCAAGTGAAGCGGAATACTACGATTATGTGGAAGACTGAGGCTCCCCCGGAGCGGAACGGATCTCAGTCTCCTGTTACGAAATCCACCTTGCCCTCCTCCGAGCTGTCCAGGAAGGTAACGGGATAGCTTCTGCCCTTGAGCACAAGCTGGGTAACATCGCGGCTTCCGCTGTAGATCTCCTCGGAAATGTAGGAATACTTCTCCACCTGCTCGCCGTTTTCAAGACTGTGGATCAGAGTGGCGATCCTCTTGCCGTGGTCGGGATTACACTCCGCAATGCAGGCGATCTTGCCTTCCGCGCAGTATTGCAGCGCCTCGGGATTCATTCCGTCAAAGGAAAGCACCATGATCTCGCCGTTTCGAATGTCCATACCGGGCTTTTTGCCGGCGGCTTCAATGGCTTCGATGGCACCTAAGGCCTCGTTATCATTCTCACAATAGACCACGTTGAGGTTCGAATAGAGCTTGAGCATGGAGCTCATAACCTCACGGCCTCTTGTCTGGGTGAACTCACCGGAGATCTCCTGCATCAGATCCCAGCCCTTATTCTCGCAGGCTTCACGCAGGCCCTGGCTTCGACCGATCTGGGCCGAAGAACCGATGGTTCCCTGGATATTTACGATATGCAGCTCTTCGGGGGCTATGCCTGCCGAGCGGGTATACTGATACAGCCACTCCGTGGCCTTCATGCCCTCCATCTTGAAATCGGAACCCACCCAGCAGGTGAAGAGGCTGTCATCCTCCACATCCACCATTCGGTCTACCAGGATCACGGGGATCCCAGCCTCCTTGGCTTCTGAGAGCACGGTTTCCCAGCCTGTCTCCGTAACAGGCGCCAGAACGATATAGTCCACCTCCTGCTGAATGAAGGTACGGATGGCCATGATCTGGTTTGCCTGTTTTTGCTGGGCGTCCTCAAAGAGCAGCCTGAAGCCCTTATCTTCGGTCAGCTGGCTCTTCATAGATTCCGTATGAGCGCTCCTCCAGTCGGATTCGGCGCCCAGCTGGGAAAAGCCCACCTCGATCAGTTTATCATCCGAAGCGACAGCTTCTTCTGTCTCCGTTGCAGGATCTGAAGACACCTGTCCCTCTGTCCCTGAAACGGCGCATGCCGTCAGCAGCATAAGCATACTGACGGCAGCGATCAATTGTGACACTCTGGTTTTAACAGTCATTATTTCAAAGCCTTTTTCTTTCTGGCCATGACCACACTCTGAACGATCAGGAAGATGCAGAGCATTGCTGCAATGGTGATACCCGTCCACCAGGCCTGATCAAGTCCCGCTGAGGAGACGATGTTCTGGATCGTGGAAAGGGAAAGCACACCGAAGAAGGTTCCGATGATATTTCCCACGCCGCCTGTTAACATTGTACCACCGATGATGGAAGATGCAATAGCATTCATTTCCATACCCATTGCATGGGAGGCGGAACCGGATCCTACATGAAGGAAGTATACGAAACCGCCGATACCTGCCAGAAGAGAGCAGATCAAATGGGACAGGAAACGGGTTCTTCTTACGTTGATACCCAGCATCAATGCACTCTGGCTGTTACCGCCCACTGCATAGAAGCCACGGCCGAGCCTGCTCCAGCGAAGGAGACAGAAGAGGATGATCACCACAAGAAGAGCTACGATCACACCGATCTCCACATAGGCGGGAACGTATTTACCCAGCTTGTTCACCGTTCCGAAGCCGGGTACGGTGATCCTGGTCTCCTTAACTGCGATGAACTCTTCGTTAGCTACGTTAAAGGGTGCCGTGTTTACGATGGTGGTCATACCTCTGGCAAAGAACATACCCGCCAGGGATACGATGAAGGGCTGTATATCCAGATAGGCTACCAGCAGACCCTGAACGATACCGAAGGCAAGTCCGATCCCCAGGGAGATGAGGACTGCTCCGAAAACATTACCGCCCTTGAAATCCAGGTAAACCGCGCAGCACATACTTACCAAAGCAGCTACACCGCCGACGGAGATATCGATACCGCCGGTGATCATTACAAGGCTCATACCGCAGGCCGTGATGATCAGAGATGCATTTGCATTCAGGATGTTGAAGAAGGTCTGAGCCTTCAGAAAGCCCTTGCCCTGGAATACCATGGCACCAATATACATCAGGAAAAATACGATGATCGTAATAGCCAAAAGCAGGTTGGTATCGGTCATATCCTGGATCCGGAATCCGGCTTTTTTCTTTTCAGTCATTTATGCCACACTCCTTTCCGATCCTTTCAGACTCTTGGCGATCTTACCCATGAACTCTCTTGCCTTAGGCGTACTCAGGACAACCAGCACGATGACCACAACTGCCTTGTATGCGGGAAGGGCATCGGACTGAACGTTGAACTTGTACAGAGTCGTTGTCAGGAACTGAATTACATAGGCGCCCAGAATGGAAGCTGTCATATTAAATTTACCGCCGCCCAGGGAATTGCCGCCCAGAGCAACTGCCAGGATGGCATCCATCTCGATATCCTTTGCGATGACCGAATAGTTGATGGACGAGAGACGGCTGACCTTGATCAGACCTGCCACTGCCACACAAAGACCCAGGAGCACGAAGCTTAAGAACTTGATGAAAGCAGGATCCAGACCGTTGAGCTTGGAGGAGCTTTCATTGATACCTACGGACTGGGTATAAAGACCCAGGTTCGTAAATTTCAGGATCAACATCGTGATGATCACACATACCATTGCGATGAAGAACGGTGTGGGGATGGGGATCCCCGGAATGAATCCGCCGTATACCGCAAAGCTGGGATCGGATATGATGGGCAGCTCATTGTTGTTGATCCAGGCAGCGATGGAGCGACCTGCCGTAAACAGGATCAGAGTCGCAACCATCGGCTGGATCTTAAAGTAAGCTACCAACGCACCATTGAAGGCGCCGAAGAGCATTGCTACTACGCAGGCTATCAGAAAAGCTACGATGACGGGTGCCTGCATATGATCGGGTCTGCTGTCGGTTCCGCAGAGAACCCTGAGGATCACGCTGCCCGCGATGGCGATAGCTGCGCCCACGCTGATATCCTGTCCGCCGGAAGCAGCGGTTACCAGCGTCATTCCGATGGCCAGGATTGCCAGCTCGGAGCCGTAATCCAGGATGGTCATCAGGTAACCTGACAGTACCGGATCTCCCGCACTGTTATATCCCAAGGTGATCTTGTAGAAAGAAGGATCAGCGATCAGATTGAAGATCGCCAGCAGTAAAAGTGCCGCAATGGGAATAAAGATCTGTTTCCGAAAGAGTACTGCCGGGTTGAATTTTTTCTTTACTTGTTTTCTTGCTTGACTCATTTGCTTTCACCTCCGGCTATGGTACTCATGATCTTATTCTGTGTCAGCTCATCTTCTTTGAGCTCTCCTACGACTCTGCGGTCACGCATGACGATGAGGCGTGAGCAGGTTCGCAGCATCTCGTCTGTCTCGGAAGAGATGAAGGTTACGCTCATACCTTCCGAAGCCAGCTTCAATACGAGCTTCTGGATATCCACCTTGGTTCCTACATCGATACCGCGGGTGGGCTCATCTAAGATCAGGTAATCCGGATGGGTAAGAAGCCATCTGGCAAGGATAACTTTCTGCTGATTTCCTCCGGATAAGGATTTCACCGGAGTGTCTGCCGACGCGGTCTTGATGCTCAGCGCCTTAATATACTCATCGGCAAAAGCATACTGCTCGGCTTTGGTGAAGGGCTTGAAGAATCCCTTCATAACCTGAAGTGCCAGGATGATGTTTTCCCTTACGGAAAGATCACCGACGATACCGTCCACCTTTCTGTCTTCAGGCAGATAGGCGATACCGTTACGCATGGCATCTATGGGCTTGTTAATCTTGATCTGCTTTCCGTTCTTTTTCACCGTGCCGCCCAGAACTCTGTCGGCACCGAAGATGGCGCGTACACACTCGCTGCGGCCGCTGCCCAGAAGTCCGGTAAAGCCGTTGACCTCACCCTTTTCAATATGAAAGTCAAAAGGCTTGATCCCCGCATCGGATACGAGCTGCTCGGCTTCAAATACCGGCTGGGTCTTTTCTTTTGCTTCATAGGGTTTTTCGCTGCTCTTGATATCGGACATGTCGTCCATTTCCTTACCCAGCATCTTGGCTACCAGCTTGACTCTGGGAAGGTCCTTGATCTCGTACTCACCTACGAGCTGGCCGTCACGTAAAACCGTGATCCGGTCACATACTTCATATACCTGGTCAAGGAAGTGGGTAACGAAGATGATGCCTACTCCCTTCTTTTTCAGATCCCGCATCAGACCGAAGAGCTTCTGTACTTCATGCTCATCCAGGGAGGAAGTGGGCTCATCGAGGATCAGGACCTTACACTCCATATCCACTGCTCTTGCGATGGCTACCATCTGCTGAACCGCAAGGGAACAGCTGGCCAGCTGCTGGGTGGATTTGGCGGGGATCCCGAGAGACTCCAGGATCTTGTCTGCGTCGGCGTTCATTTTTTTCCAATTCTGCATGATACCGCCGTCACGTCCTATGAACATGTTCTCTGCCACCGAGAGATTCGGGCAGAGGGTGATCTCCTGATACACCGTACTGATGCCGATCTTCTGGGCATCCTGGGGAGAATGGATCGCCACTGCGTTTTCGTGACCTTTGATATGGATATCTCCCTCATCCTTTGAATACACACCGGTCAATACCTTGATCAGCGTACTCTTTCCGGCTCCGTTTTCACCCATCAGGGCATGGATCTCTCCTTCCCGGAGGGTAAAATCTACACCCTGCAGGGCCTTAACACCCGGAAAGCTTTTGTAGATTTTTCTCATTTCCAAAACAGATTTCTCTTGCAAGGCGATTCTCTCCTTTTCATTGATAAGGACGCGACCCGGCATCTGCCCAGGCCGCGCCCCCATGGTTGTCAGAATGTTTCAGATTAAGGTTCTATCAGATACCGTAATTGTCAACATCGTCCTGCGTAATGGTGGTTGCATCAAAGCCCTTCTCATCCATGATGATGGTCTTCTCGGAAACGGTACCGCCGCTCTCGATGGTCTTGATGATCTCGTCGATGTAGGAAGCCTGGAAAGGATTGCACTGTCCGTCATAGTTCCAGTTCTGTGCAAGAAGCTCTTCCAGAGCCCACTTGTTGCAGTCAAAGCCCATAACTATTACGTCTTTGCCAACGCCGTGGGAGATGTTTGCCTTGTCAAGTGCTGCAACAGCGCCCTTAGCCATATCGTCGTTCTCAGCGTAGATTACGTTGAAAGGAGTACCTGCGTCGATAACGGACTGAACGATCTGCTGTGCCTTCTCTGCGTTCCACTCAGCGGTCTGCTGGGTAACGATGTTCCAGTTGGATTCTGCAGCAACCTTGGAATCAAGAGCGCCGGAACGTCCCTGCTGTGCAGCGGAGCCCATAACACCCTGGATGTGGATCACGTTGTACTCGGAAAGGTTCTGGCTTGCAAGCCAGTCAACTGCGGTCTGACCTTCCTTAGCCATATCGGAAACGATGGAAGCTTCATAGAGGCTGTCCGGAGCGTCGATGGTACGGTCGAAAAGGATAACGCGGATGCCTGCATCCTGAGCGTCCTTCAGAACAGTGTCCCAACCTGCGGTATCAGCTGCGGAAAGAAGAAGGTAATCAACACCGTCGGTGATGAACTTCTGAGCTGCAGTGATCTGCTCGTCGTTCTTAAGGCTGTAAGCGAAGGAAGCGTCATAACCGTTCTCTTTGGTGAACATTTCCTTAAGATCCTTGTCGTTAGCGGTACGATAACCGGACTCGTTAGGATCGTTGTTGATGATGCCGACCTTGATCAGGTCGCCGGAAGCTGCGGGAGCTGCTGCATCATCGGTAGCTGCCTCGGATGCGCTGTCGTCTGCAGGAGCTGCGCTCTCAGCGGGTGCGCTGCCGCCACAAGCGGTAAGACCCATAACCATTACTGCCGACATCAAAACTGCCAGTAATTTTTTCTTCATAATGTAATCCTCCCTTTAGAAGTGTGTCCTTTTCGGACTTGATTTTGACAATATCATCATAAAGGGATTATTCAACAATATCCATGGAGTTTCCTAACCAAGAAGTGGGATTTTCACGGATGAGATTACAGACGGGTAGAATTTTTTCAGTGAAAGGTGGATTTTTTTCACAGGGCTTTACAGCTCGCTGTGATAAGGAAGGCTGACCCTTGCCACAGTCCCCTCCCCGGGCCGGGATTCCAGCGTGATGCCGAAATGCACGCCTTCCGGCTCCTGCTCTGCGAAGTGCAGGCGGATCCGCTCGTTGACGTTATAAAGACCGTAGATGTCATCCTTCGTAGTATCGTAATGCTCGATGGCATTTTGTACCTGCTCAAGTCGCTCCGGTGCCATACCTGCTCCGGTATCCCGTACTTCGATAATGAAAAAGTTCTCCTCTGCCTCGGTGGAGATCCGGATGCTGCCGCCTCCCCGGCGGTTCTTGATCCCGTGATAGAGGGCATTTTCCACCAGGGGCTGCAGGGTGATCTTGGGGATCATATAATCCAGAAAATCCGAGGGCACGTCGATCTCATAAGTCATGATATCCTGATAACGCACCTGCTGGATCTGAAGATAGCTGCGGACATGGGCGATCTCATCCTTCAGGGGGACGATATCGCGGCCCTGACTTAAGGAAGTGCGGAAAAAGTCCGACAGACTCTTTACCATCATAACCACCTGCTGATGCTTTCCGGCCTCTGCCAGCCAGATGATGGCATCCAGGGTATTATATAAAAAATGCGGGTTGATCTGTGATTGCAGAAGCTGGAACTCAGCCTTCCGAAGACGGGTCTGCTCCGTTGTTACCTGGTAAAGCAGCTCGTTGATACGGTCGATCATATCGTTCATGGAATCGCCCAGCGCCGTAACCTCCGGTCCTCCCACGATATCGGAACGCACCGAAAGATCCCCCTTTGCCACCAGATCCGTCACCTCGGAAAGCTTCTTGATGGGACGGGTGATGGTACGGGGAATGTAGTAGCTCAGCCAGAACATGCCGGCAATGATGATCAGGAACACCACAAGGGAAGCCTGCAGCGTACGCCTCATGTTGCCTTCGTAGATCTGGCGGGATTTCTGGAGCTTCTGTACCTCGGCATAGGTATAGGCAACGAACTCTTCCCGAAGAAGACTGGTCACGATCTGGATGTCGTTTTCCCAGATCTGGATATTCTCTTCGTAGCGGTCCTCCTGCTTCAGGTTCTCCTCGATCCTGCCCTGATAGCGCTTCAGATTATCCAGATATTTCTCCACTCTTTCCAGGCGGCGACGGCTCTCCGTGTCATTGTCGAGGCTCTTCAGGCTCTCCACGACCTGACCCGCCTCCTGCAAAAGCTCCTCCATCCGGGATTCCTCAACGGTCTTGTTTCCCACGATGAGAAGGTAAGTCTCATAGTCAAAGTCCTTCTTGAAATCCAGGTTGAAGCGGCTTGCCTGCATAACGGACTGCAGCATGGAACTGTATTCCCTGCTGTCCTTCGTCAGCTGTATGGTAATGATAGCGATGAACAATACCAGCGGAACCACCAGGAGTACATAGGAAAAACGGATCTTGGCGACCAGGGTGGACCGGATATAGATCTGCCTGAGCTTTTTCAGCATTTACCTGCTTCCTCCTGCCTGTTCTCCCTGTACTGGGTGGGGGTAACGCCAGTTGTCTTCTTAAACAGATATGAAAAATAATGGGGGTCCTTGTATCCCACCTCGAGACTGATCTCGCTGCTCTTTTTGCTGCTGCCGCGAAGCAGTTCCCTGGCATGTCCGAGACGGATATCCGTCAGATATTTGATCAGCGTCTGTCCCGTCTGCTGGGAAAAAATGGTACTTAAGTGATTCGGCGAGAAGTTCACGTGGGAAGCGATGAGATTCAAAGAAAGATCCTCGTCCGCATAGTTTTCCCGGATATAATCCTCCACCTGTCTTACCACATCGCGGTAACGGTTCGTTGCACTCTCTTCACGGATCCCCACGGCAAATTCCAGGATCCTGGTGATATAAGCCATGGCCTGCTCACTGTCCGAAAGGGCCGGGGCTCCGGGATCGATGGTCTCCACCTTGTCCCGCTGGGCCGGATCGATACCCGCCACGAAATCAGCCACACCAAAATACGCATCCATTACCAGATACTGACGGAACATGCCACTCTGGATCGCATGATCCCCCAGATCCTTAAAGAAGCCCTCCACAAAGAAGGTAGCCTCCTCCCGGCTTCCCAGCTTTAAAAACTCCTCCAGACGGCTTCTGGAAAACTGCTTTGTATCCAGATCATGGATACTCAGTTCTTCTTGTCCCGCTGCCGTGATGGCTCCTATCTTAAGGCAATCCAGGAACTTGTTCTCGTCGGTGAGATATCGGTAGGCAAAGGCCCTGGTGGCACTTTCAAAACAGGAAGGCAGCTCGTTTAAGCGGCTTACCGGTTTTCCGATACCGCCGAAATAGGACACGTAAGGATACTGGGTAAAGACCTCTTCCAGACGTCTGATATACTCTTTTTCCAGCTCTCTGACCTGCTCCTCGGAATCCGCCTTGATCAGCAGCGCCTTGCCCTCCAGATTCCGGTCAAAGATCAGCAGCCTTTCGTCCTGTGCCAGACGGGCATAGAACTCCTCTATGGTCACCATGGTACCGGAGAAAGCCTCCCGGGACTGATGGTTGGATGTAGATTTAACAAGCAGGATGTTATACCAGGGGGCAAAAAGTGAGATCCCCTGCTGCGCTGCCAGTTCCAGCAGCTTTGCCGCATCGTGCTCTCCGGAAACCAGCTCCTTTAAAAAGCGGCTCTGATCCGTCTGGGTCTTTTCCGCCATCTCCTTCTGATACTGTTCCCGCAAAAGTGCATCCCTGCGTTTTTCCCGGATCTTCTCCGCCAGCTTGTCCACGTGCTCCAGCAGCTCCTGACCGCTGATGGGCTTGAGCAGATACTCTGCCACACCGATCCGGATCCCCTCCTTGGCATATTCGAATTCGCCGTAGCCGGTGAGGATGATGATCTCCGTCTCCGGCAGGTTTTCCCGGATCAGCTTCGAGAGCGCGAGACCGTCCATGAAAGGCATACGGATATCCGTAATGACGATATCGGGTTTGAGCTTCGTGATCATGGAAAAAGCCAGCTCCCCATCGCTTGCTTCCCCGCAGAACTCATATCCCCGGCCTTTCCAGTCCACGTTGTTCTTGATACCCTCGCGGACCACGACCTCATCTTCCACCAAAAAAACCTTCAGCATAACTTTTCCCCTTATCGCAAAAAAGACTGCGGACAAAGCGCCCGCAGCCTCAGTCGTCTGCTTAAGTGTAATATAAAAACTTAATTCTGTCCATAATAGGCATTCTCGCCGTGTTTCCGGTAAAAATGCTTGTCCCTCAGATAGTCCGGTGCGCTCTCCACACCCGGATCGATCTGCTCGGTTCTGGCTGCCATCTTTGCCACTTCCTCAAGGACTACCGCATGATATACAGCATCCGCGGGATCTGTTCCCCAGGTAAAGGGACCATGGTTGGCACACAGAACGGCGGGGGTATACATGGGCTCGATCTGTTTCTGTTCGAAGGTTTCGATGATCACCAGGCCGGTATTTTTCTCATAGGCTTCCCGGATCTCCTGCATCGTAAGGCTTCTGGTACAGGGGATGGGCCCGTAAAAATAATCCGCATGGGTGGTGCCGTAAAGCGGAATGCTCCGGCAGGCCTGGGCCCAGGCTGTCGCCTCGGGGGAATGGGTATGTACGATACCGCCCATGGATTCATACTTCTTATACAGCTCGATATGGGTCGGCGTGTCGGAAGAGGGCCTGTATCTGCCTTCCACCACATTGCCTTCCAGATCCACCACCACCATATCCTCGGGCTTCATGGTCTCGTAATCCACACCGCTGGGCTTGATCACCACCAGACCGCTGTCTTTATCGATGCCGCTGACATTGCCCCAGGTATAGGTGACAAGGCCTCTTTTGGGCAATTCCATATTTGCTTCAAATACCTTCTGTTTCAGCTCTTCCAGCATAGTTTACCCCTTTCCGCCACCGGTCAGAATCCGCCGACAGCTGCCTTCTCTACCTCCAGCATTGCGTTGTAGTTCTCCATAAAGGCCGCAAATCCCTTAACGTCCTCTTCATCAGGCTCAAGGGTGCTGGACTCCTGTCCCTTCATGATCACATCATCCAGGAATCCGTCCAGAGGCAGGTTCGCTGCGATGCCTTCATAACCGATCTCACCTGCCATAAAAGCACTGTACAGGGCAAGCACTGCGATACCCCAGCTGCCGCCCTCGCCTGCGGTCTTCATTACGCTGACGGGTGCACCCAGTGCCGCTGCCATGATCTTCTGTCCGGTAACCGGGGTCTTAAAATAGCCGCCGTGTCCGTACATCTTGTCAATGGGAACGCTCTCGTTCTTGGTCAGGATATCCATACCGAGCTTAAGGGTTGCTACCGCGCTCATCAGCTGCATTCTGACAAAGTTAGCAAAAGTAAACTCTGCATTGGGACGGCGAAGGACCATGGGACGGCCCTGCACAAATCCCGTAACGGGCTCTCCGGCAATGTAGTTGCAGCCCACAACACCGCCGCAATCCGGTTTGCCTTCCAAAGCCCCCTCAAAAATGGCCTTGTAGACCATATTCATATCCGCAGCCGCTCCGGCTGCTTCCAGAAATCCCTTGAAGATCCCCGCCCAGGCGTTGATCTCCGAGGTACAGTTGTTACAATGTACCATGGCTACCGGATCTCCGATGGGAGTGGTCACCATGTCGATCTCTTCGTAAACGTTCTTCAGTGCTTTTTCAAGTACCACCATGGCAAATACGCTGGTACCTGCCGATACGTTACCGGTACGCAGTGCCACGGAATTGGTAGCCGTCATGCCGGTTCCCGCATCACCCTCGGGAGGACAGAGCAGGATGCCTTCCTGCAGATTGCCCTTGGGATCCAGTAAAAGTGCACCTTCCTTCGTAAGTCTTCCCGCATCTGCTCCCGCACATGCGATCTTCGGAAGGATATCCAGGATCTTCCAGGGATAGCCCGCCGGTGCGATCTTCTCATCGAACTTGGCGATCATATCCTTGTCATAGTCCCTGATGGTGGAATCAATGGGGAACATACCGGAAGCATCACCGATACCCAGCACTCTCTCACCGGTGAGACGCCAGTGAATGAAACCTGCCAGCGTGGTCAGGTGGGCGATCTCTTTTACATGCTCTTCTCCGTTCAGATGTGCCTGATACAGATGAGCGATGCTCCATCTCTGGGGAATGTTGAAGTTAAAGAGCTTCGTCAGCTCTCCCGCTGCCTGCGCAGTCATGGTGTTCTGCCAGGTTCTGAAGCTTGTCAGGAGGTTTCCGTCCTTATCGAAAGGAAGGTATCCGTGCATCATAGCGGAAATACCGATGGCACCTACTTTGGTGAGGGTGATATCATAGCTGTTTTCCACCTGCTTTGCCATGTCGGCATAGCTCTTTTGAAGACCGCCGATGATCTCATCCATGCCGTAGGTCCAGATCCCGCCTACCAAATGGCTTTCCCAGGTATGACTTCCCTGTGCCAACACACTGCCGTCGGCAGCCGCAAGCACTGTCTTGATCCTGGTGGATCCGAATTCGATACCGATGGCTGTTTTACCGCTGTTGATCCATTCTTTTTTGTCCATTTCCCCCGTCCTTTCTTACCTGACAAGCTATCCCTGACGATACTGTATGATCAGATAAATGCCTTTACACTGTTATATACGCCTTCTCCGTCCAGACCGTACTTCTTAACGAGCTCGCCCGCAGGGCCGGACTCACCGAAGCGATCCTGAACACCGATCCGAAGCACCGGAGTGGGTGCCTTCTCGGAAAGAACCTCGCAAACCGCACCACCGAGACCGCCGATCACGGAATGCTCTTCCACGGTCACTACCTTGCCGGTCTTCTTAGCAGAAGCGATCACCAGCTCCTCATCAAGGGGCTTGATGGTATGGATGTTGATCACCTCAGCGGAAATGCCGTCAGCTGCCAGCTTCTCAGCTGCCTGCAGAGCGGAATCCACACAGATACCGGAAGCGATGATCGTTACGTCATTGCCTTCCTTTAAGGTAACACCCTTGCCGATCTCGAATTTATAATCGGGTCTGTCGTTGATCACGGGAACTGCCGCACGTCCGAAACGAAGGTAAACAGGACCTTCCATCTCGATGGCTGCTCTTACCGCTGCCTTTGCCTCCACATCATCGGAGGGAACGATCACGGTCATACCGGGGATCGTACGCATCAGAGCCACATCCTCGTTACACTGATGGGTCGCACCGTCCTCACCTACGGTGATACCTGCGTGGGTCGCACCGATCTTAACGTTCAGATGAGGATAACCAATGGAGTTACGAACCTGCTCGAAGTTTCTTCCTGCTGCGAACATGGCAAAGGAAGAGATGAAGGGGATCTTGCCACAGGTGGAAAGACCTGCTGCGATGCCCGTCATGTTACACTCTGCGATACCGCAGTCAATATGTCTGTCGGGGAATGCCTTCTGGAAGATTCCCGTCTTTGTAGCTCCCGCCAGGTCAGCATCCAGTACTACCAGGTCGGGAAAATCCTTTCCGCACTCAGCCAGGGCATTACCGTAGCTTTCGCGGGTTGCAATCTTTTTAACGTCTGCCATATCTGTCTCCTTTAAAAAAGTGTATGATTATTCGGATACCGAGATCTGCTCTGCGATCTTGTCAAGGTCTGCCATGGCGATGGCAAATTCCTCATCGTTGGGTGCCTTGCCGTGCCAGCCTGCCTGTCCTTCCATGAAGGATACGCCTTTGCCCTTGATCGTCTTCATGATGATGGCCGTGGGTTTACCCTTGGTCTGGCGTGCTTTCTGCATAGCCTCGCGGATCTCTGTAAAGTCGTGTCCGTTGATCTCCACCGTTTCAAAATTGAAGGCCTTGAACTTATCGGCAATGGGATATACCGAGCAGACATCCTCCACCTTACCGTCGATCTGAAGACCGTTGTTGTCTACGATCACTACCAGGTTGTCCAGTCCCTTGGCACCGGCAAACATGGATGCCTCCCATACCTGACCTTCCTGCAGCTCACCGTCGCCCAGGAGGGTGAACACTCTGTAGTCCGAACCGTCAAGCTTGGCTGCAAGCGCCATACCTACTGCTGCGGAGATGCCCTGTCCCAGAGAACCCGAGCTCATATCCACACCGGGCGTTTCCTGCATACAGGGATGTCCCTGCAGATAGGAACCCAGATGACGCAGGGTCTTCAGATCCTCAACCGGGAAATAGCCGCGGTTGGCAAGTGCGGAATAAAGACCCGGAGCGGTATGACCCTTGGAAAGAACGAATCTGTCTCTGTCCTTCTTCTTCGGATCCTTGGGATCGATGTTCATTTCTTCAAAATAGAGGAAGGTGAACATATCAGCTGCGGAAAGGGATCCGCCGGGATGCCCTGCCTTGGCGCTGTGTACACCTTCAATGATGCCCTTGCGGACTTCATTTGCTTTGATCTTCAGTTCTGTGTTGGTCATAAAAACCTCCTGTATTTGTAGATTACTGGTTTAAACGCACAGATCGGAGAGCCAAACGGCTCTCCGATCTGACTGTATCAAAATGATTTATGCAAAAGGATTCTCGCCCGGATAACGATCGCCCTTAGCACGGTTGAAGCCGATCTCATCGATCTCTACGCCGATATACTTAAATACTTCATACAGCGCTTTTCCGAAGTGACCGAAGGCAACTGCTCCGTGATGAGGGAAGTTCTTCTCGATCAGCCAATGACGATAGAATCTGCCCATCTCAGGAATAGCGAATACGCCGATACCACCGAAGGACTTGGTTGCAACAGGAAGAACCTCGCCCTCTGCCACATAAGCACGAAGCTTGTTGTCAGCGGTAGACTGCAGACGATAGAAGGTGATGTCGCCCGGTGCGATGTCGCCTTCGAGAGTACCCTGGGTAACCTCCTCAGGCAGTGCTCTTGCCATGATGAGCTGATACTCCATGCTGCAGCTTGCAAGCTTCTTGGAGCAGGTATTGCCGCAGTGGAAGCCCATGAAGGTATCGGTAAAGTTGTAATCGAATTTGCCCTTGATGGACTCTTCGTACATATCTCTCGGAACGGAGTTGTTGATATCCAGAAGGGTTACGATGTCATCGCTGACAACGGTACCGATGAACTCGGACAGACATCCGTAGATATCAACCTCGCAGGATACGGGGATTCCCATACCGGTCAGACGGCTGTTCACATAGCAGGGAACGAAACCGAACTGAGTCTGGAATGCAGGCCAGCACTTGCCGGCGATAGCAACATACTCACGATATCCTTTATGAGCCTCAACCCAGTCAAGAAGGGTCAGCTCATACTGAGCAAGCTTGGGAAGGATGCCGGGCTTCTTGTTGCCTGCGCCAAGCTCTGCTTCCATCTCTTTAACCTTGTCGGGGATACGGGGATCATCTGCATGATTGTTGAATGCTTCGAAAAGATCCAGCTCGGAGTTCTCCTCGATCTCAACGCCCAGGTTGTAAAGCTGCTTGATGGGAGCGTTGCAGGCAAGGAAGTTCATCGGACGAGGTCCGAAGGAAATGATCTTCAGGTTTGCAAGAGCAACTGCTGCCTTTGCGATGGGGATGAATTCGTTGATCATGTCGGCACACTGCTCGGGTCCGCCTACGGGATACTCGGGGATCCATGCCTTGGTGTTGCGAAGTGCCAGGTTGTAGCTTGCGTTCAGCATACCGCAGTAAGCATCGCCTCTGCCCTGAATCAGGTTGTTCTGGGTCTCTTCCTCAGCTGCACAGAACATCTTGGGGCCATCGAAATGCTTAGCAAGAAGGGTCTCGGAAATCTCGGGACCGAAGTTGCCCAGGTATACGCAAAGGGCGTTACAGCCGGCTTTCTTGATATCCTCAAGAGCCTGAACCATGTGGATCTCGCTCTCAACGATACAGATGGGGCACTCATACAGAGTGTCGGTGCCATACTTCTTGGTATAAGCCTCTACCAGTGCCTTACGACGGTTAACGGAAAGGCTCTCCGGGAAGCAGTCGCGGGAAACCGCAACGAGTCCGATCTTGATCTTAGGTACGTTTTGCATGTTGAATCCTCCTTTGAATTGTGTTATTCGAAACTAATATATTCTTTTCATGGTCACCTGTCTTTAATAGTACTCAAAGGCAGATGCAGAGTAAATGGAAAATCATTCCAAAATGTTTAGATTTTTTCCGATTAAGCCAACATGTGCCGCGGGATCCTGTCCGCCTTCGGGATGTGCGATCAGCCATTTGTTGGTTGCGGTGATCAGGCGATCCTCCCAGCCGTCGTGGCTCTCTGCAAGAGGATAATTGGTTCCCTTCGGAAGGATAATACCTACCTTGAAGCCCTTGTTATCCGGGCCGCAGGGTGCATAGTGA
>JAILKJ010000021.1 GCA_024693845.1 Lachnospiraceae bacterium
TTCTTCGTAATAATCAGCAAGAGTGTCCAACATAGTCTCGATATTACCGGTTTCCTCCCCGATCCTTACCATGTGATATACCATGGGAGGGAACAGGCCCGATTTCTCAAGAGGCTGGGAAAGCGGAATACCCTGCATAACGTCCGCCCTGGCATCATGCATCGTGATCTCGTAGAACTTATTGCCCATGGTCTCGGAAACGATCTCCACTGCCTCCGGCATCGAAATTCCTGCGGCAAGCATGGTGGAAAGGTTTCTGGCAAACTTGGCCGAACTGGACTTCGTAGTCAGATCTGCCACAAGTGGTATTTTGATTGCCGCCTTAGCTATCATCATCTCGCCCGTAGCGGTTTTACTGAAATAGCGGCCAGCAACAAACAACACCGCAATAACAGCCAACAATATATACCATTTCGTCTTAATAAACTCGGAAGCCGCCACAACCGCAAGCGTGATCTTAGGCATGTCGATTTCCATATCAGCGAACATATCCACGAAGGTAGGTACAATCTTGGTCAGCATAACAACAACCACAACCACCGCTACGATCATAACCATGATGGGATATACCATCGCCTTCTTAACAAGTCCCTGGATCTTGGCCGATTTCTCAAACTGGACAGCCATACGCTCAAACGCAACATCCAAACTACCGGACGCCTCACCGGCTTGAACCATTCGGATCAGTAGCATCGGGAACACGTCACTTCTCTGCGCCATGGAGCCCGCCAGGGATTCACCCTTCTGAACATTGATATAGCAGTCTTCCAATCCGCTTTTAAGGGTAGGATTCTCGGTCTGCTCAGTCATCATTCGCATGGACTCAAGGATCGTAACACCGGCCCTGTGCATACTTACGAACTGTCTGCAGAACAAAGACATATCTCTTACGGGAACCTTCTTCTTAAAGATACCGCTCAGATCCACATCCTTATCCAAAGCGCTGGCTTCTCTTACCTCAATAGGCGTCTTACCCTCTTTTTTTAGCGCCTCGCCGGCCTTTTGGACGTCATCCGCCTCGATCGTACCGGATACGTTCTTTCCGGTCTTGCCGTCTACCGCTGTGTACTTAAATAATGCCACTGTCGTGTCCTCCCAGTTCTTTATATTTCCTCATAAGCTTATGCTTCAAATGAAACCTTGATCATTTCACTGACAGAAGTAATGCCCGCCAGCACATATCTCGTTGCGCTCATTCTCAGAGTACTCATACCCTGTGTCAGGGCAACATCTTTGATCTTGTCAGCATCATAGCCCTTCGCGATCGCACGTTTAACATCATTGGTAACTTCCATGATCTCATAAACACCGATTCGCCCTCTGTATCCACTGTTATCACAGTTTGCGCAACCAACCGGCTCGTAGATCTCAACCTCACTGTCAAGAGGAAGATTCAGAAGTTCCTTCTCTTCTTCATTGGCCGGACGTTTCTGCTTGCACTTCTGGCAAAGGCGTCTCACCAGACGCTGTGCTATGATACCAACCACCGAGTCTGCGATCAGGTAAGGCTCGATTCCCATATCCTCCAGACGGGATACCGTACTTGCTGCAGAGTTGGTATGCAGGGTGCTTACCACCAAATGACCCGTAATGGAGGCCTGTACCGCAATGGATGCCGTTTCGGTATCACGGATCTCACCAATCATGATGATGTCCGGGTCCTGACGAAGAATAGAACGAAGGGCCGATGCAAAGGTAAGACCTGCTTTCACATTGGTCTGAACCTGATTGATGCCGGCTACGTTAGCCTCGACAGGGTCCTCAACGGTGATGATGTTAACCGCTTCCGTATTCAGCTCGGAAAGTGCTGTGTACAGGGTTGTGGACTTACCCGATCCGGTAGGTCCCGTTACCAGGATGATACCGTGGGGATTCTTCAATATATGAGTAAACGTTTTTCTCTCTTCGTCACTGAATCCGAGCTCCGAGATATCTCTTGTCAGATTGCCCTTATTCGTGATACGCATTACGGTCTTCTCACCGTATACCGTAGGCAGGATAGAAACACGGATATCGTACTCTCTGTTGTCCACGAAGGTTGTAATACGTCCGTCCTGAGGTTTTCTCTTCTCGGAGATATCCATTCCGCCGACAACCTTAAGTCTGGCAACGATGGCCGGAAGAAGTTTGATGTTATAGGTCATCCTCTCAAAGAGGGCACCGTCGATTCTGTAACGGACTCTGACGGATTTCTCAAGAGCTTCTATGTGAATATCGGAGGTTCTCTGACGAACCGCCTGCTCTAACATGGAGTTGACCAGCTGTACGATAGGGGAATTATTGACATCGTCGTTGATCATCTTGTCGATGTCTTCTTCCGCAAACAGATCCGCCCTCTCGGCCTCATAGTCCTTGGCTGCCTTGCTGGCTTCCGCATTACCGTAATACTTGTCGATGGCAAGCATGATCTCGTTGGGTGTTGCCACCACCGGCTGGATCATACGGTTGCTGATCATGGACAGGTCGTCAACCGCAAGCAGATCCATGGGATCCGACATGGCCATCAGGATGATGTTCACGTTACGATCATCGTAGGAGTACGGGATCGCCGAATACTTCCTGAGGACATCCACGTCAAAAAGTGAGATCAGATCGGCAGGGATCGAAACATCGCTCATGTTCGCCCTGTCATATCCGAGCTGGCGGCTAAGTGCATTCGCCATCGCCTCATCGGTTATAAATCCATCCTCTATGAGAACTTCTCCGAGACGTTTCTTTTTCTCCTTCTGAATTGCCAGCGCTTCTTCCAAACGCTCCGGCGTCAAAATACCATCGTTGATCAGCACATCGCCGATCCTGAGCTTTCTTCTACCTGATAACCCCATGAAATAATACCATCCGATTCCTGTTTTCAGCGTCAAAAACCCAAAAATGAACAGACTTTGCCCGCTAAATAACTATTTATGTCAATCAGTTTAACAATATTTGAAGAAATTGTAAACCCTATCTTGACGATTTCTTCTTGCGGGTCTAACAATATTTTTTCGAATTTTTGTGCATTTTGTACATTTTTATGCCTGTTTTTTATAATATTTATTTTCTTTTAATGATTGAAATACTCTTTTTAGCCTTTCCTTGGTTTTTTTCTTTTCCTAATGATATAATAGTATTATCAAAAAATCGAAACGGAGAATATGAATGAACACGAAACAAGTCGATAACAAGAAAGTCTTTCTGCTTCTTTCCTTCCTTCTTCCCGCCGGAATTCTTTCCATCCTAATGTATTATAAGAACATACTTCCTTTTGGTAATATCACGCTTTTCACAGATTCACCCACAAGCAAGATACTGTCAGCCTATTACCGTTTCCATATGCAACTTCATAACGGAAGCTTTTCGCTTCTCAACCCTTCGGGTGTCAATAATCTGTCAATGGCCGATACTATCCCCTTTTTCTTTTGCAGTCCCTTTACATTAATATCGGCTCTGTTTCCGACTGCTTATACCTTCCACGCTCTTGCAGCATTTAATATTCTTCGGATCGGTCTGGCAGGCCTTTTCATGTATCTGTTCCTGGATCATCATGGCAGAAATCAGAAAACCGGGGCAGATAACAATCCTTCCGATGCATCCTTTTTTTCTGTCTTTTTTGCGTGTGCCTATGCTCTGAGCAGCTCCTTGATCGTACAACAGGTTGACTATCGCTATATTGACTTTGCCTTTTTACTCCCACTCCTGTTCCTGTTTTTTGAGCAATCTACATA
>JAILKJ010000025.1 GCA_024693845.1 Lachnospiraceae bacterium
CTCAATTATTCCGCACAGAAGACCATGCGTCTGGCTCAGCAGCTGTACGAGGGTGTTGAGATCAAGGGAAGCGGCACAGTGGCGCTGATCACCTATCTTCGTACCGATTCCGTCAGGGTTTCGGACGAGGCTCAGAGAAGCGCCCGTGAATTCATCACCAAGTATTACGGAGCAGAGTATGCGGCAGGCGGCAGCGGTGAGAAGAAGCCCAACGCCTCCAAGGTGCAGGATGCCCATGAAGCCATCCGTCCCACGGATATCGACAGGACTCCTTCCGATCTGAAAAATGCCCTGCCCAGGGATCTGTATCGTCTGTACCAGCTGATCTGGAAGCGTTTCTGCGCATCCCAGATGACGCCGGCTGTTTATACGACTATTTCCGCGGACTTTGTTGCCGGCGGCTATGTGTTCCGTGCCTCCGACGCAACGGTAAAGTTCCCCGGTTTCATGAGTGTTTATACTGAGGCGGAAGAGAACGTATCCGCCGATGCGAAGCCTGAAAGCAAGACCAAGGCTCCGGCCAAGACCAAGGCCGCTGCCAAGAAGAAGGAAGGGGAAGACGGAAAAGTGCTTGCCCAGCTTCAGGAGAAGGATAATCTGAATGCGCTTTCCTATGAGGATCAGCAGCATTTTACCCAGCCTCCCGCACATTATACGGAGGCGAGCCTTGTACGCATGCTGGAAGAGAAGGGTATCGGCCGGCCGAGTACCTATGCGCCCACCATTTCCACCATCATGGGACGGCATTATATCACCAAGGAGCAGCGTAATCTCTATGTGACTGAGCTTGGTGAGGCTGTAAATAAGCTGATGAAGGACGCTTTTCCCTCTATCGTGGACGCGGACTTCACCGCCAACATGGAATCCCTGCTGGATGCCGTGGAAGCGGGAGATGTGGAATACAAGACCGTGATCCGGAATTTTTATCCCGATCTGCATGAGGCGGTTGAGAAGGCGGAGAAGGAGCTTGAAAGCGTGAAGATCGAGGACGAGGTCTCTGATGTTCAGTGTGATCAGTGCGGACGCATGATGGTGATCAAATACGGCCCTCACGGTAAATTCCTGGCCTGCCCCGGATTCCCGGAGTGCCGCAACACCAAGCCTTATTTTGAGAAGATCGGTCTGGCTTGCCCCAACTGTGGCGGTGATATCGTCATCAAGCGTACCAGAAAGGGACGCAGATATTTCGGCTGCGTGAACAATCCCGAGTGTGACTACATGGTTTGGCAGCGCCCCACCAAAGAGTCCCTTGAGAAAGAAAACAAAAAGGATAAATAATCTGAAAATTTCATAAAATACCCCGAATTGATTGAAAATATACGCCTTGGGTGCTATACTATTTCGTGTCTGTATAAATTGTGTATTCCGGCAACGGAGGATGTGCCATGAGCAGTATAGAACTCCTGGACAAAACAAGGAAGATCGGAAGGCTGCTTCACAACAGCAATGCTTCCAAGGTGGTTTTCAATGATATCTGCGATGTATTAGGGGATATCTTAAAGTCAAATGTGCTGGTGGTCAGCAAAAAAGGCAAGGTATTGGGCCTTGGGACCAGACCTTCGATCCCCCTTTTGGACACCCTTCTTGAGAACAAGGTGGGGAGTTTTGCAGACCCCATGCTGTCTGAGCGTTTTTTAAGCGTATTATCAACCAAGGAAAATGTGAATCTTGATACTCTCGGTTTTGAGAAAAGGGGTGAGTATCCCTACAAGGCCCTGATCTCGCCCATTGAGATCGCCGGTGAGAGACTGGGGACCCTGTTTATCTATAAACTCAGGGATGAGTATGATATCGATGATATCATTCTCTGTGAGTACGGGACCACGGTGGTGGGACTGGAGATGCTCCGTAGCGTTCACGAAGAGAGCGCGGACGAGATGCGGGGGAGATCGGTGGTAAGGTCCGCTATCAGTACTTTGTCCCAATCCGAGATGGAAGCCATCAACAGTATCTTCAAGCAGCTGGGCGGTTGCAGCGAAGGCGTTCTGGTGGCAAGCAAGATCGCGGATTCCATCGGGATCACAAGATCGGTGATCGTAAATGCCCTTCGCAAGTTCGAGAGCGCCGGCGTGATCGAGTCCAGGTCTTCGGGCATGAAGGGAACCTTCATCAGGATCGTGAACGACTATGTTTACGAGGAGCTGGAAAGCTATAATAAACAGAACACATCTCTTAAGACGTTGCATTGATATGCCGATATAACAATTGAAGATTCGAGAATACGAGGGAAGACGGATGCTTCCCCGAGACAAAAGGATTTGTGAGATTCGCAGATCCTTTTTTGCGTGTATGGGGAGTTTTAGCCGCTGACCGATCGTGTCTTACGGGCGACGGGCGGAGAAAAACACAATATCTTGTGTTTTTTGCGAAAAAAACTTGTGTTTTTCAGGATTTTCATTATAATAAAATTTGATGGGTATTATGTAACCCAGAGGCGCGTGCGCCGAGTCTGCGAGATGGCAGCGTGGAGTTCGCCGAGAATAGAACTACAGAAGGAGCAGGCATGATCAATTCCAATGTATATGACTATATCAAGGTCCTGGACAAGGCAGCGGACGCTTCCTGGATGCGAAACGAAGCGATCGCTAACAATATAGCCAACGTGGATACGCCGGGCTACAAGCGCATCGATGTGAATTTCGAGGATGTGCTTGACCGGGAGATGCGTGATGCAAGGTATGTTTCCGTGGATGAAAAGGTGAACCGTCTCATGACCAGCCGTCTTGAGGTGGGAGCCTATGTGGACCACGGGGATTTTTCCTACCGTATGGATGAGAACAACGTAGATATCGATACCGAGAATACAGCCCTTGCCAGCAACCAGCTCAAATACAACGCCCTGATCCAGAGCATCAATCAGGAGTTCGCCCGTTTGAACATGGTGAGCAAGTAAGATAGCGGGAGGAGGATGAAACATGGGATTATTTAATTCATTTGATATAAATGCTTCGGGACTTACGGCACAGCGTTACCGCATGGACGTGATCTCCGAGAATATCGCAAATGTGGATACCACAAGAACGGCTGACGGCAGCCCTTACAGACGCAAGATCGTCACCTTTGAAGAGAAGGGACAGGGGGCCCGTTTTTCCGACGCGCTTTCCAGAGCTACCGGAACCTACAGGGGACAGGGCGTGCGCGTGATCGGAACCTTTGATGATATGCAGACCGATCTGAAGATGGCTTATGATCCGGCCCATCCTGATGCGGACGAGAACGGATATGTTGCATACCCCAACGTGGATATGATGACCGAGATGACCAACCTTATCGATGCCAGCCGCTCCTACGAAGCCAACGCAACGGCTTTTACCGCGAGCAAAAATATGGCGTCCAAAGGACTCGAGATGGCCAATGGATAATATACACCCGGCAAGCAGCCGGCATAGTGCCGTGCTTGCAAGGCATCTATGACGGATATTTGCCGGGCAAGGCTGCCTGAAGCAAAGAAGTGATGCGAGCGAAGAGAGCATCGCGATTTGCGAAGGCTGCCGACGATCGCGAGAGCACGAAGTGCGGAGCGATCGGTGTATGTTAATAGTAGATAGATTTGTTGCAAAGAAACGAGGGAAGAGAGTATGGCTATTGACAACCTCTACCATATCAATAGTGGCGTGATCTATAATCAGATGCGTACGGATCAGATGCGCGGGCAGATCGCAAGTGACGATCAGAACACCAATGCCTTTGCGTCCGTTTTGGATTCTGCGGTCAAGAGCATCAATCAGACCAACGCGTACATCTCCGATGCGGAGAACGAAGAGATCCGGCTTGCCCTCGGCGAGACCGAATCCACCCACGACCTCACCATCGCCCTGCAGAAAGCATCCACTGCGCTGCAGTACACGGTAGCGGTCCGCGATAAATTCTTAGAAGCTTATAGGACAATTATGCAGATGCAGATCTAGCGATGGAAGCATCGCCAAGCGACTGCGGCCGAGCCGTGCTCGCACGAGCGAAGACGCAGGCATTTGGCGATCAAAACGGCATGAAGCAAAGAAGCAAGCGCGAGCGAAGCGAGTGCTGCGATTTGCGAATACCGTTGGCAATCGCGAAAATCGCGAAGCGATGGAGCGATTGGCTCACATCGCGTAGTGAGAGAAAGCGACGGAGCAATTGGCTTTAGAGAGATAGCGATGGAGCGATTGGCTCACATCGCGTAGAAAACCAAGAAAGAAGGAAACCCCATGGCGGAGCGTCTCAGACAGCTTCCACAACAGATCCTCGACTGGTGGAATAAGTTCACCCCCAAACAAAAGACGATCATCGTAAGTGCGGTGGCGGCAGTAGTGCTGACCATCTCTATTCTTGCGTATGTACTTACAAGGCCTGATTATATTGTGATCGCACGGTGCGAATCCGCTAAGGAAGCCTCCCAGATCACGACTCTGCTGGATGGCGAGGGTATCACCAACAAGACTTCGGAAGATGCGCTGACGGTCTACGTTCTGAAGGCAGATGAGTCCAAGGCTAACCTGGTACTTGGTGCCAACGATATCCCCACGGTGGGCTACAGCATTTCGGATGTCACCGAGGGTGGTTTTTCCACCACGGAGGCTGACAAGCAGAAACGTTACGTTTATTACAAAGAGAGCAAGCTGGAGACCGATCTGAAGGCCAACGAGAATATAAAGGAAGCCCATGTGACCCTTACCGTGCCAGAGGATGACGGCACGCTGATCGCCCAAAAGACCGCTTCTTCGGCCTCCGTAGTCCTGGAGCTGGACGGCGAGATGGATTCTGATCAGGCGGCTGCACTGGCACACTTCATCGCCACGGCTCTCGGCAACGAGACCACGGATAATATCACCATCATCGACACGGTGGGCAATCTTCTGTACTCCGGCGAGATCATGTCCGGCAACGGCGGCGTGGGTGGAACCAGTACCCAGCTGGCTGCCAAGACCCAGGCAGAACAACTGGTGAAAAATGAAGTCCGGGGCGTACTGCTTGGCACGAACCTCTATGATTCCATCGAGGTGGCAACAAACCTGGAGCTGGATTTTTCCTCTTATGAAAGAACCCGTCATGATTACTCCTCACCGGAGGGATCCACACAGGGTCTGATGGCGAGCGAGGATCTGTACAACTCCGAGTCCAGCGGTTCCACGGGAGGTGTTCCCGGAACGGACAGTAACGGGGAGGACGGAACCACCTATGTGATCCAGAATCAGAACGATTCCTCCCAGACGGTGACTGAGGAATCTCGTAAATATCTTCCCAACGAATTTGTGGAAAAGCAGACAGTTCCTGCGGGACTGATCAAATATGATTCATCTTCGATCTCCGTGACGGCCAAGAAGCTTAAGGTCATCAAGCAGGAGGATATCGAAGCCCAGGGACTTTTGGTGGATATGAGCTGGGATGAGTACAAGTCGGCTAACGGCGAACAGACCAAGCTTGAGGTAGACCAGGATCTGTATAACGTAGTCCAGACCGCAACGGGTATCGCACGGGAGAACATCACGATCGTTGCTTACGAAGTACCCACCTTCCTGGATAAGGAAGGCGGCAAGATCAAGCTCGGCGACATCGTTCTGATCCTGCTCATCGTACTGATCCTCGGACTTCTGGCCTTCGTTGTGATCCGCTCTATGAGAAGCCAGAAAGAAGAGGAGCCCGAAGAGGAGCTTTCCGTGGAGTCACTTTTGCAGTCCACTCCCGAGGAAGAGCTGGAGGATCTGGAACTGGAAGGCAAGTCGGAGGAGCGTATACTGATCGAGAAATTCGTGGACGAAAACCCGGAGGCCGTTGCCAATCTGCTGCGTAACTGGCTGACGGAAGAGTGGTAATAAGGGGGACAAGAAATTGGCGAGAGCTCCGATCGAGGCGGAAATAACCGGTGTGCAGAAGGCTGCGATCCTTCTGATCGCTTTAGGACCTGAGAAATCATCCCAGGTCTTTAAGCATTTAAAGGAGGAGGAGATCGAGGAACTCACACTGGAGATTGCCAATACAAAAAGCATCACCACACAGGTCAAGGATGAAGTCATCAAGGAGTTCTACGAGATCTGTCTGGCACAGCAGTATATCGCAGAGGGTGGTATCGGATACGCCAAAGAGCTTTTGGAAGGCGCCCTGGGACCCGAGAAGGCCATGGAGGTCATCGGCCGCCTGACGGCTTCCCTCCAGGTAAAGCCCTTCGAGTTCGTACGAAAGGCCGAGGCCAGCCAGCTGCTCAACTTCATTCAGGACGAGCATCCTCAGACCATTGCCCTCATCCTTTCCTATCTGCAGCCCCAGCAGGCGGCGCAGATCGTGGGAGCCCTGGCTCCGGAGCGGCAGGCGGATGTGGCACGTCGTATCGCCACCATGGACCGTACCAGTCCGGATGTCATCAAGGAGGTGGAGAGAATTCTGGAGACCAAGCTTGCTTCTTTGGTAAATCAGGAATACAACATCATCGGTGGTGTGGACGCTGTGGTGGAGATCCTCAATACCGTAGACCGCGGAACCGAGAAACATATCATGGAGACCCTGGAGATCGAGGATCCCGAGCTGGCAGACGAGATCCGCAAGAAGATGTTCGTCTTCGAGGA
>JAILKJ010000078.1 GCA_024693845.1 Lachnospiraceae bacterium
CAAAAGGTCGGCCCTATGAGCGAGATTCAAACAGCCGAGGCGGCAAAAGGAGCGGGAAAGACCATCGGAACGTATCTGTCTTCCCTTGGTTTTAACCTGGATTTTGCACCGGATGCTGATGTGCTTACCGAGCCGGAAAACAATGTCATAGGTGACAGATCCTTCGGTAAGGATCCGCAGAGGGTTACGGAGTTTGCAAAAGCCTACTCCGACGGCCTTCATGAGGCCGGCCTTCTGAGCTGTTATAAGCATTTCCCGGGACACGGAGCCACCAGGGGAGATACGCACAAGGGACTGGCCTATACGGATAAAAGTCTGGAGGATTTGAAAAAAAGTGAACTGATCCCGTTTATGAATGCGCAAAAGGACGGGGCTGACTTTGTTATGGTCGCTCATATTTCTCTTCCCACATATCTTTCGGACGATACGCCATGCAGCCTTTCGGAGAAAATGATCACAGATGTGCTGCGAAAGGAATGCGGCTATGAAGGCCTTGTTATCACGGATGCCTTGAATATGGGGGCGGTGACAGGGCAGTATGGCGCGGATCAGGCAGCGGTTATGGCGGTGAAGGCCGGTGCGGATATGATTTTGATGCCTCAGAATTTCGGGACGGCCTATGAAGCGCTGCTAAAGGCGGTGGAAGACGGAGAAATCGGTGAAGACAGGATTGATACTTCCGTAAAACGAATTCTGGCTGCCAAGCTGCGATTATAAAATTATGTAAACCACTTTTTGAACAGAATTACAGGTCAAATGAAGCCTGCGGATAAAAAATCCTTGTATCTTTTCCCTTTATCTACTACAATATCTATGTATGTATTGATATTGGAAAAAGAGAATAGGACAGAGACAGATTAAAGGCAGGTAGTTATGGACATATCTACATTACTGGCGCTCTTTGGCGGATTGGGACTTTTTTTGCTCGGCATGAATATGATGAGTGAGAGTATAGAGAAAGCCGCCGGCGCGAAGCTCAGAGAGATCCTGGAATTTTTCACCAAAAATACCTTTACGGGAATGCTGGTCGGCCTGGTGTTTACCGCCATCATCCAATCATCATCGGCCTGTACGGTCATGGTGGTTTCTTTCGTAAACTCAGGCCTGATGACTCTGTATCAGGCGGCCGGCGTGATCTTCGGTGCCAATATTGGTACGACGGTAACGGCACAGCTGGTATCCTTTGATCTATCCAAATACGCTCCGATCTTTCTGCTGTTCGGCGTTTTGGTCGTAATGTTTTCCAAAAAACAGACAACCTTTGTAAAACTGGCTTCGATCCTGATGGGATTCGGCGTTTTGTTCACAGGTCTTGATGCCATGAGTTCCTCCATGGCGGGGCTAAAGAGTGATCCGAGGATCATAGATCTGTTTGCATCCCTGACAAGCCCGATCCTGGGAATCTTGTTGGGAACGGCTTTGACAGCGATCATTCAGTCCTCCTCCGTGACCGTCAGCATTTTGCTGCTCATGTGTAAGGAGGGGCTGCTTGGCCTTCCCATTGCCATGTTTATCCTGCTTGGGTGTAACATCGGCGCCTGTACCTCGGCACTGTTAGCCTCCGCGACCGGTACCAAGGACGCAAAGAGAACGGCGATGATCCATTTTCTGTTTAACGTGATCGGTACGGTGATCATGTATATCATTTTGAAGATAGCCGTGGATCCTATTGTGGCAGGCTTTGGTGCGATTTCTTCTCATGATCCGGGGCGTGTAGTTGCAAATGCCCATACCATTTTTAAGATCGCTCAGACCATTATGATCTTCCCCTTCTCCAAATACCTGGTGAAGCTGACCTATCTGGTAGTACCCGGCGAAGATAAGAAGATCGGCTATCGTGAGAGCTATCAGCTGAAGTTTATCGGAAACAAGGCGTTCTTTAACCCGGCTACGGCGGTTGTCAATGCCATCAACGAGCTGGAACGTATGGCCTCCCTTGCAAGTGAAAACTTAAACCGTGCTATGAATGCGCTGATCACCCTGGATGAAGAGGATATCCAGGAGGTTTACGCCGTGGAGGACAATATCAACTATCTGAACACCGAGATCACCCACTATCTGGTGAAGATCAACCAGATGACGCTGCCCATCGAGGACCAGAAG
>JAILKJ010000080.1 GCA_024693845.1 Lachnospiraceae bacterium
ACCGTCTCCACAGCCGCCTTTACGATCTCTTCTTCGGAAAGGTTCTCGGTGTCTCTTCCCACGATCATGGAAAGCGCTTTTGCTGCCCCCTCTTTATCATTCTTTTGTAAGGCCTTGCTAACAGCCATACTTTCCCTGTAAAGACTCCCCGCTGCAAGCAGATAGCAGGTCATGATTGCCTCAACCACCAGGCCAATATACAAGGACGCGCGATAGCTCAGAACCAGAATTCCAATAGAGATCAACACCGCCACGGACACCACAACAAACCAGAGCAAGAAGCCTGCTCGCCTTTCACTTTTCGGATTTCTTTCACTTCCCAAGCCTTTTTCGCTTCCTGAGTTTCCTTCACTTTCTGCGGCTCTCCCGTCTTCCAGGTATTTCCCGTCTCCTGCGTTTCCCTCATCTCCCGAGGTTCTCTCGTCTTCCGCATCTCTCACACTCTCATCCTCAGTCTCCTCCAAGAGTCTTCGCTCCAGAGCCAGGATCAGACTTCCGATTGCCCGTATCGGATGAGGAAAGCCATGGGGATCCCCGACGATCCAATCCAGCAAAGCCCCTGCCAGAAGCGCTATGGTATGAGCTGTCAAAATTTCTCTCATGAATCCGGTTTTCCTTCCGTCCTAAGCCGTCAAAAGCAGGGTAAGTGCCACTGCACCGCAGCCAATGATCTCCGTGATCGTCAAAAAGAAGCCTGCCGTATCCCCCGTTACGCCGCCGAAGCTTTTGCAGATCCCGTATCGGTACCAAAGCGTCAGGATCACAAACACAAAGGCCAGGATAATGGCAAGGACCGGATACAGATACAACATCAGACAAAAACAAAGGCCCAGCCAGATGATGGCAGATGCCACCATTCCTCTTCCGCTTCGTTGTGTTTCTTCTACCAGCATGCCGCTCTTTCGTGCTTTGGGAATAAGGAGTGAAGTCAGGCTACTCAGAGCTCTGGATGCCACAAAAACAAGACCGGTAACACAGAGCACCTTCAGATCACACTTGGGCGAAAGCAGGATCGTCGTTACAGCCGCCGCGAAAAGAAGCAGCCATTTCACCAAACCTATCACTGCAAAGGCTCCGATATGGGGATCCTTTAAGATCTCCAACTTCTTCTCCGTATCGCCGAAGGAATGGAGGGCATCCTCCACATCCAAAAAACCGTCCAGATGTATGCCGCCGCTAACCGCAGTGGGGATCAGCAGCGAAAGCAACACCCTGACAGCTGTAGGCCAGTCCGCCGTAGGCCGGATCCCGTTTAAGAGCACAAAGAGACAGCCTATCACAACACCCACAAGCGGGAAGAAGGCAAGACTTTTTGCCGTATCCTCTTCCTTCCACTCAAACCGGGGCATGGGCAGCGCACTGTATAAAGAAAATGAAACCGCGATGTATCTGATTATCCTCACTAACGTCTTTTCCTCTCTAATCCTCTCTCGAACTCACTTACTTTCTCATTCTTGTACTATCTATATCTATTTAGATTCTTATATTTCTTCATATCCTTACGTACATCGAGAACCCGGTCAGCTTTCGCTGCCAGAATCGTATTCGCTCTGCTGAGCAGGCTGACGTATTCCCGGGTGGATTCATCGTAGCCCTCGCCGTCCTGCTCGTACTCGTTCGTCACAACGATCAGATGCTTAATCTGTCCGGCTAAACGGATAACCTCTTCTGCAACCTCAGATGCCAGCGTTTCCCTGTTTCTTTCCGGGTTATCATACATTTCGTTAGCCACCAGATTGGCCATGCATTCCAGCAGTACCGTTGCCTCTTCATGATCGTCGATATCAGCCACGGCATCCGGGATCCTGATCTGTCTTTCTATGGTTTCAAAACCCTTGCCTTTCCTGGCTTTGCGATGACGCTCTATTCTCTTTCTGCCATCTTCATCACAGACTTTCATTGTGGCAAGGTAATACAGCTTCCCACCGCTTTCCTGTGCCAGATCCTCCGCCAGGGCAGATTTACCGCTATCCTGCGTTCCTATGACAAGAGTGATCATACCTCATACCTCTCGTATTGATCGATGGGTGTCTGGTCAAAGGCCGTTCCCTGTGAAAAAAGATTCATCGCCATATCCAGAAGCGGGAAAAGCATTACGGCTCCGGTTCCCTCTCCCAGTGCCATATCCCCATGGATAACAGGTTCTAATGAGAGCTTTTGCAGCAGGACCTCCATTCCCTTTTCCCTTCCGATATGGGAGGCTATCATATATTCCTTGCAGCCCGGTGCAAGGCACTCAGCAACATAAGCCGCCACAGCGCTGATCAGTCCGTCGATCACCACCGGGATCCCGCACTGTGCACCACCAATAAAAACGCCGGAAAGAGCCGCGATATCCAGGCCACCCAGTTGTCGTAAACACTCCGGGAAATCGACTGCATGAACCGAATCGGGATCGTGAACCGGATCAGACTCAGAATCAGAATCGATAAACAAACCCCTGTATCTCTCAACAGCCTGCCTGATCACTCGGATCTTGCGTGCAAGACCTTCATCCGTAAGGCCTGCACCTCTTCCGGTATAGAGCTCCGGATTGAGATCAAGCAAAGCGCAATAGAGCGCCGTTGAGGTGGTGGTATTTCCTATGCCCATCTCTCCTGTGGCGATAATGTCATACCCCTGCTTTTTAAGCTCGTATGCGGCATCAATACCAACCTGTATGGCAGCCATACACTCCTGCCTGCTCATGGCTTCTTCCACCGCAATATTCCCGGTTCCTCTTCGGATCTTCCGATCAATGACTCCTTTGAGAGTATCCGTGCAGTCAATGCCCACATCATACACAAACACATCCAGAGGATAATCCCGTGTCATGATACCGACAGAGCTCCTGCCTTCTCCCATCAGCTCAGCCACCTGCCTTGTAACAGATGCATCTGTCTGGGATACACCTTCCGCCACCACGCCGTTATCTGCACACATGATCACCAGTGCCTTTTGGGTAAGGGCTGGCTCACTTTTTCCCTGAGCTGCCGCTGCCCTGCAGATGATTTCCTCAAATCGTCCCAGCCCGTCAATAGGCTTGGCCAGGCTGTCCCATCTTTGGGCCGCAAGAGCGCGCATCTTTTCATCAGGCTTCGGGATGACTCCGAAGCCATATCTATCTTCCGTCATTTTTTATAATCCCCATGATCTCATAAATATATGCCATATCCAGGCTCTTTCGAAGCTCAGCCGCAAGAAGATCATACTGACTTTCTTTATAGGCAGCATAATCCTGCATACCGGTAGTCAGCACGTCCTTTCCGTTAGCGTTTGCTAACTTTTCAACCACTGCCTTTGCAACTGCGGCATTATCAAAAAAGCCGTGCACATAGGTTCCGTAAACATTTCCTTTGCAATATCCGCTGCCACCGGAGGTGAACTCCGTTACCTCTTCATAGGGCGTTGTGTTTCCCATATGGATCTCATAGCCGCTGACATCTACGCCTGCCAAACCTTCCAGGATACCGGTTGTACCTTTGATCCTGCCGGCGAACTGCGTCTGCTTCTTTTCTTCACCGAGAACGGTATCCACGGGAAGCAGCCCCAGGCCTTCCATGCTTCCGCCCTCCTCGCTGCCGAAAGGATCTTCAATCTTTCTTCCCAGCATCTGGAAGCCGCCGCAAATACCCATGATACATTTGCCTTGCTGCGCCTCCCGGATCAGAGCATCCGCCAAACCGCTTTCCCGAAGCTTTTTCAGATCTCCAATGGTATTCTTGGTTCCGGGTAGAATGATCAGGTCGGGATTGCCCAGCTGATCCGGAGAAGATACATAGCGTACCGATACACCTTCCAGCTGGTCAAAGGTATTAAAATCCGTAAAGTTCGAAATGTGTGAAAGCCGTATCACGGCGATATCAAAGCCTTCTGCCTGTGATGGGACAAACCGTTCCGACAGGGAATCCTCATCCTCCAGACGGACATTTAAGAAAGGCACCAGCCCTGCAACCTTTACTCTGCCCCGCTGCTCCAGGATCTTTATTCCCTCATCAAACAGGGACGCATCTCCCCGGAACTTATTTACGATCAATCCCTTCACTCTGCTTCGCTCCTCCCCCGTAAGCAGATCCAGGGTTCCCAGGAGCTGGGCAAAAACGCCGCCACGATCGATATCTCCCACCAGCAAAACCGGTGCATCCAGCATTTCTGCGAGTCCCATGTTTACGATATCATCCTGCTTTAGATTCATCTCAACGGGGGATCCTGCTCCCTCTACTACGATGATATCCGCCTTATTGCTCAGGCGCTTAAAGGCTGCTGTGATATCAGAAGTAAACTCATGCTTACGCCGATAGTACTCCGCCGCCTTCATGTTTCCGATGCTCTTTCCGCCGATGATCACCTGAGAAGAGGCATCCGCCGTGGGCTTTAAAAGGATGGGATTCATATCCGCATCGGGAGCGATCCTTGCGCATTCCGCCTGCATGACCTGAGCCCGTCCCATCTCAAGCCCATCCGCCGTAACATAGGAATTGAGGGCCATGTTCTGGGATTTGAAGGGGGCTACACGGAAGCCGTCATCTGAGAAGATCCTGCACAATCCTGCCGCGATCATGCTTTTTCCCGCATTCGACATGGTACCCTGGATCATGACAACATGGGGCTTTCTCTCACCTGATCTATCCTGACTGCCCTTTGTTTCCTGAATCTCCAACTCTGTCTTGACAGCTTGCGATTCAGCGCCAGAGGCATCTTTCATCCTGCTCATCTGATTTTCCGTGGCTTCAGGCGTCATCCAACTTGCTTCAGTCGTAGTCTCCACCGTCAAACCACATACTCTATCCACAGGCTCATTGCGCTCTACATCTTCCCAAGGCATCACTCCCAGCAGAGACGTATCCATACCCTCGATATGATAGAGCTTTCGGATGAATCCTTCCGTGAATACCGCCTCCGGCTTTCCGACACTGAGTACCTTCCTTTCTCCCAGGGCTACGACAACGTCCGAAATCCGGCGGGCGATCTCCAACTCATGGAGGGACATCAGAACCGCGACATCTTTCTCTTTGCAGAAATCCTTTATCTTCTGGATCATGGTGATCTTGTGACGGATATCCAGAAAAGAGGTGGGCTCATCCAGGATCAGGATCCGGGGCTGCTGACAGATAGCACGGGAAAGCAGAACCCTCTGCTTTTGGCCGTCGCTGATACTGTCAAACAGACAGGAGGCGATCTCCCAAGTATCGGTCCATTCCATGGATTCCTGAACTATCCTGTGGTCCTCATCTGAAAGAATACCCAAAGCTCCTGTATATGGGTAGCGTCCGATCTGAACCACTTCTCGGCAGGTCATAAGCTCCGGCCGGATCTTGTACGTCATCACAACAGACATCCGCTTAGCAATCTCAGAGGCAGTTAGCGACGCCTTATCTTTGCCGTCCAGACAGACACTGCCGCCCCGGCCGGAAAGCTCTCCCGTGAGGGTCTTAAGCAGGGTCGTTTTGCCACAGCCATTGGGTCCGATCAGGGTCACAATACTGCCGGGCTGTACCTGAAGACAGATATCCCTGATCAGGTCGCTGCTATATCCGATATTCAGTTTCTCTGTGCGGATCCCGCCTGCATTATCCATATCAGTTCTTCCTGTTATTTCTCCTGATCATCATGACTATCACCACCGGTACCAGAAAAACGGCCGTAACGGAGCTGATGCTGACCTCCGTTGGTGCAAAAACGCATCTTGCCACAAGGTCACAGAACAGCGTAACGGCAGCGCCACCCAGAAAACAGGCCGGGATCATGACGTGGGCAGTGTCCGAGCGAAGAGTGCTCCTTACCACATGAGGCACCGCAATCCCCACAAAGGAGATAGGTCCCGCAAAGGCCGTAACACAGGCCGCCAGAAGAGAGGCCAAAAAGATCAGCATAACCCTTAAGAAAATAATGTTGACGCCGACGCTCCTGGCGTAAGCCTCCCCTAACCGGTACGCATTCATGGGCTTGACAATGCTGATCATAAGGATCAGACATGCAGCCACCAGCACCGTAATGATCCTGATCTCATCCCAGTTGATGCCCGAAAGACTTCCCATGGACCAGTTATGCAGATTGACAATGTTGGAATCATCCGCGAAGGTCACGATGAAATCCGTGATTGCGGAACAGATATAGCCCACCATGATACCGCAGACCACCAGAGTGCTCATGCTCCGGACTCTGACGGAAAGAAGCAAAACAAAGGCCATGGTCACGGAAGCACCCACAAAGGCCGAAAGCACCATGGCATACAGGCCCATGGCTCTTCCTTTTGACAAAAACAGGATCATCGCCAGAGCCACCGTAAGCTTGGCTCCCGAAGAAATCCCCAGAACAAAGGGACCCACGATGGGGTTTCCGAAAAAAGTTTGCAGAAGGTAACCGGACAGAGCCAGCGCCCCTCCCAGCAAAAAGGCGGAAACGGCCCTGGGCAGACGAATATTGAAGATGATATTAGCCTGCATCACATCAGCCTTATCGCCCCGCAGGATCGAAAGGATCTGCGCCGCCGGGACACTGGTGCTTCCCAGAGCGATATTGATCCAGATCAGAAAGGCGATCAGAACCGTGATCAGGATGAAAAAAAGTACGTATCTTCTCTTTTGCATTATCCCTCATCCAGTTTCGTGATATAAGTAAGTTCTCCGTCTTTCCCGGCGAAGATATCCTGCAGATCCTGCATGAACGCTGCCACGCCGGTGGTCTGCTGAAACAGGTTTCTTTCGGTGCAGTAGACCTGTCCTTCCTTTACCGCCTTGAAATCCTTAAACAGCGGGTTCAGATCCGTCAGCTGCTTAACAGAAGAAATCTCTCCCGCTATCGTAGAATTGTAGATCAGAATGTCCGCATCTGCAGCCCGGGAATAGAAATCCTCCATCTGCATGTTCATGGTGGAAAGGGCGTTATCTTCCTCCTCACCGGCCGTAGACGGAACATACTCTCCGCCTGCCAGAGTGATCATCTTGGTGATATAATCCCCACTCTTTCGCACATTGATCATCCCCGCTGCCGTCACATGGAAAAACGCCACGGTTTTACCCGTATCCGGCTTTTCCGCAAGAAGCGGCTCCAGGATGGAAAGCTGCTCATTAAAATAGCTTTCCGCTTCCTTTTCCCTATCAAACAAAAGACCGTAAACCTTGATCCATTCCAGCCTTCCCAGCGGATGGCTCTCGTAGCTGGATTGTTCCACCAAAACCGGGATCCCCAGCTCCTCCAGCTTTTGACTGACTGCCGGCTCGTGGTAGATCATGGTGTTCTCAATGGCCAGATCACAGCCCGATGAAAGAATCAGCTCATAATCCGGTGCGCGGTACTTGCCGGCGTAAACAAGGTCTCCGCTCACCATCGCTTCCCGGGCCTCATCAACATACCAGTCACTTTCCTTGGTGCCGGAAAGTTTGATGTTCTCAAGGGCGCCGCAGGTTACGATCAGATCCATGGCAGAGGTGGAAGCAAGATAGGCCTTATCCAGAGGCTGCTGCAGAACGTTAAGTCCCGCCGGCAAACCTTCAGGCACACTGCACTCCTTGGGCACAATGAGATACCTTCCGTATTCTCCATTCTCTCCGATCAGAAGAAGGGTATAGTCTCCGTATTTTTCCGCCGAAAAACAGTTAGCATAGGACAACGGAAATTCTTCGGTCTTCGTTAGCCCCGCCTTACCCAGGGCATCACGGATCGTTTCCGTCTTTCGCTCATCACCGCTCGATGCATCAACATCTCCATCCGAAGATGCGATGCCACTGCCCGAATCTCCGCTACCGCCGTTACTGTCTCCCGCCGCGCTTTCTCCCGACTCTTCTTCGGGCCCGGCAACCTTTTCTCCCCAGGTGATCACGTATTCAATCTCATGGGGCGTGCTCATGGCCGTAGTATCTCCGATCACGGTCAAGGGCTCGGTGATATTGTCAATCGGTACATGGAAGGTGGAATAACCGCCCGCATTTTCGTTATCGTAGCGGACACCGTCCACCATCATATAATCATAGTTCTTGCTACTCCAGACAAAGCAGGCGGACATTTTTCCATCCTGCGTTTCAACCTTCACGGGGCTTTCGATATGTGCCTTCCCGGAGCCTCCCTCAAAGGTGATCTCCACATAGAAAGACTCATCCTTATCATGCAAGTTAACCTCCTGCGAAGCGCAGGAGGTTAAACCTATCATTCCCATGATCAGGAACAGAAATATAATTGATTTTTTAATTGCATTGATCTTCGACATGCAAGCTCATCCTCATGATTTGGGAGAGGCCACCACTACCTTATGATCATACCATTTTCCCTTGGTTCCTACCAGTGCAAGATCAAATTCCTTATCCAGATAGGGAACGGGAACATCAAAGCCGTTCACCGTCTCCTTGGTTCCGTCATCATAAGTTACCTCATCCTTACTGGGCTCAAGCAGCTGGGCGCCGTCCTTCTGGGCATCGGCTGCCAGTCCCGGGAAAAGATTCACGATCTTCTCGGAAGCCAGGCTGATGTGGATCGTCATCTTACCGTCCTTAACCGTGAGCGTTCCCATATCATCCAAAGACTCATTCACCTTGAACATGGAGCTGTCGGTGGTAAACTTCGCCTGATACTCACCATCGGCAAGATCCGTCGAAGCAGCGGAAGCGGTCTCACTTGCAGCGCCGAGATTCTCCAGAGCTGCTGCGGTATGAGCTACGTAAAGCTTCTGTACATCCTCGATCCGGCCAAGGCCTGCGATCTGGCAGTCAATGCTGTCAAAAGCGCCTGCAGCAGTAAACATGTTCTTCCAGGAATCCTCATCATCACCGGCCATATCGTTGTTGGCATGATCGCCGGCAACCACCATAAGGGGACGAAGGATAACCTTGGTATAACCCGCTGTCTTCACATCCTCGATCACCTGCTCGCAGGCGGTCTCTTCAGGCTCGCCTTCAACGGTTCCGATGAATACATTTTCATAGCCCAGCTTGCCCATCTGGGTAGCCATCTGGCTGTAGCTGATCTTAGCAGTATGAGCCGTTCCGTGACCCATGAATACGAAAGCGGTGCCGTCCTTGCCGGCTGCTTCCAGAGAATCAAAGCCTGCATCTTTTACCGCCTCGGCTACGAGCGCCTCGGCTACTGCCTGCTTATCCTCGTTGATCACGGTAGCATCCTGTCCAACCTCACCAAGGAGGGGCTCTGCAACAGCTACACTTTCAAACTTATCTGCGTACTTATCGAGAGCTTCCTTCAGCTCATCATACTCTGCACCGTGCATCAGATGCGTAGGCTGAACCACAAGGTTCTTTACATTGTTAGCAACCGCTCTCTCCAGCGCCTGCTCCATATTGTCGATCTTCTCACCGTCTCTTGCCTGTACATGATTGATGATGATCTGTGCGGTGAAGGCTCTTCTTACGGACCAGTCCGGGTTAGCAGCGGCTATCGCTTTTTCCACGCCGCCGATATCCTGTGCCCTGCTGTCGTTAAAGGATGTACCGAAGCTTACCACCAGGATCTCGTTATCTCCGATCTCATCGCCGTTAAGGGGATCATCCTTGGAAGCATCTCCCGTATCTTTTCCGAAGTAATCGGGATCGGCATTCTCTCCCTCAACCATTTCCTTCTGCTCATCCGTCAGAGCGTCCCAGGCAGCCTTTGCCTTTGCGCAGAGCTCGTCGGTCTCATCGGTTCTCTCCTGAACGTAGATCGCATCGATCAGATCAGCCACTTCCTTGGCCTTCTCCTCATCGCTCATCTCCTCAGCCTCTTCACTTTCTGCTTCCGGCTCCTCGGGCTCAACGGTTTCCTCAACCTCCGGGGTAACCTCAGCCTCCTGCGTCTCCACAGGCTGGTTGCTGCCGCAACCGCTAAGCAGCGTTGCCACCATTGCAAGGCTCATGATTGTTGTTAACAGTTTCTTTTTCATAATGTGCCTCCTTTGTATCTATTGCGCAGCCATAAAAAATACTCATTCCGAAAGGGAATGAGCAACATGCGCACCAAACAAACAAAATGAACTTCATTTTGTTTGCTTTAATCAGTACGATCAATTACTCGTGATCCGGAATCAAATTCCTGTACCGGCGTTAACGGCAGGTTTCCTGGCTTCTGCATCAACATCCTGTCATCTGCCTTCCCGGGCTGGCCCAGTGGTCATTGATATGCGACGACAGCACTCCGCAGCTACAGTGACGAGTTCGCACAGGCCTTTCACCTGTTTCCCTTTTAACCCCGCAGCACTCACATTTATCCGCGCTGCAGCGGCACCGTAACCCTTCTGTATTCAAAATTCGGTATGATTGTATCACAAATGCAGCGGCGTTACAACTTCTTTACGGCTGACGCCGGATGCACATATCGATCACTTCCCGGCTCTCGGGAAACTATCCTTTAGGTGATATTTTGTTCGGCTCCTGTGGATACTCAATTTTTTTGATATCGCAAATTGCGACATCAAAAAATTATTTTATTGTTTTAAGTCTCTTGATTAGGTCGCTGGCCATCTGCTTATCCTGAATCAAAGTTATTCCGAAGCATTTTGTGCCGGCGTCCTTGATGGAGGCTCCAATATGATATACATCAGTATCATCTATTACCAGAAAACGGTCATGGAATATAGTTGTTCCTTTGACTGTCAAGCTAGGATACTGGCGGTTGAAATTGCTGATATCGGTCTGACTCAAGGTTGTTTTCGGGTGAGTGTATATTGTTACATCAACGCCCTTCTTTTTCTTGGCTAGAAGATTAAGAGTTTTAATATCAACGTATCCATCAATCAACGACAGGCTCTTCTTGGCTTTTTGAATCAGAGATGCTATTAGGCTGAAAGCGTCGTAAATCTGACCATCATAGAATACTTTTTGCTCGGACTCAGCATGATCTGAGATGTAGTCAAATACCTTATCAAATTTTGCATCGGTTTCCTTTTGGAATTCCAGCTGCTTCAATTCAACATTGCTGATTTTTTCAAATAGCAGAGCGTTATTTGATATGAACCTACGCATTTCAACGAAGGTATTCATTATACGGACACTAACGTTAACCGCCGTATCGCTGTGAAGAACAGCGGATAGCATGGCTATTCCAGGCTCTGTAAAGCAGTATGGGAGCTTTCTTCGACCACCACGTCCCTCATTGTTTGATGTCGCAATTTGCGACTTCAAAGAGTTGTATTCTTCTTTGGTCATTTGAAAACAGAAAGATTCAGGGAAACGACCAATATTACGCTTTACACTTTCATTCAGCCTTCTGGTTTCGACTTGATAAAGCATAGCCAAGTCACTGTCCAACATTACTTGCTGACCACGGACGGTATAGATTAAGCTCCTTATTACGGTTTCAGATACGGGAGCTAGTTCATTCTTTTCTGTATCTTTTTCTTTTGCCACTGTTGTTATCCTCTAAAAATGTTATATGGCTGCGACATCAAACAGCCTGTGGATAGAATAGCATATATCAGGGAAATTCTCCACAGTTTTTTATGAAAAAGTCATGTTATGTCAGCCTAGATTTAGAGCGGATTTTAGGCACTTCCACAAGAAAAAGTACAAGAAACTATTGACAAGTAGCAACAGGCCTTTGATAGTACAATTTTAAGATTTCCGGATTTAGTATGATCCAATTCATCCCCGGCCAGCAGCGTTTTGGGACGAGCACCGGGCGTGGCAATGAAGCCCAGAGTACAAGCACCATCAGAGGATGCGAAGTTGATCGCTATATCTTTTACGCGGGTTTTGAAGCTTACTTGGTTAGCCATATACGTATCTCCATAATACTAAAAGGGGTGGATGATCCACCCCTTATTTTTTTCGCTGTTTTCTTTACGGACGGCAGTGATTTTGGTATACTTACAGGCAAATACAATAAAAGAAAAGGTGATTACTATCATGATGGAAAAAAACGCAAAGATCTACGTAGCAGGACACCGCGGTATGGTGGGCTCCGCCATCGTCCGTGAGCTGGAGCGGCAGGGCTATACGAACCTGGTGACCAGGACTCACAAGGAGCTGGACCTGACCAGACAGGATGCGGTGGAAGACTTTTTTGAAAAAGAGCGGCCGGAGTATGTATTCCATCCCGCAGGCAAGGTGGGCGGCATCGAGGCTAACCAGAGTGCTCTGGCGGACTTCATGTATGAGAACATGATGATGGCTATGAACGTGATGCACAGCGCTTATAAGACCGGCGTGAAGAAACTGGAATTCCTGGGCTCCTCCTGCATCTATCCCCGCATGGCACCCCAGCCCATGCCCGAATCCTGTCTTTTGACAAGCGAGCTGGAAAAGACCAACGAGGGCTACGCCCTGGCCAAGATCAGTGGCCTGAAGTATTGCGAATTCTTAAACCGTCAGTACGGAACGGATTTCATTTCCGTTATGCCGACGAACCTCTACGGTCCCAACGATAACTACCATCCCGAACACTCCCACGTGCTTCCCGCGCTGATCCGCCGCTTCCACGAAGCCAAGGAAAGTGGTGCCCCCTCCGTTACCTGCTGGGGCGACGGAAGCCCGCTGCGTGAATTTTTGTATGTGGATGATCTGGCTAACCTTTGCGTATTCCTGATGAACAACTACAGCGGCAACGAAACCGTAAACGCCGGCAGCGGCAAGGAGCTGACCATCAAAGAGCTGACCGAGCTGGTTGCCAAAGTCATCGGCTACGAAGGCGAGATCAAGTGGGATACCACAAGGCCCAACGGAACCCCCAGAAAGCTTCTGGATGTCAGCAAAGCAAAAGCCCTGGGCTGGACCTATAAGACTGAGCTGGAGGACGGCATCCGTCTGTCCTATGATGATTTTCTGCACAACCCCATAAGGGCTGAGCGGTAAGCACACAACAACTATTAAGGAGGAAACCAAAATGGCAGAGAGCAAGTTAAGATGCAGAGCACAGGATCTGAAGGGGACGGAGACCGAGAAGAATCTCCAGGCAGCCTTTGCAGGCGAATCCCAGGCAAGGAACAAGTACACCTACTTTGCTTCCAAGGCTAAGAAGGAAGGCTACGTTCAGATCTCCCAGATCTTCGAGGAAACAGCCGCTAACGAAAAAGAGCATGCCAAGATGTGGTATAAGATCCTGACCGGCGTGGGCAGCACCGTTGATTGCCTGAAGGAAGCAGCCGAGGGTGAGTCCTACGAGTGGCAGGAGATGTATCCCTCCTTTGCAGCCAAAGCAAGAGAGGAAGGCTTTGACGAGATCGCAGAGCTCTTTGAGGCAGTAGCCGCCATTGAAAAAGAGCACGAAGAGCGTTATCGCAAGCTCCTTAAGAACATCGAGGACAAGATCGTTTTCTCACGGGACGGAGACTGCATCTGGCAGTGTGCTAACTGCGGTCACATCGTTGTGGGCAAGGATGCTCCCGAGGTTTGTCCCGTATGCGAGCATCCCCAGAGCTACTTCATGATCAAGGCAGAGAATTATTGAGTATGATAAGAAAACTCATAATCAACCATATCAGAAAGACCTTCATCAAGAATTGCATCCGGTTCGACACACCCCGTCTGAATTCGGAGCAGTATCCCGATGAAGCGAAAGTAGAAGCTGATATCCTGTATGACGGCACTCATAAGCTGGATTACTATATCCCGGAAAACTGCGATCCGAAGGAAGCCTATATCCTGATCCATGGCGGTGCTTTCGTATACGGCAGCAAGGAGCTGGATAAGTGCTTCGGCATGCATCTTGCCATCGCCTCCGGCCGCATGGTCGCTAACGTTGACTATACTCTGATGCCGGAGACGGATCTTGCAGGACAGATCGGCGAGATCTTCGCCGCCATCCGTTATCTGACAAAGGACAAGGGCATCGAGACCCTGCATACCATCGGCGATTCCGCAGGCGGTTACCTGTCCATCCTGACCGGACTTTTGCTGCATTCTCCTAGGATGCGTGCCGACTTCGGTCTTGGTGACGATGGGCTTCCCGCAGTCGGCAATATCATCGCCATCTGTACCTGCTACAATGCAACGCCCAAAACCTTCGCAGGTTACTATTTCGACAAAGCCGGCAAACTGCCTCATTACATCTATGATCTGACAGAGGCCATGGCAGCCTATGGTTGCCCGCCGCTTACTCTCGTCACCGGTGATCATGACGAGATGCTTCCCTTCAACCGGGAGCTGAAACAAAAAGCGGACACCCTGAAGGTGCCCGTTTCCTACAAAGAATTCAATTCCGCGGAAGACCGCATCATGCATCACGTCTTCCCCATCGCTCACCCCACCTGGCCCGAGAGCCGGGAAGTGATCGATATGTGCATCCGGCGGTAGTTCGTAAACAAAACCCAGCCAAAAACTAAGGGGGTGGATCATCCACCCCCCTTTTTCACCTCTTATTATCGTTCGTCACGGAGGTCGGTTTCGTACAGTTCCCCGTAGCTACCACAAAAATGTAGGGTTCCTGACCCGTACAGTTCTTTACCGCTTCGCCCACAGATGACCCCACCGCATCCACATCCGCAAAGCCGGCCTGTGCCGCATCCAAACAGGCTTTGGCATAGTAGATGTCCTTCTTCTCCCTGGCCCTGTCGATATATCCCATCAGAGCAGGCACAAGCGCTGCCGCCAGGATCGCCAGGATCACCAGAACCACGATCAGTTCCACCAAAGTGAAGCCCTTATTTTCTTGCCATTATCTCTTCTGATCAAAACATCCTCCGCCTTCAGGTCCTCTCCGTCGAAGCAAAACCAGATATTGCTGTTATACATCACGCCATGGGTGCGTTCACAGATCTTATAGGGATCATACTCCGTAAGGCCCAGGTTAGCCAGGTGCCGATCCAAATGAGCTCTTCCCTCATCCCAGCATCTGCTCTTCAATACCCTGCCGAATTCATAGCCCGTCATCTCGTCCTTGGCAAAAATCTGCTTCACAGGGTGGAGCACATACCGCTCGATTCTGATACGGTCCCCTGTAAGATCTACGTATGCAGTTTTCTCATTCATCCAGTAAACCGTGAAATTCTTCAAACCAGCGTCTCCCTAAATCAGATCATATCAACTCGACAAACCCAAGCCGCACCGCTTCGTCCATTCTCATGCGAAGTATCTCTGCTTTTTGATCCTCCCATTGCAAAAGCATCTCATCAAGCCTTTGCCTTTTAAAAGACAGCTTCGCCGGAAACCTGTCGATCATCATTTCTATTGATGCCGTAAAGGGCCGGAAATGCACCTTCTTCACATTATCGGATAGTGAAAGGGCAGGATCAAACTGTTTGTTTCCGCAGAAAAATGATTTCCCGTTATCAAAGATCGGAGCCAATCTGTATCCGGATCCCGTAAAAATGAGGCATATATTGTTCATGTGCCTGTCATCATTCAACGTCAGATAATCCAGTCGGAACACCCTGCCAAGATAAGACCCCAGCTCCTCTCTATTTATATCGGTTTCCCGAGACAGAAAATCCAGTATATATACAGCCTGATCATCAAAATCCATCCGTTCAAACATCGTCGCAATATCCGAACCCTTAACATTCTGATGCAGCCTGTAAAAGGAGACACACTCCTCCTGCCCCGTAAGAAAAGACGGGCTCATGCAGCCTTTCTCACCGTTGATCATAATCTCCCGGTACATCACATACTCATCAGGATCCAGATTACTGATACTAAGGAGCTCTGAGATCAGGGCTTCGTTCTGCCCCTCGCCGCCGAATCGGTCTGCCTTGTACCATATGCCGTCCCTATAATACTTATCCTGAGTACCCTCACTGGTACCCTGATCCATGACCAGGAATTCAGTTCCAAGAACAATATTTTCCATCTTCAAGAACCTCATTTCATAGGCTGCCCCCATTATACACCCGGCCAAAGAGCACACACAAGACCCAAGAAAAAAGGACCTCCTGAGAGGTCCTTTTACCAATCTTTACTTTCTTACGCCTTCCACAGCCCGTGCAGATTGCAGTACTCATATGCAGCCACAAGCTCATCGCCGTCGCTCAGCACAAACTCGGCCACGGGGGCGTCCCCCGGATTCAGATCCTTCTTGGCAAAACCGTTCTTAGTCTCGATCACGATAAAGCGGATGGAATGCTCCTCCAGCATAGGATGCTCAACGCTTCCCACCGTAACCTTAACCTTGGCGCCGTCTCTTTCGATCACAGGCACATGCTTCTCCATAGCGCCGTCAGACTCACCGGCTACCATCTCCTGCATCAGCTCTCCGCAGCAGGATACCGGTACCCCCTTGTCCTCCATCTTCACGATCACATTTCCGCAATGATTACAACGATAAAACTTCATACTTTTGTACCTCCCTTTCTTTTGCTATAGTACCAATCTATCACAG
>JAILKJ010000064.1 GCA_024693845.1 Lachnospiraceae bacterium
TTTGTAAAGCTCATCTATGTAAATGTTTTGTATGAATAGAATATACACCACCGCCCCTATTTTGTCAACACAATTTTGCAAATTTCTTTGAATTTTTTATAAAAAAGAACGAAAACGATTAATTGTATATTCAATTTCCACAATAATCGTTTTCGATAGTTGGTCCGTTTTTAAATTGTCAGGAACTGTTTCTCTTTTGTAAAAATGCTCAGATCTGGGTATCTACAAAAATGGTGTAGATGGCCTGGATCGCATCTTCAAAATCTTCGTTTTTCACGCCGATGATGATGTTCAACTCGGAGGATCCCTGGTCGATCATCTTAACATTGACATTGGCATGTGCCAGGGCCGAGAAGATCCTTCCCGCGGTACCTCTCGTAGCTCGCATACCCCGTCCCACTACGGCGATCAGTGCAAGATCGGTCTCAAGATCGATGTAATCAGGCTGTGCATATTTGTGAATGGCAGCCAGAACTCTCTGTTCCTTCTCCGCAAACTCGCTCTGATGAACGAATACGGTCATGGTATCGATACCGGAGGGCATATGCTCAAAGGAGATCTCATTCTCCTCAAAGGCCTGCAGCACTCTTCTACCGAAGCCCACCTCGGAATTCATCCTGTCTTTTTCAATGTTGATGGCACAAAAACCCTTCTTACCTGCGATACCGGTGATCACGTATTTGGATTTCTGGCAGGTGCTTTCCACGATCCAGGTTCCTTCGTCATCCGGTGCATTGGTATTGCGGATATTGATGGGGATGCCTTCCTTGCGTACCGGGAAGATAGCTTCCTCATGGAGCACGCCTGCACCCATGTAAGCAAGCTCCCGAAGCTCGCGATAGGTAATGGTCTCAATGCTCTTGGGATGCTTGATGATGCGGGGATCCGCTACCATAAAGCCGGAAACATCCGTCCAGTTCTCATATACATCTGCCTTGCAGGCTTTTGCCACCAGGGAGCCCGTGATATCGGAACCGCCTCTGGAAAAAGTCTTAACCGTTCCGTCCGGAAGCGCTCCGTAGAATCCGGGAACAACTGCCTTCGGTGCTTCTTTCAATGCTGCGGAAAGCTCCTCCTGGGTCTTCTTGCTGTCAAACTGTCCGTCTTCCTTAAAGAAAATGACCTTGGCGGCATCGATGAACTCATAACCGAGATAATCGGCCATCAGGATACCGTTCAGATACTCGCCGCGGCTGGCTGCATAATTCTCTCCCGCCTTTGCCTCAAAGTTCTTACGGATGGTTTCAAATTCCTCATCCAAGCTGACCTTAAGCTTAAGACCGTCTATGATCTCCTTATATCTGTCATGGATAGCCGCAAGCTCCTTGGAAAAGTCCTTGCCTTCCTTAGCCAGGGCATAAGCCCCGTAAAGCATATCCGTTACTTTGGTGTCCTTGTCATTCCTCTTTCCGGGTGCCGAAGGAACCACATACACCCTGTGCTTGTCGCTGCGGATGATCTTGCCCACCTTTTCGAACTGACGGGCACTGGCCAGCGAACTGCCACCGAACTTCACTACCTTTTTCATAATACTCTCCTCACTACAGCCCAGCCTGTTTTGTCGGGACCTTAATCTTCCACTCTGATCCGGCTGATGTATTCCCGGATCCGGGAAGCTTTCTTTTCAAATTCATTCTCATCCATTTCCGCGGTCAAAAATCCCAGCTCACCATCGATGCCAGCACGGATCTCCTCGCAATCTCCGAATACCTCACGGAAACCTGCTGCATCTTCCTCCTTGATCCGTACAAGGAACCGCTTAGCTCTGGATTTATGATCGGTCAGCGGAAGCTTCTCGGTGCTCCAGCCGCCCGGAAGGGTTTTGCCGAGGCTGCGTACGCAGTCGACCATATCACCCACAACCGCACTGGCAGTAGGCAGCTTGCCTGCCCCTGCGCCGTAGAACATGGCATTTCCCAGCATATTTCCGTGTACCAGAATGCTGTTAAATACATCGCGTACACCGTAAAGCGGATTATCTCTGCCGATCATGGCCGGTGCCACATAAGCAAAGAAGCTGCCGTTCTTTTCACGATAGATCGCAAGCAGACGGATCGCTTTTTTCATGGTATGGGCATAAGCAAAATCTTCGGGGTTGATCGCTGTGATACCCTCGGTATAGATCTGATCGAAATCTGCATCCTTTCCGGTAATGATGGAAGCCAGGATCGCGATCTTACGTCCGGCATCATGACCCTCGATATCAGCCTCGGGATTCCTCTCCGCATATCCCATCTCCTGGGCCTGCTTGAGAACGGAATCAAAGTCTGCACCCTCTTCATCCATCTTGGTCAGGATGTAGTTGGTGGTACCGTTCAGGATACCCGTTACCGCATCGATATGATCTGCCGTCAGACTGGTGGCCAGGGGTCTCAGGATAGGGATCCCGCCGCCCACGCTGGCTTCATACAGATAGCTGCAGGAATTCTGACGGGCAAGCTCGCAAAGCTCGGCGCCGTGCTTTTCCACCAGCTCCTTATTGGAGGTACATACGCTCTTGCCCGCAGACAGAGCCGCTTTGGTAAAAGTGAACGCCGGCTCAACGCCGCCCATAGCCTCTGCGATTACCCGGATCTCGGGATCCTGCAGGATGACCTGAACATCATGAACCACCAGATTCTCATAGGGATCTCCCGGAAAATCACGCAGGTCCAAAATATATTTGATATCCACCTGCTCTCCGGCTCTTTGATCGATGAGCTTCTGATTTGTTTTGATCACTTCCACGATACCGCTTCCCACGGTTCCGTAGCCTAATACCGCTGCTTTTACCATAACGTGCTCCTTCAACTACTTATTCTTTCAATCAGATCAGGGGATACTTCTTGGTAAGCTCCTCAACAATGGCTGCTGCCTCGGGAACCTTCTCTTCGCCGCCCTTGATCACAAGTGCGATGGCTTCTGCGATCTTATCCATATCCTCGGTGTTCATGCCTCTGGAAGTTACGGCAGGGGTACCGAGTCTGATACCGCTGGTCACGAAGGGTGACTGGGGATCATTGGGGATCGTGTTCTTGTTAGCCGTGATATGTGCCTGATCCAGAAGTTTCTCAACTGCCTTACCGGTCAGGTTGAAGTTCGTCAGGTCAACCAGCATCAGATGATTATCGGTTCCGCCGGAAACGATCTTGATGCCTCTGTCCATCAGTCCCTTTGCAAGTGCCTGTGCGTTGTCTGCCACCTGCCTGCCGTATGCCTTGAATTCATCGGAAAGAGCTTCCTTCAGGCAGACTGCCTTGGCTGCGATCACATGCATCAGGGGACCACCCTGGATGCCGGGGAAAATAGCCTTGTTGAAATTGTATTTATCGGCAGCTTCCTGATTGCACAGGATCAGACCGCCTCTGGGACCGCGAAGTGTCTTATGAGTCGTCGTGGTCACTACATCAGCATAAGGAATGGGGCTCTCATGAACGCCTGCTGCTACCAGACCTGCAATGTGAGCCATATCTACCATCAGAACGGCACCGACTTCATCACAGATCTCACGGAACTTCTTGAAGTCGATCTTACGTGCATAAGCGGAGGCACCTGCAATGATCATCTTGGGCTTGCACTCCTTTGCAATACGGAGCACTTCATCATAATCGATGAAACCGTCGTCATTCACACCGTAAGGTACACAATTGAAATATTTACCGGACATATTCACCGGTGAACCGTGGGAAAGATGTCCGCCGTGGTCAAGGTTCATACCCATGTAGGTGTCACCGGGCTGAAGGATCGCAAAGAAAACTGCCATATTTGCCTGTGCGCCGGAGTGGGGCTGAACATTGGCATAGTCACAGCCAAACAGTTTCTTGGCTCTCTCTCTGGCAAGGTCTTCTACCACGTCCACACAGTCGCAGCCGCCGTAGTAGCGCTTTCCGGGATATCCTTCTGCATATTTATTGGTCAGGGGACTTCCCATTGCAGCCATAACTGCTTTGCTAACCCAGTTCTCGGATGCGATCAGCTCAATATGGCTGTTCTGTCTGTTCTGCTCGGCAACGATGGCCTCTGCGATCTCGGGATCCACTGCTTTTACCGTTTCTAATGAATACATCTCTAATCCTCCTGCTTATGAAATGTTCGCCGTTTTGGCTATACGGCGAATATTATAGCACTTTTTGAAGGCAAGGTGAATACCCTTTTTTTGTGTTTTTTTTGTACCGAACACGAAAAAATATGGTAAGATATGTTCAAATATTAATGTGCAGTGTAAACACACACTTCAAAAGAGGTCAATTATGTATCATATCATCATAAATCCCAACTGCGGTTCCGGTAAGGGACGCCGCAACGCCCGGGAGCTCAGCTCTCTCATGAACAGGTCCAAGAAGACCTACATCGAGCACTTTTGCAAAAATGCTTCGGACGTTACCAAATACACCGCTTCGGTAACGGATCCCCGCAACTTCGAAAACAACGCCGTTGCAAACCGTCTGATCCTCATCGGCGGAGACGGCACTCTGAATAACTGTATCAACGGGATCAAGGATCTTGAACATACTACCCTGACCTATCTGCCCTCGGGCACCAGCAATGATTTCTCAAGGTCTCTCCATATCTCCGGCAAGCCGCTGAGAGCGCTGAGAGCCACTTCTCCCAAGATCCGCACCAAATCCATGGATCTGGCCACCGTTTCCTATGGTACGAAAAAAAGACGCTTTGTTGTATCCTCCGGCATCGGCTACGACGCCGCTGTCTGCCAGGAGGTTCAGCACTCCCCTCTGAAAGCGGCATTTAACCGCTTCAGGCTGGGTAAGCTGATCTACGGCTTCATCGCCCTTAAACAGTTCCTGTTCTTAAAGCCCTGTGGCTGTGATCTGTATCTGGATGATTCTGAGGAGCCAATCCACTTTAACACCTTCCTTCTGGCTGCCTTCATGAACCTGAAGCACGAAGGAGGCGGTTTCCCCTTTGCACCGGATGCCGATCCCGCTGACGGCAAGCTGGATATCTGTCTGGTGGGAAATCTGAGCAAAGCCATGGTTCCCTTTGTTCTGCCCTTCGTCCTGGCAGGCCGTCACCACGGCAAGCCCGGTGTTCACAGCTACCGTGCCTCGAAGATCAGGATCGTGACCGAGGAGCCCCTGTATGCCCACACCGATGGCGAGATCCTGGGTAAATACAAAGAGCTGTCCTTTGTCTGCGGTCAGGAAAAGCTCCTGTATCGCTGATCATAAGACAACTCCTTAATAAGTCATATTCAACCGAGCTGACTGCGAAAGGCTTTAAAGGCTGAGGGAAGCGGATATTTATCATCGATCTCTTCCGGCAGGATCAGCTCATATCCCGGCGGCAGCAGGCCGCCGTTTTTCATTTCTCTGCTCTCTAAGGTATCCTCGATCCTTACCAGATACCCCTTCATGTGCCATTCCTTATGGGTAAAGATATGTACTGCCTCTCCCGCCGCCGACACCTTCAGCGGGCTTAAACCAAGCTCCCCGACAAAGGAGAGGATCTCCTTCCTTTTCAACCACCCATCCAGGGTGGGATACTCGTACATTCCCGCCAGAAGACCTCTGCCCGGCCGTTTACGGATCACCGTATGCCTGTGATCACGGATCAGGAGCACTGTCTTATGCTCGATCCTGCGGGCTGCTTTCGGCTTCTTACAGGGGTACCTGTCCGTCTGCCCCCTGCGCCTTGCTCTGCAGAACTTCGTCCATGGACACTCTTCGCAACGGGGTGCTCCCGCAGGAAGACAGACCATAGCCCCCAAATCCATCAGAGCCTGGTTGAAATCCCCGGGCCTGTCCCCCGGAATGACCCGGCAAAGTGCCTCTCTGTAAGCCTTTCTCGTGGTCATATCTCCGATATCCGAGTCATCCGCCATAAGCCTTGCCAGAATCCTGAGCACGTTCCCATCCACTGCCGGACAGGGCTTGTCAAAAGCAATGGAGACGATGGCTCCTGCCGTGTATTCTCCGATCCCCGGCAGCTTCAGAAGCAGTTCATATTCTCCCGGCAAACTGCCCTCATATTCTTCTGTAACCACCTGCGCCGCCTTCTGCATATTCCGGACGCGGTTGTAGTATCCCAGTCCCTCCCAGAGCTTCAGAAGCTCTGTCTCATCCGCTGATGCCAGCGCTCCCACATTCGGCAGTGCATCCAGAAAACGCCTGTAATACTCTTTCACTGCGCCGGCCCGTGTCTGCTGGAGCATGATCTCCGAAACCCAGATCCGGTATGCATCGCCGCTGCCCCGCCAGGGCAGGTCTCTTTTGTTTTGATCGTACCAGTCAAGAAGCGGCTGTACGATATCTGCCGATATCTTCATATTCTCTTCCTTAAACCGATATCTCACGAGCTGTTCCTGTAGGGCACCCTTGCGGCCGGCACCACCTCAGATGCAGGCAGGGTGTGGACCGACTGGTCATCGAAGAAGATATTGGCCCCGAAGGCCGCAAGAACATCTCTTTTCGAAACACCACCCAGGAAAAATGCCTCATCCACTCTGACATTCCAGGCTCTGAGAGTACGGATCACTCTCTCATGTGCAGGCGCACTTCTGGCCGTAACAAGGGCCGTACGGATGGGAGCCTGCTGTCCCTCGAATTCCTTCTGCAGATCGGAAAGGAGTCTTAAGAACTTGGCAAAAGGTCCCTCCGGCAAAGGATTCTCCGCATTCTCTCTCTCATGACGCTCAAAGGCCTCAAGCCCCTCTGCCTGAAAGATCTTCTCGGATTCATCCGAAAAAAGCACCGCGTCTCCGTCAAAGGCGATCCTGATCTGCTGCGGTATATCATCCTGACTGTAGCTGTGGATCCCGTCGCTGCAGATGATGCCTGCCGCGATGCCGCTGTCAATGGCACTCTGCACGTCATCCTCGTAAGCAGACAGGAACAGATCCGTATGGAAAGCCTCCAGATACGGAGCCAGGGACCCTCCTGCGGAAAGCACCGCCCTTGTGATATCAAGTCCGTACTGCCGAATGGAATGGAAAACGCGAAGAGACGAATCCGCACTGTTCCGGGACATGATGATCACTTCGATCCTGTTCTCATGCCCTTTGAGCTTGTTCAGATTCAAAAGCGCCCTGACCAGCGCAAAGCCTGGACCGGGCTTTAAGACATCCTGTTCATGCTTGATCTGATAATCGCAATATGCCTCGACACCCTGCGTCTCGAAGATCTCATTCTCCGCACTCAGATCGAACAGGGCTCTCGAGCTGATCCCGATCACCAGCTTATTCTCCAGATCGTAAGACATGGCAGCCTCCTTTCGGAATACCCTCGGTATCCGGGAAACTGCGTTTATCTGAGCCTTACCCTTTCAAATCTGTCCTTCATCAGAAGACAGTTCTTCAGGGACTGATATCTGCTCTCCACAGCTCCCGGTTCAACCTCCACATCCGATGCCAATGCCATGGTGTTGATCATATCATCGGTAATGCGATGCTTAACGGATGCCAGGATATTCAATCTCTGTTCGTAGGTCTCGGCTTCCAGATACTCCAAAACTGCAGGATCAAGGGCGTCCTCACCGGTCGGCGCTGCAGGTTCCACAGGTGCCGTCTTCTGAGCCGGTGCTGCAGGCTCCGCAGGTGCCGTCTTCTGAGCCGGTGCTGCAGGCTCCGCAGGTGCTGCAACCTCAGATGCCCCGGGCGTGATCCGCTCAAAACGATATTCCTGCTCTGCCTTGGGATACTTGCTGCGATCCGTCAGACTCAGGAAATCCTCCAGTTCTCTGACATACACGGTGTAGTCTCCGTATAGCGCCTGATAGACCACCAGCTGTCTGTCGCTCTCGCTGTCACGGGCCAGCGTGATGATCTGATATGTATTGCCCTTAAAATGCCTGTATACCTCAAAAGGTTTCGGTAACTCTCTCATTTCTCCCGCTTTCCGAGAGTATCCTTCAAGCCGATTTCAGCCTATCATACTCTCTGTCCAAAAAAATGTACTCTTACTGTAACTTCTCCCTGCAGAAATAGCAGTTATATTTCCCGGGATTCTCATGGATCTTGATCAGGTTCTCTGCCGCACAGTTAGGGCAGTAAACAAGCTTGTCCGAAGCTGCGATGGGATCACCGAGAAGATAGCGGCGGGCATAGTGATAATCGTTGTAATACTTCTTTTCAAACTGCGCGTGCTCGTATTGTTCCTTCCGATGCTCTATCTGATCCTGCTTTGCTTTTTCTGCCAGCATCTCCGTGGTGGATTTCCCTTCCTTCTTTGTTGCCGGAGCCGAGCTTTTCTTTGCGACAGAGGCCGCTGTGGCGCTGCCCGCTGCAGCCACCGCCTTCCTTGCGCCGTCAGAAGGTCCCGAAGCCGGTCTGCCGGGAGCCTTGTAGGTATCGGAACGCATGGTATGCACTGATTTCAGATTTGCTGCCGATCCGCTGCCCGAAGACGAAGTGATACGTCCCAGCAGCTCTTGTTCAGCCGCTTTGGACAGAGCCTCTCCGGATTTTTTATCTGCCGCATTTTTCTTGGCATACTTCATGATGAAAAAGATAATGACAATCCATATAACAACAAATTCCATATGATCCCTCCTGTGTTATCTCTTCACGCTGCTGTATCCGATCAGCATCAGCTCAACCGCCAGCTTGTCCGTGATCCGTCCCGTCTTGATCTGCTCCTCCGTTTCGCACCCTTCCTCGACAAGTCTGACCAGTCTTTTCGTTGAAAAAAGCTCCGACTGTGAAATGTACTTGCCTGCAATGAAAGGCTTTAAGTTCAGTCCCGATGCGATGGCGTTTCGATCGTAGCCCTTTTCCCTGAGCAGTCTTGCCTGCAGCATCAGATTGAACTGTCTGTTGATGAGAGTCAGTATCTTCATCGGTGCCACCTTCAATGACAGCAGATCATAATAATAATCCAGTGCCTTCATCTGCTGCTGCCTTGCCACCGACTCTATCATATCAAAGATGTGATCCTCGATCCGGCGGGAGGTGACCTGTGTCACATCCTCCACCGTGATCTCCTTCTTGTCCATGGTGTAGGAAAAAAGCTTCTCCAGTTCACTTTCGATACTCTTCATATCCGATCCCACATACTGCAGGAACAGGGAAAGCGCGCCGGAGGTAATCTGGGACCCTTCCCGCTTGACCTGCATCAGGATCCACTTTTGCAGTGTCTCCTCGCTCTGGGTGTCCAGCTGGGCAGGATATCCATGCTGCTTGACGGCCTTAAAAGTTGCCGTACGCTTATCCACTTCCTTCTCCACGAAGATAAAAACCGTAGTCTCGGGGACGGTGGCGAGATACTCCGCCAGCTTCTCCTGGGAACTTTTGAAGAATCCGGAATTTTCCACCACAATGACTCTTCGCTCCGCCAGAAAGGGCATGGTCTCCGCCAGTTCGATCAGTGTTTCGGGCTGCGTTTCCTTCCCCTCGAAGTAAGCATAGTTCATACTGTCATCTTCGCGGACCATGGCTTCCCTCAGTCTCTTCTTGTAGGTCGCCAGCAGATAGTCCTCCTCACCGAACAGAAGATAGATATTTTTAAACGTATGCTCTTTGATATCCCGATTCAGATTAACCATAGTTCTATTCTATCAAAATACGGCTATTTTGCAATCTTTAATCTCCCTCCCGTATTCCTATAGGAAAGTACCGAAAAACCGTTCTTTTTCAGCAAAACACGGATCTGTCCCAGATCCTTTGTGACATAATAGCGGATGCCGTATTTTTCCATCCTGTCCAGCGTTTCTCTGTGGGGATGTCCGTAGGAGTTTCCCTCTCCGCAGGAGATCAGTGCAATGTCACTTTGTAAAAAAGTTAGCAAACGCTCACTATTCGCCATACCGGATCCGTGATGCTCTGCCTTAAAGCAGGAAACGGAATGGATACCTTCTTTTTTCATGGCAGAAAGGACAGCTTCATCCGTAAGCGATGTAGCATCTCCGTCCAGCAGCATATCGAATTCCCCGATCCGAACATAGATCACCATGGACCTGTCGTTTACATCCTCTCGCCTCTCCGAAGCATCGGGATACAGCACCAGGGTTTCGATCCTGCCGATGCGCTGCCGCTGCCCGGGGGAAAGGACGCGCACCTCAGCACCCGCTTTTTTCACTGCATCAAAAAGCATCCTACAGGCCTCATCCTCCCCTGTAAGCGGCGAAACATACAGATCCCCCACCCCTATGCCGGTCTGACGGCATTGCTCATACAGCTCCATCAGTGCGGAATAGTGATCGGCGTGAGGATGGGAAAGGTAAACGCCGTCCACTTTTCCGATCCCGTTGTATTTCAGATAGGGGATCAGCCGGTAGCGCCCTGCCCGGGATACATCGCTGCTGCCGGCGTCACTGATGATCACGTGCCCTTCCGCATCCCGGATCACAACACAATCTCCCTGGCCGACGGAAAGCATATCCACACATTCCACAGGTCTTTTGGGTATGAGTATGAGAATGAGAGCAAGGATAAATCCCGCTGCCTGTGCCGCTCTTGCGACATTTTCCCTTTTCAACCCGAAAAGCTTTTCCTCCCGCCTGCTCCTTATCTTCTTTCCCACCAGGATATAGCTTGCAAGAAGGCCATAGTACAAAAGGATCCTTCCTCTGCCGGGTCGTCCCGTGATCAGGGTATGATGCGGAAGCAGGACGCAAAGTCTGCACACCTTCTCATATACGTTCAGCACGACTCCTGCGGGATACAGCAATAAAGGCAGGCGGATGATCCCTCCCGCCACACCGCTTACCAGTACAACGGACATCATCGGGACCAGCAGGAGGTTGAGCACCACGGAGTAGATCGGATACTCATAGTAGTAATACAAAAGTATCGGCAGGGTGGCAAAACTGACGCCCAACGTTGCACTGACGGCAGACGAAACTTTAAAGCGGATCCCGGACATTTTTCCGGGACAGATCAGTTCATAGATCCCCGGGCTGATCAGCCCGATCCCCAGCACGGCACCAAAGGACAACAGAAACCCCGCATCCGTCAGATAGTCTTTCCGGATGCACAGAAGGACAAGGCCGGAAAGGGCCATTGCCGACAGCATGTCGTAGCTGCGGTCGCACAGATCCGCAAGCAGAAACAACGTCAGCATGATACCGGCCCTGACCACGGATGCGGACAATCCCACCAGCAGTCCGTAAAAAATAAGCAATACGCAACCGGCGGCAAAGCATAGCCCTATAGGAAGTCCGCTTCTTCTAAGCAGCCTGTAAAGCCCCAGTCCCAGCAGCGAAATATGCAGGCCGGAGATCGCCAGGATATGAGCGATCCCGTTTTGACGGTAAAGCTCTTTGATATCCGCATCCATCTGAGATCTCTGTCCCAGGATCATCGCCGCCAGAACGCTCCCCTTTTCTTTTCCGAGGACCCGCCCGTAATAGGATGCACAGTCCTCCCTGATCCGCGCCATCCTCTCCCAAAGGCCACGGGTATTTCCTCTGCAGAAACGCACCCGGCTGTCCATCAACCTGAAACAGTAACCCATCCCGCAGTAATAGCCGCTTTCATCAAACTGCCCTTCATTTTCCGCATGCGAAAAAAGCCTTACCCTGCCGGAAACCTCCATGCGGCTCCCAATAGGTGAAGCATCTTCCGGATCGCTCATGTAGCAGATCACTTTTCCTCTTTTGTTTTCAGCATTGTTCAGTGGATCAAACCGGTCGGAACCGACCGGCAAGACGGCCTGATGACCGTCCATGATAGAAAAAGACACATCCTTGAGATGATAGATCAGATGCCCGTTTTTGCGTTCTCTTTTTTGCAGAAGCCCCCGCAGGCAAACCTGCTGTCCGTCAGAAACGGGATCGGGCGGATCCGGCTTGGGAAGAGCGTTCCATAGCAGGATCAGCAGAAAAAAGATCGCAGAGATCAGGCACAGAGGCCTGCCTGTCCGCATTCCATATACCGCCCCCTTTTACTGCGTCTGGACCGAAGCCGGCTGCGCATTCCTTCGGATCAGTTCCAGGCTTCGGTCATATTGTTCATCCAGGGAGAACTTTTCCCTGAACAGAATCTGGGTCTCTCCGTTTACCGAGATCTGTACTCTGTTCACAGAAGAAAGCTCCACCAGGGAATTCACGATGGAATAAAGTGCCACCTCGGGCGTCACATCCAGCGTCTGGGCCAGGAAGCCCGTATCCAGGTTCACGTAGCAGATACCGTCCTTTTCCGTAACGGAAAGGATCCTTGTATCCCCGTTGATGACGGGATTGGCACCCGCTGCCGATTCCTCCTCGGTAACGCCGGCCACCAGCTGCTCCACCACCAGCTTTTCTATGGGAATATTACTTGAATAGACGATATCCCGATCCACGGAGATCAGTGCATCCCCATCCTCGGTGGCAAAATATAAGGTAAGGGTAACTTTTTCCTCCGTATTGATCTCGTTACCGCTGTTGTCAATAAACTGATCCGCACGCATGATCCCCACAGGAACTCCCGTCACACTGGTGAGTGCATTTCCGTTGATCTGAAATACGCAGTAGGTAATGCCGGGCACCTGGGTCAGGGTTCTGACAATGGCTGCGCGGGACAGGATCTCACCGCTGGTGGAATAGTTATAATAGTCCTCTCCGAAATCCAGGTATACTGTCTCATCCGACACCGTCAAACCGGGATGTGTGATCCCTTCGGGGATGGCCGCCCGATAATAGGTGTCCCTGGGCTGCTCGGCAAGTTTTTCAAGAAGGATCTGCAGGATGGGTGTCTGCTTCTTGACATCTGTGGAAACCTCATAGTAGGAAACCTTGGTTTCCTCCTTATTGACCATATAAACCCGGTACACATTATCCGCCTCCGGTTCCTGCTGGCTGCCGCAGCCTGCAAGCACCAGAAGACACAGCACAAGGATCGTCATGAGGATCATCGATTTTCTTTTCATATCACTTGCCCTCCTGACTGCGCAGATAGATCAGCGGTATCTTGATAAAGAATTTGGTCCCTTTGCCCTCCTGGCTCTCAAGCTGCACGGAGCCTCTGTGCATCAGGACAGCACTTCTGGCTATGGCAAGGCCCAGACCATTCCCGCCGATCTCGGTGGAATGGGATTTGTCCACCCGGTAAAAACGCTCGAAGATGTGCTCTTGATCTTCCTCGGGGATACCGATACCGTTATCCTCCACCGTGATTAGGGCAAACTGGTGATCTGCATCACAGATCACTTTCACATAGCCGTATTCCACATTGTATTTGATGGCGTTTTCAATGAAGTTGGACAGGGCGAGGGAAAGTTTCACCTCGTCCGCTTCAAGCCACACCTCTCTGACACTCTCGAATAAAACGTCGATGTTTCTCTGCTTTGCGATGGGACGGAGTCTTTTTAGCAGACGCTCCAAAAGCTCGTTGAGCAGAATGCTTTCAATGTTCAGATCCGAAGCTCTTTTATCCATCTTTACAAGAGCCAGCAGATCCGTGATGATCTTGTTCTCTCTGTCGATCTCGTCGGCGATATCCACCATGAACTCCTTGTAGAGTTCGACGGGAACATCCTCCTGCTGCAAAAGTGAATCCGCCAGCACCTTCATGGAGGTGATGGGCGTCTTCAGCTCATGAGACACGTTGGAAACAAACTCCTGCCTGGACTCATCCACCACCTTCATCCGACCCAGCAGATCATTAAAGGCCGCCACGATATGTTCTGTCTCGATATAGTCAGGAACGGAGATCTGCTCCGTCTGGAAACCGTCCTTGATCCCGCTGATAGCCGTGGTGACTCTGTCAAAGGGACGCACCAGGATCTGGGAAAGCACCCATGCAATGGCGATCAGAAGGATCGCCGCCAGGGTCTGCATGACCATGGCACGGGATTTCAAAAGCTCAAGATTCGTCTGGATATTGTCAGCGGAAACGCTGGTGAGCATAACACCCTTGATGACCTGGGTTTGCTGATCCTCATCATCGTACAGCTCGGAATCCTGCTTGAGGGTCGTATCCACGATAGGCGTTGTGATCTCGATATAGAGGTTCTCCGCATCGTAGTGGGAAGTGACCTCACCCTTCAGACAGCGCATAACCTCCTCGGAGATCATGGTCTTACCCTCACTGATCCCGTAGGTATCTTTGATGATATTACAGCTTTGATCAATGATGATGACTCTTCCGTCGTAGAGATCCGACAGCATTCCCAGCTCGGCATTGATGATCTGTGAAGAGTTGTCGGTCAGATAGTTATATGTGAGCAGATGGTTTGCGATCACCTTACACTGATTCTGAATGTCATTGATCCTGACATTCACCGCACGGTTCATATAAGTACGCAGGATCGTTGCACGAAGAAGAACGGTGGGAATGAATCCCACCAGCAATATGATGATAAAAATGCGAACCTTCAGGGATCGCAGAATATGCAGCCTGGACAGCCGCTGTGAAAGCTTTGTTTTCATCCCTTAAAAAAGTAACCCATACCCCACTTGGTATGTACGTATCTGGGCTCGCTGGAGTTGACCTCCACCTTCTCCCGCAGTCTTCTGATATGCACATCAACGGTACGAACGTCACCGGGATAATCCGCTCCCCAAACCATGGTCAGAAGCTTCTCCCTGCTGTAAACCTGATTGGGATGCGTTGCCAAAAGCTCAAGGACATCGAATTCCTTGGCCGTCAGGCGGATCTCTTTGCCCGCAATGGTAACCCTTCTGTTATCCTGTTCGATCACCATCTCATCGGAAACGATCTGTCTGCTGCGATTCTGAGGGATCTTCTCTCCGGTATGGGTTCTGCGAACGATGGCTTTGATCCTGGCCTTAACCTCAAGAATATTGAAAGGCTTGGTGATATAGTCGTCCGCGCCGTACTCAAGGCCCAGGATCTTGTCCATATCCTCACCTTTGGCAGTCAGCATCATAACCGGCACCGAAGAAAACTCCCTGATCTGCTGCAGTGCCTCGAAGCCTGTCAGCTTCGGCAGCATCACATCCAGCAGGATGATATCGAATTCCTTTTCTCTTGCCTTCGCAACGGCTTCCTCCCCGTCAAATGCCTGGTCGACTTCCATACCGTCCTGCTCCAGGGAAAAACGAATGCCCTTCACGATCAGCTTTTCATCATCTACGATCAATACCTTGATTGCCATGCTTTATACCCGTATCTTGTCCTTTATCTTCTGAAACAGTCCGTCCTTGATCCCGGACACCTTCTTAATATCCTCTATAGCGGAGAAATCCCCGTGTTCCTGCCGATAGGCGATGATGCTCTGCGCTCTGGTCTCACCGATCCCGGGGATCGTCTGCAAAAGCGTTGCATCCGCCGTATTGATGTTCACTCTGTCATCCTGCGGATCCGCAGGATTCCCCTGCGCTTCGACAGATCCTTTATCCGTTTGCCACTCATCCACAGTGGGCACCAGGATCATCTGTCCGTCTTCCAGCACACCGGCCTGATTCACCGCCTCAATGGCCGCATCCTGCGATAGGCCTCCGCCCTGCTCTATTGCCTCATAAACTCTGGCACCTGCAGAAAGCTCATACACGCCCGGCCTGTTGACCGCGCCGCAGACCTGTACACAAATACTCTCCGGCTCGCTGCTCTTACCGGCATTTGACGATCCCGAAGGATCTTCAAAGCTCTCCGTCTCACCACCGGAATATTTCTCTTCCTCAGAAATGCTCTTTTCCTGCACTTCTTCGTAATAGTAGTTATCCGCTTGTCCGCAGCTGCATAATACAAAGATAACAGGAAAAAGAACTCCCGCAAAAACCGAGAGGATTGAAAACTGTTTTGATCTCATAGACACACGCTCCTTTTCATGAAAGGATCCTGTGTCAGCCGCAGTTTCATTTTATGCCAAATAAACGGCCTTAGCAAGAAGTATTTTGCGATTTAGCCTTTTTTCGCCAACTGGGAAGACATCTGCCCCTGAAGCTTTTCCATAGCCTCGTTTGCCTCGTCTCCTTCCCAGATTCCCGTCATTGTGATCTCAAGCTGCATCCAGAAATTGCTGGCCTCCATGATCTTGGGCAGGGAAACACTCTTCTCATATGCCTCAAAACAGGTCTTTGCTGTTTCATCTTCTCCGGAGGCTGCCGTATTTGCCGGATAATGGGAGGTGGCATTGTACATATCCTCCCCTGCCTCCATGGACAAAAAGGCTGCCGCATCCGCCGCCAGATCCGCATGATCACTAAATCCGTTGACTGCCACAACCTGGGTTACCGAAAGTCCTCTCGAACCCAGAGCGGAGGACAGGTCAGGCAAAAGGCACAGTCCGTATTCCCCCTGAAAGCTTCCGTCGGCTTTGGCCTGATCCAGCTTTGCTATGGCATCTGTCGTAGCGATGGTAAAAAGGATCTTACCGTCTATGAACTCCTGCAGGATCGTATCATAATCCGAGTCCTTGGCCTCGATGGAAAAGAAGGGCTTAAGGGCCTGATACACCTCCATACAGGCTACGGAATTCGGATTCTGCAGATCCAGGATCGAGGGATCGTCTCCCATTTCTCCCCCCAGCTGAATGTATTTGCCTGCAAAAAAATAGTTGTAAAAAACGTCGGTCACATCCCATTTCAGGATGCCTTCCATTCCCTCCGGCGCATCATAATCATTCGCCAGGTTCAGGATATCTTCAAAGCTGCCCGGCACCAGATCATCCGCCGTAACTTCCTCCGCCTCCGGCGTTTCACTCTCCTGAGCGGCTGCCTGCTCCTCAGGATCCAGTCCCGCCTCCAGCATTGCCTCGGTCTCAGCCATGGCGGCTTCCGCCTCAAGGGTGTCCTGCAGGGCCTCGTTGTGCATCTTGGCCATCTGCTCCAGATATGTCTTGTTATAGAAAAACAGTGCCGTCTCATAGTAAAGAGGAAACGCCACCGTTCTGCCGTGATAAGTCACGGCATTTTGCGCCACCTCGGGAAAGGATGCTCTGATCTCATCCTCTCTTCCCGTCTCCGAAGCGATACCGGAAAGATATGCCTTTTCCAGCGTATCGTTCGTCGTAAGATACAGGTCGGGACAATCCTCTCCCTCAACAGACGCCTCGTAAATATGCTCCAAATAGTTAGTCTGTGCTACCTTGATCGGCAAAAGCCTGATGTCTTCATGCTGTGCATTGTATTTCTGTGCCTGTCGCTGCAGATAATCCTCCATGCCCTCATCCGTATACCACAACCGCAATGTGGTCTTTCCTAAGGACACAGGGGTTTTATTCTCTTCGGTCACAGCCTGCAGCTCCTCATCCACGGAAGTCTCCCGGGCCGGCTGCTCCGTGAGTCTGTAAAGACCGAATCCCCATACAGCCACCAGCATCAGCAGCACAAAAAAGATGGAATATAACTGTTTTCTCATGAAAGAGATGCCTCCAGGATCGAGATCATATCATCCACATCCTTCTCGGTGATCACGAGAGGCGGAACAAAACGGATGATATTGGGACCGGCGTTGATCAGGATCAGTCCGTTATCCAGACACTTCTTAAGGATATCTCCTACGGGCACGGAAAACTCCAGTCCCTGCATCAGACCAACGCCCCTGCGCTCAACAATATTTTTGTTAGCGATTGCTAACTCATCGAGTTTCTTCTCAAGATATGCCCCAACCTCACGGACATGGGAAAGAAGATCTCTTTTCTCAAACAGATCCAGCACTGTGGATACCGCACGGCAGGCAAGCGGGTTGCCGCCGTAGGTCGTGCCGTGGTCTCCCGCCACAAGGGAAGCATCCGCTACCTTCTGGGTCATCAGGAAGGCGCCTACGGGAATGCCACAGCCAAGTGCCTTGGCCGTTGCCATCACATCAGGCCTGATACCAAACCTCTGCCATGCAAACAGATAACCGCTCCTGCCCATTCCGCACTGGATCTCGTCAAACATCAGAAGGATGTCTTTTTCATCACAGATGCTGCGAAGCTCCTTCAGGAAGCTTTCCTCCGCAGGATAGATCCCGCCTTCTCCCTGCACCGTTTCAAGAAGGATCGCACAGGTCTTATCATTTACAAGAGCCTTAACGCTCTCGATATCGTTCATCTTTGCGAACTTAATGTTGCCGATCATGGGCTCGAAGGCCTCGCGGTAATGCGGATTTCCGGTCACCGAAAGTGCTCCCATGGTCCTTCCGTGGAAGGAATGCTCCATGGCGATGATCTCATGGTCCGTGCTGCCGTCTTTGAGGAAGGCATACTTGCGTGCCGTTTTGATCAATCCTTCCACTGCCTCGGCACCGCTGTTGGTAAAGAATACACGATCCAGTCCCGAAGCTTTGGTCAGTTTCTCGGATGCCTCGATGGCAGGCAGATTGTAATAATAGTTAGAAGTATGGCATACCTTACGGACCTGATCGCTCAATGCCTCGATCAGCTCTTTTTCCAGCTCGGCATCCCCGTATCCCAGGGCATTTACTGCAATACCTGCGCAAAAGTCCAGATACTCCTTGCCGTCGGTATCATACATGCGGACACCATTACCATGATCGAAGACCACCTGATACCTGTTGTAAACGTGAAGCAGGGCACTTTCGGCCCGATCGATATATTCTTTCATAGTTTTATCCTCTCTTATAATTCTTCGTCGCTGCCGACGATGGCAGTTCCGATCCCTTCGTCCGTAAAGATCTCAAGCAGCAGGCAGTGTGCCACCCTTCCGTCCAAAATATGCACTTTTCCCACGCCGCTTCTGACCGCCTCGATGCATCCGGCCAACTTCGGCAGCATGCCGCCTCCGATCAGTCCGCCGTCGATCAGCTCATCTGCCTGATCCGCCGACAGTCTCGAAATAAAGCTGTCCTTATCGTTGATATCCCGATACAGTCCCTCGATATCCGTCAAAAATGCCAGCTTCTCCGCACCGACTGCCTTTGCAATGGCGCAGGCAGCATCATCGGCATTGATGTTATAGGAGGCAAAATCATCTCCCAGACCGATGGGTGCCACAATGGGAAGAAAGTCCTTCTCAAGAAGATCGAACAGGATCTTCGGATCCACCTTTTTCACATCGCCCACATAACCGATATCCTTGCCGTCGGAGAGCTTCTTGTCCACCCTCAGCAGGTCGCCGTCCTTACCGCTGATACCGATGGCGCGGACACCCAGCTCTTCCACCATGGTGACCAGTCTCTTGTTGACCTTGGAGAGTACCATCTCGGCGATCTCCATGGTATCCGCATCCGTTACTCTCAGGCCGTTGATGAACTTAGGCTCCATACCGACCTTCTCCACCCAGTTGCTGATCTCCTTACCGCCGCCGTGAACGATGATGGGCTTAAAGCCTACCAGCTTAAGCAGGGTCACATCCTGGATCACGCTTCTTTGCAGCTCCGGGTTAGCCATGGCTGATCCGCCGTATTTAACCACGATGATCCTTCTGTTGAATTTCTGGATATAGGGCAGCGCCTCAATGAGGACCGCCGCTTTTTCCATGATCTTGTTCATGTCCTTGTCGTTCATTTTTCACCCTTCTTTCTTATTGATTAAACCTTACGATGTTTGCTTCGTTAAGCGTAAAGTCATAGTAGTTCAGGTCTTCTCTTTTCGTCCAGCCGATCTCTTTCCAGAAGGCATTCCCGATATCATTCCGGGTAAAAGCGATCAGAGAAACCTTGTTGATCCCCTCTTCTTTAAGCTTCTGCATGCAATGTACGACCATTGCTCTGCCGATCCCCTGCAACCGGTAATCCGGATGCACGCACACATGATACAGACAGCCTCTTCTGCCGTCATGTCCGCAGAGAATGGCGCCGACGATCCTGCCCTGCGCATTTTCCGCCACCACGCTGATCCCGGGATTTCTTTTGATAAAAGTATCCACCCCGGCTTCGGAATCATCGATGCTGCGGATCGCAAAACCCTTGATCGACATCCAAAGCTCATGGATCCCCGGATAATCCTCTATTACCATGGAACGTATCGTTATATCCTGCAAACTCATGCTGTACCTCTTTATCTTACGGGAAGGAGGGAACAAGCTTCAATCCTTCCGTCTCCTCAATTCCGAACATCAGGTTCATGTTCTGAACGGCCTGACCGGCTGCCCCCTTTACAATATTGTCAAGGGCTCCCATCATGATCACGCGGCCCACCCGCTCATCGATCTTGAAATTCATATCCACAAAGTTGCTGCCCTCTACCCATTTGGTTTCGGGGCAGACATTTTTCTCCAGAAGACGGATAAAATACTCGTCCTTATAGCAGGCTTCGTATGCACTGCGGATCTCCCCCTGCGTGGGAAGACTTCCGTCAGCCTTCTTAACAAGATCTGCGTAGGCAGTAACCAGAATGCCCCGGTTCATGGGAACCAGATGGGGCGTGAAGCTGATCCTGATATCCTTGCCTGCCGCAACGGAAAGCTCCTGCTCGATCTCCGGCGTATGTCTGTGAGTTGCCACACCGTACGCTTTGATGTTCTCGTTCACCTCGCAGAAAAGATTGGGAACCTTTGCGCCTCTTCCGGCTCCGCTGGTCCCGCTCTTGGCATCCACGATGAGGGTCGCGGGATCGATGATGCCCGCCTTTACCAAAGGATAGGTGGTCAGGATGGAACAGGTGGTATAACAGCCGGGGTTGGCCAGAAGACGGGTCCCCCTGATCTGCTCCCTGTAAAGCTCGCACAATCCGTAAACCGCTTCCTTCATATACTGAGGCGACTTGTGCTCAATACCGTACCAGGATTCATATACCGAAATATCACGGATCCTGAAATCCGCCGAAAGATCGATCACCTTGCAGTTATCCAGAATGGAGTCTGTCAGCACAGACGCCAGAAAACCCTGGGGCGTCGCGGTAAAGATCACGTCCGCTTCCTTAGAGAGCTGCTCCAGATTGTCGTCCCTGCAAACATCCTCCACAAGCTTGAACATGTTACCGTATACCGATGCATATTTCTCATCTATATAACTTCTGGAACCGTACCATACGATCTCAGTTTCCCTGTGTCCCAGCAAAAGTCTTACAAGCTCCGATCCCGCATAACCCGTGGATCCGATGATACCTGCTTTGATCATGATAAGTCCTCCTGTATATCGCCTGTGTATTCACAGCCCTTTCACCATAATATATGAAAGCATCGGGTAATTCAAGGGCCAGTTACGATTGCATAATCATACATCAATTATGCGTTTTATGCAACAATTTTTTGGTTTTATGCACATATTTTCGTTTTATTCATCAATTTATGCACAAATTTATGCTTGCAAAAGCCCACGGGCTGGTGTATATTTGTTTTGAATCTTTTTTACCTATTTTCAAAAGTGCAGGAGGAAACACCATGAAAGAAAAAGTAGTACTTGCCTATTCAGGCGGACTGGATACCACAGCCATCATTCCCTGGCTGAAGGAGAATTACGATTATGAGGTGATCTGTGTCTGCGTTGACTGCGGACAGGGTAACGAGCTGGACGGCCTTGAGGAAAGAGCTAAGCTTTCCGGCGCCGAGAAGCTTTATATCGAAGATATTACCGACGAGTTCTGCGATGAGTACATCGTTCCCTGCGTACAGGCACATGCCGTATACGAGAATAAGTACCTGCTCGGTACCTCTATGGCACGTCCCGCCATTGCCAAGAGGCTGGTTGAGATTGCACGCAAGGAAGGTGCTACCGCAATCTGCCACGGTGCTACCGGTAAGGGTAATGACCAGATCCGTTTTGAGCTGGGTATCAAGGCTCTGGCTCCCGATCTGAAGATCATCGCTGCCTGGAGATCCGATAAGTGGACGATGAACTCCCGTGAGGAAGAGATCGAATATTGCAAGCAGCACGGCATCGATCTTCCCTTCGACGCATCCCATTCCTACAGCCGTGACCGCAATCTCTGGCACATCAGCCATGAAGGTCTGGAGCTGGAGGATCCTGCAAACGAGCCCAATTTCGATCACCTCCTGGTTCTCGGCACCACACCCGAGAAGGCTCCCGAGGAAGGCGAGTATGTAACCCTTACCTTTGAGAAGGGTGTTCCCAAGAGCATCAACGGACAGGCTATGAAGGTTTCCGATATCATCCGTAAGCTCAACGAGCTTGGCGGCAAGCACGGCATCGGTATCGTCGACATCGTTGAGAACCGCGTAGTTGGCATGAAGAGCCGCGGCGTTTATGAGACTCCCGGCGGAACCATCCTTTACGAGGCTCATCAGCAGCTTGAAGAGCTGATCCTTGACCGCGATACCTATCGCACCAAAGAAGAGATGGGTAACCTCTTTGCCCAGATCGTATATGAAGGCAAGTGGTTCTCTCCTCTCCGCGAGGCAGTTCAGGCTTTCATCGAGTCTACCCAGAAGTATGTGACCGGCGAGGTGAAGTTCAAGCTTTACAAGGGCAACATCATCAAAGCAGGCACCACCTCTCCCTATTCCCTGTACAATGAGAGCATCGCAAGCTTTACCACCGGCGATCTGTATGATCACCATGATGCAGAAGGCTTCATCAACCTCTTCGGTCTTTCCACCAAAGTACGTGCCATGAAGCTTGCAAGTCTGAAAGAATCATGAGTTTGATAGTTTTTGCACTGGCTTACGTTCTTGTCATGAACCTCATCGGCTTTTCGCTGATGGGGATCGACAAGAGCAAGGCCAGGAAAAAAGCATGGCGGATTCCCGAGGCTACCCTCTTTTTGTTCGCGATCTTCGGTGGCAGCCTCGGAAGTCTGATCGGTATGTATGTCTTTCATCACAAAACAAGACACTGGTATTTTGTGGTCGGTATGCCGCTGATCCTGATCATCCAGATCATTGCCGTATATATGATCAGCCGGCTTCCCATCACCATCACCTATATGTAGAGGGCTGCTTATGTATGTCGCTATCATAGCCGATAATGTGGCTGACAGAAAACAGGCGGAACGGCTTCTGGACAGAGCCAACACCGCGCTCGCATCCGACATAGGCACTCTCTATGTTTCTACCTTCGGCGACGAAGCCTCTTTTCTTCTCGCCTGCATGAAATTCGATCTTTTTCTCCTGGATTTCGATCACGATCCGCAGCACTCCCTTGACATCGTGGATAAACTCAAAGAGATGAATGCCCCCGGCGTCTGTGCCATCTGCAAGGCCGAGGACGAGCCTTTTTCCTATGAAACGGCTATCGCCGGTGTCTATTCCATCGACAAGCCGATCCTGACGGCTCCTCTCCAAAAGCTGCTTCGCGACGTTTATCAGCAGGTTGAGGAAAAGCGCAGGCAGAATACTCTGATCGAGCTCCGCTGCGAACTGGATACCCACTACGTTCCCAAGGATGAGATCCTGTACATTGTCATCGATGAATCAGCGCGCAAGCTTGCCTATCATCTCACCGATGACCGCGTCATCGAGCTTTCCGGCAATATGAACGATGTAGCCAAGGCAGTGGGTAGTTATCCCGAGTTTCTGATCAAGATCAAAAACATCTGCTTTAATACTTTTCATATCAAAGAGGAAAACAAAAAAAGCATCCTCTTATCCAACGGAGAATGCTTTTCCTATCCCTTACTTCATCAATTGTTCGGTTAAATATCAGATCGTTACGATGATCCCGCCGGCCGCAGCGTAGAGGGTGCTCACACCGGCCATGTTCTGGATCAGGACAACCTTGCATCCCAGAACGCTCTCACAAAGCTGCTTAACCAGCTCGGCTCTCTCGGGAGCATTACAATGGGTTATCATGGCGGGACGCTTATCTGCGTCCGGCTTTTCTTTTTGGATAAAGCTTACCATCTTGGCAAGTGATTTCTTTATACCCACTGCCTGTCCCAGCTGACGGATCTCGCCGATGGGTGTGGAGCTTAAGATGGGCTTGATGGAAAGCGTACTTGCAACGAGGGATTTCAGTCCCGTAAGGCGTCCGTTTTTGCGAAGGGGATCCAGGTCATCCAAAACAAAGTACGTTGTCATTTCATCCCGGAATCTGCCCACCTTCTCGACGATCTCATCGAAGGAAGCTCCCGCCTCTGCCATATCCCTGATCTGAAAAGCGATCTGGGTCTCACCGCAGGAGGCAGAGCAGGAATTAAATACATGGATCTTCTTATCCGGATGATCCTCCAGATACATGCTCTTAGCCAGTTCGGCGCTGTTGTAGCTGCCGCTCAGGGGTGCAGAGAGCGTAACTACATAAATCTCCGTCTCTTCCGGCGTATCATACGCCCTCATATACCTCTCCGGTGAAGGGCAGGCCGATTTAGCCACGGTTTCGGATTCTGCCACCCTTCGAAGAAAGTCAGCCTGATCAAAACTCTCATCATCCCAGGTTCTATAGTCACCCACCTGAAGCTCAAGCGGGACAAGTTCAAAATGGGGATCGTTTTTCTGCTCTTCGGGCAGCTCACCGCAGCTGTCCATGACAATTTTGTACTTCATATCCACCTCAAAAGTTTTCCATGTTTCAACATGTAGTTTTTATTACTATGTAATATAGCATGAATTTAAAGCTTTGAAAAGAGGGGATTGCAAAAAAATGGAGATTATATAATAATGTTTGTATGATCGCACTTAAGTTTCAACACATCCGTGACATAAACGCACTTCTCTTCGAGAAAGACACCTTTGATGCCTTTCTTCTGTTAGAAGCTTCCCTGATCGGAGAATATGCGCTAACCCTGGAACAGCTGCCTGCCAGCGGTTCCAGTATTCCTTACGGAAAAATACGACCTGTGCTGGAAGCCTCTCTGCCTTCCCTGTCCGATCCCCTTCGCGGCAGGATAACCCTGAAGGCCTCCGATTCCTATATGCAGAGCCTTGTCCGTAATCCGGGCTTTACCGGCGATCCCGATATGATAAGTTCGCTTGTGCTTACTTTCCGCATTGAGAACGATTCCTTAAGCGCCATGACCGGGATCTCCTACCGTACCTTTACCCCGGATAAAAGTATGGACCGCCTGTGGGACCAGGCGATCCAAAAAGCTTTTGATCATATGAACATCTCTTACGAACTTCTGTAAGTATTTCTCAGCCTATCAGTCATTTCCCAGATAAGCCACTACCTCAACCTCACAAAGAACATTTTTGGGCAGAGTTTTTACCGCAACGCAGCTTCTGGCAGGCTTGTGCTCGGAAAAGTATTTCCCATAGATCTCGTTAAAGGCCCCGAAATCTCCCATATCCGCCAGAAAACATCCGGTCTTCACCACTTTGGTATAGTCCGCTCCGGCAGCCTTTAAAAGCTCGCCGATATTTTTCATTACCTGCTCGGTCTGTGCCTCGATGGTAGCCTCGGCGATCTCACCTGTTTCCGGAATAATGGCGATCTGTCCCGATGCATAGAAAAAATCTCCCGCAACGATACCCTGGGAATAAGGCCCGATGGCCGCGGGTGCTTTTTCCGTACTGATCACTTTCATGTCTCTCCTCCTTAAACCTTTCAATCCAAAAAACTGACCGTTACATAGAACCCTCTGTGGTTCTCCTCGATCCCCACCACTGTTCCTTCTTTGGCCTCAAGCCTGTCACGAAACTCGATATTGCCCGACATGGCAAGGGACGGATCGATGGTGTAATAATAACTGTTGGGAAGCTCTCCCTCCGTCACGGTGACCCGCTGGCCTTCTTCCAGCAGACCCGGCCGCTCCATTTTGAATTTCATCTCTCTCATAATTATTCTGCCAAGAGACGTCTGATATCGATCTCATGATCGGACAGTACCGCCTCTCTGTTCTCCTCAGCCGTTTCACTCTCGTGTTCAGCCTTTTTACTGTCTGCCTCCAGGGATGCGGGAAGCTCTTCTCTTTCCAGCAGCCTGGTAAATACCTCAACCACATGGGGATCAAACTGACTGCCGGAGCATCTTCTCAGCTCGGCGATGGCATCTGCCTCAGGCATACCCTTGTGATAGGGTCTGTCGTTGACCATAACGTCGTGGGAATCGACAGCGGCAATGACTCTGGCGATCAGCGGGATTTCCTCTCCCTTCAGTCCGTTGGGATAGCCTGTTCCGTCCCATTTTTCATGGTGACAGAGGATTCCGTCTGCGATCTCGGCAAGTTCGGGTGAGCTCTTCGCGATCCTGTAACCCTTAACCGTATGCTGCTCAATGACATTTCTCTCTTCCGCCGTCAGCTTGCCCTTTTTCTTAATGATATCCTGCGGGATCGCAACCTTACCGATATCATGCAGCGCCGCAAGCAGCTCCAGCCGTCCGATAATGGCGTCGGAAAGTCCCATTTCGCGGCCCAGTCTGGCGGCCATCTTCCGGGTCCTCTCCACATGTTCCTCGGTTTGGAAATCGCTCTCGGCAAGAGTTTGCTTAAGGGAGTTGACAAGAGAGCTGGAGGCTGATTTTTCCTTCAGCATCTTCTTGTTCTGCATACTGTTACGCGCATCCTGCAGAAGCTTTTCCATGGAGGACTCGCTGTTGTCTTTGGTTGAAATACCGTATTCCAGGGATACCGGCATCTGATCGTAAAAATCCAGTATCTCTTCCCTGATATTGTCCATGATCTCGCTGGCATCCGCATCGGAGGTCCGCTCCAGCACGATCACGATATCGCCGTTGTCCAGCTTGGCACAGAAGGAATTCTCTCCCGCACGCCTGCGGATGTATCGGGCGATCTGCTTCATTACGCCATCGCCGTACTCCGTACCGTAAGCCTCGTTAATGCCGCGCATGCCGTCGACGTTGCAGACAACAATGGAAGTGGGCCAGTATTCGTCATCATCCCACTGGGGCATCTGATTGTAGAAGCTCTGCTTATTAAAGAATCCAGTGACCGAATCAAACTGCAGGGACTTCTCCAGTTCAAAGTAAGTCTGTCTGTGAGTGGTAACATCATGGAAAACGAAAAGCTTTCCGATCAGTCTGCCCACCTCATCCTTCATACAGGAAAAACGGCACTCGAGTATTTTTTCCTTGCCGCCTACCTGATAGGTCCAGTCAAACTCCTGATCAAAGTCCGTTCCGTTCAGTCCGGGAAAGCTCTGCTCCGAGGCGAACTCATCAATAGTAAGCTTACCGTTTTCCAGCTTCTGGTCCGGAAGCATATTCTCCAGGATCACGCTGTGGTCCACCAGCATTCCTTCATAATCGAAAAGAACGATGGGGTCCTCCAGGTGCTCAAATATCATATTACGCGTGATAGAAAGGGTTGCGCTTCGCAGATAGTTGAAGTTGTAAAAATACAGCATCAGTCCTACGACCACATAGAGGATCGGTGTCAGATCCATGTGCATCGGGAACAGGCCGAAAAGATAGGACACATAGAACACCAGTGCAAGGATCATACTGATGATTGGTCCGTAATAACGATTCAGATAGGCCTTGGGAGTTTCCCTGCGCTTACGAAGAAGCAGGATGATCGTACCGAGGATCAGGAGCACATTAAAGACCATATGCGCATAGAACAGAAGGTGCGCTTCATAGGTCAGAATGCTTCCGTCACCGAAGGCGACACGATGATAGGAAAGGGCAATGCCCGTAAACGGATTGACCAGCATAAACACCGAATCGATGATCAGATATGCCAGCACTGCGACCCTGATCCACTGCGGAAAACGGAACTCCCATCCTACATAGGAGATGACGTATTCCAGATAAAAATACAGCATCAGGTCAAGAAAAATGAAGGCGATCGAGCACCCCAAAGACTGGATCAGGGGTGCGTCGAGCACCACGTTAAGCGTGTAGAACAGGATCATCAGGAAATTCATGAGCATTGCTATGCCCAGCTTCCTGGCGATCCGTGACTCACGCCTGTATGCCTTTAGCAAAAAGAAAGCGTTCAGCAGCGCCGATATGACATATAGAGCCCAGATATTACTCTCTATCAACGCTCTTACCTCCTGTTACAAGCTATCAGCTCTGCTTTAAAGAATTAGCCTGCTGACTCAGGCCCTCAACTATGTGCATAACCTCATCCACCGTAGCGGTATTCTCCTCGCTGGATTCATAGGTTTCGTTCGAATGAGCGGAAACCTCCTCCATGATAGCGGAGATGTTCTGGATGGATTCCACGATCTTTTTGTTAGCATCGGACAACCGGTTGACGGCAACGGTAAGCCCCTCTGCGTTATGCTCGATAGAGGATGTATCGGTCTGGATCGTACCGAGGCTTTCCACTGTCTGCATAGCAACATCCTGCTGCTTCTCACTGTTCTCGATGAAGGTGTTGATCGCCTTGGAAACGTCCTCCAGCTTCGCATTGATATTGGAGATCAGGGTCTGGATATCATCCGTAGCACCCTGGGTCTGGTTAGCCAGGTTGGAAATCTCGGTTGCCACTACCGCAAAGCCTCTTCCGGCCTCACCGGCTCTTGCAGCCTCGATACTTGCATTCAGTGCAAGCAGGGAAGTCTGATCCGCCACATTGTTGATCAGTTCAACGATGGTCTGCATCTGCTCGGTATAGCCTTCCAGCTCATGAAGCTCGCTGGCCGCCTTGTCGGAGTAAACCTTGGATGCTTCCACTTCCTTCTCCAGATTGTTCATGTTCTCGGAGCCCAGTGCAACCGCATCTCTGGTTTCCATTACGCTGTCCACAATGGCTGATGCATGATGGGAAACCTCATCGATCCTGTTCTGGATCTCTTCAGTCATGATCATCTGAGTCTGTACGGATTCAGCGGACTCGCTGCTTCCGGTACGAACTTCTTCCATAGCCGTGCAGGCGCGACCCATAGCATCGTCCAGTGCATGCATCCTGACGGTAACATTTTCGATGCCGTCGGTGATCTGGCCGGAAACATTCATGATACGCTCAAGAAGCTCATCCGTTTCCTTTTTCTCCTCTTCGATCTCCTTCATCTTCTCATCATTGAGAGCCGCACCGATCTTGGCGGTCAGGATATTGAATATTCCGCAGAGGATCAACAGAAGGATCTGAATCTCGGCAGAAACGATATCGTCATTGGTCAGGCCCTTCGTAAGGGCCACGAAGATCACGCTGCCGATGTTGATAACATTAAACAACGTTGTATTGATCACGGCAAATTTCATATCCGCATAGGCAGTCAGAGCGATCATCAGCACCAACGCATAGGTGAACACCAGATTATTGGTGGCCGTAAAAAGCATGTAAGCCCAAGCAACCGCAAATCCGACCATGATCAGATAACGCAAGAGCTCCGAATCTCTGTTGGCCTTGTAAAGCATGATGGTCAAAGCACCGGGGATCCACATGGTAAAGAAGCAGATCATAAAATACCCGAACGTCTTGTTGTGCTTAACCACCTCCAGCAGATAAGCTACCGAAATGATCGAGATGGTGATCAGATAACAGATCAACGCGACCTTGTTCCGCCTTGCATCTTCAGAAAATGTCCGCATTACCACAATTCCTCCTTTTGCTATACCCTTTTACCTTATGAAGGTAATACCAAAGGCCTTCAGAAGACAGCCTGTCAGAAAACCCACCGCCCAGAGAATACCAATGATCTTTGCATTATCCTTAAAGGGTCTGTTCACCCTTAAAAGAACCAACAGGCCTACACCGGCTCCCACCAGAAGGCCGGCCATGGCAGCTCCGTCACCGATCACACCGCTCATATACAGCTGTGTCAAAGCTACGGATACGCCACAGTTGGGGATCAGTCCGAAAAGAGACGCCAGCAGGATCACGCCATAAGACTGGCCGATCGTAACATACTGGATCCCCGCTGCCCCAAAGACTTTCATGAATGCGTTCATCAAAAAAGTGATCAGCATCACGAAAAGAACGATCTTCAGACTGTGCTTAAGTGCCGATAAGAAAATGCCGTCCTTCTCACAGTCACAATGCTCGCGTTCACACATCCGGTGGATATTACTGTCGCCGTGATGATGCCCTTCATGTCCCGCATGCTCAGCCTCATCTTCTGCCTCTTCTTCATGTTTCTTTCTGTCCAGCCGGTTGCCCACAAGATCCACGATCAGACCTGCCACGATACCTACAGCCGCTTTGGAAACCAGGATCATGACCACCGTAACCACCGGTGCCTGCGTTGAGATCAGGAGCGGCAGCATTTCATCAGAGGTAGACAGATATACCGCGATCAGCGTTCCCATGGAGATCACTCTTGCGGCATACAGATTAGAGGCAGCTGCCGAAAACCCGCATTGGGGAATGGCGCCTGTAGCCGCCCCGATGACAGGCCCCAGCGGGCCGGCATGCCTGAGCCAGTCCAGCATCTTCCTGTCTGTATGATGTTCCAGATACTCCATAATAATATAAGTCACAAGAAGGAACGGAAAAATCTTCAGCGCATCCACACAGGTGTCGATGGCTACGTCCTTCCAAAACAACATATCCATGACTGTAAATACTCCATTCTGTCACTTTCACACAAATAATCAAAGTAGATTATAGCACAAAAAGCATTTTTTGAATACTAAAAAATGCTTTTTGCTCCTTCGATCCTATCCAATAGTCCATCGAGCGCTTCATCCAGCTGACGATATACGCCCTCGAAATCACCCGTATACCATGGATCATCGACTTCTTCGCTCTTACCGGCGAACTCCATCATCATATAAACCTTGTCATCAGGGTCACTCCCGAGAATGCGCATCATGTTTCTGATGTTCCAGTTGTCCATGCCGATCAGATAATCAAACTGCTCATAATCGGATCGTTCCATATGTCTGGCCCGCTTCTGCCCGAAATCCGTGATCCCCTTCTCCGTCAGCTTCTTTCTGGCCGGCGGATACACCGGGTTCCCGATCTCCTCATAACTGGTGGCCGCGGACTCCGTATACACCCGGTCCGTCAACCCTCTTTCCCTTACTTTTTTCTTGCAGATAAACTCAGCCATCGGAGATCTGCAGATATTGCCGTGGCAAACAAACAAAACTCTTATCATTTTCCTAAAAACCTCGCAAACCCTTATAGTTACTGGCTTCTCGCCGCTGACGCTTTTATCACTTTTTCTTTATAAACCGTCGTTTCGTGGCATATTTTGGTGTATTTTTGACTTCATTTGATGTAAATTTGTTGTAAATCTGCCCGGCCGTACATCACGGTATTTTCAATAGTTGTCCGTGTTTTCACATCATTTTTCAAAGGCTTCTCACCCTGTAAAACTCATTTTTTGCATCTTCAACGGTAACATGCGTATAAGTGTTCAGCGTCACACTGATATCGGAGTGCCCCATAATATACTGAAGCATCTTCGGATTCATCCCTGATCTGGCCATCTTGCTGCAGAAA
>JAILKJ010000032.1 GCA_024693845.1 Lachnospiraceae bacterium
CTTCATGGAGTAGTCCATGTCCTCGATCTTCTGCTTGCCGTAAACGTCAGCCAGAAATCGTTGCAGTTTCGTACCGTCCTCGGTAAAGGCAAACTCGTTATTGCCGTCCACGATAATGGAAAAATCGCTGACGATCTCATCCCCGCCTTCTTCGATCAGATCGATAAGTTCGGAGATGGTGGCGTTGAGCTTGGCATTTTTATCTCTGCCTGACTCATAGACGTCTTCGATCATAACACTGTAGGCCAGCTCGTTATATGCCAACAGCTCGCCGTTACGATCATAGATATTTCCTCTTGTGGATTCCAGGGTCTTTTCTTTGCGGATGATGAGTCTGAAGTTGTTCAGATACTCCTCTCCCTTGACGATCTGCAGATCAAACAGACGATAGATCAGCACACCGGAAAGACAGCAGAAGATCAGGATCAGTACAAAGATCCTGCTGGTTATAAAGCCGATGACGGCATCCTTGATGGTTCTAAGCATTACTACTCTCCCGTCCCTGTGAAAGATCATCGAGTTTCAGGGTCACGGATTTTAGAGGCGGATAGATCACCATGGTAAGAAGCATGGTGTATACCACCTCAGGTAAAATCACATACAACATGTAATGCGGGAAATGGAATCTGCCCCTGAGCAGAAACTGCAGGATATAACAGACCAGTCCGTAAATAAAATCGCTGATCATGATCAGGATCAGCGGAAGCTTGATGTCCTCTTTATAAAAGATCTGCTTGAAGGCACCGTTCATGTAACCGATGTACATCAGCAGCATGGCATAAAAGCCGGGCATGGATCCGTAAAACATATCCCACAGAATCCCCGCCACAAAGCCGGTGATCAGGCCGCATTTGGTCCCGCACATAAAACCGAAAGCCGCCACGGCGATGATGAGCAGATTGGGGCTGACTCCGCCGAAGGCGATCCACTTGCCCACAGTCGATTGCAACACGAAGGCCAGCAGCATGCAGACGGCGATAAAAAGATTCCTTCTCACTGCGCTTCCCCTCCGTCAGATCCGTACAGATTCTTCCTTGTGGTCACCACCAGCACCTCCTGCAGATGGGAAAAATCCACAGCCGGTGTGATATAGCCGGAATTGGTCAGATGGTTGGAATCCGGATTGATCTCCGTTACATATCCGATCAGGATACCCGGCAGATACTTGGTACTGATATAGGACGTAACCAGCTTATCACCCTCTTTTACGGAGCCTTCCTCACTGACCAGCTTGGAAAAAGTGATCATGCCGCTTTTCATGGTCTCAAGGTTTCCCTCAACGATACAGGTATCCTCTGTGGAAAGTACCATGGCACTGACAGAGGATTTGTCGTTGATGATGGACAACACTTTTGCCCAGTTATCGCCCACCTCGGTGACTCTGCCCACCAGTCCGGAGCCCGCCATCACATTCATGTCCACACCGATCCCGTCCTTCTGCCCTTTATCGATGACAAAGCCGGAAAACCAGTTGCCGGGATCCTTGGATACCACATGGGCACCGATCTTCTCATAGGCAGCATACTGCTGATCCAGCTCATAGAGCTGACGCAGCTGGTTAAGTTCATACTTATCCTGTGCCAGCGCGTTATTCTCGATCACGAGAGCATCGATCTGTTCCTTGAGCTCTTCGTTACGCGCCATCACGTCACGGATATTGACAACCTCATCCTTCTTACGGGACAGGGATTCTCCGATCCTGCTGACGCCCGTCTGCATCGGTACGATGATCCCGCCTGCCACATTGAGCAGGGGTGCGGAGATCAGATCCGTAAAGGCGGATACACCCATCAGTACCACGCAGACCACGGTAAGGATCAGGAGCAGATATTTACTTGGGATCGTAAACTTCCTGCGCTTCCTTCTCATACTCAGTTAGCCGCCCCTCCCGGCAGATACGCTACGGATCTGTAATTCTCATCCTCAATGATCCTGCGCAGACCCAGGGCCACGCTGGATACGGGATGCTCGGCAACATTCACCTTCAGACCGGTTCCGTTGCTGATCATCTGGGATAAGTTGGATACCTGGCAGGCTCCACCGGTAAGATAGATACCATGTCGATAGATATCCGCAGCCAGTTCGGGGGGAGTTCTCTCCAGAATAACCTTGATATTGTCTATGATGGTTCCGAAATGCTCGCACAGGCTCTCATCCACCAGGTCCGTGGGGATCTGGCGTTCCACAGGAAGACCGGATACGATATCCCTGCCGTAGACTACGGCATCTCTCCCGTCCTCCTCCAGCTGTGCAAGCTCGTTCTTTACATGCTCGGCTGTTTTGCCGCCGATGATCAGCGAATACTCCTTACGTACCGCACCCCGGATGGCATCGTCAAACTTCAGTCCTCCCACCTTGATCAGGCGGCTTACTACGATACCTCCCAGGGAAAGGATGGATATCTCCGTGGTATCATACCCCACGTCCACAACCAGGACACCCTGGGAATTCTTAACATCGATATCCAGTCCGAGACCGTCGGCGATGGCTTTTTCCACCACCATAACGCTCTTGGCCTTCACATTGGCGTTCTTGATCAGATCGTAGAACGCTCTTTTTTCCACGTCGGTAACATCCGTGGGAACGGCGATATAGTAATCCGCAGGCTTGATATTACCGGAATAGATCTCGCCCATGAAGCAGCGCACCAGGGTCTGCATGTTATTGATGTCCGCGATCACGCCGTTGCAGAGCGGATAGGAGATCTTGATATTGCCGGGGGCCTTCTCGTACATCTCAAAGGCATCGTCGCCGAAGGCAAACAGATTGTCCTTCCCCTCCACGGCGATCATATTCTTCTGACAGTAAACGCCGTTTTCTCCCTTTCCGCATATTTTAATGTTGCAGGTACCAAGATCGATACCGTAAGCACTGGACGACATTACAGCTCTCCTCTCTCTTTTAAACTATAGTACACCTGGTCTCCTATGATCACATGATCCAGGATGGGGATCTCCATGAAGCCGGATGCTTCCCGGAGTCTCTCCGTAACTTTGATATCGCTGTTTGATGGGGTCGGATTCCCGCTGGGATGATTGTGCAGAACGATGATCGAAGAGGCGTTGAGCAAAAGTGCCCGCCGAAAGATCTCTCTGGCGGAGATCAGTGTGCTTGTCAGATCTCCCTGTGATATCACTTCATCTGCTATCCTGCAGTCGGAGGTGTCCAAAAATACCACCACGCACTGTTCCCTTTCCAGATGGCGCATCCGTTCCATGTAAGCCGATGCCACATCTGCGGGAGACCGCAGGCAGATGTCTTTTTTCACCCGTGCCTGTGAGATCCGAAGGGAAAGCTCGGCGATGGCTTTCAGCTGGATCGCCTTGACCTCTCCGATACCCCGGATCTTCATCAGATCATCCGTTGTTGCATGAAAAAGACCCAAAAGCCCTTTATCGGTTCCCAGCTGTTCCATCACCAGGCAGGCAAGAGAAAGTGCATCCATCCCTTTTACTCCCGTCCTCAGGATAATGGCCAGCAGCTCTTCTTCCGTCAGCGCCTTTGGTCCCAGCCGCCTGAACTTATCGTAAGGCAGCGTCTGAATCCGTCCGTTTTCTTTTGTATGATACATGTAGTGATTTCTGTATTCTTCAGCACTGCTATCATATCACACTCGGCCTGAAATGTCATCTGATATAAAATCACGCCGGTGAGAAATTTCATCGCCCGGATAATAAAACTATGACAATTTCAGGATCCCGGCGTTCTTGAGCTCCTGCAGGGATTTCAGCATGCCGAGTTTGGCATGGGGGAAGGTGAGGCCCCCCTGGAAATAGACTGCGTAGGGCTCTTTCATGGGGCCGTCGGCGGAAAGCTCGATGGAGGAGCCGGAAACGAAGGCCCCTGCCGCCATGATGACCTGTGCATCGTAGCCGGGCATATCCCAGGGCTCCGGGGTTACGAAGCCGTCCACAGGGGCAGCCGCCTGGATTCCCTTACAAAAGGCCATCAGGGCTTCCGGTTTTTCAAGCCGGATGGACTGAATGATGTCATATCTTTCCTCAGCAGCATCCGGGACCGCCGTATAGCCCAGCTTCTGATACAGATTGGCGGCAAATACCGCCCCTTTAAGGGCCGCAGCCGTCACCGTAGGTGCCAGGAAAAGTCCCTGATACAGGCTTCGCAGTACATCCAAGGAGGCGCCCACCTCTTTGCCCAGTCCCGGGCTGGTAAGCCTTACCGCCGCATTTTCGATGCATTCTTTTTTCCCTGCCAGATAGCCCCCGATGGGTGCCAGGCCTCCGCCGGGATTTTTGATCAGGGAGCCTACCACGATATCCGCTCCCACCTGGGAGGGTTCGATCCTCTGGACGAATTCCCCGTAGCAGTTATCCACGAGGCAGATCACATCCTCTTTGATCCCCTTGATGAAGGCGATGAGCTCGCCGATCCTTTCCACCGAAAGTGTTTTTCTCATCTCATAGCCTTTGGACCGCTGGATGGTCACAAGACGCGTCTTTTCGTTGATGGCCTCCCGTATCCCTTCCAGATCAAATTCTCCATTCGACAGGAAATCCACCTGTCGGTAGCTGATGCCGTATTCCGCAAGGCTTCCCCGGGAAGGACGGATACCGATCACCTCTTCCAGGGTGTCGTAGGGCTTCCCCACAGGAGAAAGCAGTTCATCTCCGGGCCGCAGATTGCTCATCAGAGCAAGAGCCAGGGCATGGGTACCGCAGGTGATCTGGGGCCGTACCAGAGCCGCCTCTGTTTTGAAGATCTTTGCATATACTTCTTCCAGGGTGTCACGGCCGATATCGTTATAACCGTATCCCGTGGTCCCCAGGAGGCACGCCTCCGAAACCCTGCATTCCTGCATGGCGGATACTACCTTAAGCTGGTTGTATTCTGCCGTTTCATCGATCTTCTCAAAACGCTCCTTCAGATCCTTTAATGCTTCCTCGCCAAAGGAATAGATCTGCTCATCTATCCCCAATTCAGCATATAAATCTTTCATGTTGTAATGCCTCTTTCTTTTAAAATGTCCAGCATATAGGCCAGCATTTTTTCTTCATCGTGGTCAAACTCATTCTTGTTCACCCAGACGGCGTCTTCCCTGTTCCGATACCAGGTCAGCTGCCGTTTGGCAAAATGCCTTGTATTGCGCTTGATCAGCCGCACTGCCTCTTCCAGGTCAAACTCTCCGTTCAGATACCGGTAGATCTCCCGATATCCCAGGCCCTGCATGGCAGTGTTTTGCATCGTTACGCCCTTACGGCGAAGATCCTCAACTTCTTCCACCAGGCCCTGCTCCATCATCAGATCCACCCGGCGGTCTATCCGTTCATAGATCGTCTCTCTTTCATCCGTCAGGACAAAGCAGACAAAATCATAGGCCGGGTCGTTTAAGCGCTGCTCTCTGTTATGCTCCGAGATCTTTCTGCCTGTAAGCTCATAAAACTCCAGCGCCCGGATCACCCGCTTAACATTCCCTGCCGGGATGGCGTCACCGCTTTCGGGATCCACACGCGAAAGCTCGGCGTGGAGTGCCTCCCCGCCGATCTCTATTGCCCGCTGCTCCAGCTCCTTCCGGAGTCCGGGATCCGATGCCTTATCATCAAAATCGATCCCATAGAGCAGCGCCTGGATATAAAAGCCCGTGCCTCCCACCACCAGCGGCAGATGACCGCGATCTGTGATCTGCTCCACCGCTTCGGATGCCAGAGACTGAAATACCGTAACATCAAAATCCTCCAGGGGACTTAAAACATCGATCAGATGATGCGGTATGCCTTCTTTTTCTTCTTCGGTGATCTTGGCAGAACCGATATCCATACCACGATAAACCTGCATGGAATCCGCCGAGATCACCTCACCACCTGTGGCTCTTGCCAGCCCTATGGACAGTCCTGTTTTTCCCACTGCCGTAGGTCCGGTAAGCACTGCTAACTTTTTTCTTATCACGCCTTCATTCCCTTAGCATTATACTTTGCACCTTTGCCTGCTTTTGTTCCGCAACCTGCGTTTTCTGCTTCTCTTCTCCGAAAAATCAGCGGTGGAATTTTTTCTCCATCTCCGATTTGGACAGGGATATCATGGTCGGTCTGCCGTGGGGACAGTGATAGGGGTTATCACAACGAAACATCTCCGTAAAGAGTGCCCTTGCCTCCTGCAGGCTCATTTTCATATTCCCCTTGACCGCTGCTTTACAGGACATGCTGGCGATCTTCATCAGGATCGCATCCGGATCCTTTCCCGGTCCCTCATCCATTATCGCATCCAATGCGGAAAGAAACAGTTCTTTTTCACTGCTGCCGTACAGATCCATTGGTACGGACCGAAGCGCAAAGCTGTCCTGACCGAACTCCTCGGTCTCAAATCCCAGTGCCAGGAAACTCTGTCTGTTCCTGGAAAGGGTCTCCGCCTCCCTGGGAGAAAGCTGCAGAATGATGGGCGGATTCAGAGGCTGGGCAAAAATGTCCTTGTTTCTGTAACGGGCCATGAGCTTTTCATACATGACTTTTTCATGGGCCGCATGCTGATCTACGTAGTATAGCTTATCTCCCATGGTCAGGATCCAGTAGGTATCAAATACCTGTCCCACGATCTCGAACTGGTCGATCTGAAGCTCTCTGACATCGATCTCATCAAAAAGCTCCATCTGCTTCGGACGCTCTACGATCACCACGTCCTTTTGCTTGATAACGTTGGACCTTTCGATCCGGTCGCTCCGCTGTTCCATGGCTGCGCCCAGAAGCTTGGGAAGTCTACTCTCCTGTTCCGGCGACTCCCGCAGACTCTTATCATCCTCAGGCGCCTCATACAGGCTCTGTTCGCCCTCGCCCTCGGGTGCCGCATACAGGCTCTGCTCCCGGGCCATTCGCCTCTCCTCAAAGGGCTGGGGAATGGCTGCGGTAAGCTCCTTCTGCTTTCGGATCTCCTCCGCTTTTTCGGCTGCCTTTTCCTCCCTGGTCATATCCTCGCCTTTTACGACGGAGGGTTGAATGAGTGATCCTCCCGTCAGCGTCCCGGCTATGGTATCTGCCAGAAGCTTTAAGAGCTCTCCCGGATCGGATATCCTGATATCCAGCTTCGTGGGATGTACGTTCACATCCAGTCTGGCGGGATCGATGGAAAAATGCAGGACCGCAAAGGGGAACTTGTGCTGCATCAGAAGGGTGCGATACCCCTCTTCGATGGCCGAGGAAAGCAAAGCACTTTTGATAAACCTGCCGTTCACAAAGAGGATCTCAAAGCTACGGTTAGCACGTGCTAACACCGGCTTACCCAGATATCCCCGGATCACGGCTCCGTCCATGGAAGCCTCATAGGGGAGCAGCTGATTTGCAACTTCTTTTCCGTAGATCCGGTAAAGGATCTCCTTAACGTCTCCGTTACCGGAGGTATAGAATTTAGTCTGGCCGTTCAGCACAAACTGAAAGGCCACCTTGGGTGCCGCCAGTGCCAGGTGCTGCATGTATTCGTTGATGTAGCTTCCCTCCGTGGCGGGACTTTTTAAAAACTTCTTTCTGGCCGGAGTATTGTAAAACAGGTTCCGCACAAGAATGGTGGTACCCCCGGGGGCTCCCACCTCGGTGATCTCTTCCTGAATGCCGCCGCTGATGCAGATCCTGCTGCCGATGAGCTCCTCCGCCGTTTTGGTAATGAGTTCCACCTGGGATACTGCCGCAATGGAGGAAAGTGCCTCACCACGAAAGCCCAAAGACGTGATGGCATTCAGATCCTCCGCATCTTCGATCTTACTGGTAGCATGGCGGAAAAATGCCCGCTCCAGCTGTCCGTGCTCGATACCGCAGCCGTCGTCCGTTACCCGGATCAGGGATATTCCGCCCTCCTTGACTTCTACCGCGATATGCGTTGCGCCTGCATCGATGGCATTTTCAACCAGCTCCTTTACTACGGATACCGGTCTTTCCACAACCTCACCGGCTGCGATCTTATCAATGGTCGCAGAATCCAGCACATGTATGATGGCCATGTCTTATCCTCCGTTTTCAGTCAGTTTAATGAAATCCTGTATAGGCAGGGGTCTGGAAAAATAATAGCCCTGCAGATAATCCACGCCCAGCCTTTCCAGAAGCTTCACCTGCTGAGGCGTTTCCACGCCCTCCACCAGGATCTTTCTGCCCAGCTGTCGGATCATTCTTACGTTATTCTCCAAAACAATGAGCCCCAGCCCGCTCTTTTCCGCCCCCCAAAGAATGCTCTTGTCGATCTTGATCACATCCAGATCCATGGACAGGATGGCACTCAGGTTGGAATACCCCGTTCCGTAATCGTCCATGGAGAACTGGAAACCTTCTTTTTTCAGATCCCGGATCACCCGGGCAAAGAGCTTATCGTCACCGGCTGCCACGGATTCCGTGATCTCGAAATTGATCCTGTCCTTGCGGACTCCGTAGGATTCCACGATGCTGTTGATATGCTCCACAAAGCCTTTCTTCATGCACTGCAGCACGGAAAGGTTCACATTGATATGGTGCAGGTGGCATTTTTCTATATATCCGTCCCGGATAAAGTTGCAAACCTGACCCAGAACGAAATCGTCCACGTCATCGATGAGGCCCAATGCCTCGGTGATGGGGATGAACTCGTCGGGATAGATCATGCCCAGTACGTTATCGTGCATGCGCAGCAGTGCCTCGGCACCGTGCAGGGTTTTGTCCAGATGATAGGTAGGCTGGAAATAGACCTCGAAGCTGCCCTTTTCCAGACCCTTTGTTACCGCATCCTCCACGGCGCGGCGTCTGAGCAGATAGTCCAGATCGTCCTCGATGAGGATCCTTTTTTCCTCCTCGTTCCTGATGGGACTGTCGATCATGTAAAGCGCTTCATCGGCGCTGCCGATCTTGTCCGGCGTTTCGGACATCATGATCTGAGCCGTTACGGGGATGGGGATGTCACCCACCAGGAAGGGTTCCGTGAACCTTTCGTCGATGGTATGGATCAGCTCCATAACCTCCTCCATGCTCTTATAGTAGGTAACGATCACAAAGCAGCCCGGGTTTGGCGTATAGATCCGGTACCGGGGCACAAGTGTTTTCAGGTAATCACCGATGGCAAGGTAGAGCCGGTCGGAACGTTCCGAACCCGTCATCTTGCCCAGGTAGGAGGTATCGCTCAATCTTACCACGGTAATATAGGAATGGTGTCTGTTGAGGATCGCTGCCGAAAGATCCATCCTCAGTGCTGCCCGGTTATATACTCCGCTGGCGGCATCAATGCGGTCATCCTCATTTTCCACCACCATCATAACGCCGGTAAAGCCCAGGCACTCGATCAGCACCTCGATCCGAAGATCCTTGAATACCAGCTGCAGCATAACGCCCACAGCCACCAGCACAAAGGAAAACAGCAGCACCGCTTTGCGCTTTTGGGAAAGCACCTGCCAGGAATAGAACATGATGATAAAGGTCATCACATAGTAGACAGCCGCCGCCAGATAGATGATGGTCTCACCCCAATGGCGATGAAAGCTTCCCACCGCATCCACTTTGTAGACCCAGTGGGTAATGGGGTTGAGTAATACCAGGATCTCAGTGAAAACAAAAAGAAGGGAAAGACGCAGGGTACGCATCTTGTTTACCCGAAGAGAGGAACCGCAAACGCTTCCCACATAGTAAAAGAACATGGGACAGAGGGCCGTATGAGTCAGGAAATAAATGAAACGGAAATCGGTATGCAGCCGCTCGCCCATCGGACTGGGATAGATGGCCGTAGTACTGTTTACGATCCCGCAGAGCGCATTAACGGAAAGCAGCACCATAATGACCAGAAACAACTTGTTACTGACCCTGTCGGTACGCTTTTGTATCAGCGTATATATGATGTCCGTAATACAGATCAGAAGGGCCGCGATACTGAATCCGAGGCCTAACTGCAACATATCTATCATGTTTCCTCCGTTCAACCGCTCCAGCGGTTCTTAACCATGTTCTGCAGCTTATACAGGGTGTTCATGGCATCCAGCGGTGTCATGGTACTGATCTCGATCTTGGAAAGCTCCCGGATCACATCCTCATCGGTTGCGGTATCAAAGAGGGACAGCTGTCCCAGATCCACCTCATCGTATTTAGGATGCTTCACCTTCGCTCTGCCGCCCCCCGCTGCGGCGTCCTTGCCGCCGGCCACCTCAATGCTCTGGATATTCTGGGTGATATCACTGCCGATAAGCTGGGATACGATCTCCTTGGCCCGGTCTATGACCATATCCGGCACGCCTGCCAGCTTTGCCACCTGGATACCGTAACTCTTATCCGCACCGCCCCGGATGATCTTGCGCAAAAATACGATATCATCGCCCTTTTCTTTAACGGCGATGCAATAGTTGTTCACATTGTCGATCTTGCCCTCCAGCTCCGTCAGCTCATGGTAGTGGGTGGCAAACAAAGTCTTGGCACCCAGAAGCCGCTTATTGGAGATATGCTCCACCACTGCCCAGGCAATGGACAGACCGTCATAGGTTGAGGTTCCCCGTCCGATCTCATCCAGGATCAGAAGGCTCTTTGACGTGGCATTTCTGAGGATATTAGCCACCTCGTTCATCTCTACCATAAAGGTAGATTGTCCGCTGGCCAGATCGTCCGAAGCGCCTACTCTTGTAAAGATCCTGTCCACGATACCGATGCGGGCACTTTTCGCCGGAACAAAGCTTCCGATCTGGGCCATGAGAACGATCAGGGCGCTTTGGCGCATATAGGTGGACTTACCTGCCATATTGGGGCCCGTGATGATGCTGATCAGATGCTTGCCGCCGTCCAGGAAGGTATCGTTGGCGATAAAGAGCCCACTGTCCATCATCTGTTCCACTACGGGATGACGTCCCTCCTTGATATCGATCACGCCCTTCTGATCGATCTTGGGGCGCACATATCGCCTGGTCTCCGCCACGTAGGCAAGGGAGGCAAAGACGTCGATGGCCGCCACTGCCTTGGCGGTCCTCTGGATCCGCTCCACAGCTGCAGCCGCCTGATCACGCACCGAAACAAAGAGCTCGTATTCCAGATTATACAGCTTATCCTCGGCGTTTAAGATGGTATTTTCCATCTCCTTGAGCTTGTCGGTGGTAAAACGCTCCGCATTGGTAAGAGTCTGCTTGCGGATATAGTCATCGGGCACCTGTCCCAGGTTGGAATTGGTGACCTCGATATAATAGCCGAATACTTTATTGTACTTGATCCTCAGATTCTTGATGCCTGTACGCTCTTTTTCCTCGCTCTCCAGATCCGCCAGCCACTGACGTCCCTTGGTCTTGGCCATCCTGAGCATATCCGCTTCCTCGGAAAAGCCCTCCCGGATGATACCGCCCTCCCGAAGAGTCAGGGGAGGCTCTTCCACTATGGCATCCTCGATGAGCTTCCGGATATCCTCCAGGGGATCCAGGTCGTCGCAGATCTCCTTCAGCAGGCTGCTCTCAAAGGAGGAAAGCACCATTTTGATGGGTTCCAGCATGGAAAGGGAATTGCGGAAGGCGATCATATCCCTGGGATTGACAGTACCGAAGCTGATCTTTCCCAGTAGTCTTTCCAGGTCATAGATGGGGCCCAGATACTCACGAAGTTCGTCCCTGTCCACCATATGGGAATTAAGCTCTTCCACTGCATCCAGGCGCCGCAGGATCTGTTCCTGGTCGATCAGGGGCTGCTCCAGGTAGGAGCGAAGGAGTCTTGAACCCATGGCCGTCTTGGTCTTGTCCAAAACCCACAGAAGCGAGCCTCTCTTCTGCTTTTCCCGCATGGTCTCGCAGATCTCCAGATTCCGCCTGGTGAAACCGTCCAGCAGCATGTAACGGCTGGCAAGGTAAGGCACCACCCTGGTGATATGGGAAAGGTCACTCTTTTGCGTCTCCATGAGATAGCTCAGGGTTGCTCCCGCCGAAATGGCTCCTGCGGGAAAATCCCCGATCCCCAGAGCGGTCAGGGAGCTTACGGAAAAATGCTTCTCCAGAAGCTTATGACACTGGCTTTCTTCGAAATAACGATTATCAAGGCTTCCCACATGGATCCCCATCCGGTCCCGAAGCTCGGAAACCGGGAAACCGGAAACCAGGAAGCTTTCGTTGCAGATGATCTCCGAGGGAGCATATTTCTGGATCTCATCCATGAGATTCTTGGCGGAGGACAGCTCCGTAACGTAAAAGTCTCCCGTCAGGGCATCGCAAGCCGCCAGACCCGTGGTATCGTCCAGATAGGTGATGCACATCAGATAGTTGTTACGGCCCTCCTCTAAGAAAAGCATATTGAGGTTGGTTCCGGGGGTTACGATCCTGGTAACCTCACGCTTGACAAGTCCCTTGGCCAGCTTCGGATCCTCCACCTGCTCGCAGATCGCCACCTTGTAGCCTCTTTCCACCAGCCTGGGCAGATAGGAATCCACCGCATGAAAGGGTACGCCGCACATGGGCGCCCTTTCCTCCAGGCCGCAGCTTTTGCCTGTCAGGGTAAGCTCAAGTTCCTTGGAAACCACCTTGGCATCCTCGAAGAACATTTCGTAGAAATCGCCGAGACGATAGAACAAAATGCAGTCCGGATACTGGGCTTTGGTCTCCATATATTTTTGCATCATGGGCGAAAGTTTTTCGTCCGCCATATTTCGTTCCTCTTTCGTTATACTTTTTTTCCTACATAGTAGAAGCCCCGGCACTCCGCAAGCCGGATGGGAAGGATCTGTCCGATCAGGGACGGATCACCCGGAAAATGCACAATGGTGTTGTTGGAAAGACGCCCTGTCAGCAGGGATGAGTCATGTTCGTTGACCTCCTCAACGAGGGCCTCCATCACTTCTCCCTCGTAGCGTCCCGCTCTGTTCCTGGCACTTTGCTGCACCTCGGAGAGCACCATATCAAAATGCTTCTTTGCGGTCTTTTCATCCACCTGCTCCATTTTGGCCGCAGGGGTACCTGTTCTGATGGAATAGATAAAGGTGAAGGCATTTTCAAACTCCGCCTTCCGGATCACATCTATTGTTTCCTCCACATCGGAAAGCTCCTCACCCGGAAAGCCGACGATGATATCGGTGGTAAGAGCCAGGTCGGGGATCTTTTCCCTGAGCTTTCTTGTCAGGAGCAGATAATCCTCCTTGGTATAATGGCGGTTCATCGCCTTCAGGATCCGGTCCGATCCGGACTGCAGTGCCAGATGCAGATGTCTGCAGATCTTGGTGCTGCCTGCCATCACATCGATGAGCTCGTCGGAAAGATCCTTGGGATGGGAGGACATGAAACGGATCCGCTCTATGCCGTCCACCTTTTCGACCTCCCTCAGCAGCGAAGGAAAATTCATCTCACCGTCCAGGTCATTACCGTAGGAGTTGACATTCTGTCCCAGGAGCATTACCTCCTTGACTCCCTCCGATGCAAGGCGCTCCACCTCTCTTATGATATCTTTTGCATTCCTGCTTCTCTCTCTTCCCCTCACATAGGGAACAATGCAATAGCTGCAGAAATTATTGCAGCCGAACATGATATTGACACCGGATTTAAAGGGATATTTCCGGCTGACGGGAAGTTCCTCAACGATTCCCTTTTCCTGCTTCCAGACACTGATGATCATGCGGTTAGACTGCAGCATATCACAGACCAGCCTGGGAAAAGTGTACAGGTTGTGGGTACCGAAAAGCAGATCCACGAAGCGGTAGCTTTTACGGATCTTCTCGATCACGGCCTCCTCCTGCATCATGCAACCGCAGAGCGCGATCTTCATATCGGGATTGCGTCTCTTGTAACCGTGCAGGGTTCCCAGTCTTCCGTAAACACGCTGGTTGGCATGATCCCGGACGGTACAGGTGTTGTACACCACAAAGTCCGCGTTTTCATCCTCTCCCTTATCTTCAAAGCCCATCTGTAAAAGTACACCCAAAAGCTTTTCCGAATCCCTGGCATTCATCTGACAGCCAAAGGTTACTACACAGCAGGTCAGCTTCCTTCCAAGCTCTTTTTCCCGGCTTTCCACCAGCCTTCTGCCCTCTTCCAGATAGGGGCGCTGGTCCTCGGCTTCCCTGCCGCTATCGATATCCGCTATATCCCGGCGCATCATTTCATCCATACTTATATCTGTCCCTGTTTCTCTTACTTTCTTTCATCAAGCGGTCTGATCAGTCGATCCGGCGTGATCAGACACTCTATCTTCCTGTCGGTCTCCTCCATGGGGATCAGTCCCGTATCCACCAGCTGGCAGGAAAACAGCATGGCGGCCATTGGCATTTCGATCCCCTCAATGCTTTTCAGGAACCTGTCATAAAAGCCCTTGCCGTAGCCGATCCTGGCTCCCTCCTCATCAAAGGCAACCCCGGGAACCAGCAAAAAAGATTTGCAATTAGTTAGCATAAGCTTACTTTCTTCCCGCGGTGCCGGCTCCCGGATCCCCTTGTAGCCTTCCATAAGATCCGCCGGATCTTCGATGCGGTAAAACTGCATCTTCTCACCCTCCACCCGGGGAAGATATACCTCTTTGCCGCTCTTTAAGGCATCGAGAATGAGAGACGTCGTATCCGTTTCACTTCCGTAGGAAGCATATAAAAGGACTTTGTCAGCCTCCCCATAGGCGGTCAGAAGTTGTATTTTTGAACAAAGCAGGGCGCTGTCACTTTTCCTCAGTTCATCGCTCATGGCGTCCCGAAGGGATAATACCTTCCTTCGCAGCGTCCGCTTTCTTTCTCTTACACTGTCATCCATGGTCTCAGTTCAGTTCCTTACTTCCGTACTTCTCCCCGAGATTGACTACAGAGCCATCCTCCTGGACCATATCGATCTGATTGAGCTGAGCCCGGAGGTTTCCGCGGACTGCCGCAAGATACTCCTCGCGAAGGAGCTTCTGCTCCATCTTTTCTTCCTCACTCAGGCCCTCTGCCTGGGATTTGTGATATAGTTCGTTGATCCTTTTGATCTTGTTTTCATCCATGTTCTCTTACCATACATCCGTCTTACTGATTCATATTCTCCACAAAGGATAACAGGTCAAAACCCTCATCCTCATGAGCCGCAAACATGGTGCCCACTTCTCTTCCGTCCATGATCCTGTGCAGCACTCTCATATCCGCTGCATTTGCAATGATCATATCCGCTCCCGAACAGGTGGCGATCTTGGCCGCCTGAAGCTTGGTGTTCATTCCGCCGGTACCCACCGATGACCCGGTGGTCTCTTTTCCCATATGCATGATACCGTCATCCAGTCTTTCCACGTAAGGAATGAACTTAGCATCGGGATTCTGCCTGGGATCATCCGTATAGAGGCCGTCGATATCGGAAAGCAGTACCAGCAGGTCTGCCCCCACCAGGCTGGCCACGATAGCGGAAAGGCTGTCGTTATCACCGAACTCGATCTCATAGGTTGCGATGGTATCGTTCTCATTTACGATGGGGATCGCACCCAGGGTGAGCAGCTCCTGGAAGGTATTCTTGGCATTGAAGCGGTTCAGATCATCAATGATGGTATTCTTGGTCATCAGGATCTGCGCCGCTGTATGATTGTATTCCGAAAACAGCTTTTGATAGGTCATCATCAGCCTTGCCTGACCTACTGCGGCACAAGCCTGCTTAACAGCGATCCTCTCCTCGCTTCTGTCCACTCCCAGAACACGGCGGCCAACGGAGATGGCACCGGAGGATACCAGGATGACCTCCTTATCCTGATTGTGGATGTTACAGAGCTCTCTTACCAGAACATCGAGCTTTGTATAGTCCAGACCGCCTGTTTCGGCATGGGTCAGGGAGGAGGAACCGACCTTAACGACGATCCTCTTTTTTTCGGGTATTCTGTCTCTTGGATTCATGACTGTATATTATTCCTTTCTCTTTCAGATATCCCTGAAATGGAACTGGGCACGGCCCGACGCATAATCTCCCACAATCTGTCCGTTGCCTGTCAGCTTATATTTGTAGGTCACAAGACCCTCAAGTCCCACCGGACCTCTGGCATGAAGCTTGCCTGTACTGATGCCTACCTCGGCACCGAAGCCGTAACGGAAGCCGTCCGAGAAGCGTGTGGAACAGTTGCGGTAAACCCCGGCGGAATCCACCAGCTGCATAAAGCGCTCAGCTGCCGCATCATCCCCGGTCAGGATCGCATCCGTATGATGAGACCCGTAGCGGTTGATATGGGCGATAGCCGCATCCACATCATCTACCACGCCTACGGAAACCACCAGGTCCAGATACTCCTTAAAGTCCTCTACTTCAACCTTCTCTACGCTGGCGCCTTCCATCTGCGCCCTGCATTTTTCCATGATCTGTGCCGCCTGTCCTGCCGCATTCATTCGAATGCCGTTTTCAGCCAGCGCCTTGCAGAGCCGGGGAAGGAATTCCTCCGCGATCTTCTTATGTACCAGAAGGGTCTCTACGGCGTTGCAGGCAGCCGTGTACTGCATCTTGGCATCCAGGATGATCCTGATGGCAGCTTCCTGATCAGCCGCCTCATCCACATAGATATGGCAGATGCCGTCCGCATGTCCCATTACCGGGATCTTGGTATGGTCCATGATATATCTTACGAACTGATTGGATCCCCGGGGGATCAAAAGGTCCACTTCCCTGTCGCACTGCAGCAGCTCATCGATCTCGCTGTGGGTTTCCGCCAGCAGCAGGGCCCCCTTGGGATAACCGCAGTCCACCACCGCTTTTTCGATCACGGAAAACAGATACCTGTTTGTATTGGCTGTTTCCTTTCCGCCCTTTAAGATGGCACAGTTACCGCTCTTGATACAAAGGGATGCGATCTGTACCATGGCATCGGGACGTGCCTCAAAGATCACGCCTATGACGCCGATGGGGGTCGTCACCCTTGTAAGCTCCAGTCCCTCATCCATCATCCTGTGAAGCGTTACACGCCCCAGGGGATCGGGAAGTTCCTGTAGCTGCCGTATGCCGCTCTGAACATCCCGGAGCTTATTATCATCAAATTTCAGACGCTTGACTACCGGCGCGGGAACTCCATCCTCCTCAGCCTTGGCAAGGTCGATCTTATTCTGTGCAAAAATCTCATCCGCATGGTTTCCCAGTGCCTTTGCCACAGCTTCGAGAGCCCTGTTCCTGACCTCGATGGTGGTGGACGCCACATAAGGGGATACCAGCTTCATTTCTTTCACGTCATCTCTGATGGCCATTTTCTTCCTCCGTCTCTTTTTCCGATGATCCGTACCTCAACCATTGTAATATGCTTTACCCGTAATTTCAAGAAAATACAGGAAAAGGCGCCTGCTTTTGCAAGCGCCTTATCATACTCTTATTGCGTATTCACCGATCCCATCAGTCCTGCAGGATCCGTACTACCGCTACCGGCTTTCTGTAATATGCGTTGGCGATACGGATTCCGGTCTTGGGTGAACTTGCGTTTACGATCTGACCACCGCCGATGTAGATACCCACATGGTTGATCCTCTTACCCTTAGCGTAGAATACCAGATCACCCGGCTTAGCCTCCGACATGCTGATGCGGGTTCCGCAGTTAGCCTGTGCTCTGGAGGAATGAGGCAGGGAAATGCCGTACTTCGCGTAGATACTCATTACATATCCCGAGCAGTCACAACCCTTGGTAAGGGAGGTTCCGCCCCATACATATCTGTTGCCGATAAACTGCTTAGCATATTCGCAAAGCTCCATTCTGACATCGGAAACGCCTGCTCCATAAAGGAACTCAGTCATATTCAACGCTGTCTTGAGCTGAACACCAACCGTTACATACTCAGCTGCCACATACAGCTTCTTGCCGTCATACTTAACGCCGACCCAGTCATCGCCCTTTTCAAATACCTCAAGCTGCTCGCCGTATGCCACCATGCTGTATACGGGTGCGTCGGTACTCTTGTCCTCACGAAGCTTCAGACCGTCGCAATTTACCGTTGCCTGTTCCTTAACCACACTGGAAGCATACTCAACCGCCTCAGGTCCGGTGATCAGATAATCAAGGCTTACATAGCCCTCAACGGAACCGGAGGTGATATGGGCCATATTACCCTTCACGTCCAGGATCTCGCATCCGGCTTCATTCTCCATCTTACCGACAATCTTACTGCCGTCCTCGGGAAGTGCCCTTACATTCAGATGATCCGCTACCTGTACCACACCGAGATGGGTATAACCGAAGGCGCCGCCGGCTGCCTCCTCTTCTGCGAACTCATCTGCCATATCATCTTCCGAAAGAAGCTTGGCATCGGGGATCACATTACCCGCCCCTACGGATAAGATCACGGGATCTTCACTTTCCTCTGCCTCACCTGCTGCAGGAAGGACTGCATCCTCGGATACGGTTGCATTGTCATCGGAAACGCTGCTGACAGCTACCGGTTCCTCTGCAGGAGTCTCTGTCTGAGAAGCTGTATCTGCCGAAGCATCCGTCTGGATCTCGGAAAGCTCCGAAGCATCACTTTTCTGAGCCTCGGGTGCTTTAACAGTTGCCGCAGTATTTACCTTATTTACTTTATTCACGGGTGCCAGAACTACAGAGCCGGCTCCCACACTGAAATTGATCTCTGCTTTGGCAGGCATTGTCACCGCAAGGGATGAGGCAAACAATATGGCTGCACACAGCATCGTCTTTTTCCCGTTAAAAGTCATTTTATTCTCCATGTTACGAAAATGTTACAAAGTTGTTACAAGTCGAGTATAGCAACGGTTACATAATATGTCAACCATTTTTTACTTCTTTAAGGGGTTTCCTCTTCGCTGAAGGGAATATGCTCCAGACCGTCCGCATGATCCGTGGCAAACCTCTCCTCTGCATCCCGGATGGCGGATCCGTAGCCCGTAAGAGCCGCAAAGGCTGAAAACTGTGCCGCCCTGTCTTCCTCGGGCATGGGATGATGCACATTGCTTACCGGCCGGGGCAGATCGATGATATCCCGATATTTACTTTCCGTATCCCGCATGATCCTCTGCAGCTTTTCACCGAAGTGGTTTTCGCCCAAAGCTGCAAGCGATCCTTTATCCTCTGTCATATCTATGCCTTATGTCCGCCGATCTGGCGGTTCCTTTCCATTGCAGTGGCGCCCTCCTGCAGGTTCATGCCCTTGAGCATGGCATTTTTCCCGTAGCGTTTCTGGATATCCAGCACTGCCTGCTGCACTCTCTTTTCCTTCTGCTTTTGCTCCTTTTTCCGATTCTCCTCCTCTTCCAAAGCCTTATAATCGGTAAAAAGATCCATCTGGCGGTACTTAACCTCCTCCTTCTTTTCGGCCTTCTGCTCTCCTATAACATGATTGGCCGCAATGGTGATCCGTCTGACAAAAAGGGAAGGATCCGTGATCCGGTCATACAGATCCATGACTGCTTCCACGATCTTTACGGTGGAGGAGGTCTGCTCACCTAAATTGACGGTCCCGTGGGCAGGAGCCGGCACCATTCTGCCGTAGTGATCCGATTTGATTTCTCCCCGGTAGGCCTTACCCGTCTCTCCCTCCAGAGAGATCCTGTCATAGTCTATGAACAGTCCCATCTGGTCACAGGTCAGGCGTTTGCCCACCAGATCCAGGACCTGCAGCTCCGTCATCTCCCTAACGATCAGTCTGGCCTTATCCCAGTCATAGGGCTCGGATAAGACCTGTCCCGAGCTTAAGGAATTGTTCTCCGGAACGTAGGCCTTGATCCTGTCTATGGTACAGCTTTCCACGCCCCAGGCGTGATCGATGAGAAGCTCCGAATTTTTTCCGAAGAGACGATAGAGAAGTTCCTCATTCTGAAACTGTCCCGACTCTCCCACGGAGCATCTGGCAATATCACCCATGGTATACATCCCGTTGGCAGCCAGTTTTTTGGCAATGCCCCGACCGACCCGCCAGAAATCCGTGATGGGTCTGTGATCCCAGAACAGTCTCCGGTAAAGCCCTTCATCCAGAACGGCGATCCGCACTCCCGTTTCGTCCGCTTCCATATGCTTTGCCATAACGTCCATGGCCACCTTGGCAAGATACATGTTGCTGCCCACTCCGCCGGTGGCTGTTATCCCCAGCTGATCCTGTACCTTTCCTATGAGCATCCTGGCCAGCTGGGCGGCGCTCATACCGTAGGTGTTCAGATAGGCGGTAACATCCATAAAAACTTCGTCAATGGAATAGACATGCATATCCTCCGGTGAAATATAGTGCATATAGATCTCATAGATCTGAGTGCTGATGTCAATATAACGGGCCATACGGGGCTTTGCCGTAATATAAGAAAGAGCCAGTGCGGGATTTTCAGCCAACTCACGGGCAGAATGGCTCTCCCCTTCCAGCTCTTTCCCGTAGGCTCTTTTCCTTTCCGCATTGATCTGCTTCACGGCGCTGATCACCTCAAACAGCCGCGCTCTTCCCGGCACGCCGTAGGCCTTCAGGGCAGGGGTCACCGCAAGGCAGATGGTTTTCTCTGTCCGGCTTTCATCCGCCACGACCAGATGGGTATCCATACTGTCCAGGTCTCGCTCTATGCATTCCACGGAAGCGTAGAAGGATTTCAGATCAATGCAGATATACTGTCTGTCCACGTTATCAGGATACCTCTTCTATCAACATGGCCCTGAGGATACCGGGCCTTTCATGATCTCTTTTTCCGGCGCCCAAACCTACTTTTTTGATCACCATCTTCGCCGGCAGAGCATCATCCGTCTTCAGCGCTGCAGCAATGGCAGCTCCCGTGGGCGTGACCATCTCCCCTTTCATCTGCGTAAGCTCCATGGGAATGGCATATTTGCTGACGATATTCGTGGTGGCGGGAACGGGGATCGAAAGGATCCCGTGCTGACATCTCACGGTGCCGCAACCCTCCGTCAGCTTAGGTATGATCACCCGGTCGATATCCAGAAGATCAAAGCAGACAGCTGCTGCTATCACATCCACGATGGAATCGATGGCGCCCACCTCATGAAAATGTACCTGCTCCAGGGGTATTCCGTGGGCCGCGGCCTCAGCCTCGGCGATGATCCCGAAGATCTTTTTGGCAAGCCTGCCGGCATTCTCCGTCAGATCCGTCTGATCGATGATCTTCTCGATCTCGGGCAGACCTCTGTGCTCATGATGGTGACCGTGGTCATGGTGATGTTCATGGTCGTGATGATGCTCATGATCGTGATGATGTTCGTGATCGTGGTGATGTTCGTGATCGTGGTGATGCTCGTGATCGTGATGGTGGTCATGATCGTGATGGTGGTCATGATCATGTCCGTACAGATACTCCATGTCGTGGTCGTGGTTCTCATGCTCGCTATCCAGCACCACATCAAAATCCATGCAGTCGATCCCGGCCTTTTTTACCCGGCTGAGCCTGATCTCAAAGCCCGATGCCGGAATACTTGAAAGTGCCTTTTTCAGCTTTTCTTCGTCAGCGCCCAGATCCAACAGCGCCGCCACTGTCATATCCCCGCTGATCCCTGCATTACATTCCAGATATAAAGTCTTTCCCATAGATTCTCCCCCTAAAGCACCTCATTCATGCTGCCCATCCTGTATCCACAAAGATCCAGGGATACATAGGCAAATCCCATCTGTTTAAAAGAATCATAGATCCTCTCTCTGACCCCCACCTTCATAAGCTGGTCAAAATCCTCCGGCAGGATCTCGATCCTGGCCAGATTCCCGTGACATCTGACTCTTGATACGGAAAAGCCCAGATCCCAGAGCAACTGCTCTGCCCTGTCCACCCTTTCCAGCTTCTGATCGCTGATGGTCTCACCGTAAACGAAACGGGATGCCAGACAGGCCGCTGAGGACATATCCCAGGTGGGAAGGTCCATCTCCCTGGACAGATACCGGATCTCTTTTTTGGAAAGACCCGCCTCCTTCAGAGGGCTTCTCACCCCCAGCTCACGGATCGCCTTCATGCCCGGTCTGTAATCGTTATCATCATCCGTATTCGATCCTTCGGCAACCGTGGCAAAGCCCTGATCGGCAGCCACCGCCATCAGCTTTTTGAAGATCGCTCTTTTACAAAAATAACAGCGTTCGGGTACATTGGTCCTGAACTCTTCGATCTGCATCAGATCCATGGGAACCGACAAAAGTGTAATGCCTCTGTCCCTGCAGAATTGATCTGCTCTGCCAAGCTCCCGTTTGGGCATGGCATCGGTGACTGCCGTAACGGCCACTGCCTTATCTCCCAGAACGGCATCTGCCACGGTCAGAAGGAAAGTGGAATCCACTCCTGCCGAAAAAGCCACCGCCACAGATCCCATCTCTCCCAGGATCTTTCTTAAATTCTCCAGTTTTTCCATAGCACGGGAGGCAAAAGCTTCTTTGCTTTCCTCCTCCAGTATCTTCATCTCATCCATGTTTTTCTCTCTATTCTCCCTTTTCTACGCCGATAGCCAGACGATTGATCTGGCAGGCCATATAGCCGGCTCCGTAGCCGTTATCTATATTGACCGTGGCAATGCCGTTGGCACAGGAATTGATCATGGTCAGAAGTGCGGAAACTCCTCCGAAGGAAGCTCCGTATCCGACGGATGTGGGCACTGCGATCACAGGGTTTCTCACAAGACCGCCGATCACGCTGGCCAGAGCTCCCTCCATGCCGGCTACGGCTATGACGCAGTTTCCTTTACGGATCCTGTCCGTTTCAGCCAGCAGCCTGTGGATACCGGAAACCCCCACATCGTAGATCCGGTCCACCTTTGTTCCGAAAAATTCCGCCGTCCTTGCCGCTTCCTCCGCCACGGGTATATCCGCCGTTCCGCCGCTGCAGACTACTACGCATCCCTTCCCCGGCCGTGGATCATCATCCACCACCAGGATCCTTGAGACGGGATCATACTCCGCATGGCTCAGCACTTTCCTGACTGCCTCATACTGCTCCTTGTCAGCCCTTGTTCCCAATACCCTTCCGTATCTTTCATAGAGCTTTTCATAGATCTGTGTCAGATACGGCAGGGGTTTTCCGCTGCAATATACAACCTCTTCGTATCCGGTCCGCCCTGCCCTGTCAGTATCCAGTCTTGCGAAGCCCAGATCCTCAAAGGTTCCTTCCCTGTTTTGTTCCATAGTCTCTCCCCCTCGGGCTGGATCATTTTGCGAAAAAGGGCACGCGCTCAGGCGTGCCCTGCTTTTAACTATGCACACGGATCCTTACCCGGTTCAGCCCTTCTTAAAAAGCGCCTTACGCACCACATGATCGGGATCCTTGATGAGTATTGCTCCGATCCAAAGGATCATGCCGAAGGCAACCACTGCAAACCCGAGAAAAGCATCGTTGATCATATCTTCCGCTGCGGGAGTGAAATAATCCGCCCTCAGCTCAGCATACTCAAAGATAGCGTCACACAGCCACATCAGGGAAGCTCCCCAGTAAGCCAATGCTAACGTTCCGATCTTAAGAGACCTCATTCTCTCGGACATATACCAGATAATGGTGGTGATCAGTGCGGCAAATACCGCTATCAATAAAGTCATCTCATTCCCTCCCTTTTATTTCTGCAGCTCTTTCTCCCGGTCTGCACTTTTCTCAAGTGCATTGGACACAAGGACCATCACGCCCCAGGCAAGGGTGACCACAACAGCCATGGAAACACCTGTGGTGGACATCTCATGCAGCATGGTCCGAGCCCCCTCTGCCGTCTCTGCTGCCGTCAGGAACGGAAAATACGGTGCAACCTCTCCGTGCCATACATGCTCAAAAGCCAGAAGCGCACTGCCGCCCCAAAGCATCTTGGAAAGCCAGCCGAGCTTGGTGGAAAACGTAATATGCTCAGTCCCCTCCGTCTCCTTTACAGCCTGATCTGCCGTATTGCTCTGCTCCTGCTTTTTTGCGATCTTACCTACCGCAGTGGTAACGATCGCTTCCGTAGTCGGTACCAAAAAACAAGCCATAGTTTTATCCTCCTCTTATCTTCCCGATCCTTCGGGATCATATACTGAAATTTTATCGCAATTAAGCGCCTTGTGTCAAATCATTTATCCGTCTTTTCCCAGGCATCCAGCTCCGCCTTCAAAGCTCCCAAAAGCTCTGATTCGGGAAGCTTTTTAACGATCTGACCTTTCTTGATCAAAAGGCCTTCTCCGACGCCGCCGGCAATGCCGATATCGGCTTCCTTCGCCTCCCCCGGACCGTTGACGGCGCAGCCCATGACTGCCACCTTGATGTTCAGCGGATAATCCGCCACCATCTCCTCCACCTGCTTTGCCAGCGAGATCAGATCGATCTTCGTTCTTCCGCAGGTAGGACAGGACACCACCTCAATGCCTTCCCTGCGAAGATCAAGACAGCGCAGGATCTGACGGGCCGTTTTGATCTCCTCCACCGGATCTCCGGAAAGAGAAACCCTCATGGTGTCTCCGATCCCCTTACTGAGCAGGATCCCCAGACCCACGGAGGATTTGATATTGCCGCCCCAGAGCGTTCCCGACTCCGTGATCCCGATATGCAGCGGATAGCTGCTCTTTTCCGCCATCAGCTCATGAGCCCGGATACACATGGGAACATCCGAGGATTTGATGCTGATCACCAACTCATCGTAACCTGCCTCCTCGATCATATGCACCTTATCCAGTGCCGATTCCACGATCCCCTCGGCAGTAACGCCGCCGTATTTCTCCAGGATGGTTTTTTCCAGTGAGCCGCTGTTAACTCCCACACGGATGGGAATGCCCCTCTCCTTCGCACAGTTTACTACTTCCTTTACCTTATCCTGGCCGCCGATGTTGCCGGGATTGATGCGGATCTTATCCGCCCCGTTTTCCATGGCTGCGATAGCCATGCGGTGATCGAAATGGATATCTGCCACCAGAGGGATATGGATCCTTTTTTTGATTTCGGAAAAAGCCTTCGCCGCCTGGGTGGTGGGCACCGTACTCCTTACGATCTCACAGCCTGCCTTTTCCAACGCCAGAATCTGGGCCACCGTAGCCTCCACATCCTCGGTAGGCGTATTGGTCATGGACTGGATCGCTATGGGGTTGCCGCCGCCGATGAGGCGGTCACCGATCTTTACGACTTTGGTATGCTCTCTGTACATTCTTTTCTCCCTGCTTTAAAACAGCCTTGTGATATCGTTGTAAAAAATGAAGACCATCAGTGCCATGAGGCAGACCATGCCCACCATGTGAACAAAGCCTTCCTTTTCAGGCGGGATCGGTTTCCCGCGCACTACCTCCAGCAGTAAAAACACCAGCCTTCCGCCATCCAGCGCCGGGATGGGCAACAGGTTCATCACTCCCAGATTGGCCGACAGGAGCACGCAGAAATTCAGCATGTTCAACCAGACATAAAACAGACCGTCAGGTTTGGACTGTGTGTAAACATCTCCTACCATCTTTGCCATGCCCACAGGTCCTGCCACATCATCCTTGGAAACTTTTCCCCTAAAGATCAGCTCCAGTGACTTGATGACGCTGTTGATCCAGTATCTCACCTCAAAAAAACTGTATTTCACGGTTCCGCCAAGTCCGAAACGGCGATATTCTCCCACGCCCAACAGACCCAGATAAAACCTTCCGTCCTTCTCACTGTACTGAGGCGTTACAACGCAGGTACTCTCCTTGCCGTCACGCTCATATGTCACCTCGATGGACTCTCCCCTGCTCAGCATGGAGTACATGCTGATCTCCCGGTAGAGGCGGATCTTTTGCTTACCCAGCTTCAGGATCCTGTCGCCCTCCTTAAGGCCCGCAGTCTGTGCGCCGCCGCCGTCCACCACCTTCTGGATCACCGGCATATCCGCGCCGTAGCTCCCAATGATGATCATGGAAAAGAGAAAGGCCAGGATGAAATTGAAAAAAGGGCCCGCAAACACGGTGGCGATCCTGGCAAATACAGGTGCCTGGGGAAAAGCCAGTGCCTGCTTTTCCAGTTTGGTATCCGCTACCGGATCCGATTCCTTTGCCTTTTCCCCGTCTTCATCCGGCGTGGTGTATTTTCCGTCCTCTCCTTCAAACATGCAGGCACCGCCCAAAGGCAAAAGCCGGATCGCATACCGAGTGCCTCCTCTTGTAAACGAAACCAGTGCCGGTCCCATTCCCAGGCAGAATTCATTCACCTTGATCCCGCTCTGTCTTGCGATGATGAAATGACCGAATTCATGTACGAATACCACGATCCCGAAGATCAGGAAAAACAGTATTATCGATATTACGGTATCCATGTATCAGGATCTCCTTCCCATCCATTCCTCAATGATCTCATAGCATTCCTGCTCCGCTGCAAGGATCTGATCCACATCAGGAGACTCGATCCTTTTATGCGCTTTCATGGCCGTTTCGATCAGTCCCGGAATATCCGTAAAACCGATCTTCCGATCCAGGAAAAGTGCCACTGCCTTCTCATTGGCCGCATTATATACCGTAGGCACCGAGCCCCCTGCCAAAAAGGCCTCGTAAGCCAGCTTCAGTCCCGTAAACACTTCCGGATCCGGCTCTTCAAAGGTCAGAGAGGAAAGGGCGAACAGATCCAGCTTATTGCCTTCCATCGGAAACCTGTCCGGATAGGTCAGGGCATACTGGATGGGCAATTTCATGTCGGGCGTTCCCAGCTGTCCGATCACCGCTCCGTCCTCATATTCCACCATGGAATGGATCACACTTTGGGGATGAACCACCACGGTGATCTGAGAAGGCTTTGCATCAAAGAGCCAGCCCGCTTCCATAACCTCAAGTCCCTTATTGACCATCGTTGCAGAATCAATGGTGATCTTTCGTCCCATGGTCCAGTTGGGATGCTTGAGCGCATCCTCGGGTGTCACTGCCGTCAGCTGCTCCTTTTTATAACCCCTGAAAGGTCCTCCCGAAGCCGTCAGCAGGATCCTCTTCATACGCTTTTTCGGATTCCCCTGGAGGGACTGGAAGATCGCACTGTGCTCTGAATCCACAGGCAGAAGGCTTACCTGCTTACTGCGAACAAGCGGCATGATGATATGTCCCGCACAGACAAGGGTTTCCTTGTTTGCCAAAGCGATATCCTTGCCTGCTTCTATGGCGGCAATGGTAGGCCTGATACCGATCATACCCACTACGGCAGTCAGCACCACATCCGCTTCCTCCAGGGTCGCTATGGTAATGAGGCCGTCCATACCGCTTAAAACCTTAACCGGCAGATCCGATACTCTCTGCTTCAGATCCCCGGCCGCCTTCTCGTCATACATCACCGCATATTTCGGCTTATTGGCGCGGATCTGCTCTTCCATCAGGGTAACATTTTTCCCTGCGGCGAGAGCCACCGCGCAAAAATCCTCCGGATACGCATTCACCACCTCAAGCGTCTGCGTTCCGATGGAGCCTGTTGAGCCCAAGATCACGATCTTTTTCACTGGATCCTCCTTTGATGCGAAAGCTTCATAAAGTTAGCATATGCTTACTTCAAAAGCAAAAGGGAAAGATAATAGATCAGGGGTGCCACTGCGATCACCGAATCAAAGCGGTCCATGATACCTCCGTGTCCGGGGATCAGTTTGGCATAATCCTTGATGTCATAGTTACGTTTGATACCGGAAGCCGCAAGATCTCCGATCTGGGAAAGGATGCCGCCTGCCCCGCTGATCAGCGGATAGGCCCAGAGCCTTACATCCGAAGCAGCGATCACCCCTGCCTTCTGCAGACAGAATGCATAGATCCAGCCCACAAGAGCCGCTCCCACGACACCACCCACAGCACCTTCAATGGATTTCTTGGGGCTTAATACGGGTGCAAGCTTATGCTTTCCGATGAGCATTCCTACCGCATAGGCACAGGTATCGCAGGCCCAGGACGCACAAAAGATCAGCCAGACCGTATACTGCCCTCCCGCCAAAGTCCTTGTCTGATAGATATAGGACAAAAGCAACGGTGCATACACAAAGGCAAATACCGATGCCATAACCTGCTTTGCATCATAAGCCGGAAAACTGAGTACGTACACCAGCATCATACCCATGATCGTAAGTATGATACAGAGAAGTCCGTAGGTTTGGAAGGCCTCCGGCATCAGGAACATCAACGCATCATAGACGATGATGCCTGCAAATCCAACGATTTCCATCAGGCATACCTTTTTCTCCTTTGCCCTTACGCCGCAGGCTCCTGTAAGCTCGCGATAGGCAAGAAGGGAAATCAGCATGGTAAAAATGCCCAGTACGGGACCTCCTGATATGATCACAAAAAACAGAATCGCCAGCAGTACAATGCCGCTGATCAATCGAACTACCATGGTGCCTCCTATTCCTCACTCAGACCGCCGTATCTGCGATCTCTCATCCCGTATGCTCCCACTGCCTTTTCCAGCTCCGCCTTATCAAAAGCAGGCCAGGGCACCGGCGTAAAATACAGCTCCGTATAAGCCAGCTGCCAAGTCAGGAAATTGGATATCCTCTGCTCTCCGCTTGTCCTGATCATCAGATCGGGCTCCGGGATCCCTGCGGTATCCAGATATCCTGCAAAGCTCTCTATCGTAATATCCTCTTCGCCGATCCGTCCTTCCTTTGCCTCCCCGATCATTTTTCTCACAGCGCGGACGATCTCATCCTGTCCGCCGTAGTTAAGAGCGATCACAAAGGTCAGGCCGTCGTAACCGGCACTTTTTTCCTCCAAAAGGGCGATCCTCTCCTGCAGATCCGGATCAAGTCTTGACTTGTCACCGATGACCTTACAGCGCATGTTGTTGTTCTTCGCCAGGGTAAGACAGGTCTTCATATAGTCCCGAAGAAGCTTCATCAGCGCATCAACTTCCTCCTTGGGCCGGTTCCAGTTCTCCGTGGAAAAAGCGTAGACCGTCAGATACCGGATACCCAGCTCATGGGCTGCCCGGCAGATCGTCTCCACATTTTTCGCACCGGCCACATGTCCGGCATTCCTCGGAAGGCCCTTGCTTTTGGCCCAGCGACCGTTTCCGTCCAGTATGATAGCCACATGCTGCGGTACTTTACTTACTCCCATCCGATGGTCCGTCCTTTCCGTTTACATGATTTCGGCTACCGGAAAAAAGCCGGATCTTACCGACAATTTCCGATAGCCAAAGATTGATGCTATGTAAAATATCTGTTATACCGTCAGGATCTCCTTGGATTTCTCATCCACCAGCTTATCGATCTCCTTGCTGTACTTATCGGTCATCTTCTGAAGCTCATCCTGCAGATCCTTGATCTCATCCTCGGATACATCCTCCTTGGAAAGCTTCTTGAAGGCATCGTTTCCGTCTCTTCTGATATTGCGGATGGCAACCTTGCCCTCTTCGCCCTTCTTCTTAACGTCCTTTACCAGATCCTTACGTCTTTCCTCGGTCAGCTCCGGGAATACCAGGCGGATCACGGCGCCGTCATTGGAAGGAGTGATACCTACATCCGATGTCATGATCGCCTTCTCGATCTCCTTGATCAGGGACTTCTCCCAGGGAGCGATCTGCAGCATTCTGGGCTCGGGAACCGTAATGTTACCTACCTGCTGCAGCGGAGTGGGCGTTCCGTAATAATCCACCTTGATCTTGTCAAGTACGTGGGGATTGGCCCTTCCTGCCCTGATGGAAGCATATTCCGATTTCAGGAAATCGATGGCCTTGACCATCTTGTCATCATACACCTTTAATCTCTCGTTCATGTTGTAACCTCCCGTTTTATACAATCACCCTGGTACCCATAGCCTCGCCGGCAGCAGCCCGGACGATACTCTCTTCCTCGTCCAGTCCGAACACCAGCATCGGCATGTGGTTATCCCTCGCCAGGATCGATGCCGTCATATCCATTACCTGAAGATTCTGAGCGATCACATCATCAATGGTGATCTCATCATACTTCTTCGCATTGGGATCCTTGGCCGGATCCGCATCATATACGCCGTCAATGGCTTTGGCAAGAAGGATCATATCCGCTTCCACCTCTACGGCTCTGAGCACAACGCCCGTATCCGTGGAGAAATAGGGATGCCCCGTACCGCCTGCCAGGAATACCACCTTACCGGCCTTCATATCTCCTACTGCCTCATCCTTGGAGAAGAGTCTTGTAAAAGTGCCCACCGCGAAGGGTGTATAGATCTGTGTCTCCATCCCCAGGCTTCGGAAGATCTCGGATGTATAGATGCAGTTCATGACCGTGGCCAGCATACCGATCTGATCAGCCTTGGTACGATCGATGTTCTCGCTGCTTCTTCCTCTCCAGAAATTACCGCCGCCGATGACGATCCCCACCTGGGTCCCGTTTGAGATCAGCTGCTTTACCTGCTCTCCGACCTTTCTTACGGTATCCTCATCAAATCCGGTCTTCTTCTCGCCGGCCAGAGCTTCTCCGCTTAATTTCAGCAAGATCCTCTTTGCCATAAGGTGCCTCCTTCAGATTTATTTCGTAAATTTGTCAAAGAACGAACTCGGGCTGTTGTCCGCATAGCACTGGGAGCAAAGACCCTCAATAGCCGCACCGTTGTTGATCTGTACGGATTTGGAGCGGATATTTCCCATCACGATAGCCGTGGAATCCAGGATCACGGGACCGTGAACATCGATATCACCCTTGACCGCTCCTGCGATCACTGCGCTGGTTGCAAAAATATCACCGATGATAACGGAATCCTTACCGATCTTGGCAGTACCCTCCGCCTTGATCTGTCCGCTGATCTGTGCCGCATCGGCAAATACCTCGGCTGCGTTTGCATCGCCTCTTAACAGGCCGGATACGTTCAGCTTACCGAGAGCCGTAACATTTCCTTCCACGCTGCCGATGATCTCGATGCTTCCCTTGGATAAGATGTCACCCTTTACCGTCATGCAGCGGGTGATCACCGCATTCTCATCTACCATTTCATTGCCCAGATCTTCTACCGACATAGCCGGGCTTTCTTTCTTATCGGGGGCTGCAGGTGCCGGAGCCGCTTCTTCTTTGGTCAGCTCCTCCTCAGGGATCTCGATCTTCTTTTCCTCCGGACCCTCCGCCTCTTTATTGACGATGCTGGCGATGCTGGCAAGCTCGCTGGCAGCCGCCTCGATGGTGATGTTCACAGCCGGTTCGGGCTCTTTCTTGGCTTCCTGCTCCGGCTCCAGGATCAGCTGCATCTGCTCTCCGAACATGGGGGCAGGCTTTCCGTCGGGTGAGATCGCATCCTCGGTCTGGACTACTGCCGCTTCTTCAAGAGCCTTGGCAAGATCCTCGGAGGGCATCATATCAGCATCCTGCTGACTGCTTTCTTCCGCTTTCTCAGCCGCTGCAGGAGCCTCCTCCTGCGCCTTATCGTTCCCCTCGACAGGCATTGCGTCGGTTGCGAGTTCATCTACCGCAATCGACAGATCCTCTTTCAAATCCTGAAAAAATCCCATTGTTTCACTCTCCTCTGCTTTTTAAATGAACAGCCGCTTCAAAGTCCATGTCCTCCGAAACGGGTAATATCTCAACATCATCCCGGTCTTTCAGCTGCTCAAGGATGATGGCAAGCGCCTCTACGGTAGTGGATTTGTCCGCCGCATCATGCATCAGGACCACTTCTGTCTTCTCCGCCCCGATATAGCGCAGCACCCTGTCCGATAAAGCCTTTGCGCTGTGGGCTCCCCCTGTGGCATCTCCGCAGGCAATGTTCCAGTCCAGATAGTAGATATCCTGCTCTCTCAGGTAATCTGCCAGCTCCTGCATATCGATCTTGCTGACCCGGTTGGAGCTTCCTCCCGGAAAGCGGTAAAATCTCGACCAGGTTCCGGTGGTGACATACAGATAATCCTGAAGCTTCTCCAGGTCCGTGATAAATGCCTGCTTATCTGCATAGATCTCACCGTATTTATGACTGTAGGAGTGCATCCCCAGGGTATGTCCCTCATCTACGATCCTCCGGTACAGGGCTTCGTACTCCTCTCCCTCTTTACCGGTGACAAAAAAGGACGCCTTCACACCATACTGCTTCAGAAGGTCCAGGATCGCTCCCGTATTGCTGCTGGGGCCGTCGTCAAAGGTAAGATATACCTTGCAGGGATCCCCGCCGGGCACCGGCGTATCGGCGGTCTGTTCCTGTGATGTCACAGCTTCTTCACCGGGCAGGTTTTCATCTTCGTCCGTAAGCGGTGCATCCGCTGCCGGCTCATCACCCCTGCCGCTGTTTTCCATTCCGCTTTTAAGCTTATCCACCGTTACCGTCATCTCTTCCAGACGATGGTTCAGATCACGGATCCGAAACAGCATCACGAGACTGCATATAAGGGGAAGGATCAGCAAAGCAAACAGCAGACCGATGATGATACCCTTGAGTCTTTTGACCCGGCCTTCTCTTTTTGGATCCGTCTGCCCGGACATGCCCGCCTCCTTTACGCGTCAAATCATTATAGCATACGTCCGTGTGAAAATCCACCTGACGCCTGTACATTTTATCACATGTTCCGCAAAAGTACCACACTTTTTCAAGCAAAAAGGAGACCCTCCGTGGTCTCCTTTCGCCTTGGGATATAGTTTGGGAAAGATCCTGTCAGATACCTTTGTGATTATCGGGCACCTCTTCCTGCCCGTATCCCTGCACGTCTCCGAAAAACCTCTCGAAGAAATCCTGCAGGTCATCCTGATCATACCCGTAGCCTCCGTTATCGTAGGAATCGGGATCCTCCTGCTCATCGCGGTTAGGCATCTTGGGTCTGCCGTCTTCCTGAATTCCCTGATCCTCCTGCCGATCCTGCTCCTGATCGATCTGTTCTTCCTGCTCTCTCTGTTTTTCGATGGCTTCGCTCTTATCCAGGGTTACCTTAACGGTCTTCTCCTTATACTCACCGTCCTCCATATGCATGTAGGTAACCTCGATGCTCTCACCCTGCTTGTAATAACTGATCTGCTCCCTAAGATCTGCGGGGCCGCTGATGCCGATGCCGTCAAAGGCCGTGATCACATCGCTCTTGGTAAGGCCTGCTTTTTCGGCTGCGCTGCCTTCTTCCACCTCTGCGATATAGGCGCCGCTGGGGATACCATAGGCCTGGCTTGCTTCCTGGGATACCTCCTGAACCGTTACGCCCAGGAATCCTGCTTCGTCATCCTCTACCTTGGTACGGTCTGCTCTTTCGGTCAGCTTATCCAGAATGGGCAGTGCGGTATCGATGGGGATGGCATAACCCATACCTTCCACCTCTTCGGAAGCGAACTTCGCCGAATTGATACCTACCAGTTCGCCGTTCATGTTCAAAAGTGCACCGCCGCTGTTACCGGGGTTGATGGCGGCATCCGTCTGGATCAGGCTTGCGCACATATTCTCGATCTCTACCTTGCGGTCCAGCGCCGAAACGATACCGGTGGTTACGGAACGTCCGTAGCCCAGCGCATTACCGATGGCAACCACCTGGTCACCTACCTGAAGATCATCGGAGGATCCTTTATCGATCACACGGATCTGATCCTTTACATCGTCCTTGATGTCACTCTTTTTCACAGAAACGATAGCCAGATCGTTCTTGACATCCGTTCCTCTTACCTCAGCCGATACCACCGCATCCTCGGAGTCGTTGAAGCAGACGGAAACCTCTGTTGCGCCGCTTACCACATGGTTATTGGTTGCGATGTAGAAGCACTCGTCATCCTCACTTAAGATGATACCGCTGCCTGCGCCCTCGGATTCATATCTCTGGGTGCCGAACATGCTCATAACCTCTTCCACACCCTTTACGGTAATGGATACGATGGAAGGCATGGCATCCTGACTGATCCGGGTGATCGAGGAAGTATTCTTGTTCGTTGTTGCGGTAAAAGCGTCCTTCTTCTCGCTCTTCTTTTCCTCGACTTCTTTTTCCTTCCCGGATTCGGTGCTTTCCCCGGTACTTTCCGTCCTTGCCTGCTCGCTGCTTTCGTTTTTACCGTTCCTGTGTATTGCCTTATTCCCCACTGCCGCTACTGCCAGGAAAACAAGGGCTGCGCACAGGCCGAATACCAGTCCGTTCAGAGCGCTTTTGGCGGTGGAACCCATGGGCTTTCGTGCCTTCTTTTCTTTTTTCTTCTTTTCGGCACTCTTTTCTCCTTCGGGACTGAGCTTCATTTCCGGCTCGGCAGTATTTTCTTTTTTATCCGTCTCCTCAAACCTGTATTCCGGTTCTTTGGACTCTTCTATCGCTCTCCAAAGATCCTCGGGCGCCGGACTGTTTTCCTGTACGCCGCCAAGATCCGTTTCGTCATATCTTCTCTCGTCATCTGTCATGATTCCGTCCTCCTTCTGCCTTCCGGCCTCTTCCGATCCCGAAGAAAGTGGCCTGCTTTCATCGGTCTTTGGATCTTACAAAGCATACTCTAACTTCTGTTTGTTATGGAATTTTGTTAATTGTGTGAAGAAATTGTGTCCTTCACAACCTTCCTATGGTATGATATAGAGGATCCGCCAAACGCGGTAAGACCAATATCATCCGGATACACGGCTATCCGAAAGGAGCTACTATGACAGAACAGCAATTACAGCAGATCCTTGATTCTCTTACCATGGACGAAAAGATCGGCATGGTGCACGGAGCTTCCCTGTTTACCACAGCCCCCGTCCCGGACAAAGATATTCCGGCCTTTGTTTTTTCCGATGGTCCCATGGGCGTAAGACAGGAATTTGAGGCAAGCCGCTGGTACCCTATCGCAGGCAATGACGATTATGTTTCCTATCTTCCCTGCAACAGTGCTCTGGCTGCCACTTTTAACCGCGAGAGAGCTTACGAGACCGGGCAGGTCCTCGGACTGGAATCCCGGGGCCGCAGCAAGGATATGATCCTGGCTCCCGGCATCAACATTCTCCGTTCCCCCTTATGCGGACGGAATTTTGAGTACATGAGCGAGGACCCGAGACTGACAGGCGATATCGTCGTTCCCTTCGTAAAGGGCGTTCAGGAATCCGACACCTCCGCCTGCCTTAAGCATTTTGTTCTCAATAACCAGGAGACCAAGCGCTACTTCTACAATGCTTCGGTCAGCGATCGGGCTCTCTGGGAGATCTATCTGCCCGCCTTCCGCGCAGCCATTAAAGGCGGCTGTCTCGGACTGATGGGTTCCTATAACTGCTATCACGGCGTATCTCTTTGCGAGAACCGGGAAATCCTCACCGAGCTGCTTCGGGAAGAATGGAAGTTCGACGGCATGGTGGTATCCGACTGGGGCGGCGTCCACGATACCGTCAAGGCCGGCAACAGCGGCATTGATGTGGATATGCGGGTAACAAACGATTTTGACGACTATCCCATGGCCAACCCCCTGAAGGAGGCCATCAGACGCGGAGATGTTCCCGAGGAAGCCCTGAACGAAAAGGTGCTTCACATCCTCAATGTGATGAACCGTCTGCACATGCTTGACGGCAAACGCCAAAGCGGCCATATCAACCTGGCATCTTCCCGCCAGAAGCTTCTGCAAACCGCAGAGGAATCCATTGTCCTGCTGAAAAATGAAGGCTCCGCTCTTCCTCTTAACGGAAAGAAGTTAAAGAAACTCCTTCTCATCGGCGACAATGCGGACAGAGCCCATGCATTAGGTGGCGGCAGCGCTGAGATCAAGGCTCTGTATGAGCTGACGCCCATGATGGGACTGAAGATGCTCCTGGGAGGAAATTGCGAGATCGTATATGAACCCGGCTATTATAACGTGGTAAAGGGCAACGCCTGGGAGGAGGAAACCGCTCAGAATGATTTCGCTGCTCTCGGCTTCGGTGACGCCATTGCTCCCAGACAGGACAGAAAAGTAAATGACGAAGACATCCCCGCCCTGAATGCAAAATACCGTGAGGATGCCCTGAAGGCCTGCAAGGATGCAGATGCCGTTATTTTCATCGGCGGACTTAATCACGATCATGACGTGGAGGATCGTGACCGCGCCGATTATCATCTGCCCTATGATCAGGATTCCCTGATAAACGATATCCTGGATGTTCGCCCTGATGCGATCATCACCCTGATCGCCGGATCACCGGTTTCCACGGAAAGCTGGATCGACAAAGCAAAGGCTGTGGTCTTTTCCTACTACACCGGCATGGAAGGCGGTCTGGCTCTGGCCGAGGTGCTTCTCGGACAGATCTGTCCCTCCGGTAAGCTGCCGGCAACTTTCCCCAAGGAGATCTCAGACAGCCCCGCTCACAAGCTGGCTGACTTCCCCGCTCTTCTGGGCGAAGATCTGGTTGCCGAATACAAAGAGGACGTCTTTGTGGGATACCGCTACTTTACCACCGAGAATATCGAGCCCCGATTTGCCTTCGGACACGGACTCAGCTATGCGGAATTTGCCTATGAGAACCTGCAGGTAGCTCCCGCTACCGACATCGGTTCCGATATTCCCGTTGCTCCCGGCTCGGACAAGCTGATGCCGCTGCAGGAGCTTCCCGCAATCTTTACCGTATCCTGCGATATCCGGAATCTTTCCGATATGGCAGCCAAAGAGATCGTACAGCTTTATATCTCACCGCTGGACAACCCGGCTGATGACTCCACTCCGGTCGGTGTCAGAAGACCTGCCATGGAGCTGAGAGGCTTTGATAAAAAGGAGATCGCCGCAAAAGACTCTGCCTCCTACCGCTTCGAGCTGACTCCCCTGGATTTCTCCCTGTATGATGAAGAGAGCCGATGCTATGTGGCTCCGGAGGGAGACTATGAGATCCGGATCGGTGCCGCATCCGACGACATCCGTCTTACGGCCGTCGTCCGGCTCGATGCTGATTACCGGATCTCCAGAAGCTGAGCAGATAAAATCACAATATAACGTATAAAAACGGGAGCCCGCCGGCTCCCGTTTTTCATGCTCTCTTTGGTTTGCTCAAACCTTATTTGTTCTTGTAATTCTTGTTCTTTTTCTTGGAAAGCTTCTTTACGCCCCAGATATACAGCGTATTCTTTTTCTTGGAGGCATAGAGCTTATTGCTTGTGATAGTTCCCTTCTTATAGCGGGACCCTGACTCCGACCATACCAGAACAGCCTGCTTATAGCCCTTGATGGTATTGTTCTTGATGGTGAACTTGCCCAGTTTGCCACTGCCGTATATTCCCACATGGATACCGCTGGACTTGTTGTCTGTCGAACTCTTCTTCTTAGTGATCAGCTTACACTTTTCAACCGTGAAGTTTTTAACATTGTAAAGAACCAGTGCCTCGGTGGACATACCCGTGATCTCACAGTTCTTGATGGTGATCTTGTCATGGAACTTGTTGTAGTAATCTCCGTTCTTATTGGCACAGACACCTCTGTTACCCTTGATCTTACAATTGGTGATGGTAACGTTGCTGCAGGTAGCCCCGTTAATGAGATTCTTATGATACTGGTAGATCGTAGGTGCCGTCTCCTTGGCCGCCACGTCCATCTGGATCATTTCCTCCACGCTGTCCTTCTTAGGCTTGCCCTGAGCGGGGATATCACAGTTATCAATGGTCACGCCCTTGCAGCCTATGAGCTCGATGGCATGGCCCTCGTAGTTGGTGCAATAGATCTTCATATCGCTCATCTTTATGTTTTTGGCATTGATGAACTGGAAGGAACTCTTGGTATAGCCCTTGGTATCCACGAACTTCCAGGTACCGCCGTGAATGGTCAGGCTGTTTAACGCACCGTAATACTCCTTGTCACAGTTTCTTGCGATACCGCCCTTGCAGATGATGGTAGCACCTTCCGCTTCGATGGTCATATTGCCGGATACATGAAGGGTACTGCGCAGATAATAAGTCTCGCCGCTCTTCAGCGTAACGGACCCCGTAGCATCCAGCTCATTCTGAATATTCACCCTGTCAAGATGGGGCCTGTCGGAGTTCTCTCCGACATAGCCGCTGGGCTCAACCACCCCTGCAAAAGCAGCGGACGGCAGCAACAGGCTGACAGCAGCGGCTGCAAATGCGCCCAGTACCACGCGCTTTATACTGATCTTTCCGTGAAACATATGAATTACCTCCTCTCGGCCTAAGGCATCTTTTCCCATACAATACAAAAGCTGCCTTTTTCTTCAAAAAAGTATGGAATGATTATACCATAATTTTCGAAAAAAAGACAGCTTTTTTAGTATTCCTGTATCTGTTATGCCTCCAGCACCGCCTGCTTCATTTCCTTCACGTAGGCAGAAAGGGCGGGAGCCGCATTTTTACCGTCCCGAGCAACGATCTTAACAATGGCGCTTCCCACAATGGCGCCGTCGGAAATGGAGGACATATCCTTTGCCTGCTGCGGCGTGCTGATACCGAAGCCCACGGCACAGGGCAGATCCGTATATTTGCGGATCGTCTCGATGGTCTCCTTCAGATTGGAGGAAAAGCTGGACCGCTCTCCCGTTACACCCATGGAAGATACCACATAGATATATCCCTCTGCGTCCCTGGCGATCTGTTCGATCCGATCCTCTGAGGTGGGTGAGATGAGACTGATCACATCTACGCCGTATTTCCGTGCCACCTCGGCCACCTCTCTCTTTTCCTCAAAGGGAACATCGGGGCTGATGAACCCCTCCACCTTAAGCTCTTTGCAGGTCTGAAAGAAAGCATCGTAGCCGTAGTGAAAAACGGGATTGATATAGGTCATGAAGATCAGGGGAATATCCGTCTTTTCCCGGATCCTGCGGACCGCATCAAAGAGGTTTTCCATCTTAAAGCCCGCTTCCAATGCCCGCAGAGAAGCCTCCTGGATCACCGGTCCCTCAGCCGTGGGATCGGAAAAGGGAATGCCGATCTCGATGATATCCGCTCCCGCCTCAGCCATGGCAAGTACATATTCCACGGTATGGTCAAGATCCGGATCTCCCGCCGTTATAAACGGGATAAAGCATTTATGCTCCTTAAAGCAGTCTGTCAGTTTACTCATGAAGATCCACCCCCTTATATCTGGCGATCGCCGCTACGTCCTTATCTCCCCTTCCGGAAAGGCAGACGATGATGCTGTCATTTTTATCCATGTCACCTGCGATCTTCATCACATGCGCCAGGGCATGTGCACTCTCGATGGCGCAGATGATACCCTCGGTCCTGGCCAGATACTCAAAGGCCTCAACCGCCTCATCATCGGTAACAGGCACATATTCCGCCCGCTTCGTATCATGCAGCCATGCATGCTCGGGTCCGATACCGGGATAATCCAGTCCCGCGGAGATGGAATATACCGGAGCGATCTGTCCCTGATCGTCCTGACAGAAATAGGACTTCATTCCGTGGAAGATCCCCTCCCTGCCGGTAGCGATGGTGGCTGCCGTCTCAGGAGTATCCACGCCTTTACCTGCCGCTTCGCAGCCGATGAGGCGAACCCCTTCATCGGGAATGAAATTATAAAACATACCCATGGCATTGCTGCCGCCGCCCACACAGGCTACGACTGCTGCCGGAAGCTTGCCTTCTTTTTCCAGGATCTGCTCTCTTGCCTCCTTGCTGATCACCGCCTGAAAATCACGGACGATGGTGGGGAAGGGATGAGGTCCCATAACGGAACCGAGAACATAATGGGTATCCTCCACGCGGCAGGACCATTCGCGCATGGCCTCGTTGACCGCATCCTTAAGGGTTCTCGTTCCCGTCTTTACAGGATGAACCTTGGCACCCAGCAGCTCCATACGATATACATTAAGAGCCTGTCTCTCGGTATCGTGCTCTCCCATGAACACCTCGCACTCCATACCAAAGAAGGCTGCCGCCGTTGCGGTTGCCACACCGTGCTGACCTGCACCGGTCTCGGCGATCAGTCTGGTCTTGCCCATTTTCTTGGCCAAAAGTGCCTGCCCCAGAACGTTGTTGATCTTGTGGGCACCGGTGTGGTTTAAGTCCTCTCTTTTCAGATAGATCTTCGCACCTCCCAGATCCTCCGTCATCTTTCCCGCATAATACAGAAGAGAGGGTCTGTTGGCATATTCATTGAGCAGTACATTCAGCTCCCTGTTGAAATCCGGGTCATTTTTGTAATGCTCATATTCTCTCTCGAGACGGTACAGCTCATTCATAAGCGTTTCCGATATGTACTGTCCGCCGAATCTTCCGAATCTTCCTTTGCTCATATCCTTTCCTTTCTCTGACTGCCGGCTGTCTTATCTGCCAAGCAGCCTGTCAAGCTCCGCTTTCTTGTCATTGCTCCGCATCAGGCTCTCGCCGATGAGTACGCCGTTTACCTTGTTCTCCAGTAGCCTTTTGATATCCTCCGGCTCCTTCATGCCGCTTTCCGAAACAAAGAGGATCTCATCCGGTACCATAGACCTAAGCCGGATGGAATTGCCGATATCCACCGTAAAATCTTTCAGGTTCCGGTTATTAACGCCGATCACCCTGGCTCCCGCCGCAAGGGCCATTTCCACTTCCTTTTCGTCATGGGCCTCCACCAGAGCCGAAAGCCCCAGCTCATCTGCCTGCAGAAAGTATTCCCGAAGTCGTGATGTCTCCAGCAGCGAGCAGATCAACAGGACCGCCGAAGCGCCCAGGATCTTAGCCTCGCAGATCATATAGGGATCCACGGTAAAATCCTTTCGAAGTACCGGAATGGCCACAGAGTCTGCGATCTGCTTCAGATATGCATCGCTACCCTGAAACCAGAAGGGCTCCGTAAGCACCGAAATGGCCGAGGCTCCTGCTGCCTCATACTCCTTGGCGATATCAAGATAAGGAAAATCCTGTGCAATGACTCCTTTGGAGGGGGAAGCCTTTTTCACTTCACAGATGTAGCTCATGCCTTCCGCCGCCAGTGCTGTTTCAAAGTGGAAAAAGTGCTCTCCTTCCGCCTTTGCCAGGCTTTCCGCTTCCTCTCTCACCGAGGCAAAGGATCTTACCCTGCTCTTTTCTTCCACGCGCTCTACTGTTCTTGCCGCGATCTTTTCCAAAATGTTTTCCATATATCTCCCCTTACCGGTTGCTGATCTCTACCAGTTTTTCCAGCGTCTGTGCAGCCTTGCCGCTGTCCAGGATCTCTCCCGCCAGCTTGATACCCTCAGCCAGGTCTGCAGCCTTCTGTCCGATCACCAGCGCAGCTCCCGCATTCATCAGGACCGCATCTCTCTTATGCCCCTTCTCGCCTGCCAGGATCCTTCTGGTGATCTCCGCGTTCTCGGCAGGAGTACCGCCCTTCAGATCCTCCTTTGTGCAGCGCTGAAGCCCGAAGTCCTCAGGGGTGATTACCTTGGAACGGAACCAGCCGTCCTGGAATTCACAGATCTTGGTAGGGGCACTCATGGAGATCTCATCCAGCTTATCCGTACCGTATACCACCATGCCCCGCTTAACTCCCAGGTTCATCAGAACCTGTGCCAGGGGCTCTACCAGATAGTCGTCATACACACCCAGAAGCTGCATCGTAGGGGAACCCGGGTTCGTCAGAGGGCCCAGGATATTAAATACGGTCCTGAATCCCAGCTCCTTGCGGATGGCACCCACATATTTCATCGAAGTGTGATACTTCTGTGCGAAGAAAAAGCACATGCCTGCTTCCTTCAAAAGCTCCACACATTTTTCGGGGCTCTGGTCGATGTTAACCCCGAGAGCCTCAAGGCAGTCTGCCGTACCGCAAAGGGAGGAAGCCGCTCTGTTTCCATGCTTTGCCACCTTGATCCCCGCTGCTGCCGTTACAAGAGCGGAGGTGGTGGAGATATTAAAGCTCTGTGCATTGTCTCCGCCGGTGCCCACGATCTCCAGAATGTCCATGCCCGTCTCCACCTTGGTGGCATGATCACGCATGGCTGCCGCACAGCCTGCGATCTCATCCGTTGTCTCGGCTCTTGCACTTTTGGTGGAAAGAGCTGCCAGAAAAGCCGCATTCTGGGTCGGCGTTGTCTCACCGCTCATGATCTCGTTCATGACGGTGTAGGCTTCGTCGTAGGTCAGATCCTCCTTGTTTACGATCTTTACGATTGCTTCCTTGATCATTGTGTTATCCTCCTTGCGTTGATATGGTTTCGTTTATTCTCTTTTTATTTTGTCATGCGCATAAAAGAAAACGCCCCTGACAAATAGATCCACTATCTGTCAAGGACGATACATTCATACCGCGGTGCCACCTTGCTTCGCACTTTGTGCGCTCTTATCCGGATACCATCATATCCGTTGCCCTTTACGCAGGCTCACGTCTCGGATACTCGGCTTTGCCTTTCCCCTTGCCCTCTGCGGTCCATTTAACAGGCTGCGTTCTGTCCGGCTCTCAGCTGCCCGGGCTCTCTGTAAGTGCACGATCTGTTTTTATCTCCGCGTCATCGGTTTGTTATGTTAGAAAAAATATAAACCACTTCCCGTAAAATTGCAAGAGGGAATTTGACTTTTTTACAGCTGTACGTTAAAGAGGTTACGGATCTGGTTTGCGATATCATCGCTGTCCGCCTTGATGATCGCCGCCTCATTGATATTGGACAGCCTCTCCAGATCATCGGTATTGCTGTAATTGTAGGCAATGGAGTAAATGGGGATCTGCAGACCGCCCACAATGGGAGTTACACGATTTAAGCTCCAGCCCTCATTCTGATCACCGTCCGTCAGCACAAAGAGCATCAGCTTGGCATCCGGGATCTCCTCTGCCTTCTTCTCCAGCATATCAAGACCCACAAGCATGGCATCATAAGTGGCTGTTCCGCCTACCGCCGAAAGATTCTTGACCTCACCGGCAAAATACGCCCTCTGGGTTGCATCAAACTGCTCGATGGGCAGATTCACCGTTACCTTCGAAGCATAGCTGACCAGTCCCACATAGTGCTCGGATCCGATATAGTTGGAGGCATTGATCAGAGAGCTCTTAAGTGCATTCAGAGGCTCTCCGTCCATGGAACCGGAAACATCGGCAACAAAGACCGCAATGATGGGCTTACCGCCGTTCTTGTTCTGCTTCCACAGCTTCTGTGCCGCAAGATATTCGGCACCGTCAAGACCCGGATCCTGTGCCTGATAATCGTCATGACGGTTAAAGCCCTTCTCCGTAGCCAGCTTCTGGCTCTTTTCATTCTTACAATAGTCCACGAACATCTGGGCTGCCTGTTTTTCCTCATCCGAATCCCAGTCAAAGGTGTAGATCGGATGATCATGACGGATACCGGCAGGAACATAAACATAGTCCTTCAGCTCCGGTGTGTTGACGTACGCCTGCTCCTCCATGACCATGGCATTGATGATGCCCTTCTTGGCGGAATTACGCAGTACTGCCGTGGTGTAAGCTACCGGCGGGGACTTTTTCTGATACTCCAGAAGAGCTTCACTTGCCTTGTCGGAAAGCGGGTTGTCAGGATCAAAGGATTTGAGCATCGCCGTCAGGATATTCAGTCCCGTACTTGAGGTATAGGGATTGGTATAGGCAAAGGTCAGATCTCCCGCATTCGAGGCCGTCAGTACGTTTCCTACGGTAGCATCCTTGTACTTGTCGATAAAGGTCTCATAGACATCCTTGCGGATCAGGATACCGGCGGTATTGCCGGCGATACGATCCTCGATCTTGTTGATACCGATACCGGAGGCCTTGAGCATTTCGCCCCATGCAAAGTTAGACGGTGCAAACACTTCCGGCTCATAGGCACCTGCATTCATGTAGGTCACTGCCTCACCGGAGGTGATCTTACGGACGGAAACGGAAACCGTCCTTCCGCCAACGGTATACTGCTCCTTATTGAAACGCTTAGCCACTTCGTTCATCCAGTCATCAGGGGCATCGGCACTCATCTCGGTAGCCGCTGCCACCTCAATGTTGATATCTCCCCTTCCTTCAACGGTGATGGGGAAGGTGTCGATATCCGCAAGGGCCTCTGCTTCGGAAACCTCATCGGAATAGATATCCAGAATGGGATCGTCCACGTTTCTTACGCTGACCTTCTTTAAGAGTGTTGCCATCTCCGCTCTCGCATCGTCGTAGGAAAGCGCATCCTCCCTGTCATCGTTCTCCGTTCTTGCTCCGCTGCAGCCCGTCAGCAGCCCCGCTGCCAGGGAAGCCGTCAGCAAAAGTGAAAGCATTCTTTTTTTCATGATCCTCTCCTCTTTCATTCCCCGGAAATCGCTTCCAGGATTGTCTTTTTATAGATCTCCAGCATGGAAACATCGTTGCCCGAATCTCCCTGCCGGTTCAGATACTCTGTCAGGGCAAAAACAAATTCCTGTGACTGACGCAGGATCTCCCTGTTCTGGGAAAGGCACTCGGAAAGCCTTTCGGCGATCCTGCCGGTATCCTCACTCTTATTGCAGTCTGAAACCTCCATGTAGTTTATGACCTTGCGTACGTTGCGGAGGATCCCCTGCTCCGCCTGATCCAGTACATC
>JAILKJ010000058.1 GCA_024693845.1 Lachnospiraceae bacterium
GGGAAGCCGTCAGCAAAAGTGAAAGCATTCTTTTTTTCATGATCCTCTCCTCTTTCATTCCCCGGAAATCGCTTCCAGGATCGTCTTTTTATAAATCTCCAGCATGGAAACATCGTTGCCCGAATCTCCCTGCCGGTTCAGATACTCTGTCAGGGCAAAAACAAACTCCTGAGACTGACGCAGGATCTCCCTGTTCTGGGAAAGACACTCGGAAAGCCTTTCGGCGATCCTGCCGGTATCCTCGCTCTTATCGCTGTCGGAAACCTCCATGTAGTTTATGACCTTGCGTACGTTGCGAAGGATCCCCTGCTCCGCCTGATCCAGTACATCCTCGGTATCATAGAGGGTATCCGCGCCATTGGTCTCCAAAAGCTTTTGCAGCTTATCCTGATAATCATCCATGGTAAGGAGCTGACGGATGCATTCGTTGATATCCTCCGATACGCTGCTCCACCCCTCCGTCTTTTTCTGCTCCAGGATCTGACGGATCACACTGCTGTCCAGCTTATCCTGCATGCTGAGCCTTGCGGTCTGTCTGCGATGCTGCTCCTCCAATGCCTGCTGTCTGGCTTTTCCCTCTTCCAGCTTATCCTGCATTCTCGAATAAGTTACCGCTGAGGAGGTAAGACACGCCGCTCCTCCGATGACCCCCGCTCCGATCACGCCGTATTTCAGAAGCCTGAACATCCGTATTCCCAGGTAGATGACAATATTATCTTTTGCGATCAGTACTCCGCCGATGGCAACTGCAAAAACTGCCAGTACCACTGCCAGCTGTATCCATTTCTTTTTCACCTTATCTTAATTCCTCCCTTTTCAGGGCCTGTTTCAATCTTTCATTCAGCAGAAGGCTCTCTGCTTTTTTGTTTCCCTCAACGGCCAGTGACATCTGTCCGTAACTTTCCTTCAGTCTGCCCAGGTCTTCGATCTGACGATCCGCCGTCAGCATCATTCCCTCCAGCATGATCCTTGTCATCCTGACACTTTCCGAAGCACTCTCCTGCTCCGAAAGCCTGTGGCAAAGCTCTCCGGCCCGCCGGCGGATATCCTCATATCTGCCGATCCGGTAGGAAAGCTGCATTCCCGAAAGTCCTGCCTCCCCGGAATCCGCCTTGGGCAGGGGCTGATCCGTAAGCTCCTTAAGCTCATCCGTCAATTCTGCCGCCTGTCTTTGATAGGATCTGATCCTGCTGTCGTCCATCTTTCCGCTTTCCGTCATTTCTTCATGGCGATGATCACGCACCAAAACTCGGTACCGTCATCTGCCACATAGTAACCGACGCCGATATCCTCATATACCTTACCGATGATGGCAGGCTTGGTATTGGCATTGTTCATCCATGCCTTCACCACCTTCTGGGGGCTGGTATAACCGTTGGCGATCAGCTCATAGTAATACTTTCCGTAGTTGTACTTCAGGCTGATGGCCGAGGTCCACTTGGTACCGTTTGGGCGGGTGTGGCTGTAGTTCTGATCCAACTCTTTAGCCCGTTTCTGTGCCGCCTTGGCAAGATACTTGTTATAATCCAGGGACGCCAGGCCGTAGTTCCGGCGCTGCTTGTTGATCTGGGTACGGACCTGCTCGGCATTCTTATCCTGCATGGTCTGAACCGTCACCTTGCACTTATACTTGGTGCCGCCCACCTTGGCCGTGATCGTGGCCTTTCCTCTCTTTTTGGCGCGGATCACGCCTTTGGATGTTACGGTTGCAACCGACTTATCCGAAGAAGTGAATTTCACTTTTTTGGAGGTGCCTTTTACCTTCAGGGTAAAGGACTCACCCACCATCAGCTTCTTGCTGTAGGAATTCAGGTTCACGGCCCCCGCCGTAAGCGGCAGTGCCATAACAAAAACCAGCATGGCGGTAACAAGAAGGATCGTTTTACGTTTCAGATTCATATGCACTCCTCTTTTCTCCCTTTCGGGTGATCCGTCAGTTGAAGCTGACCTCTACGGGACAATGATCGGAGCCGAAGATCTGATCATGAATGTCCGCTCCCGTAAGTCTGTCCCGGAATCTGTCGGAAACCAGGAAGTAATCAATACGCCAGCCTGCATTTTTCTCCCTTGCATGGAACCGATAGGACCACCAGGAATATCTGCCTTCGGCATCGGGATAAAAATGCCGGAAGGTATCGGTGAAACCCTCCGAAAGCAGGGTGCGCATCTTGTCTCTTTCCTCATCCGTAAAGCCTGCGTTGTGATGATTGGAGGAAGGGTTCTTCAAGTCGATCTCCTCCTTGGCCACATTCATGTCGCCGCAGACGATAACGGGTTTCTTTTTGTCAAGCTCCTTAAGATAAGCACGGAAATCATCCTCCCACCTGCAGCGGTAGGAAAGCCTTTCCAGCTGCTGCTTGGAATTGGGAGTATAGACCGTCACAAGATAATGATCCTCAAATTCCAGGCAGATCACACGGCCTTCCTGATCGTGCTCTTCGATCCCCAGACCGTAGCTTACGCTGAGGGGCTCCTTCTTCGTAAAGATGGCGGTCCCGGAATAACCCTTTTTGACCGCATAGTTGAAGTACTGATGATATCCGGGCAGTTCCAGCTGAACCTGGCCTTCCTGGATCTTGGTCTCCTGCAGGCAGAAGGCATCCGCATCCGCCTCGTTAAAAAAGTCCATGAAGCCCTTTTGCAGACAGGCCCTGATACCGTTGACATTCCATGAGATGTATTTCATTTCCTACTCCGTTCCGTTATTCGTAATCCACCTTGATCAGGCAAAGGCCCTGGGCCGGCGCGGTAGGCGGAGCCTGCCGTCTGTCTCCCTCCTCAAGGATGGCCGCAACGTCCTCCGGGGTAAGCTCTCCTTTGCCCACTGCCACCAGGGTTCCCGTCAGGATCCTGACCATGTTGCGCAGGAACCCGTCTCCGTGAAAGGTCAGCTGCAGGTATTCTCCCTTAGCCTTGATATCTATGGCGTCCACGGTCCTTACCGTGCTTTTATTTTTCCCCGCCGCCTTACAAAAGGCCGCAAAATCATGCTGGCCCTGAAGCTCCCCGGCCGCTGCCCGCATGGCCTCAAGATCCAGCTTTTCATCTATCGTCCAGACAAACTTCCTGTCAAAAACCGGCTTGCTCTCTCCCTGATAGATGGTGTAGCGGTAAGTCTTACCCGTGGCATTGTACCTGGCATGGAATCTGGGGGATGCTTCCCGAAGCTGCTTTACCGCTATGTCCTCCGGAAGATACCGGTTAAAGTACCGGCGAAGCTCCTCGGCATCCAGCTCGGTCTCCAGAGAAAAGTGTGCGCACATTCCCTTGGCATGCACTCCTGCATCCGTACGTCCCGCACCCAGAACCTCAATATAGCTTCCGCTCAGCTTTTCCAGCACTGCCTCCAGCTTCCCCTGGATCGTATCCTTTCCCGGCTGGTGCTCCCAGCCGAAATATCTGGTGCCGTCGTAGCTTATGATCATCTTGTAATTCTTCTGTGACATTTACTTACCGGCCTTACTCGCCGTAGAAATTAACCGAATTGCCCTGGGTTTTCTTGCTCAGATATACACAGGTATCCGCATCCTTGTAGATCTCCTCAAAGCTCTTAGGACGGCCGATACCGTAGATAATGGCACCAACAGAGACAGACACCTTATACCCGTTCATCTCAGGGATATTGATCTCATCCAGCATCTCGAAAAAGCGATCCAGAAGCTTCCGTCCCACTTCACTGGTCTTTACGCCGGGAGCGGTAACCGCAAACTCATCTCCTCCGAGACGGAATACGATATCGCTGGTACGGAATGCCTTCTTGAGACACTCCGCCGCCTTAATGAGCACCTTGTCACCAATACTATGACCGAAGGTATCATTGATGTTCTTAAACCGGTCCATATCCAGGATACAGAACATTCCGATCTCGCCCCGGGTCATGGAAGCGGTGGAACACTTTTCCCCATATCCCCTGTTATAGATATTGGTCATGATATCAGTCTCGGAAAGGATCTTAAGCGCCTCCCGTTCCTTGGCGGAACGGACGACATCATCAATATTCTTAAAGCCGGCGATGACCTTGGTCATGCCTGTCTTGCTCCGGATCCGCATATAGGTGAACTGGTAAAAATGCACCTCCCCCTTATCAATGGCGCGATAGCTGTAGACATACTCATCACTGTTTTCCAGCATCTCCTGCACTTTTTCCAGCTTCATGGCCTCTGTGATCTCGGCCTGATCCTTGGAATAAACACGGTCCTTGATATATTTCGCGCAGAAAGGATCGTAGGGATAATCTTCTACCGTCTTGTCACCGAAGCCCTCTGTCACATAGCCGTCCAGCTTCAGGATACTGGCTTTTCTCCTGGGGATATCCACCAGAAAAACATTCAGATAATCCCGGCTTAAGGCATCCACGATCTCGTACTGCTCCTGCAGTTGAAGTTCTCTTTCCTTCTTGGCCGTGATATCCGTTATAAGGCCTACAAATGTGATGGGGGATCCGTCTTTGCGCCTGCGCACCTTCCCCACGCTGCGGAACCACCGGACAGAACCGTTTTTGGCAATACAGCGAAATTCGATGTCGTAAACCTTGTCTCTTTCCCTGTCCATGAGATTGTCGTGGAAGCATTTTTCCACATAATCCCTGTCATCCTCATGTACAACATTGATAAAGTCCTCATAATTTTCTTTAAAATCTACATCTTCCTCACTGCCCTCGCCTTCATGCTCCACAACGCTCCAATGGCAGTCGATCAGCTTGCCTCTGGCATCAAAATTCATGGACCAGAATCTGGCACCGAGTACATCGTATATGATGTCCAGCGTTTCCGCATCCTTATCATATTTAAACAGTCTCGCATTAAAATCCTCAACCAGGGATTGACACTGTTCCGGATAATTCTCCGCCTTCAGAACATCTTGACTGGTATCTCTCATAAATCCCTCTCCTAAAAGGTAGTCTCAGGCAGCTTCATTTGATACGCATACCCGATATAATTATACTACAACAATCCTCATTAGTACAGCGCTAATCTAACCACTTGCATGGCGACGGATTTACGCATATACTTATGGATGATTTAAAAGAAGAATGAAAAAAGGAGCCCTGCCATGACACGGAAAGATCTGTTGGAACTGAAACGAAGACTCAAGAAGGAGGAGTGCGCCTTCACCCGCATGACAGGCTGCTATGTCAGCGGCAACAAGGAAAAGGTCGTAACCTTTTCGGAAAGCTTTTTGAATCTTCCCGACGAAGAATTTTTCAAGTATCTGGAGATCGCCAAAAAGGCCCTCTCCGGAACACTCGGCAACAACCAGCTGCAGCTTTTTTTCACGCAGGATGAGGAGCAGGCCGGCGGCAAGCACCAGTTTTACATGGGCCTGAACAAAAGCGGCCTCAAGGATGACGGTCTTTTGCAGCTGTTCTATGACCTTGTGATCGAGAATTACGACTACGCCGGCAATTTTCTGATCCTGCTCTTCCATGATGCCTACGACGTCATGGAAAAGGCCACGGATAACCGCAAGCTGGATGAATCCGCGGAGGTATATGAATATACAATCTGCGCCATCTGCCCGGTCACCTTAAGCAAACCCGGCCTGGGCTATCTGGAGGAGGAAAACAAGATCGGACTCCGTCTTCGTGACTGGGTGGTCGCACCGCCTGAGAACGGCTTTGTCTATCCTGCTTTTTCCGAACGCAGCAGCGACATCCACTCCTTCTCCTACTACACCAAAAATGCCAAGGACCCCCGGCCCGAGTTCATGGAAAAGGCCCTGGGCGTCACCACCAAACGGACCTCTACCCAGCAGAAAAAGGCCTTTGAGAACGTAGTTAAGAAGGCTGTCATGGGAACCGATCAGGAAGAGAATTCCCAGGAGATCTTCCTGGCTTTGCAGGAGAATATCTGCGACCGTGTACAGGCCCGTGAAAACGAGCCAGGGCGCGAGGATCCCATTGAAATGAACGAAAAGGAATTTGCCAGCATCATGGAGGAATGTGAGATCGATGAATATCTGGCTCCGCGGCTTGCCCAGGCCTATGAGGAGGAATTCGGTGCAGAACCTCCCGCAGCCGATGATATTCTCGATACCAAGGCTCTTGCCAAGAACCAGCCCAAGAAGCTGCAGAAAGAGCTGATGGGTGAGGTGGCCGAACTGAAGCAGACACTGGCCAGGGTATCGGAAAGCTCCCTTCCCACTCCCGAAGAGGCTCTGTCGGGCGAACCCTTAAAGCCTCTTAGTGAAAACGCCCTGCTCTGCGATATCTTCCTTCGCGTCAAGCCCGAAAAGGCTTCGGGTATCCGTTCCGAGATCATCGACGGACAAAACTGCATCGTGATCCCCGTCAGCGAAGACGACGATATCGATATCAACGGACTGAAAACCCTGCCCTGATCCTTTTTACAGGCAAAATAACACGCCACCCCGATATTGATCCGGGGTGGCGTTTTTCATGTCGATCATTAGCGTATGCTTACTCTACATGCTTATGGGTGTAGAGATGGTCCTGACAGTATTCGTAGTTGCCGTTGCACTTGGAACAGAAGCGAAATTCCAGATCCGGGAACTGCTTCTCGGTCCTGCCGCAGATGGCACATTTGTGTTTGGAAACATGCTCCTTCATGGGCTGAACCTTCTTGGCATATTCTCTCTGACGTTTGATCTGCTTCGGCGATCTAAAGGAGGACCGGGTCGTTATAAAGAACAGGATGAAGGCCAGCATGGAAAACAGCATGGCCGTGCCCTGCCCCACATACATCAGCCTGCTGATGGGTCCGTCGGCACGGATGGCTTCCATCACGATCTGAAGGAACTCAACGCCCAGCATGATGGAATAAATGATACCAAGGATCTTGATCTTAACAGGGATAAAGAACATGAAAAGGATCCGCACATCCGGAAAAGTTGCCGCAAAGGCCAGGATGATGGACATGCAGACATAATAGGTAGAAAACATACCGGAAACGCTGGCCCAAACCTGGGCGATCATGTTCACCGACGTATCCGAATAGCCAAGAACCGCCGTCATCAGGGAATCCGAGATGGGCGGAAGCAGGCATACAAGATATAACAGGATCGCTCCCACTACCGTCAGCAGCATTCCGCCCAGCAGATATACGTTGTAGCGGAAGGTTCCCCAAGTCCGCTCCAGCGTGGTTCCGATGGAAAAGTAGAAATACAGCATGACCAGGGTAAATATGCTGATGGCCGAAGGCGGGATCACGATCCAGGTAACCAGTCTCCAGACCTGTCCGTGAAAGATCAGATAGGGATCCAGGGTCAGATAGTCCAGAAAACCGGGGTTGACGATCTGGATCAGATAGCCGAAGGCATAGCAGATGATCAAATATAAGGTCAGATTCGGAATGGCATATTTTCCGTATTTACGTTCCAGTTTGGTAAGCCAGTTCATAAAACTTTCTCCTGTCTGTTTACTTCTGAAAGAGTATAACACTTTCCCTCCTCTTCTTTCAAGTCGGGCCAGATAAAGATTGCACTTTTTTTCTTATTATATTATAATACCTTGTTGTGCTCTGAAAAAGGGCCCGCACAACGAGATTTTAAAGGACAGGTAACACATGAGTACAGATAATATGATATTACATACCGTCGGTATCGATATCGGCTCCACCACCGTCAAGATCGCCATTCTCGACCCTGACGGAAAGATCGTATTTTCCGATTACAGACGGCATTTTGCCAATATCCGCGAGACCCTGCGCGATCTGTTTGCTGACGCTTATCGTCAGCATGGCGATCTTCTGATCTCCCCCATGATCACAGGTTCGGGTGGATTAGCACTTGCTAACTATTTGGAGGTTCCCTTCACCCAGGAGGTCATTGCCGTATCCACGGCCCTGAAAGAGGCCGCTCCCCAGACCGATGTAGCCATCGAGCTGGGCGGTGAAGATGCCAAGATCATCTACTTCGAAGGCGGCAATGTGGAGCAGCGTATGAACGGTATCTGCGCAGGCGGAACCGGATCCTTCATCGACCAGATGGCTTCCCTTTTGCAGACGGATGCCTCCGGTCTGAATGAGTATGCCAAAAACTATCAGTCTCTATATACCATCGCAGCACGTTGCGGCGTTTTTGCCAAGACCGATATCCAGCCTCTGATCAATGACGGCGCTACGAAGGAAGACCTCTCCGCCTCCATTTTTCAGGCAGTGGTCAACCAGACCATTTCGGGACTTGCCTGTGGTAAGCCGATCCGGGGACATGTGGCCTTCCTGGGTGGACCGCTGCACTTTTTATCGGAGCTTAAGGCTGCTTTCATCCGTACTTTGAAGCTGGATGATGAGCATGCCATCATTCCCGAAAATTCCCATCTGTTCGCAGCCATCGGTTCTGCACTGAATGCGGATCTTTCCAAGTCTCTCCCCTTATCCGAGATGCTGGACAAGCTGAGAAACGAGATCAAGATTGCCTTTGAGGTGGAAAGGCTTTCACCCCTCTTTTCCACCCGGACGGAGTATGAGCTTTTTAAGACCCGTCACACCGCCCATCACGTGCGCACCCGCAATTTGGAAACCTATCAGGGAAATGCCTATCTGGGTATTGACGCCGGTTCCACCACGACCAAGATCGCTCTGATCGCCGAGGACGGTTCCCTTCTGTATTCCTTTTATTCCGGAAACAACGGCAGTCCCTTAAAGACCGCCATTGCCGCAATAGATGATATCTACACCCAGCTTCCTAAGGGTGTGAAGATCAGCCACTCCTGCTCCACCGGCTACGGTGAGGCGCTGATGAAGGCTGCCTTCCTGCTGGATGAGGGTGAGGTTGAGACCGTGGCCCACTACTATGCGGCCGCATTTTTCGCTCCGGATGTGGACTGCATCCTGGATATCGGCGGACAGGATATGAAGTGTATCAAGATCAAGAACGGCACCGTAGATTCCGTTCTGCTCAATGAAGCCTGCTCCTCAGGCTGCGGTTCCTTCATAGAGAACTTCGCCAATTCCCTGAACTATGAGGTGGAGGATTTTGCCAAGGAAGCACTGTTCGCCCCCCATCCCATCGATCTGGGAACCAGATGTACCGTATTCATGAACTCCAAGGTTAAGCAGGCGCAGAAGGAAGGCGCTTCCGTAGCGGATATTTCCGCCGGCCTTGCTTATTCCGTTATCAAAAATGCACTCTTTAAGGTTATCAAGGTATCCGATGCTTCTTCCCTGGGCAAGAAGATCGTGGTACAGGGCGGAACCTTCTATAATGACGCAGTTCTCCGAAGCTTCGAGATCATCGCCGGCTGTGAGGCTGTTCGTCCCGATATTGCCGGGATCATGGGTGCCTTCGGTGCTGCCCTCATCGCCCGTGACCGTTTCCACGAGAAACAGCTGGATCGCAAGACCATCCTGGATGCGGATGAAGTTACCACTTCCATGCTCTCCCATGAGAGACTTAAGAAGCTTGAATTCACCACCCGCATGGCCAAGTGCCAGGGATGTACCAATAACTGCCGACTGACCATCAATCAGTTCACCGGCGGTCGTCAGTATATCTCCGGTAACCGTTGCGAGCGCGGTATCGGCAAGGAAAAGAACAAGGACAACATTCCCAATCTGTATGAATATAAGCTGAAGCGTATTTTTGACTATCCTTCCCTTACGGTGGATGAGGCTGTGCGCGGACAGGTGGGTATCCCCAGGGTTCTCAACATGTATGAGAACTATCCCTTCTGGCATACCTTCTTCACCCAGCTGAAATACCAGGTGATCCTGTCACCCATTTCGACCCATAAAATCTATGAACTGGGTATCGAATCGATCCCCAGTGAGTCGGAATGCTATCCCGCCAAACTGGCCCACGGTCATGTTCAGTGGCTGATCAACCAGGGCATCAACTATATCTTCTATCCTGCCCTGTTTTATGAAAGAGATGAGGTAAAGGGCTCGGGTAACCATTACAACTGCCCCATCGTCACCTCTTATTCCGAGAATATCAAGAACAATGTAGAGGAGATCGGCAAGGGCCGGATCAAGTTCCATAATCCCTTCCTTTCCTTCAAGGATAGGGATGTGATCTATTCCGCCCTGGCTCCCGAATTTCCCACCATTCCCGCCCAGGAGCTGATGCACGCCATCGACGTTGCCTGGGAAGAGCTGGAAAATGCCCGTGAGGATATGAAGAAAAAAGGTGAGGAGGTTCTTGAGTATCTCAAGGAAACAGGCCGTCACGGTATCGTACTTGCAGGTCGTCCCTACCATATCGACCCGGAGATCAACCACGGTATCCCCGAGCTGATCACCTCCTACGGCATTGCCGTATTGACCGAGGATTCCATCTCCCATCTGGGATGGCCGGAAAGACCTCTTATCGTATCGGACCAGTGGATGTACCACTCCCGTCTGTATGCGGCAGCCAGCTACGTAAGGACCGTTGACAATCTGGATCTGATCCAGCTCAACTCTTTCGGCTGCGGTCTGGACGCCGTAACAACGGATCAGGTATGTGATATCCTTTCGGACAGCAACAAGATCTACACCTGTCTGAAAATCGACGAGGTGAACAACCTGGGCGCTGCCAGGATCCGTGTCCGTTCCCTTTTGGCTGCTATCCGTGTCAAGGCCCGCAAGCAGGAGGAACGTGTCGTACACTCTACGGCTTATAACAGGGTTGAGTTTACGGAAGAGATGCGAAAGGAATACACCATCCTCTGTCCCCAGATGTCACCCTTCCACTTTGATATCATTGAAGCGGCCTTCCGCTCCGCAGGCTATAATCTGGACGTATTGCCTACGGACAGCCGCAGCATTGTAAATACGGGACTGAAATACGTTAACAACGATGCCTGCTATCCTTCCCTGATCGTTGTGGGTCAGATCATGAGCGCACTTACCAGCGGCAAATATGATCTGAACAAGGTGGCTGTAGTCATCACCCAGACCGGCGGAGGCTGTCGTGCCACCAACTATCTGGGCTTTATCCGAAGGGCTTTGGCAAAAGCGAATATGTCCCATATCCCGGTCATCTCCCTGAACCTTACCAAGGGACTGGAGACCAATCCCGGCTTCCATATGAATGCAGATCTTCTGATACGTGCCGCTTACGGCTGTGTCTTCGGCGATCTGTTCATGCGCTGCGTATACCGTATGCGCCCCTATGAGCTGGAGACCGGCTCCGTAAATGCCGTCCATCAGAAATGGGCGGAAAAATGCCGCAAGTACATTTCCGGTAAACACCTGTCCCTTATGACCTTCCGACGGATGTGCCGTCAGATCGTCAGGGATTTTGACAATATCCCCATCTCGGAGGAACGCAAGCCCCGGGTAGGTATCGTGGGCGAGATCCTTGTTAAATTCCTTCCGGCAGCCAACAACTATCTGGCTGAGCTTCTTGAAGCAGAAGGGGCCGAACCGGTCTGCCCCGATCTGATCGACTTTATGCAGTACTGCTTCTTCAATCAGATCTATAAGGCAGAGCATCTGGGCACCTCCAAGAAGACCGCCCGCAATTCGAAGCTGGGTATCAGCGCCGTGGAATTCGTCCGCTCTGCCGCTTCGGATGCACTGAAAAAGTCGCGTCACTTCGATCCGCCTGCCAGCATCTATGATCTGGCCGATGCCGCTAAGGATATCGTATCCCTGGGTAATCAGACCGGAGAAGGATGGTTTTTGACCGGCGAGATGCTGGAGTTGATCCACTCCGATACGCCGAACATCGTATGTACACAGCCCTTCGGTTGTCTTCCGAATCACGTGGTCGGCAAGGGTGTCATCAAGGAGATCAGAAGACGCTTCCCGGATGCCAATATCGTAGCCATCGACTACGATCCCGGTGCCAGCGAGGTAAATCAGCTTAACCGTATCAAGTTGATGTTATCCACTGCTAACCGAAACCTGAAACAGCAAAAACAACAACAAGAACACGCATAAACAGGAGGTAATGAAATGACAGAGCTTAAGCCCATCAAAGAAGGAAAGGTCCGCGAGATCTATGACAACGGCGATTCGCTGATCATGGTAGCCACGGACAGGATCAGCTGTTTTGACGTGATCCTTCACAACGAGATCGTAAAGAAAGGTACCGTCCTGACCCAGATCTCCAAGTTCTGGTTCGACTATACGAAGGACATCCTTCCGAACCACATGCTCAGCACCGATACGGCGGATATGCCCGAATTCTTCAGACAGCCCCGTTTTGAAGGCAACAGCATGAAATGCCGGAAGCTGAACATGCTCCCCATTGAATGTATCGTAAGAGGCTACATCACCGGAAGCGGTTGGGCAAGCTATCAGAAAAACGGCACGGTATGCGGCATCACCCTTCCTGAGGGTCTGAAGGAATCCGACAAGCTTCCCGAGCCCATCTACACTCCTTCCACCAAAGCAGAGATCGGTGATCACGACGAGAACATCTCCTATGAGCAGAGCATTACCCATCTGGAGAAAGCTTTCCCCGGTAAAGGTGAGGAATATGCTTCCAAGCTTCGTGACTACACCATCGCATTGTATAAGAAATGTGCAGATTACGCTGCCGGCCGCGGTATCATCATTGCCGATACCAAGTTTGAGTTTGGTCTGGACGAGGATGGCAACATCGTTCTCGGCGATGAGATGCTGACTCCCGATTCTTCCCGCTTCTGGCCCGCAGACAGCTATGAGCCCGGACACGGTCAGCCTTCCTTCGACAAGCAGTTCGCAAGAGACTGGCTCAAGGCCAATGAAGGACATGACTGGACCCTTCCTCAGGAGATCGTTGACAAGACCATCGAGAAATACCTGCAGGCTTATAAGCTGCTGACCGGAAAAGAGTTAGCATAAACGCCGGCACAACAAAACATAAACATACACAAAGGGAGCAGCCCGTCGGCTGCTCCCTTTTCTCACGCATATCTGATGCTCATATCTTTTATAACTTTGATCATTTCTTGATCTTGATCTTCTTTACAGCACTCCAGGGGCCGTATACCCTGTCATCGTCCTCATCAAGAACATAGGCACGAACCTTTACATATACCGTCTTTTTCTTCTTAAACTTGCTGTTCTTAATGGTAGCGTTTAATTTCTTCGTGGATTTGTACTTGATGCTCTTTTTAAACTTCTTATCCGTGGTATAAGCCACCTCATAGCCTTCCGCTCTTGCTGCCTTCTTCCACTTTACAGTGATCTTCTTCTTTGCAGTATTCTTGCCGCTGGAGATGGTAACCTTTGCAGGGGGTTGAACCTCATCCTCATCATCGTCATCATCGTCATCGTCGTCATCATCGTCCCAGTCGTCATTATCGATCTCAAAGGTGGTGGTAAGGGTTCCGGTATAACTGCCGATTCCGGTGATGGTTACGCTAGCGGTACCCTCGTTAACGTTATTGGCATAGGTCACCGTGTAATCCGTTCCCGCAGTCAAAACCTTGCCATTAAGCGTCACGGTAACAGTCGGCGTGATCGCCTGCCCTGTATAGTCCTGAACGTCGATGGGAGTGATGGTTGCACCGGAAAGGCTTAACGCCCCAAAGTTGAACGCCACCTGACTGAACATTCCCTTGTTACAGCAAATACCCTCTCCATTTCCGAAAGCGAGATCCGCTTCAGGTATTTCAAAGACAAATACCCCTCCCGAAACTGAACTATTATTCGTCTTGGAGAGGATTGGCGCAGTGCCGGCATTCACGCTGCCAATATTTAGCTCCAGATCATATGTTGAACCATTTTCAGGATCCAGATTCACATAGGTCTTGTATCCATCTTTGTCAATCTCTACTTCACCATTTTTATCAAGACACTCCAATGTTCTTCTGAGCGCAATACCAGCCTCACGACTGGGAAGAGTTGCCGATCCGGAGGACAATGCCAGGGAAACGTTCCCCCAATCAGATGGCCCTAATGTCACAGTAACATATCGCTTTCCCTTATTGCCATTATTATCCGGGCTCCCCAAAAAATTAACCGGTTCGCCGTTAACTAATGCCTTAGTTACGTCTGTAGAGGAATTGAATGAATAGCCTTCATCTGTCTGCAAATAAAACTGTACTGAATACACATATCCGGATTCTACCTTCGGCGAATTATTCAAATTGACATTATCAAACCCGGTATCCATTGAATTAGTTCTGCGCTTTCCCAGCGTCACAAGCTTCAATGGTGCATTATTATCATCCGAAAGTAAAACACTTACATGATCCGTTCCGGAATATATATCCTGAAGCAAACCCGAAAAATCACTTCCATATCCAAAGTGTGCATTCTCAGGGAAACAGATCTCAACCTGATCGATCACTTCCGCCTTTGCTTCCGTCTTCACCCCCAGAAGCAATCCGGCAGCCAGCGACAGTGCCAATGAACCTCTTAACATCACGCTTTTCATCTTCATGTGTTACCCTCCTTGTGTTTTATGTGTTCGAATGTTGCGTGCAGCGAGGAATATGTACTTTCGGATGCAGGTGATTTGGAAACTGACACAGCTCAGTGCCAATATGGCTTCTGATCCTTATGCGTATATCCCTTCAGTTTCTCGGCATACTCCCCTCGCAATACCTGATACTTCTCAGCACTTTTGCCCTTCAGACTTCCCGCTGAAATGTATTCCTCCAGCTTCTTTTCAAACTCGGCAAACCCGGCCTGTGCATTGTCCTTATAGTTGTTGGACATATTCATCTGCACCTTGCCGATCAGTTCATCCAGGATCTTTTCCTGATTGCTTTTAAATATACTTTTCAGATCCATATTTCCGGCCTCTCATTGCATTTAGTTAGCCAATGCTTACTCCGTCCTGCTCTTGTGAATCTGTGAAAGCTCATAGGGCGTGTTCTGATATACGTAATAATTCAGCCAGTTGCTGTACAGATTGTTGCTGTGGGAACGCCACTGCAGGCTGGGCTTCTGCGTAGGATCGTTATTGGGGAAATAGTGCTCGGGAACGGAAGGATCCAGTCCTTTACCCCTATCTCTCTCGTACTCATTTTTCAGCGTCAGCCTGTCATATTCCAGATGACCGGTCACGAAGATCTGCTTGCCGTCCGCCGTCATGCAAAGGAGCACACCCGCTTCCTCCGACTCCGCCAGCACCGTAAGCTCCTTCACCTTATGGATCTCACTGCCCGGCACATCGGTATAGCGGCTGTGGGGCGCAAGGAAATAATCATCAAAGCCTCTGACAAGGGGGATCTTCCGGTTCATCACCTTATGCATGTAAACGCCGGACAGCTTGTGTCCCAGCTTAACCTTAGGCAAGCCGAAATGATGATACAGCCCTGCCTGGGCTCCCCAGCAGATATGGAAGGTGGAGGTGACGTTTTCCAGCGACCAGTCCATGATCTCCGACAGTTCATCCCAGTAATCCACCTCTTCAAACTCCATGAGCTCCACGGGAGCTCCCGTAATGATCAAACCGTCATAGGTGTTTTCTTTCAGCTCATCAAAGGTGGAATAAAAACGATTCAGATGATTGGCAGAGGTGTTCTGCGCCACATGGGAACCCGTCTTCATGAATTCCACGTCCACCTGAAGGGGTGTATTGGAAAGGCACCGAAGGAGCTGCAGCTCCGTGTCCTCCTTAAGGGGCATCAGGTTCAGGATACAGATCTTAAGCGGTCTGATGTCCTGGCTTTGAGCCCTGTTTTCATCCATTACAAAGATATTCTCGTTTTCCAAAATCGTCTTCACGGGAAGATCGTTTTGAATCTTGATTGGCATATTCTTTTCCTTCTTTTTCCCTTTTTACTTCCTCCCATTGTATCAAAGGAAGTACTTTTTCGTCAAATTCAACGAGCCGATGTGGCAGGTCCGCTTCAGACTCCGACAACCTCGATCTGATTGGAGGCCATGACCTTCAGTGCCGCTTCATGAAGCTCGCTCGTAACCCCTGCACAGCAGCCGGCATCCACCAGAATGTCCTTATCCGGATAGATGGCCCGCAGGATCAGTGCGTTGCTGATCACGCAGATATCGGTACACAGGCCGCAGATCTCCAGATCCGTAACGTCCGCCAAAAGATCCTCCCAGTCCAGATAGCCGAAGGTACCCTTTTCCACCACGCTGCAAAGCTTCTCGTCAAAGGGAAGCGCCTTGGAAATCTCCCAGCCCTCCGTACCCTTTACGCAATGGGTTACGGGAAGGTGCTTTCCCTCATAGGTTTCAAGATAGTTCTCGGGATGGGTATCCTTGGTAAAGATCACCTTCCTGCCTGCGGTAAGATAGGCTTCGATCTTCGCCTTCACATCATCCACGATAGCCTGTGCCTCTTTGGTGCCCAGACTTCCGTCAACGAAATCCTTTTGCATATCCACTACGATCAATACTTCTTTCATATTATCTCCTCCTCTTTACGCTTCTATCATAGCCAGGAAATCCTCTTCGCTGATGATGGGGATCCCCAGCTCCTTTGCCTTTTTATTCTTACCCGAGGTCGAAGTGATATCGTTGTTGATCAGGTAATCCGTTTTACCCGTCACGCTTCCCGTCACCTTGCCCCCCTTGCTTTCGATCAGGCTCTTGACCTCACTGCGGTTAGCAAAATGATGCACGTCTCCGGTGATCACAAAGGTTTTTCCCGAAAGGGAATCATCCGAGCTTTGCGCCTCCTCGGGGATCTGAAGTGTAAGCTCCTTTCGAAGGTTTGCAAGTTTCCTTGAATTCTCCTCATCGTCAAAGTAGCTGCGGATACTCTTTGCCAGCACCTCACCGATACCGTCTATGGCCGAAAGCGACTCAATATCCGCCGCCATCAGGCTGTCGGGATCATAGGAAAAATGCCGGCTCAGCATCTTGGCGTTGGCAACACCGATCCCCGTGATCCCCAGCGCATAGATAAGGCGCGGCATGGTGGTCCGGGCGGATCTTGCGATGCTTTCTGTCAGGTTCTCGTAGGATTTTTCTCCGAAGCCCTCCATCTTGACGATCTCATCTTTATGGTCATCCAGATGATACAGATCCGCATATTCTTTGATAAAGCCCCTTCCCAGCAGCTTTTCCAGCGTCATCTCGGACAGTCCGTCAACATTCATGGCATCCCGGCTGACAAAGAGGGAATAACCCTTGATCTTCTTGGCCGGGCAATCCGGATCAGTACAATATAAAACCTCCGCTCCCTCCCCGGTGTCACTGCCGGTGATCTTAACACTCCCCCCGCAGGCGGGGCAGGCATCCGGTATGGGAAGAACGTTACTGCCTGTCAGGTTCTCGGCTATCTGGGGTATGATCATATTGGCCTTATATACCGTCACCCTGTCGCCGATGCCAAGTCGCAGCTGTCGCATGATACTGATATTATGAAGGCTGGCACGGCTGACCGTGGTGCCCTCCAGCTCCACAGGATCAAAGACCGCCACAGGATTGATAAGTCCCGTTCTGCTGGGAGACCATTCCACCTCCCTCAGGATCGTCTCCGCCGTTTCATCCGCCCATTTGAAGGCGATGGAATCCCTGGGGAATTTCGCCGTCCTTCCCAAAGAAGCACTGTACATAAGATCGCAGAGTGTCAGTACCAGGCCATCGGAGGGAATATCAAATCCCGTGATCTTTCGGGCAAAACTTTCCACCTCTTCTTCCACATTCGAGGCATTGACGCGAACATATTCCACTACATCAAAACCCTGACTTTTTAAAAATTCAAACTGCTTTTCCCTGTCGTTGGCAAAGTCCGGCTCCTTTCCGTCAAAACCTTCCACCTCACTGCCCGAAGCGCTGACAAAAGAAAATGCGTAGAAAGATACCTGCCTGGCAGCCGTAACCTCACTGGATAACTGCCTCACCGATCCGCTGCACAGATTTCTCGGGTTCTTGTATTTGGCATCCTCTTCCGGGATCGTGGCATTGATCTTCTCAAATACCGAATAAGGGATCACCGCCTCACCTCTGAGGATCAGCTTGCCCTTATAGGGTATCCTCTGGGGCAGGTTCACAAAGGTTCTGGCATTGGGGGTGATCACCTCACCCACCTCACCATTTCCCCGTGTAACGGCCTTCTTAAGGCTTCCTGCCTCATAGGTCAGAACGATGGTCAATCCGTCCAGCTTCCAGGACAAAAGCCCCTCCTGGTCCCCCAGCCAGTCCGCAAGCTCCTGCCTGCTCTTGGTCTTGGACAGGGACAGCATGGGACTTTCATGCCTTTCCTTCGGAAGATCCTCCACCGCCTCAAAGCCCACTGATACTGTAGGACTTCCGGCAAGTGTGATACCTGTCTCCTCTTCCAGGGCAGTAAGCTCATCATAAAGTCTGTCATATTCAAAATTGCTCATGATCTCCCGGTCCTCGGCATAATACGCCTTCGAGGCACGATTTAAAAGCTCTATGAGCTGTTTCATTCTTTCCTGCTTATCCACGTTTTTCCCTCATTGCTTTCTCATCCATCCGAAGTGCTTCCTTCAGCTGATCGATCTGCTTACCGTCAAGCTCTCTGTACTGTCCCGGCTTAAGATCTTCCAGCATCACATTGACTACCCTGACGCGCTTAAGTCTTATTACCCTGCAGCCGCAGGATTGGCACATACGTCTGATCTGCCGGTTCATTCCCTGGGTCAATATGATGGAAAAGCTCTTCTCTCCCGTCTTTTCCACCCGGCAGGGAAGCGTAGTTCTCTCCAGCTCCTTAAGATAGATCCCGGCCCGCATTTTTGCCAGAAAATCTTCTGTCACGGGTTTGTCGATATCCACCTCATATTCCTTTTCATGCCCGCCGGAGGAACGCATCATCCGCTCGATCAGGTCCCCGTCGTCAGTCATAAGCAGCAAACCCTCTGAATCCTTATCCAGCCGTCCTGCATAAGTTAGCCGCCGCTTATAATCCAGCACGTCGAAGATCGTTTTTTCCGCATGGGGATCCCCCGTACTGCAGACAACTCCCACGGGTTTATAAAATGCAAGAACGACCCGCTCACCGGGCCGCTCGATCAACCTTCCTGATACCGTGATCGTCTCCTGTCCGCTGACCTTACATCCCACCGGAGCGATCCTGCCGTCCACGCTGACTGCGCCTTCCTCTATTAGTCTGTCCGCTTCCCTTCTGGAACAGACACCTGCCGATGCCAGGTATTTGTTAAGTCTCACTGTCTCCTGCATCATTTCATGTACCTGGATACTATCAGCTTTTCCCTGACTCTGTCGGGAAAGCATTTAATCATCCATATCACCAGCTTATAGCTTAATCCCACTGCAACCTTGGCCGGCGGATCGTCTTTTCCGCACAGCTTCATTACAACTTTGGCCACCTTCCGGGGATGATAACCGCTTTTCTCGTCTTTCTCCATAATGGCAATGGCTCTTTTGACCCTCTTATTATGGGGAGATCCCTCCTTGTAATACACCTTACGATGCTGGGTAAATCCGGTATTGGTATCTCCCGGCTCCACCGTTACGGCACGGATGCCGTAGGGTGCCATCTCGATACGCAGCGCATCCGAATAGGCCTCCAGTGCATACTTTGCCGCACTGTAATGCCCCTGCATCGGAATGGAGATCCTGCCTGCCACAGAACCTATGAATACGATAAGACCGTTCTTCTGAAGACGCATCTTCGGCAGGATGAGACTGCAGAGACGCACCACGGAAAAATACAGCACGTCAAACTGTGCCCTGACCTGCTCAAGGGGCACATCCTCCAGGCTTCCGCCGATACCGTACCCGGCCGAAAGAACGGCGATATCCACCTGATCCAGACTCTCAGCAAAGGCTTTTACCTCTTCCTCATGGGTCACATCCAGCTTACGCATTTCCAGGCTTCCGCCACCCGAAAAGCTTTTGATCCCCTCCTTGCAATGCCTTGAAACGCCGATCACCCGGCATCCCTGTTTGGCAAAAGCCTCGGCACAGGCCTGACCGATCCCGCTGGAAGCTCCCGTTACAAGGACGTTTTTTCCATACCTATTCTCCATCCTTTGTGCCTCCGAATATTACACGGTTTCTGCCTTCCTTCTTGGCCTGATACAAACATTTGTCCGCATCCATGAGAACCTGCTCGATATTCTCATATCCCTCGCAGTACACCATACCTGCACTGATAGTGATCTTAAGCCCCTCATGGCCTTCCCAGACAAGTTCTTCAACCTTCTTCCTGACACCGTCGATCTTGGCAAAAGCTTTTTCGTCATCCTCGCCCTTGACCAAAACCACGAACTCCTCGCCGCCGTAACGGGCAGCGATCTCATCCTGCTCACCGTCGCACAGTTTCCAAAGCTCGGATGCGATGATGGCCAGGGCCTTGTCTCCGAAAAGATGCCCGTAATTGTCATTGATGCTCTTGAAAAGATCGATATCAAAAAGAGCTACATAGTAATGCTTTTGCCAGAATCTGGACATGGTCTCCATATGCCAGAAAAGCTCCCGGCGGTTATACAGTCCCGTCAGCTCATCCTTCTTGGATAGATCATCCAGCCTTGCAACCAGCTTTTCCTTACCCGCTCTCTCTCTCTGGTACGCACTCAGGATCAGCCCCGAGGTGATACAGATGAAGATGGAAACCAGCACAACGGAAACCACCATATCCAGGATCCTGGATTCCAGGCTGAGCTTGGCCAGGGGATTGAAGGCAGGATCGTATCCCAGAATGTTTCCCTCCATGTAAAAATACGACACGATGATGGTGGCGACATGCACCAGTGTGGAAATGCCCATACAGATGATCCGGCTTCGGCCTTTCAACGTAGGTACGATGATGAACAGTCCGCCGATCATATAGAGCGGCATACCGGAATTGATACCGCCGCAGGTGAAAAATACCACAGGCAACATGAAGCAGTTTGCCAGGTAACAGAGCATCAGCCTGGCCAGCTGTCTTTTCCTGAGGTAGTAGTTGACCAAAAGTGTTATCAGAAACAAAAGGGCACCGACCACGGAGGTCAGCGCGGCAAAAATACTCAGATTCTCAAAACAGGTCACCACCGCCGATAAAAGGACGACGATAAAACCCATATCAAGGATTAGATTAAAGATCTTTTCTTCCAGATCCCCGCTATTACCGGTCAGGATCTTAAAACGTTCTCTCATATACCTTCCCCACCTGTCATTTGTGTGAAAAATTATCACCCGATAACTTAATTATTTTACCACATTCACGGCCATTCTACAAATAAATAAACGCCTCTCTAACATGTAAAACAAAAAAGGATCGGACTTGCGTCCGATCCCCTTCCTCTTCATTCATTTTCACTACTCTGCTTATACAAAGCTGGTAAACGCGGATCCGTTCAGGTAGGATGCATTTGCATAATACCCGTTGGAAGCATAGGTTCCGCTCGCCTTGGAAGCATCGTTCTGAGCCGAGCTTGCGATGATCTCCGATTTAGCCTTGGTCACATCCGCAAGAGACCCGTTTCCGTTGAATACATTCTTGATAGCGGAAACATCTGCCTTATCAAAAGCGTCCTTGTCAACAGAAAGCTTGTTGTCATCGCCGACCTTGATACCGATCTTCTCAAGAGATTTGGAAAAGATCGCTGTCTGGCTTGTCATATTGGCTGCCGTTGTGAGAACCGAGTTGTTATTCGAATCTGCAGATGCATCCAGCAGTGCATTGTAGTCCTTGGCAAAGGCAGATACCGCATTGTAGATGGCATCCCTGTCATAGCCTTTTACCGTAGTCTCCTTGCCGCTCTCATCCTTGCTGGTGATATCCTTCTCTTCAAAGAGGGAATCCGAGCCCTTCTGAAGCAGTGCATCCGCACTCTTGGAAAGGGAGCTGGTAGCCTTCGTCAAAGCGGAATTCTTCGTCGCGGAATCATAACTGTTGCCGGAAACCTTCTTAACGATCTGCGATACGGAAGAAGCTTTGCTATCATCCTTGTTCTGGGAATAGTAGGTCTTTAAAAGCTTTCCGTAGCTGCCGTTCTTGATACTCGCATAATCGGAGAGGTTGATACCGCTCGACTGCGAATCTCCGTACAACCACGACATGGAATTAGCCTTGCCCGAAGAAGCGGACATGCTGGAAAACAGCGTCGAATAATCGGTTCGTGGTGAAATGTTAATGCTCATACCATCACTCCTTTGATCATTGTCGCATCCATGCTGAATAAAGTTGCCAGTTACCTAGTCTCAGTATGCACCATTTTGGTCCGTTTAGCAATAGATTTCATACTTATTTCACATTTCCGGCAAAGGTTTTCCTTCCCGATCCAACCTGTGCACGGGCAGCGTAGGTTTCTCTTTTGTATCCGTCAGCTCCCGTATGCCCTTCACAGGCTCGATCCTGCCTTCAAAAACCCTCACGGGCACGCCTTCTCTTCCCAGGATTGCCCGAGCAAAGTCCCGTTCATCCTTGATCCTGCGCTTAAAAAGCATGCCTCCCATTGCATCATGGTGAAGGCGATGGATATCGGAACCTGCCGTCATGGGAACATCCAGCCCTTCGGCATAGACATAGCCCAATGCATTCTGATAATCAGGGTTTGCCGCGTTGTATACTTCTGCCCCGTCGGTGACCTCCGGTGTCAGCCAGATATCGGACAGATAGCCTCTTTCCCGATAGGGATGCGCGTGCACCATAATGCCTCCGCCCTCATGGACGCGGCTGTAAACCTCCTGTCTGGAGAGACCGAGCAGATCTTCGTTTTTCAAAAGCCAGTCCACGCCCACGCCGTATAAAAGGTATTCATCCCCTTTGAAATTGAATTCGATCCCGAAAAAGACGTCGAAATCCTTGCCTTCAGCGGCCGCAAACGCCCTGTCATAGCCACTTGCGTACCACTTTACCCGTTCCTTCCAGGGAAGCGCCGGAACACAGCTGTTCCCGTTGAAAAAATGGTCCGTAACAAACATCCCCTGATATCCAAGGGACATCATATGATCGATATAGTCTTCTCCGTTGGCAATTCCACAGGCACTGGCCTGCGCCGTATGCAAATGGGTTTCGTACAGATATCCGTCCTTGATCATCATTTGCCTACCACAGTCTTGCCCACGTCAGACGTGATCTCAATGGAAACATCCGAGATCCCCGCCGCCAGCTCATCGGATACCTGCGCCACAAGCACAGCCGGGAAGGTTTCTCCCGGAGCCACCTCCTGATCCTTCAGGCCGGAAAAATCGTCCAGCAAAAGTGTCAGCAGCGTGTTCTGCTTATTCTCGTTGTTCATAACGACCTTGTAGTGCAGATCACTTCTTCTGACAGTACTGATCACAAGAGGCTCACTGCCTTCGTTTTTGACATTCAGATGTGCCACCACCAGCTTATTGCCCGCCGATGCATCCATGGACAAAAACATGTCCGCACCCTCACCTGCTTCGGGATAGCTGTCAGTAACCGAAAAAGATGCAACACTTAAGGCAAGGCCCGGCATTTCCAGTACATCCGCCGCCGACAGGGAAGGCTCCTGCACTTCCTGCTCCTGTGCCTGCGTACTTCCCTGTCCCTTATCCTCGCTCTTCGGTGCTTCACCGTCCGTGGGGATCTCTTCCTCAGTTTCCGGCTGGGCTGCCACAGGCTCGGGCTCTTCTGTCTTAAAGCCCATCTGCGCCTTTTCGTACTTGGTCATCTTGTCGGGATCATACTCCACCGAGGTATCCACAAGTCTCGAACCGCTGGAAGGAACATGCTCCAGCACCGTACCTGCCGCATACTCCGTTACCATTTCGGTTTCCTTCTCTGACATCTCGGGGATCTCGCTCTGACATCCCGTAAGGATGAGGGCCGTCATACCGATGATCGCCAAATATGAATATTTTTTCATTTCACTCCTTCTGCCGTCTTGAACGGCATATCTATGATTTGGTTTCCAACTCAAACCAGAACTCCACCCCGTCAGGGTGATTGATCGCACCGTAATCCCGGTTCATGGCCTCCATCGTTGCCTTAACAACGGAAAGACCGATGCCCGTCCCGCCGTACTCTCTGGTACGGGCCTTATCCACCTTGTAAAACTTCTCCCAAAGGTGCTCCATGGCCTCCTCCGGGATCTGATCTCCCGTATTGAAAACGGAGATCCGGGCCACGGATTCCTTTCCGGTAATGTCGATCCTTACCTGCTTTGGATCTCCTGCCACGTAGTGCAGCGCATTGGTGAAGTAATTCATCACAACCTCTTCCACGAGGAATTCATCGCCCCACACATAAACCGGGCCTTCTTCTTCAAAGATCACCTTAGCATCCGCCTGCTGTATCAGGATCTTTGCCGACTGGATATAATTCCGGATCAGCTCCACGATATCAAACCGTTCCATGGACACCGGCTCATTACCCAGCTCCAGTTGATTCAGGGAAAGAAGCTGCTTGACCATCTGATTCATCCTGTCAGCTTCATCCGCAATGACTTCGCAGTAGAATTCCCTGCTCTCGGCGTCCTCGTTAACGTCCATCTTCAGTCCTTCCGCGTAGCCCATGATCAGCGCAAGGGGCGTCTTGAGCTCATGGGAAACATTCGAAAGGAAATCGCTTCTCATCTCATCCAGCTGCTCTCTTTTTTCGATATCCTTCTGCAGCTCATTGTTAGCGGTCTTTAACTCGGAAATAGTGCTTTCCAGCTTTTCGGAAAGACGGTTCATGTCATTGCCCAGGATCCCCAGCTCGTTTTCTTCCTCCCCCTCATAGCGGGCCTCAAAGTCCAGATCCGCCATCCTTCGGGATATATCCGCCAGCTGCAGGATCGGGCTCGTGATCCGTTTTGTGGCCATGATCGTAAACAGCATCCCCACAGCCGCCGCCAGAAGTCCCACATAAGCCAGGAACCTGTTGGATATCTTCACGCTGTCCTGGATGCCCTCCATGGCCGTTCGGATCAGGAAAGGATTAGCATTGTCCAGAAAGCCCCACATTTCCAGGTAATTGATCCCGGTTCGCGGATCATAGCTTTTCTGTATCGTGTAATCCGCTTCTTCGTCAAGAACCTCTATGGATTCATTTTCTTCATACACAAATCCGAAAATATATCTTTGCAGATCATAGGTAAGACGCTTACTCTCATTTTCGGAGGATACCACCACCTGAGAATCCGAATCTATGATCAGCATGCTGATGTTATAGATACTGCTGATCCTCTGGACTTTGATCCTGAAATCGTCCGAATCCACGCTTCCCTCCGAGGAAGCAGTATTCAGGCTCTGATACGCCGCGGTCAGGACTTTTTTTCTGTTCATCATGTAATACTGGGTCAGCAGCGTATCGTTCAAAACAATACAAAGGCCGATACACATGGTCACGATCAGAAAGATAATGAGCGCGAACTGATTTCGTATGGACTTCACGGCATGCGGCTTATCATTTTTCATACTTCAAATTTATACCCCATCCCCCAGATGGTCTTGATGCACTCGCCCTGCTTCCCCATCTTGCTGCGAAGCTTTTTAACATGGGTATCGATGGTCCGGGCATCCCCAAAATAATCATAATTCCATACATGGTTGAGGATCACCTCACGGGAAAGCGCGATACCCCTGTTCTCCATGAAATAGGTCAGAAGCTCAAACTCCTTAAAGCTCAGATCGATGGTCTCTCCCTCTATGGTCACGATATGCGCCACCTTATCCACCTTGATCTGACCTGCTTCCAGGACATCATCACTGCTGCCGGCTCCCGTTCTTCTCAGGATCGCCTCCACCCTGGCCACCAGGATCTTGGGACTGAAGGGCTTGGCGATATACTCGTCCACTCCCAGCTCAAAGCCCTGGAGCTCGTCTTTTTCCGTACTCTTGGCGGTGAGCATGATTATGGGCACCTGGGAATTGCTCCTGATCTCGCGGCACACTTCCCAGCCGTCCATATTGGGCATCATGACATCCAGGATGATCAGACTGATGGCCGGATCCTTGTAAAAAATATCCAGCGCCTCTTCTCCGTCCTGTGCCTCTACCACATCGAAATTACTGCGGATCAGGAAATCCTTGACCAGCTTCCTCATCCTGCTTTCATCATCTACAACCAGAATCTTTGATTTATCCAATTTTGCACCTTCCTATTCCGTTTGCCCTTCCTTAAAGGTTTCGCTCCCTTTCAGTGCAACCCCGGCCGCTTTCTCCTTCTGACTGATGGCAGCCTCTCTTTCCTCCAGCTCTTTTTCCCACTCCGAATACTGGTTTAGGATCTTGGACCGGTAATTGAGGATGGTGGGATTATTACCCGTCATGGCGATCACAAACATGGAAATAATGATGAGCACCAGTGCCGCCATGATCATCCACTGTTTCTTGATCAGATCGATCTGCCTCTGTGATACCTGCTTTTGCGCCTCAAGCCTTGCCTCAAGCCTTGCCCCATGAATCGTGCCTGCACCGTCGCTCCCACCGATCTCTTCCTTTGGGATCGTATCCTGCTTCGGTGCCGGTACCTCTTCCTTCGGCACTGCCGAGACGGCCGGCGGTTCTGGAATCTCTAAGGGTGGGATCGATCCTGCCGGAAATCCCGCATTGATCAGATCATCCCGAAGCTTCAGCATATATGCGATTCCCACGGGCGTTTGAAACACATTGTTAGCAAGCGCTTTCTGATACAGACTCAGCACCGCTTTCGGATTCTCGTAATTGATATTTGCATCCAGGGCCAGGATCCTTTTGGACTCCTCTTCCGCGCGATGGGCAGTAGCCTCATCACGAAACCTGATCCCGCCGTATACAAATCCCTTTTCCTCACTCATAGTATCGACCTTTTAGATCATTTTGATCAGACATATGCCTTCATCCTTCTGTGCAGGAAAAAAAGCGCCAACGCCGCGATGGCTATCACTCCGAAGAAGGATAACCCCGCACTTGCCATGGCATAGTTCTTGCTGACTCCTCCGCTCGCCTTCTCAATGCCTGAAGAATCAAAGACCAGAGTACAGTCGGCAAGGGCCTTGGTCCCCAGATCATTGCGGCAGACCGTTACGGTCATGGGCGTATCCGTCTTATACACAAGGAACTTGAACTTTGAATTCCCTTCCCTCTGCTCTACTGGAATCTTAACATTTTCCACCAGCATGTATTCATAATAGGCACTGTCCCATTCCACAAGTACTGTCATGGTCCCGTCCTTGATCAGCATCCTTGCAGGGCTTTGCACCGAGGAACCGATGAGTCCGCCCTCCATTGTCACGGGGATCGTGTAGATCCCGTTCTTCAGGCCCAGTTCCTCTATCCTGTGGCCTTCAGACACTTCCGATGAAGCAAGTACGGGAAAAGACAGGATGAGCATACCGCAAAGCGCTGCCGCCAGAAATCGTATGAATCTGTCAAAAAACCTGCGACAATCCTTGTTCATGCCCATCCCTCCTGTAGTCTTTATTTCATCTGTGATGCCAGCAGGTATACCAGCGGCGAATTCCAGTAGATCGTGATCTCATTGGTGGAGTAACTCTGATCACTGTCCGCATAGCAAAGTGCGGGCGCCTTGTCCTTCAAAACCTGCTTAACATAGGGATCATCCAGACCATTGTCCGGTCCGCCCACCAGCATACCGGGCATGCACTCGCCCGCTGCCGTGGAAGGTCTGTGGTGAGGCTTCTTGGGACTTATGGTTCCGAAGCCCGTCACATAGCAGTAACCCGTTCCGTTTCTTCCCAGCAGATAGTTGAGCTGATCTGCTGCCATCTTGTCATATCTCTCCTGCTTGGTCTTATCACTCTTACCGAGCTTTCTGAGCATTCCCGCCAGCATACCGTCATTGGCGATGGTCATGTTGGATCCCCAGGGATAAGTGTCATTGAGCATGGCCGAACCATAGCCGTCCTTCTCCCTTGCATCGCAGTAGCTGTCTGCCGCAGATTCCATCTTGATCAGGAGCTTCTTGGAAAGTTCCTCATCCGCATCGGAACAGCTCACATAGGCATACGCACCGTACAGACCGGTATCCCCCCAGCCAAGACCCTGATTGACAACGCCTTCGCCCAGCTCCTTGATCACCTCGTCATAATCACTGCCGGAGGTGGCTCTGAACAGCTCCGCTGCCGCCCAGAAGTATTCATCCTTCCAGTTACCGTCACCATACTCACCGGTGGAGATGCCGTCGGGATTGGTGAAGCCGCCTTCTTCCTGATGATCCTGCAGGTAAACAAAGGCCTTCTGTGCCGCCTCAAGGCATCCATCCGCAAAGGAGGAATCCTTGGATCTGTAGATTCTGGAAGCCATTGCCATGGTTGCCGCAAAATCTGCCGTTGCCGCATTGGATACAGGACTCAGGATCAGCTCCCCGGTCTCCTGCTCGGGGCTTACGAAATCAGGGAAGTTAGCACAGGTTACCTTGTGGTAAACACCGCCGTCCTCACGCTGCATCTTAAGCATCCAGTCAAGCTCATATTTTACTTCCTCAAGTATATCACCCGTAGCATCACCATAGTCTTCCCAGGCCATCATCAGGTCACAGGCAGCCTTGGCACCTGCCACTACATATCTTCCGTAGTCACCGGCATCATGCCAGCCGCCGGTCACATCTACTTTTTCATCACTGCCGAATACGGTAGCCTCGCTGTCATGGCAGACAGGATGGGCAAAAGCCCCCGCCTCATCTTTCGTAAGCTCTGTGCCGCAACGGTGGAGATAGAACAGGTTCATCAGGCTCTTCATCAGATCCTGATATACGTCATCTCCGATCACGAAGGGTGCTGACTCCTGATCGCCGCAGACGATCTTATAGGTGCCCGGATCTTTAAGCTCGGAGAAATCGCCGGTGCTCACTTTTTCCTGGGTTGAACTGTTATCAAAGGACGCTTCCTGCTTGTAGGTACCGACACTCTTATTGCTCTCGGCATCCACAACCTCAAATTCATCCCCGATGGCATCACCCCGGAAAGTGGCAACCTTGGCAGCTCCCGTGGGATAACCTACCTGATTGACAAGGATCGGCACGGCATCACCGCCGGCGGCGGAAGCCACCTTACCGGAATCATCCGTCACATACATTTCCAGATTATCGATCTTGATCACATGATTACCCAAATCACCGTCTCCCTCATACTTACCCACATTGAAACAAAGCCTCGGCGCCGGATCCGATTCCTCTTCCATGGTCACGTCATAATCGTAATGCTGCATTTCCTCCGTCGCCTGGAACTCATCCGTAAAGTATGCATGATAATCGCCTCCGTTGACCTGCACTCTCCAGACAACGGTTCTGGGCTTGTCACAGGCAAGATCGAAGGCAATATGGTATTTCACGCCCTGATCGATGCTGAAGCCGTCATAATAAGCCTGTACGCTGTAGTCAAGATCTCCGGCATTCGCCACACGGATCTCCATCTGACCCTCATCGTTTACCGCAAGCTCTGCCTCGCCGTTATTCAGATAGGTCTGCCACACGCCCAGTCCCTGGGAGAAATCGCCGTTCTCGATCATATTTTCATGTTCGCCGCTCTCCTCATTCGCTTCTTCGGTTTCCTCAGGTTCTTCCGCCTCCGGCTCCTCTGCCTCAGGCTCCTCTGCCTCCTCCTGCACTTCCTCTTCCACAGGCTCGGGCTCTTCGGCCTTCTTTCCGCAGCCCCCGAATACCAGCATGGTGCCCAGCAGGCAAAGCAGCATCACGTAGCGTTTTTTCATCTTTTTCGTTTCCCCTTTCAATCTGTTCCTGTCTCTTTCTGCGTCCGTCAGAACGTCACCGTTCTGGGCGCAGCCGTAAAGGATGAGAAAACAGCCGTTGCTCCCTCAAAGTACAGCACCTCTGTATTGTCATCCTCAGCGGAATACATCCCCTGTAACGAAGGATAGGCCTCCAGCATATGTGCCTTGGCCTCTACTCTGTCATCCCTTACCAGTTTTCCGGATACGCGAAGCCATGTGCCGTCCTTAAACGCACACAGCTCCACCTTGGGATTTGCCTGTATCTGTTTGGATACATCCTTCGACTTGCCGGTCTGGATGTACAGTTTTCCTTCGAAGATATCTACCGTACCGAAAGGTCTTACTCTCGGCTGATCACCGTCTGTCGTGGCAAGATAGTAAGTCTGTGCTTCCTTCAAAAAGGTATATACTTCATTCATCTCGTATTCCTCCTTGCATTTTATGTTTACACCTGCTTACTATTTTGCCATAAAACAGAAATAATGCAAGTATCAGGAACCCGTAAAATCGTATTTCCGAACCCCCAGCATCCAGAATTTGTAGCTCAGCCAGAAGAACAGTGCTCCGATCAGCGGCGAAAGCCAGGAAAGGAGGGGAACATTGTCCGGCGTCACGAACACAAGACTGGGATAATAGGCTACAAATGCAATGGGGATCAGGAAGGTGAAGATGAACCGGAATACCCCGTTAAAAATACTGGCCGGGTACTTGGCAAAGTCCTTGAACCTGAACATGATCACCATCACATACCCCGAATTGATGATCCAGAAACAGGTTGCTGCCGCAAAATTCATCAACGCGATCATGAACAGGGATGCCGTGATCAGAAACAACACCGCTTCCGCAATGGTCACTGCCGTCACCGGGATCCCGATATGTGCCCAGGCATAGATAAAGGTTGCAAGCCCAAAGGCAAACTGCCCCAGTCCCTTTACATCAAACACCTCGGAGATAAAGTAAAAGAACACATTGATCGGTCTGAAGCAGTATTTGATGAAATCTCCGGAGCGCACCATGAAACGCAGGTTCCAGTTGTTGTCGAAAAAGCACTGTACCGGCGTCAGGGCGATCAGCGAGAACCCGTACAAAAACAGCATATGGTGATAATCCCATCCGTTTATGCTGGGAAAGTTGTGAAACAGGATCATGAAGGTCACGAAGCCGGACAGGTTCGTCAGCACCATACCGAAGGTGGAGATGATGAAATCCGCCCGAAAGCTCATCTTGCTCTTCAGATCCTGCAGCAATATTTTTTTATAGATCGATACATAGAAAAGGAATCCCCTTTTCTGACGCAAACTCTTTTCCATAGTCTCAACCTCCGTTTACCGTGATCCGTTTCACCGCCCGGTTCCAGAACAGATTCCCCAGGATCGACAATACGATGCACCAGACAAGCTGCAGTCCCAGCGCCGGCAAAAGTCCCTGCCAGGTATCCGTGCCTCCCTTTTTCAAAAGCACTCTCAGAGGGATATCATAGACCGCCCTGAAGGGCAGATAGTCCACCACTCTGCGAAGGCCTTCCGGGAAAAATGCCAGTGGGATCGTGGCCCCGGACAAAAGAAGAACAATGGTCTCCTTGACGATGTTGATGCCCCAGGTAGACTCCGTATAAAGGCAGATGGGCGCCACCAGCATTTCGATGTTATAGTTCACCACCAGCGCCAGCAGGAGGGAAACGGCAAAGCTTAAAAGATTCCATCCCATGGGGATCGCCCCCCTGGTGATGATCGCCACCACCAGGAAGGTGGGAATAAAAGTCTGCACAAAGGACATGACCAGAGATCCGGAATAGCTCCAGAAGATGTACTTGCGATACCGCATGGGCTTCAACAGATGCATGATGATCTCCCCGGACTGGATCGCGCGGCTCATATCCCATACAATAAACATCTCCAGGAAATTGAAGATCGCCGTTGCCAGGATCAGGTAGATCATCGTATCGTAGAACGTCATCCCGTTAACCACATCCGTTCCCGATGAAGCATAGATCGCCTTCCACAGGTAATACACCAGTGCCAGGTAGATCAGATTGGCAAAAAGTGTCACTGCCGTTCCCAGACGGAACTGGAGGGACTCGGTGATGCCGGCTCTGGTAAGGGCCGTCATTTTTCTTACACTCGTCATGCTCCCTGCCCCCCTTCATAAATCTTACGGATCACTTCCTCCGTGGAGATCTCTTCCAGGCGGATATCCTTGATCCTGCTGGTTTTCTGCGTTTCGGCGATCACATGCATGACATCGGTCTTGCTCTCGTCAATGACCTTCTCCACCCAGGAATCATCCGAAAGCCGCATGCGCAGCGTACGGTAGGAACCGAAATAGTTCTTCAGGTGGTCGATGTCGTTGTCGTATATTTTTTTCCCTTCGTCAATGATGACGATCCTTCTGCAAAGGGCATCCACATCCCCCATATCGTGGGTCGTCAGGATGACGGTGGTCTTCTTCACCTCATTTAATCCCAGGATCAGCTCACGGATCCTGGCCTTCATGGAAACATCCAGTCCTATGGTGGGCTCATCCAGAAAAACGATCCCCGGATTATGTAAAAAGGCAGCCAGGATATCACTGAGTGTCCTCTGTCCGAGAGACATCTGGCGCACGGGTTTATGAAGGATCGGCTCGATGTCCACCAGAGATCTGTAAAGCTCCAGCATATCCTGATAATCCTTCTCCTCCACCAGATAGATATCCCTAAGGAGCTTAAAGGACTCGATCAGGGGCAGGTTCCACCACAGCTGGCTCCTTTGTCCGAAAACAACACCGATGTTCTCCGAATTTGCTGTCCTGTCCTTATAAGGCACGAGTCCGTTTACCAGGATCTCTCCCTCGGTAGGCTCAAGAACGCCGGTCATCATTTTGATGGTGGTGGATTTCCCCGCTCCGTTGGGACCCAGGTATCCGATGATCTCACCCTTCATGACCGTGAGCGAAACATCATTGACCGCCTGAACGATCTTGTAATCTCTGGAAAACAGATCCTGAATACTGCCCTTCAGTCCTTCGTGACGATTTAACACCTTGAACTGCTTGCTGACATTTTTCATTACTACTGCTTCTGACATTTTTTCGCCTCCTTACGAATTTCTCAAAACCCCTTGCTTCTTTTAACGATTATAAGTATATTATATGTAATAGCTCAAATAAAGGGTGTTAAACGTATAATTTCATAACAATATTCTCCGTTTGTGCAATATTGTTATGAAATTGTCCCGGATAGGTGAAAATTGTTATGAAAAGAGAAATGATGGGACTTATCGTCAAACGATCCGACGGTTCCGAGGAGATCAATTACGACGACCCCTCCTTCCCTTCTTATATCTACGACGGTTGGATCAAACCGAATGTCACCTGGGAAAAGGTTCCCCACTTCCACGAGGATGTGGAACTGCTCACCGTCACCTCCGGTAAAATGGCCTATTCCGTCAACGGAAAGACCATCCTTTTACATGCCGGCGATACCATCTTTGTCAACGCCAATCAGATCCATTACAGCCTGACCGTGGATGAACAGACGGCCACCTATGTGATCTTCGTGGTCCATCCGAGCATCCTAAGCTCCTCTGTCGCGATTGAGATGCAGGCACTTTTACCGATCCTGAATAATCCGAACCTTCCCTATCTTCGGTTCCGCAACATCAACGAGAACACGAAGAAGATCTATGATATCATGCTCTCCCTGCCGGGGATCCGGCGCGATCCCTTCCTGATCACCAAGAAGTTTTTCGAGATCTGGGAAGTCATTCTTTACCAAAGCAAAACCTACGGTGTCATCGATGAGGGAAGCCAGATGGATGCCTACGCCCTCTCCTTCAAGGCCATGATGCATTTCATCCAGCAGGAATACCAGAG
>JAILKJ010000077.1 GCA_024693845.1 Lachnospiraceae bacterium
ACCGTATATTTCCGGGTGAAGAGCTTCCCGGGATATGGAAAACTGTCCCATAAGAATATCGACGATCTGGAGAGCGGACACCGGGATGAGGCACATCAGCTGAAGGTCAGCGGTGAGGACGAAAAGGAGGATCCGCTGGATTTCGTGCTTTGGAAACCGAAGAAGGAGGGGGAGCCTTTCTGGGAGTCACCCTGGGGCGAAGGCCGTCCCGGCTGGCATCTGGAGTGTTCGGTGATGTCCCGGAAGTATATCGGAGGAACTCTGGATATCCATGCGGGGGGAGAGGATCTGATCTTCCCTCATCATGAGAATGAGATCGCCCAATCCGAGGCGGCAAACGGTGTGCCCTTTGCCCATTACTGGATGCACAACGCCTTTTTGAACATTGATAACAAAAAGATGAGCAAATCCCTGGGCAACTTCTTTACCGTACGGGATATCAGTGAAAAATACGACCTGCAGGTCCTGCGCTTTTTCATGCTTTCCGCTCACTACAGGAGTCCGCTGAATTTCTCTGCGGATCTGATGGAAGCGGCTGCTAACTCTCTGGAGAGGATCCGCACCTGCGCCTCCTCGCTGGATTTTGCCATTGCGCAGAATAAGGACAGGGCGCAGCTTAGCGCGGAGGAGAAAGAACTGCTTGGTAAGACGGCAGAGTACGATACCAGATTTGACGAGGCCATGGACGATGACTGCAATACGGCAGATGCCATTTCGGTGGTCTTTGAGCTGGTGAAGCTTTGCAATAACGAATTGAAGGAAAGTCGCAGCGGTGCCTTTTATGAAGCGCTTGCAGCGAAGCTTACCGGGCTTTGTGATGTTCTCGGCCTGATCCTTAAAGGGGAAGAGGAGCTGCTGGATAAGGAGATCGAAGATCTCATCGAGCAGAGAAACGAAGCCCGCAGGAATAAGGATTTTGCAAAAGCGGATGAGATCCGTGACGGCCTGAAGGCCCGCGGCATCATTCTGGAGGATACCCGGGAGGGTGTAAAGTGGAAGAGAGAGTAGAAGGAGCCATGGATCTTGCCGGCCTTATCCGGGAAGGTTTTGAGCTGAAACAGCAGGATATCCGAAGCTACTCCCCCCTGACGCTGGCTTTTCTCGGAGATAATGTCTTTGACCTTATCATTCGGAGTCTGGTGGCCCAGGAAGGGAACCGCCAGGTCAACATCCTGCATAGGAAGAAAAGTGCCATCGTCTGTGCCTCGGCCCAGGCAGCCATTCTGGAAGCGGTTAAGGACAGTCTCTCCGAGGAGGAGGCAGCTGTGGTAAGGCGGGGGCGCAATGCCAAGAGCCATACCATGCCGAAGAATGCCAAAATGTCGGACTACCGCAATGCCACGGGATTCGAGGCGCTGCTGGGATTTCTGTATCTGCAGGGTCGCATGGACCGGATCCTGGAGCTGACGAAGACGGGCCTTGAGGCCGTAAGGTGAGAAAGGACATGCCATGAGATATGAAGAATCCGTAATAGAAGGCAGAAATGCCGTCATCGAAGCGATCCGCAGCGGCAGGGTCATCGACAGGATCTATGTTCAGGACGGCTGCCAGGACGGACCTGTCAATACCATTAAAAGGGAAGCCAAAAAGCAGGGGATCCAGCTTCGTTTTGTGGAAAAGAGCCGGCTGGACCAGATGTCCCAGACAGGAAAGCATCAGGGCGTTATTGCCTACGGAGCTGTTTATGAATATGCACAGGTGGAGGATATCCTTGCCCGGGCCCGGGAAAAGGGAGAGCCTCCTTTTATAGTACTGTTGGATGGGATCGAGGATCCCCATAACCTCGGCGCCATCATCAGGACTGCCAATCAGGCCGGGGCTCACGGGGTGATCCTGCCCAAGAACCGGGCGGCCCTGCTTACGGCTACCGTGGCAAGGACCTCCGCGGGAGCATTGAACTATACACCTGTGGCCAAGGTGACGAACCTGACCAGATGCATCGAGGATCTGAAGAAGGAAGGACTGTGGTTTGCCTGTGCGGACATGGGCGGAGAGGTGATGTACCGTCAGGATCTGACGGGGCCCATCGGTCTGGTGATCGGATCCGAGGGAGAAGGCGTCAGCAGACTGGTAAGAGAAGCCTGTGATCTGACCTGCGCGATCCCCATGAAGGGGGATATCGATTCCCTCAATGCCTCTGTTGCAGCAGGGGTTCTCTGTTTTGAGATCCTGCGGCAGAGAATGGCGAAGGGGTAATGGTGTATGCAGAAAAATGACACCCTGACAAAGGAATCCCGGGGCTTAACGGATGAAGAAATGCTTGCCCGTTTCCGTGAGGGAGACATGACCATGCAGGAGCTTTTGATGAGCCGCTATAAGGATCTTGTGCGGATCAAAGCCAGGTCCATGTATATCATCGGCGGAGATAATGACGATCTGATCCAGGAGGGGATGATCGGCCTGCTCAAGGCAGTCAGAGACTACGATTTCGGAAGAGATGCCTCTTTTCACACTTTTGCAGAGCTCTGCGTTTCGCGCCAGATGTATACGGCAGTGCAGGCCTCGGGCCGGAAAAAGCACCTGCCGCTGAGTAATTACATCTCCCTGTATAAATCAGCCTCCGATGAAGGGGGCGCAGAGAGCGGACAGGATCTTTTGTCGGTCCTGGAGGGGCCAGGGGAGCTTGAACCCGAAAAAGCCCTGATCGAGAGAGAGAATCTTGAGAGGATCTTTGATGTGATCGACAGAGAGCTCAGCCCCTTTGAAAAACAGGTCCTGGAGCTTCGGCTGACCGGCATGGGAAGCGGCGATATAGCCGCCGTTCTGGGCAGAGCGCCGAAGTCTACGGACAATGCTCTGACAAGGATCAAGAGCAAGCTGAAGGACAAGCTGTTATAGGGTGTTTTGCTTGACGAAAGAAGAGGATCTGTATTACAATAGACAGGTAGCGTTTTCCGATGAAAACGGAGAAAGAAAGCTATCGGGAGGAAAAAAATATCATGGACAGACTGGATCCGGCAACTGCCAAACTGAAGGAGAAGATCTACAAGGAACTGAAGGTGACATTTTTAAGTATCGAGCAGCAGATCAAGGAGATCGAAGACAACAAGCGCGAATACGAAATGAAGTGTGAGTTATACGGACAGTGCCTTTCGGAGAAGCTTTTAAGCGAAGGCAGCGATGTGGTAAGAGAGCATCTTTCCGAGGCTAAGGCAGAGATGGAAGCCTGTGACAGAGAGCTGGAAAGGCTGAAACTGCAGCGGGAGGCATACAGGATCGAGATCGAGATCTACGAATCCAACATGAGATAAGAAATAACAAAGCCCGCAAACAATGTGTTTACGGGCTTTTTTAGAGCTGCTAACCAGACTCGAACTGGTGACCTCATCCTTACCAAGGATGCGCACTACCGCCTGTGCTATAGCAGCAATCGCAGTGGCTTTTGACAACCACAAGCGCTATTGTAACAGAGTTAAATGGGTTTGTCAATTACAAATTCGGGAAACGGATGATATGAATCAGAACCAGAAGATAAGGGAGCTGCAGGAGAAGAATATGCAGCAGGCCAATTCCATATTGAGCAGAGGAGCTCTGGCATTTTTGATCCTCTGTCCCGTGATCGTTCTGGTCTGCCGGTCAGGTATCATGACAATGTCCCTCGGTGAGATGGCAGGTGTCTGCGGTCTGATTGCCGTTCTTTCGGTGATCCCCTTTTTGGGCAGCCAGAGGATCTTCAATGAGGAGATGTTCCGGGACCTGACCCTGTCCTGTATCGAAGCCATTGTATGTATCATCGGACTGAATCCCATCATCAATGTCAGCATGCTCTATCTGCTGGTGCCCATGATCAGTGTGATCTACCTGAAGAAGGCCACCTTCCTGAAGATCGCAAGGAACTGTTTCTTCGCCATGCTGATGGTAGAACTGATCCGCTTCTTCGGGTTTGCGGACTGGAGTACCATCACTACGGAAAACGTGTTCAGCGTCGCCTATGAAGAATTCGTTCCGCTGCTTCTGGGCTATGTACTGATCATGCTGGTGGTATATTTCATTTTTGACTGGCTGGGAGGCTTTGTGGTATCCGTGGCCGTAATGCAGGCAGAACCCGATCCGTCCAAAACCGTAAAGCAGGTTAAGACGCCCAATGCGGCGGAGGAAAAGGACAGTCTTTACAATGTGAAAGGCCTGTTCCTTGAGATCAACCAGCAGGTGCAGGGATTGATCCGGGGTAAGGACAAGGCACTGAGCGTGAACGTGGATTACGACCTTCCCATTACCCTGAAGGGTAAGCCGGACAGGATCAAGTTAGCACTGGTTAACGTTTTATCGGATTTTCTGCAATATACGGAGCAGGGTACCGTAACACTGAGCGTCACCTATGAAAAGGGGATCACACCCCGAAAAGGACAGAATATCACCCTGATCTGCCGGGTCCTGTGTTCGGAGGATCTGACGGAGAAAATACATGAAGGAAGTGCCATGGGCGTGGCCTTGGGCAAATCCCTGATCGAGAGCATGAACGGCATCATCCTGGACAAGACCTTTGGCCGGGCGGTCAGACAGACCTGCTATACCATCTCCCTGTTACAGGAGGTAGCCGATGAAGAAACCCTGATCATGGTCAAGGAGAAGAACCGCAGTGAGCAGGAAGCTCTGGTATCCCATTCGCGGAAGAAGGAGCAGAATATCCTGGCGGGACGCAAGGCAAGAGCGCTTATCGTTGACGACAGCAAGGAAAATCGCAGACTGGTCAAATCGATCCTCAAGAATCTGGGCGTGGAGGCGGATCTTGCCGCTTCGGGTCAGGAGGCCATCGAGCTGATCGAAAGCAAGGCCTACGATTTTGCCATTATCGATCATATGATGCCCGGCAAGGGCGGTATACAGACGGCCAAAGAGATCCGGCAGATGGAGGAAGCGTATTTCGAACTGGTACCTCTCATGGTCATGTCTTCCAACGTGACGGAGGATTCACGCTCCATGTTTACGGAGTGCGGTTTTTCGGAGATCATTTCCAAGCCGATCAAGGAGGAGGAACTGAGACTTGCAATTTCCAGGGTTTTCCTATCTTAAAGAGAATAAAGAGGGTGGGTTGCGACAGGCGGTTTTGGCGGCTGTCGCAGCTTTTTTTTCAGTATTTGCTTATATAGCTTATCTGGCAAAGGACAGGTATACACAGCTTCCCATCTATTCCGAACCTGTAGTCGGCATGACCATCTGGCGGGGCTATGCAAAGGATGCGGATCTGTGGGTGATCCATACCCTGTTGATCGGCCTTCCTCTCTTGTTTGTGATCTTTCTTTCCCTGATTCTGATCTGGGATAAGGTGATGGCTGACAGGCGGCAGGCATCCGCGGTTTTCGGCCTTTCATATCTGGGAGCCCTTTCCATGATCCTGGCGGACAAGAAGCAGGGCATTCCCTGGCTGATCAGTGTTATTTTGTTAGCGGGTGCTTACTTTTTGTACGTTAAGCTCGACCTGAAGCTTGATAAGATAAAGGTGCGGTTTCTGCCTTTTCTGCTGGGCCCGGTCTTTCTTCTTTTCGCAAGGTTTACTTACAGATATGAGGAGAACGGCTCGTATCAGACCATCCGCCTCTATGCTTCGGGAAGATGGAAGCTGCTTTGCATCCTGCTTTGCGCTCTGATGCTTGCTTTGTCTGGATGGCGGCTTTATTACGATACCCGGAAAGAGAAAAAGGATGATGAGAATGCTTTTACGGATCTTTTGAGAGCGCTTCCCATCCTGCTTCCCCTTTCCGCCCTTCGAAGCTTTACTCTTCCTCAGGGAGTGATGAGTATTGACTATTTCCACAACGGAGAGGTGTATCTGCCCATGCAGCAGCTGGCGGATTTCGGGAAGCTCCCTTATCGGGATCTGATCCCCATCCACGGATTGTGCGATTATTATTACGGCTTCGTGGATCGTCTCATTTTTGACGGAAGCTATCAGTCCCTGGCGGCGGCAAAGACAGTGGGGGATCTGTTCCTGGGTATGTTTTACGCAGCTTTTCTGTATCTTCTGATCAGACGGTTTGAAAAGCCCCTGCGCTTCCTTTTGATCTGGCTTGTACTGCCCTTCCTGCTCCAGGCGGGGATGCGTTATGTGTTTGGTTTCGTGCTTCTGTTCTTACTCCTTTCGGGAGAGAGGCCGGGCACGCTGACTTTTTTGTATGAGTGGATCCTCTGTTCGATCCTGGCCATAGCCTGGAATCCGTCCATTGGCGGAGCCTGTGCCCTGGCGCTGTTTCCCGCAGCCGTATACAGAGGGATCTTTTGTCTTCCCGGGCGTCTGAAAGAGGTGGCCGCTGAGGTAAAAGGAGGAAAGAAGATCACAGGTGCACTGATTGCCTGGATCTGCCTGTTTGTTCTGGGCCTTGCCTTTATACCCATGTTTTTGTCCATCGTCTCTTACCTGAAGGAGAATATGGCTACCACCCTGTTTACCAACGGGATGGAGATGCTCACAAATCCCGGGGATCTGGCTGACGCCTTTGCACCTGCACTGACGGGAGGATCAGGCGCCTTTTTCGTGACGGTCTTCGGCAGTCTGGCGGTGCTGGCCCTGGGGCTTGTTCTTATGACCTGCCACCTGATATCGGCAGACCGGCTGGTGGCCTTTTGGCTGTTTTACTATGTGATCGCCGGCTATTCCTTCGTTCGCTTTGACGAGGGCTTCAGGGCGGGCGTGGTAACGTCCCTGTCCTGCCTGCTGCTGGCTTTGATCTTAACGGAAAAGGGCGGGGCAAAGAAGATCGGTCCCCGGTTTATCATCTGCATCACGGCGCTGATCGCCGTGGTATGGATCTGTGATACGCCCCCGGTTTATGACAGAGAGCAGAATCTTCTGGGAGCTGATATCCCGGCGAAGGGAACCGTTACGATCATGGGACAGAGTGTGGAAGATCCTACGGTATATGCCAGCGGAGAATCGGTGGACATGGAGCATCTGGGAACCGGGTTTATCTCGGCCAATGCCCTGGAGAACCTGAAAAACATCAACCACGTGATCGGCTCTCAGGGCTGCGAATGGCTTGATCTGACCACGGCTGTGGCTTACCAGGGGATCTTTAAAGCACCCATGCAGTTGCCCTATACTTCGGCTTACAATATCAGCAATCGCCGGATGCAAGAAAAAGCGGTTTCCCTTCTTGGGGAAAAGAGTCCCGACATGATCCTGATCAGTCCGGGTATCGAGTTCGACGAAGCGCCCCTTTCCTATCGGTGCCTGTATCTGTATCAGTGGATCCTGGATCAGGGATACATTCCTTACTGCTATCAAAATGTGATCTACCTGCTGAAAAGCGGCGTGGAAAATAAGGTTGAAGGCAGCAGGGAAGGGACAAAGGAATTTGCTGATGCCATGCATAAAAAGAATCAGGGAATGCTGCCCGTGACCTGGGCAAGAAGTATCGACAGCGAAGGATTTGCAGACTCCCTGGAAGAGACGAAAGCAGAGTATGCCACCTCTGTCAGCGACGAGGGAGATCTTACGGTCACCTTCAAAGATCCTGTAGATCCCGAGGATGCGGACTTTGTACTGCTGACGGATGAAGAGAGTGAAACCGCACCGGAAGCTGTGGCTGCCATCGTGGATACGAGTGAGATAGAGGAAGGCGCAGCGAAGGATGGTTATGAGCTTATCCTGCTTTCCGATCCCGGACAGGAGAGCGGTTCCGACGGTGAAGGAGCATTGACGGGGGATGAGATCTCTTGGCGTTTCGACAAAGGCGAAAAAATGCTGCTGCCCCTCTGCACCAGTCCCTATTACACGCAGAATGGTAAGATCAGCGGTTTTGTGATCCGGGGCTGCAGGGGAAGGAAACTTTCGGTAAGATTATTCAGACTAAGATAACTGAAATGAGGATATAAGTATGGTACAGATCATTTTGAAAAGGCTTGGGGAGTACAAGAAGGCATCGATCCTGACCCCTGTTTACATGGTGCTGGAAGTGGCTATGGAAATGCTCATTCCCCTTATGATGGCATCCATCATCGATAAGGGTGTGACCCAGGGAGACATGTCCCACATCGTAAAGATGGGCGGACTGATGGTGGTAGCTGCCGCCATCGGCCTCTTTGGCGGTGTCATGGGCGGAAGATACGGGGCAGAGGCCAGTGCCGGTCTTGCCAGGAATCTTCGCAGAAGCATGTATGAGAAGATCCAGACCTTTGCCTTTTCCAATATCGATAAGTTTTCGACACCGGGACTGATCACCCGTATGACAACGGATGTGACCAATATCCAGAATGCCTATCAGATGATCCTGCGCATGTGCGTACGCTCGCTGATCTCGCTGATCGTGGCAATGCTCATGTCTTTAAACATCAGCCCCAGGATCTCCCTGATCTTCTTTTGTGCGGTACTGTTTCTCAGCGTTGTCTTTTCCTTCATGATCCGTCTGGCCATGAAGTATTTCACGGCAGTGTTTGCCAGATACGATGATCTGAATGAGAGCGTACAGGAGAATATCACGGGTATCCGTGTTGTAAAGGCATTTGTCAGGGAAGATCATGAGCGGGAAAAGTTTGCAACCGCTAACCAGAACATCTACAACATGCTGGTACGTGCGGAGAACGTTGTGGTCTCCAATATGCCCATCATGATGATGACCATCTATGTCTGCATCCTTCTGATCTCCTGGAACGGAGCCCATATGATCGTGGCAGGGGATCTGACCACGGGACAGCTCATGAGTCTTTTCTCCTACTGTCTGAACATCCTGATGAGCCTTATGATGCTCTCGGTAACCTTTGTCATGATAACAATGTCCAGTGCTTCCGCCAAGCGTATCGCAGAGGTTCTTTCGGAAGAGCCTGATCTGAAGAATCCCGAGGATCCGGTCCTGCAGGTTAGCGACGGCAGTATCCGGTTTGATAAAGTAAGCTTCCGTTATCAAAAGGAAAGTCCGGATCCCGTTCTGGATGATATCAGCCTTTCCATCAGATCGGGAGAGACCATCGGTATCATCGGTGCAACGGGTAGTTCCAAGTCTTCCCTCGTAAACCTCATCAGCAGGATCTACGATGTATCGGAGGGATCTGTATCGGTGGGCGGCATCGATGTCCGCCGGTATGATATGAAGGCCCTTCGAAACCAGGTGGCAGTGGTGCTGCAGAAGAACGTTCTCTTTTCCGGAACGGTCCTGGATAACCTCCGCTGGGGTAAGGCGGATGCCACTGTGGAAGAATGTGAACGGGTCTGCAGGATCGCCCATGCCCATGAGTTTGTGGAGAAGATGGAAAAGGGATATGAGACCTATATCGAACAGGGAGGCAGCAATATCTCCGGCGGTCAGAAGCAGAGGCTGTGTATTGCCCGGGCGCTGCTGAAGGAGCCGAAGGTGCTGATCCTGGATGATTCAACCTCGGCGGTGGATACGGCTACGGATGCCGCGATCCGGGAAGCTCTCAGGAATGAACTGAAGGATCTTACGACCCTGATCATTGCCCAGAGGATCAGCTCGGTACAGGATGCCGACAGGATCCTGGTGCTGGATAAAGGAAGGATTTCGGGCTTTGATACCCATGAGAAGCTTCTGGAGGAAAATGAGATCTACAGAGACATCTATGAGTCCCAGACAGGCCTGGGTGCCGGCGCGGACTTTGACAAGCAGTCCTGAGGATAAGGAGTGACAGATATGGCAGAGCAAAAAGCAAGAGAAGTCCGCCCTGTAGGCGGAAGAGGACACAGAAATATGCCGCCGGGGATGAAGCCCGGTGTGAAGGATCCCGTAAATATCTTAAAGAGGCTGTTCGGTTACGTGGCCAAGGATTACGGCGTGGCTTTTTTCATCGTGCTGGTATGCATCGTGGTAAGTGTTCTGGCCAATGCCCAGGGAACCATGTTCATGCAGACCCTGATCGATAACTATATCACCCCGCTGATCGGTGCAAAGAATCCGGACTTCGGACCCCTTCTTCATGCCATGAGCCGTGTGGCGGTCTTTTATGCCATCGGTATCACGGCGGCTTTTGCCCAGAACCGGATCATGGTCAAGGTGACCCAGGGTTCCCTTCGAAATCTGAGGAAGCAGCTGTTTGACCATATGGAATCCCTGCCGATCAAGTATTTTGATACCCATGCCCACGGCGACATCATGTCGGTCTATACAAACGATATCGATACCCTGCGTCAGATGATCTCCCAGAGTGTGCCCCAGCTGTTCAACAGTGCCATCACCATTGTAACGGTGCTGGTCTGCATGCTCCGCCTTTCCGTAGTCCTTACCATGGTGGCGCTGGCCATGGTCTTTGTGATGCTGCAGGTGACCAGGATCGTAGCCGGCCGTTCGGGCAGCTATTTCATGCAGCAGCAGAAGGATATCGGAACCGTTAACGGATATATCGAGGAGATGCTCACGGGGCAGAAGGTTGTGAAGGTGTTCTGCCACGAGGAGGAGGCGATCCGGGATTTCAATGCCAAGAACGACAGCCTGTTTGAAAGCGCCAACAGCGCCAACAAATATTCCAATATCCTGGCGCCCATCAATGCCCAGCTGGGAAATATGAGCTATGTGATCTGCGTACTCGTGGGAGCTATCCTCGCTCTGTCAGGGAAAACGGGTCTTACCCTGGGAAAGCTGGCAAGCTTTCTGACCTTTAACAAGAGCTTCAACATGCCCATCAACCAGGTGAGCATGCAGCTTAACTCCATCGTCATGGCACTTGCGGGGGCAGAGAGGGTATTTGCTCTGCTGGACGAAGAGCCTGAGAAGGATGAAGGCTATGTGACGCTGGTGGTTGCCGAGGAAAAGGACGGCGTATTAACGGAAAGTGATAAGAAGCATACCGGCCTCTGGGCCTGGAAACATGTGCATCAGGCAGACGGCAGTGTGGAATACAAGCCCCTTCGCGGAGATCTGGTGATGGAGGATGTGGATTTCGGTTATGTGGAGGATAAGAAGGTCCTGGAGGACATCAATCTCTATGCCAAACCGGGGCAGAAGATCGCCTTTGTGGGTTCCACCGGTGCCGGCAAGACCACCATCACGAACCTCATCAACCGCTTTTACGATATACAGGACGGTAAGATCCGCTACGACGGGATCAATATCGGAAAGATCAAAAAGTCCGACCTTCGAAGATCTCTCGGCATGGTGCTGCAGGATACTCATCTGTTCACCGAGACCGTTATGGAAAATATCCGCTACGGAAACCTGAATGCCACGGATGAGCAGGTCATCGAGGCGGCTAAGCTGGCCAATGCCGACGGCTTTATCCGTCAGCTTCCCAAGGGGTATGATACGGTACTCTCGGGAGACGGGGCCAATCTTTCCCAGGGGCAGAGACAGCTGCTTGCCATCGCAAGGGCAGCCGTGGCCAATCCCCCGGCACTGATCCTGGATGAGGCCACCTCCTCCATCGATACCCGTACCGAGCGCCTTGTACAGGAGGGCATGGACCGACTGATGAAGGGACGTACCACCTTTGTCATCGCCCACCGGCTTTCCACGGTAAAGAACAGTGACTGCATTGTGGTCCTGGAGCACGGAAAGATCATTGAAAAGGGAAATCACAAGGAGCTGCTGGAGCTGAAAGGAAAGTATTACCAGCTCTATACGGGCAAGAGCGCCTGAGCTTATCCCCCTGTTTTGACTAATCAGCGAAATCTGCTATAATAGACAGGATAAGCAGCAAACGGAGCGTTGCTGCATGTTACGGAGGCAGTTTCATGAATTACGGAAGACGCAGTATCCGCAAGAAACAGCGGAGACTGAATGCAAAATCGGTGAAGTTCAGCAAGATGTTCCTGCTGGCGATCGAAAAGGCCATACTGGTGGCGATCCTGTCCGTAGGGATTGTCGGGGTATGTGTAGGAGTCGGGGCCTTCAAGGGGATCCTGGCTTCGGCGCCGGACATCTCTTCTCTGGACGTAACCCCTACCGGCTATGCTACGGTGGTATACAATTCCAAGGGTACACAGATCACCAAGCTCGTTGGTACCAATTCCAACCGAAGCTATGTGGGCAAGGATCAGATCCCCCAGGATCTGAAGGATGCCTTCGTAGCCATAGAGGACGAGCGTTTTTACCAGCATAACGGTATCGATATCAGAGGTATCATCCGTGCCGGTATGGATGCGGTTAAGAGCAGACATCTGGGACAGGGTGCCAGTACCATCACCCAGCAGCTTTTGAAGAACAATGTATTCGAGGGCTGGACGGATGAAAAGGGGAACCTGGTCAAGATCCGTCGTAAGATCCAGGAACAGTATCTGGCTCTGGAACTGGAAAAGCGTATGAGCAAGGAAGATATCCTGGAGCTCTATATGAATTCCATCAACCTGGGACAGAACACCCTGGGTGTACAGACCGCTTCCATGCGATATTTTGACAAGCCGGTCAATCAGCTGACCCTGTCGGAATGTGCCGTGATCGCGGGTATCACCCAGAACCCTTCCAAGTACAATCCCATCTCCCATCCGGATAAAAATGCGGAGAAGAGGGAGACAGTTCTGAACTACATGCTCCGTCAGGGCTTTATCGACCAGTCGGAATTTGATGTGGCAATGGCGGATGATGTGTACTCCAGGATCAAGGTCGTTAACCAGGCCAAGGATACGGAATCCATCAATACCTACTTTGTGGATGCCCTCATCGAGCAGGTGACCCAGGCGCTGATGGATGAAAAGGGTTATAACGAGACCCAGGCTTATAATATGGTATACTCCAGCGGCCTTCAGATCTTCGCCACCCAGGATCCCGGCGTGCAGGCTGTCTGTGACAGCGTTTACAACGATGAATCCATGTACCCCGACAATACCCAGTGGCTTCTGGATTACCAGTTGACGGTGAAGAGCGGGGAGAATGATTATACCAACTATTCCACCGAGGCGTTTAAGCAGTTCATGCAGCAGACCAATGCCGGCTACAACCTGCTCTATACTTCCCAGGATGCAGCCTATGACGATATCGCGGCTTATAAGGAAGCACTGCTTAAGCCGGGGGAAGAAGTCTATGCCGAGACGGTGAACATGACGCCCCAGCCCCAGGTATCCATTACCGTGGAGGATCAGAAAACAGGTTATATCCTGGCTATCGTGGGCGGACGCGGAACCAAATCCGCCAGCCGTACCCTCAATCGTGCCACCAAGACCAAGCGTCAGCCCGGTTCTACCTTTAAGGTGGTTTCCACCTACGCACCGGCGCTGGATTCCGCGGGCCTGACTCTGGCCTCGGTCCAGAACGATGCACCCTTTGAATATGCCAACGGAACACCGGTACGTAACTGGTACGGAGAGGCATACCGCGGCATCTGTACCCTGCGTTACGGTATCGAACAGTCCCTGAATATCGTGGCGGTCAAGACTCTGACCCAGATCACCCCGCAGCTGGGCTTCGATTACCTGAAGAACTTCGGCTTTACCACTCTGGTGGAGCGTCGCGAGGTCAATACCAGCGAGGGTACCAGGATCCTGTCTGATATCAACCAGGCGCTGGCACTGGGCGGTATCACCGACGGCGTTATCAATATGGAGCTGAATGCGGCTTATGCCTGCATCGCCAACGAAGGCAAATACTACAAGCCCACCATGTTCACAAAAATACTCGACCATGATGGGAATGTTTTGATCGACAGAACGGTTCCCGAATCCAGACAGGTGCTCAAGGAGACCACGGCCTTCCTTCTTACCGATGCCATGACGGACGTGGTAAACAAAGGAACCGGTGCCAGCGTGAAGTTCAGCGACGAGATCGCCACCGCAGGTAAGACCGGTACCACCTCGGATTACAAGGATGTTTGGTTCGCAGGCTACACCCCGTACTACACGGCTACCTGCTGGACTGGCTATGACAATAATGTAAAAATGCAGGATACGGCGGAAAAGAACCTGTCCAAGACCATGTGGAAGGCCGTTATGGAGAAACTCCATGAGAACCTTCCGGCCAAGGGATTTGATATGCCGGCGGATATCGTAACGGCTTCGGTCTGCTCCGAATCGGGCAAGCTGCCCATAGCGGGGGTCTGCCCCGGCACCAATACGGAGTATTTTGCCAAGGGAACGGTCCCGACGGAAAGCTGTAACGTACATTACGCCGGACTTGTCTGCGCGGCAACGGGACTTGCGGCCACCACCACCTGTCCTTATCAGACCCAGGGTGTGATCACTCTGATGCCTGATGAGAATGGCGATACCCATCCCAAGTATTGTCCGCATACTGCGGAATATTTATCCAACCCTGCCAATGCGGGAGAGATCGCGGCCCAGCAGGCGGCTCTGGAGCAGCAGCGACAGGCGGCGGCCCTGGCAGCTCAGCAGGCAGCGGCCCAGGCGGCTCAGGATGCGGCCATCGCGGCCCAGCAGGCGGCTCAGGCGGCCCAGCAGCAGATCAACCAGCAGGCGGACGCACCTCCGCAATAATGCTTATACGATAGATCCCAAAAGCCCATCAAAGTAATACTCTTTGGTGGGCTTTCTGATTACTGGAAAACACTACATTTATGGCTGTTTTTTGTGGACTTTTGGCCTATTTTGTGGTATAAATATTGTGTTAGAGTGTGTTTTTTGTAACAGCCGTGAGGGAAGGCAATGGAAGCGGAACAGATCGTAAGAACATATGGGGATATGGTGTACCGGATCGCTCTGGGATATGTACGCAATAAAGAGGATGCCGAGGATGTGTACGGTGAGACCTTTCTTCGCCTGTTCAAGAAGGAAAGACATTTTGAAAGCGACGAGCATATCAAGGCCTGGCTGATCCGCGTGACCATCAACTGCAGCAAGCAGGCGCTGATGGACAGACCCATGTACGATGAATTGAATGAAGAGATCGAAGCCGGTGAAGAGAGAGGCATCTCCCAGGAAGAGAAGATCGATGTCTGGGATGCCGTCGCCAAGCTGAAGCCGGATTACAGGACCGCAGTCGAACTGTATTACATGCAGTCGCTGAGTGTTAAGCAGATAGCCGAGATCATGGAGAAACCGGAAAATACCGTGAAATCCCTTCTGATGCGGGCCAGAGAGATGCTGAAGCAGAGTTTGGAATGATTTTTTTGAAAAATACTTTTTCTGCAACCAAACCGGATGCGCCAGAGTATTATGGTCAGAAACGCAACAAAGCAGAAAGGAAATCGGTGGTTTACCGAGCAGGGGAGCAACATGGATACAGAGCTTATTATGGATAATCAAATAGCGCAGGCGATGAAGAATTCGGATTCTCTGCCGAGGGCACCGGAGGAGCTGGCGCAAAAGACGATCATCCGGATGGATGTCCTTTCAAAGGGGGTGGCTGCCGAAAGGCAGCTGGGTGAACTTTCCGGCCCCGCGTCTGAGGGCAGGACGGATCCCGAAAAGCTCACCGAGCTGGCAGCACAGAGTCTGCTGGGCAGGATCGCGGCCCACAGAGAATTGCCGCCGGGATTTCAGAAAAACGAGGCACAGATGCTGGCACAGGATCCAAAATTTAAGGATCTGATCGGCCAAAAGGGTCCGGAGGAGATCCTGAAGGAAGTTCAGAACGGATCGCTGGTAAAAGCAGCAGCCAAGGTTAACAAGAAGATTCCGGAGGTGGACAAGCCGAAGGAAATGGAAATGCAGAAAACCAATATAAAACAACACAGACCCATGTCGATGTAGAACATGAACGCTCATTTTAAGGAGGAAAACAAAATGACTAAAGTAAGCAAGAAGATCAAAGCAGCAATCGTAACCGTATCGACCGCAGTGATGATGATGCCGGTAACCGTATTTGCCAGCGGCGGCACCATTGAGGATCCTTCCACCATCACCGGTGGCAAGGGCGCCGACTTCAGCGGCGTGGCAGCTCCCATCGTGGCACTGCTCAACAAGATGATGGCTCCCCTTCTGGCCGTTGTGGGCGCAGCAGGTTCCCTGTACTGCGTAGTACTCGGTGTGAAGTTTGCCAAAGCCGGCGAGCCTCAGGAGCGTGAGAAAGCAAAGAACGCTCTTAAGAACGCTATCATCGGCTTCATCCTTATCTTCGTACTGATCCTGGCACTCAACATCATGATGCCTCAGATGGTACAGTGGGTAAATGCCAATACCTGATCCGCTTCGAAAGCAGTGACAGGTAATGCGTATCGCAACGCAAAAGTAAAGCAAACATAGAACGCTGATTCCGGCTGTAAATCCTGCAGCCGGAATGCGTGCGTTTATGAAACAGACAAAAAACATCCGTAAGGCGAAAGAGCAGATGGCAAAAAAACTCAGAGAGATCGACGAAACAGAGCGGGAAAGAAAGCATGAGCAGCGCAGACAATACCGTCACGACAAGCGGGAACTGAAGCGGGTGCTCCTGGGACATACCCACCAGAATGAGGAGGGACGCCTGACTGCGGATCAGGGCCCGGTGGCCATCAACCGTTTCGGCGTGGAGGACGGCGCGGTACAGGTGTATTTTTTGGGCATCATGCTCAGTCGAAAGACCTATCGTTCCAAGCTGAGCCGTGAGGACTTTCTGGCAGTATCCGACAGTGCCATGGCCAATATCGGACGTCGCGTGATCCTGGAAAAAAACGACGGCCTGCCGGCAGTATTCCGCAGGTTCAAATTATCCGTCCCCGTACTTTTATACCTGGAAGAGACGGAAGTTGATGGCGAATATGCTGCAGTTGCGGTTACCGCCAAGGCCCTTACGGGTTTTCGTTCCATGCATGCCATCCGAAGAGCATTCGAAAAGGAGATGGGCGAAAGGCTCATCGATGTCGCGAAAGAGAGCAAAAAAAGGCGAAAGGGAGATGATCGGATATGAAAGAATTTTTTCAAAAAAGCTTTTGGGCTAAGTTCATCGTCTGGGGAGTCCTGATCATCGGCGGTGCGGCCTTTATCGGGTACGTGCTGGAGAACCTTATGCTGAACGTACCTTCCCTGATGAGCGGGCAGGGGATGCATTTTTCGCCGGCCGTTTTGCTTCAGGGGAGAACCTGGATCATTGGTTTTCTCGCTGTCGGAGCCGGAGGAGCTCTGATGGCGTTGAACGGGGATCTTGGTCATCCTTTTCGATCTACGGGAACCGACCTTTTGAAGGGCGGTAAGGATGCCCGGGTGGAAGGAGCTTTGGAGAACTCCCGCTGGCTGACGGACAAGGAGCGCGACAAATACTGGGCGCCCTTCTCTTACGACCAGATGGATAAAGTAAAAAAAGACGGTATTCCGGTACGCGCCGTACTGGATAAAAAGGGGATGCTCCGAGGCAATTTTCTGTCCGGGGCTCATTCGCTTGTTATAGGTGCTACCGGTTCCGGTAAAACCACCACTTTCATCAACCCCATGATCCAGCTCATCGGAGCCACCAACTGCGGCTCATCCATGATCATGACAGACCCTAAGGGCGAGCTTTTTTCCCTGCATTCGGAGTTCCTGAAAAAGCGGGGATACAACGTGCTCCTTCTGGATCTGCGTGATACTTACTCCTCCAGCCGATGGAATCCGTTGGACTCCATCTGGGATATGTACCAGGAGTATCTGGAGGCCGGCAAGGGCATTAAAGCCCATAAGGATTCCATGGACAAATATCCTGATCTAAAGGTCATGGACGGCAAACCGGACGACGGGGCCATCTGGATCGAGTGGCAGGGCAAAGCTTACGCCGATCCCACCCACTGCCAGGATGATGTGAACGTGGAAAAGCAGAAGATCTATGATGAGATGTACGAGGATCTGAACGATCTGGTCTGCGTCATCTGTCCCGTGGAAAATGAAAAGGATCCCGTTTGGGAGAAGGGTGCCAGATCCATTATCATGGCCACCTTCCTTGCCATGCTGGAGGACAGTGCCGATCCCGAGAACGGCATGACCAGAGACAAGTTCAACTTCTTCAACCTCAACAAGATCCTGACCAATTCGGAGAATGAGTTTGAAGCCCTCAAGCGTTACTTCGAAGGACGCAGCAAGCTGTCCCAGGCGGTTACCCTGTCAAGGCAGGTACTTTCCGCAGCGGATACCACGCTTTCGTCCTATATGTCCATTACCTTCGATAAGCTGAACATGTTCAATGACCGCGGCCTCTGCGGTCTGACCAGTGCCACGGATATCAAGGCGGCGGATTTTGCCTTTACCCCCACGGCGCTGTTTATGAAGATCCCGGATGAGAAGGATACCAGGCATGGTCTGGCGGCCGTTTTCATCCTGTGTATGTACAAGGCACTGATCAAGGTGGCCAGTTCCAGAGAGGATCTTTCCCTTCCCAGGAATGTTTACTTCCTTCTCGATGAGTTTGGTAACATGCCCAAGATCGAGAAGTTCGATAAGATGATCACCGTAGGACGTTCCAGAAAGATCTGGTTCAACATGGTGGTACAGTCCTACTCCCAGCTGAACAACGTATACGGCGAGCAGGTGGCGGATATCGTTAAGTCCAACTGCGGCGTGAAGATGTTCATCGGTTCCAACGATATCGGAACCTGTAAGGAGTTCTCGGAGCTTTGCGGAAACATGACGGTGAAGACAACCTCCACCTCTTCTTCCGTGGGACAGAAGGAGGGCGATATCAATCTGTCCACCCAGACCCAGGTTCGTCCCCTGATCTATCCTTCCGAGCTGCAGAAGCTTAACAATGCGGAATCCACCGGTAATTCCATCATCGTTACCTTCGGTAATTACCCGCTGATGACCAAGTACACCCCTTCCTACAAGTGCAAGTACTATCAGTTCGGTACCATGGATATGGGTGAGCTGCGAAGCCACATGTTTAAGGCGGATGAAGTATTCTACGATATCGACGAGCGCAATGAACGCGTTCTGGGCGGCTCTGAGGCTGAAGCAAGTTGACCCGCCGAAGATAAATAATGCAACTTAGTGCAACCAAACGCCACCCCCGGGGGTATTACAGACAGATACGAAAACAACACACCCACGATCATAAGAACAGGCGGGAAAAGCGATGAAGGAACTGGACGAAAACCTCGAAGAGAAAGAAAAAGAGCAGATCAAAAACGTCAAAGAGACGGAAAAAAAGATCGAGGATGACATTGATAAGAATCTGAATATCAATGAGCTGCAGGGACATCCCGAGCTGAATCAGGACGCCAAGGATACCCAGGCTGTTGCCAATGAAAAGGTGGAGGCTCAGGAACGCCTTCGTAAGGAGGAACAGGTCAAGCAGCAGCAGAAGATGGGCATTGATGAGATGGCCAAGAAGGAGGAAGAGAAGGCCGCTGCTCAGAACCGGCAGCAGATGAAGCCCCCCCATCCTCCGGGACCGCCTAAGGACCCACAGCAGCCGGGGATGCAGCAGCCTAATGTGGTGATGCAGCCGGTGCAGCAGCCCATGACGGTGGAGCAGATGCAGCAGCAGATGATCTGGATGCAGCAGCAGATGATGCAGATGCAGCAGACTATCCAGATGCAGCAGATGCAGCTTGCCGGGGTACAGCCGCAGCAGATGCAACCCCAGCAGATGCAACAGCCGAACATGCAGAATATGCAGATGCCTCAGCAGCAACAGCAGATGATGCAGCAGAATCAGCAGAATCCTCAGATGCAGCCAAGGCGTCAGAAGAATCCTGCCGCGATCACGGATCCCATGGATACCATCCGCAGGAAACTTCAGCATGAAAGCCTCAGGTACGAGAAGATCGCCAAGGACGCCACCGGTAAGGATTATGCAAAAAAGAGGGTGCCGGGTAATGTGGGAGCCAAGTATTATTATGCGGCCGTAAGGGATTACCATAAAGACATTCTCAAGAAGATGAAGTCTCTTCCCACCGAAGAGCTGCAGAAAAAATATTATGCAAAGTATTACAACCAGGAAACCATAAACAGCTATGTGCTTTCCCGGGCCAAAGATCCGGTATACCGCCATATGGTGGATACCTACAAGCAGAGTCAGGTCATGGAATCCTATGAGAAATTCCGACACGACCGCAGACATCCCGCTGATTTCGGATACGCCCCTTACGGAAAGGACGCACAGACCGGTAATGCAAGGGCCTATCAGGGCTTTAATACAAAAAGCTATCTTTACGAAAAAGAGGGCACCGGCAAGGACAGCGTCTGGGAAGAATTCCGTCAGGAAATGGAAAAATACAATGAACTGTGCCTGAAGCAGGGTACGGAAGCCGTAACACCGGGGATGGTGCAGGATCAGGCGGAAAGACTCCGGGAAAAGGCAGATCTGGCCATTCTCACCTATGACGGTGACTGGCGGGGCAGAGGGAAACCTTTTGTGGCTGAGGCCAAAAAGGTTAAGACCTATCTGGACGAGGTGGATGAGTACGGACCCGAAGCGGCCGCTCTTCGCAGAACCTGTCGGGAAAAGATCGAGAAGGGCGAAAACCTCAAGGCGGGTCTTAAGAACCAGCAGGAGGCAGCGGATTATCTGGTGGCCAAAAAACTCATGAATCCCAAGAATCCTCATGCAAAGCAGTTCTGGGACCAGTTTAAAGCGGAAACCGATGATCCCGAAATGCGTTATGGCAAAGCGGTCAGCAAGATCGACAACCTCAGAAGCCAGACCCTGAGGGATCCTGCCTTCAGTGTGGCGCTCCAGTCCAACAGCTCCATGAAGAGCTTCGAGAAGACCTATAACCAGATGGTACAGGAACGGGGCGTTAAGGAGATCGGCAGACGGGATAAGGAAGTTTACCGTCAGCATCTGGCGGATGAAACGATCCGAAAGCGTGAACAGAAGGAACGCGAGAAGGAAGAAAGTACGAGAAAGAGCGAGAGGAAGAAGCTCGACCAGCTGAAATCCCTGGGAAGATAATGCCAAAGAGGCGGAGAAGTGATGAGAAAGAAATCGGAACCGAAGACAAGAGTATATAGAAATCACCGAAGAAGAGCCCTGGCTCTGGTCACGGCAGCGTGCGTTTGCTTCAGCTATATCGCAAGACCGGAATCCACCATCCGTGTGGATGCGGAGGAGACAGCGGATGAACTGACCTACTATGAATGGGTGGGCATCAACGACATCTACAACTTCCTGTTGAAGCCGGAGAACACCAAGCTGCGGATCATGATCTGCTGGGACGAAGGCGGTCATAAGTATATCTCCGGTACGGGATTTCATGACAGGTGGTATGATGCCGTGAGCTGCGACAGCGACAGACAGGTGGACAGAACGGAGACCAAATGGCTGACGGACAACGGCAGAGGCGCACCGTTCTTTACCTGTAAGGGAGAAAGGGACAAGGACAACGATTACTATCCCAAGGTAACCATCTATCAGGGGGAGACCACCGGCAGGATCGTTACTGATAAGGCGGGAAATCAATACACGTCCTATTCGGAGAAGCATACGGACCGAAGGATCACCGCAGACGGTGACTATTTGGAGCTGGTCATCAACAAACATACCAACGTGGGCGGTGTCCAGTGGACGGTAGAAAAAAGAGGCACCGACAGCATCGGCGTGGCCGGCGTGAACATCTTCCAGAACGTATCCGGACGCGACCCCGTCTTTAAGAAAAAGTCGGATTCCATTTCCACAGAGTATGAGACCAAGGAGAGCCACCGTCATTGGTTTTACCTGTATCACGGCACAGAGGTTAAGGTGAACCGGTATCCTGCGGGTATTCACTGTTACAGCGGTCAGGTAACTTCCCTGAAGAAGATGTCTCTTCTCCCGGAAAAAAGTGTGACCGTCGTGGAGCCCGGCGCCGTACTTTCCATCAATTCCACCGTCCTTCTCAGCGGTAAGATCGTAGTGGACGGCGGAACGCTGGTGGTTCAGGACGGAGCAACCCTGATGACTTATTCCCGTGACGGAGCGGTAGAGGGTTCGGGTTGTATCGAATGCAAGAACGGTGGTGCCGTCGTTGTCATGAACAAGGGCAGAGTGGCCCTGGGAAGATTGAATCCTTCGTCCACCGCCTGCTCCGCGGCAGGTCAGATCAGCCTGACGGAAGGCGGCAAGCTTTACAATTTCGGAATGGTGATGTGTAACCGTCTTATCATGAACAGCTCCGCCGAGATCGAGAACAGGCCCAATTCCGTCCTGTACGCCGGCTATCAGTTTACGGATTATGGTGCGACGAGGTTCTATTTTAACACTGACTGGAATACCAACAGCACCAGATTTGCCGCACGAGGTACCGGCGGATGCCTCATCAGCGCATCGGCAAGCGGGGTGAAATCCATGGAAGGCGAGAACCTGCGGGTGATCAATAAGGGTACCATTTACCTGTCAAGCGGCTATTCTCCCGGCAGCGGCTTTGCGGGACTTGTAAAGGGCAATGCAGTGAAATACACCCAAAAGACTGTAACCTTTATGGAACAATTCTAAACCACAGGAACCATAACGGAAGAAACGAAAAATGAGAATGAGCAAAAAAATTATGACATTGAACAAGGCCATTATGCGGGCAGCGTTTGCGACGCTGCTCCTTGCCATGCCCATACTGCTTTCCGGTTGCGGTAAGAGCGAGATCTTTGAGGGGGGTGCGGATTATCCCTACACGGTGGAGCAAAAAACAAACGGCAAGCTGGTGGTCACCCTGGACGGCAGTAAAACACCGGGACATGTGTGGGAATGTGAACTGGTCACCACCACTCTTGTGCAGGCCGATGAAGAGGGAAACCCCGCGGATCCCGTGATCACGGAGCCGCCGGTTACCGTAAAACAAAAGGGAAAAGAGAAAAACGGCAAGGCAAAATTCGTGGTAAAACCCAGGGAGGAAAACGGGAATTACCGCATCGCCTTTATCCGCAAGAATCCTCAAAGTCAGGAACAGGATGGGGAAGCGACGGAAGCAGCCGCGGAGGGAGAAGAGTTTTCCTTTGCACAGGAACTGATGCGTCAATCGGAGCAAAGAGAAGACGTCAGTGATGAGATCTCCGTTGTGGTGTCCGTGGAAAGAAACAATAACGGCAAACTACTGACTAAGGTGGGCCAGATCGAAGTGACCGAGATGACGGGTATCGTGAATCTGGCAGCGGACACGCCTTATCCCTGCAACTATCAGGTGAACAGGGAACAGGTTTTTGAGCTCAGGATCCCGAATTTCAATGATCTGTCCATCAGACTTGATAACGCGGATGGAGAAGGCGAAAAGATAGAAGGCGGCAGCGATCAGACTGAGCAGACCGATGTATCGGAACAGGAGAGAGAGATAACCGCCGGAGCCGGAGGACTGATCGTTGATGAGCAGGCCGCAGGACAGGAAGGCGGCGGTGAGTACGATTACAGTGATATTGATGATCCGCAGCTTCTGGCAGAGCTGAAGGCATTGGATGAACAGATCGCCAACGAAGAAGGAAGAGCCTACGCCGGTGATGAAATGCTGGCAAGGTACGGCATGCTGGCCTCCGGTGAAGAGGGAGAAGATGATGCCTGGTATAAGAATCCGGATCTGCACATATGGAAAAAGAATATAAGCTATAACGAAGATCAGTCGGAAATGCGTCTGCAGCTGCAGGCTATGACATCCGGCTGGTGCAGGCTGACGCTGGAAAGCGAAGCTACCGGCAGGAAACTGAGCTTCCTTCTGCGTTCTTTCGGCAACAGCATCAGGGTATGGGAAGCGACCTGCGAAGGCGGCGAGCAGGCAGTGGAAGGTGCGGTATATGACTCCACTCAGCCGGATGCCCATCAGACGGATGAGGAATTCCTGGCAGCGGGACAGGCCGATGGTTCTCTTGACCAGAGAAAAGCCGAGCTGGAGGAAGAGAAGAAGACGGGCACCACCGAGGCAGAACGACTTAAGGCCATTGAAGCGGCTGAAGCCGAGGCACAGAAAGCGGAGCAGGAAGAGAGCAAAAGCGAAACCGATACGGTAACCGTGACAGATACCGAAGCAGCCCCGGATACGGACACCAACACAGACACTAATACAGATACAAATACAGACACCAACACGGAAACAAACACGGAAACAAACACGGAAACCACTACGGATACTGCGGCGCAGTAAGGGAAAGTAGTCGCCGGGAGCATGTAAGGAAAGAAACACATTTCCATGCAACCGAAGACGACAAACCCATGTATTCTGTATGAAAGGTTTCACCCGGGAAGGAAACCTACATGAAAAAACTAACGCTGATCAGAAAAGCGAAACCGGTCATGACTGCGATCCTTATGGCAGCGGCTATGCTGATGAGTCCCGTAGGGACAACCACAGCAACGGCTGCCATGACGGATATCGATATCAATGCACCGGCACTGCCCAGCCAGGAACCTCAGCCGGCAGAGCAGGTTCAGGAGGATCAGCCGACTACGCAGACAGATACCCAGACTACGGAGGACCGCGTCCGGGAAGCCGTGAATGCGGGCTCGGGAACCGGGCAGAGTACAAGCGGCGTAGCAGGCTTCGGCGACGAGACAGGCGACAGTGAAGGTGATCAGCAGCAGGAAGATGAGGACACCTCCCTGCCGGAGTGGACTGAAAAGATCACCAGCGGAAAGGGCGAGTCTTCGGTGGGTTTTTCCGGAAGCAACAGCGGGAATGCCGGTTTTTCTCAGGAGATCATGAGTTATGAGGGAGAGCTGGATCCGGTAAGCAGAGCACCCTTAAACAGTGACGGTACTTCCACGGATCCGGAGCAGGTGATCTCTCTGTCGGAAAAAGTATCCTATGACAGAGCAGTGGGAATGTTTGTTTTTCATTCCACGCGGTATGATGCCGAGATTCGCTCGGATATGGCGGACGGCATGATCACCAGGGACGTGGTCCGGATCGACATTCCCGAAGGGATTCCCTATACTCTTTACCGTAACGGAGAGGTGGTAGAGGAACCGAACATGGCAAAGATCTATGAACCCGGCTCCTATGTAGTCAGACTGGGCAGAGACAACGATGTGGAGGATCTTTTTTCCTTCACCATCATAACCGCACTGACAGGTAGTGTGAATTACTACGATATGCCGGACGGTTTTCAGGTGGACAGGGTATGTATCGACGGAGTTCAGATCAACAATAACCGTACCCGGGCAGAGCTGGTCCTGGAGGGAGAGTATGATATCGATTACAGCTGTCCCAAGGCCGGGATATCCTATTCCCTGCGGGTAACCATCGACCATACACCCCCGGAGGTCATCTTCATCGGCGTGGACGAAAGTGGTACTGCCAGAGGTCCGGTGACCTGGGAGGGACTGAAGGAAGGGGAAAGCCTCAGCTTTCTCAAGGACGGAAAAGAGTTTAAGAACGGCAGCGGTAAGCTGACACAGACAGGTCAGTATGTGATCACTGCCACGGACCAGGCGGGAAATGAAAGTGAGTATTACATCACGATCTTATTGTATTTAAATGCGCAGAGCGTTGTATTTATGGCACTTTTTGTTGCGATCATTGCAGCCGTACTGATCTATCTGCATTTTGAAAAGGCAAGACTGCGGGTAAGATAAGTGGCGTGGAGGAATGATTCATTATGGGTTGGATAACGGATATCACTGATATTATAACAAAATGGTGGCTGTTGCTTAAATACGGCATAGCGATCATATTGTGCGGTATCGTTCGTGCACTCTATAAGGTCTTTGAGATCTTTGCGGGTCTTGCTCCGGTATATTGGAAGGGTGAAAAGATCAAGCTGATCGATGTATTTTTCCAGAATCAGACGGTAACAAATGCCTATTGGGGCATGGCGCTGATCGGTATTGCCATGGCCTTCGGATTTGCCATCATCGCCGTGATCCGGAAGATGTTTGATCTGGAAGGCAAGAACCAGTCGTCCATGGGTACCATCATAGGCAACCTGTTTCGTTGTATCCTCTTCATCGTTTCCCTGACCCTGGGCATTTCCATCGTACTGGAGTTTTCGGATAAACTGATGAACCAGATAGCCTATGTCTTCAACAATGCCTCCCAGCTTCATCTGGAATCGGAGCGGGTTTATACGGACGACGAATTCTCGGCCATGGCCAGGGTTTTGAACACCATCGGAAACTATTCCTTTAACGGCAGTTATAACAGCCGTTACAACATCAATGCCTGCTACAATGAGATCCGTCCGGAAATGCAATGGCTGCAAAAACAGGGGGTATTCGATTATAACTATCCCACAGAGGACAAAAACGGGAACCCCATCCATAACTGGCAAAATTCCCTGCAAAAGATCGCGACATCCTTCTCCCTGAGTGAGGAAGCCAAGGCAGATGTCTATTATGACAGTCTATCCAATGCCATGATGGATGTTATGGAGATCATCCATACCGATAAGAATTTCTATCCGCTGAAAAAATTCAATAAAACGAGTGCCATGGATTTCAAGGTAGGGGCCGATGTGCCGCTGGATCGAATGTGTTTCCTTGCCGGAACCATGCATGCGGCCAGAAATGACGATTACAACACCAATCCCTCCTTTACCGATCCGGTCCGCGGAAGGTTCTATACGGATGACAGTAACTGGTATACCATTTACAATTTCCTGGCAATTGAGGAATGTTTCCATGGAGGAGATATTGATTTCGTATACATTTATCTGACCTCGCTCTTTATGGCGGCTGAGCTTCTGGCCATTATCGGAAACTGCATTTCCAGGATCTTCAATATGCTGTTTCTGTATCTGATCGCGCCTCCCTTCTTTGCCACCTGGCCTCTGGATAACGGAGGAAAGGCAAAGCAGTGGTTTACGGCATTCATTATCCAGAGTTTTTCGGTCTTTGCCACGGTACTTTCGGTCAGAGTGGTACAGATCTTCATCCCCATCGTGGCATCAGCTGATCTGAAGCTGTTCAACCTGACCACAGCCTGGGGTACGGGATATAACGACAGCATCAACTGGCTGCGACCGCTGGATTATCTGGGCAAGCTGATGATGATCGTTATAGCCTTTATGACGGCACGAAAGGCCAGCGGTATGGTTACCGGTATCCTGGCGGACAATGCCGGTTGGCAGGCCATCAATGCTTCGGACTCCGTGGGAAATGCCATGAGAGGTATGGTGGGCAAGGCAGCGGGTTTTGCTACCAATAAAGCATTTGGCGGTATCCGTAAGGGAATTAAGGCAGCCCAGGCGGGAGCAGCCGGCGGCGGAGCCGGTGGTGAAGGCGGTGAAGAAGGCGGCGCAGGCGGTGGCGGCGGAGCCGGAGGTGGCGGAGGACTTCCATCCAAATCCGGAGGCTTTGCGAACGCTATGCTGGATGGCGCTCAGAATCTGATCGGAGCCGGAATCGGAGCTGCCACGGGGCATACGCCCAAGATGCAGACCAGTAAGTCGGAACAGAAAGGCCAGGGCGGCGGCGGCGGAGCCGGTGGCGGTGCAGCAGGAGGTGGCGGCGCAGCCGGTGGAGCCGGCCAGCTGGCCAACAAAGTCGTGGATATCGGACAGGGACTTGTCAATGCCGGAATCGGAGCTGCCACGGGGCATACGCCCAAGATGCAGACCAGTAGGTCGGAACAGAAAGGCCAGGGCGGCGGCGGAGCCGGTGGCGGTGCAGCAGGAGGTGGCGGCGCAGCAGGCGATGGCGGCGGAGCCGGTGGAGCCGGCCAGCTGGCCAACAAAGCCGTGGATATCGGACAGGGACTTGTCAATGCCGGGATCGGCGCAGCTACGGGATATAACCCCGGAGCGAAGCAGGGACCTCCTCCTGGAGGCGGCGGCGCAGGCGGTGGCGGCGGAGCCGGTGGCGGTGCAGAAGGCGGCGCAGGAGCAGAAGGCGTTGCAGAAGGCGGCGCAGGAGCAGAAGGCGGCGCAGGTGAAGGCGCAGATCTTCCCGATGCAGGAGAATTCATGCAGGAAGAAGCGGGAGAGGGCAACGTACAGAACAGTACGCAGCCGCAGGTTCCGGTCAACAATGATACGACGATACCCAATGTTCCCGTTCAGCAGAATCAGCCGGTACAGAATCTGGGAACCGGAAGGGTGATCCAGGTAGGCAATAACATCAGACCTGTGGTGCCGCAGCCTATTGTGCCGCAGCCTATTGTGCCGCAGCCTGTTGTACCGGCACAGCCTGTTGTACCGGCACAGCCGGGTGGAAACAATAACAATATAAATCCGAACCAGACCCAGTAGGTTGGGAAAAAACCGGTACGATTGCCTCCGGAGGGGAATGAAGCAGCATTATCCTCCGGAAAAGGGAATCGTCGTTGGTGCGTTTAAGAAGCAGGGGATAAGAATCCCGATTTATGAAGCGGAAAGAACGGAAGGAACTGTAAAATGAGACTGATTCCCGGAAGGACTAAAGTAAGAATAGAGATTTTCAAGGGCGTTTCGCTTGGGGATATCATAGTGGTGATCCTGGGCGCGGCGCTTGTACTGCTGTTTGCGATCTCATCGCTGCCGTGGAAGCTTGGAATCTGTATCGCCATCGCTTTTGTCACCTTTTTCCTGGTCCTCAGACTGGATGATGAACCCAATTACATTTTTCTTCTTAAGATCCTGAAGTACCTGGTGCTCCCCAGAAGATTTGAGAGAGTTTACAATGATGAGATGCTGCTGGATAAGCAGACAGGCAAGCTGCGGGAGAACGTGATCAACCGCTACCGGAAGAGCAACAGTGAGCAGGCAGAAAAGACAGAACAGACTGAACAGCCTGAACAGACAGAACAGACAGAAGAGATAGACTTCGGGGCACTGGAACGTTTTGCTGACGACATTACCGCTGAAGAAGCGGATATGGTCGGCGAGGAGATGGTGGCCGATATCACGGCCCAGGTAACAGCGGAACTTGCTTCGGACCTGGCGGAGGATGAGAGCCTTGCAGGTGCTCCGGAAGAGGCAGACACTGAGGAAACAACAGTCGGTGAGGAAACTCTGGCGGAGACAAATGCAGAGGAACCGGAAACCGCAGATACTGCCAAGAGCAGAAAAGAGAAGAAAAAGAAAGAAAAGGCGGCAAAGAAGGAAAAGCAGAAGCCCCGGAAGATAAAGAAGAATGAGATCCCGGATCAGCTGAAGACAGACAGTCAGCTGGAGAAAGAGAAAAAGAAGGCATTAAAGGAGCTGATCAAAGAGGAAAACAGGATCTTAAAGAGCAAGACGGCTACCGAAGAGGAGAAAAATGCCGTCTGGCAGGCCCGTGCCGATCGTTCCGCCCTTCGCAAGAAGGAAAAGGAAGAGGCCAAAGCAAGCGGCGGACAGAGTGATTTCATGGACAATGTCTGCGCCTTTACGGACATCAAGGATGATTTTATCGAGTACGGCGGCAAATACTACGGTACCGCCATCGAGATCGATCCCATAGAGTTCCGCTTCTTCTCCCAGCACCGCAGGAACAACTCCATTGAGAACGGTATCGGAAAGACCCTGCGCAGCATGCAGGAAGGCAACTATGCCAATATCGTCAAGATCGAACGACCCATCAAATATGATGATTACATGAACCGGGAATATGACAGGCTGGATCATCTGCGGGCTTCCTACGAGAGTGGCATGCTTTCCGAGGAGGAGCTGCAGGCCAGGGTGGAGATCCTTTATGACCGGATCAACGAGCTGTCCAAAATGTGCTTTGAGGAGAAGGTGGTTACTGCCTTCTACTATCTGGTACTTTTTGAAGAGGACAAAGGAAGGCTGCGTCTTATGACAGCCAATGCCCTCAGCAACCTGCAGCAGGGAGAAATGACTGCCAGAAGGCTGGGTACAAAGGAACTGGCTATATTCCTGAAATATACCAATTCCCTGGATTTCGACGAGCGCGATATCGATAAGATCGATCCGGAGGATTATGCCCAGTGGGCGATGCCGGAGAATCTGCGTATCCGTGTAAGAGACAGCGTGGTTTCCAATGTGATCACCCATACCTACCGGGTGACCGGATATCCCACCCTGGTTGGCGATGCCTTCCTGGCAGGGGTTATGTCCATCCCCGGCACCAAGGTAGTGATCAAGGCTACACCTATCGACCGGAATAAATCCATTTCTTCCATCGACCGCTCTTTGCAGGAACTGCGAAGCCAGTACCAGAGCACCAATATCGACTCCAAGCTCATCGAGCTGGGTCAGCATATCAACTCCCTGAGCAGTCTGCTTACCACATTGCAGGGGGATAATGAGACCATGATGGATGTCAACATCTATGTGACGGCTTATGATATCGCCGCCAGCCGCATGGATGTGACGGTGGATGCTCCGGAAAAATCCTCCCTTCCCGTTGTGGGCGAGATGAACAAGGTGATAAGGCAGCTTTGGAGTGAGTCCAACCTGCGTCTTACGAGGATGGACTTCGATCAGCTCAATGCCTTTATCGCATCCCAGGTATCCAATTACGACCCGATGAAAAAACTGTCCAGAGGTATGCCCTCCAATTCCGTGGCGGCAACCTTCCCCTGGATCTATTCCCATATTTCCGATGAGTCCGGTTTCAAGCTGGGAAGTGCTGAAGGCGTGCCCGTATTTGTGGACTTTTTCCGGAGGGACAATGAGAGGATCAACTCCAACATGGTCATCATCGGTAAGTCCGGTTCCGGTAAATCCTACGCCACCAAGGCGCTTTTGGGAAATCTGGCAGCGGATGATGCCAAGATCTTCATTCTCGATCCCGAGAACGAGTACCAGGAACTGGCACAGAATCTTCACGGTAAGATCATCAACGTGGGAAATGCCCAGTTCGGCAGACTGAATCCCTTCCATATCATCACGGCGCTGGATGATGATGACGATACGGACGGTTCGGCTGTGACCGGCAGTTTTGCCACCCATCTGCAGTTTTTGGAGGAGTTCTTCCGCCAGATCCTGCCGGATTGTGAAAAGGATGCGCTGGAGTACCTGAACTCTCTGGTGGAGAGGATGTACACCAATCGCGGTATCTATGCCGATACGGATCTTTCCGCCTACGGGCCGGAGGATTATCCGGTCTTTGACGACCTCTATGATGAAGTGCTGGCGGAGTTTGAGCGTACCGAGAACGAATATCTGAGAAGTCTTCTCCGTACACTGATCAATTATATTGCCAAGTTCTCCACCGGCGGCCGTAACGCCAATATCTGGAACGGTCCGTCTACGGTTACAACGGATGAGAACTTTACGGTGTTCAATTTCCAGAGCATGCTGTCAAACCGCAATACCACTATTGCCAATGCACAGATGCTGCTGGTACTGAAGTACATTGATAACGAGATCATCAAGAACAGGGATTACAACACGAAATACAACCTGAATCGGAAGATTGTGGTTGTCATCGACGAGGCCCATGTCTTCATTGATGAGAAATTCCCCATAGCTCTGGACTTCATGTTCCAGCTTGCAAAGCGTATCCGTAAGTACAACGGTATGCAGATCGTTATCACCCAGAATATCAAAGACTTTGTGGGCAGCGAGGAACTGGCCAGAAAGTCCACGGCCATCATCAATGCCTGCCAGTACAGCTTCATTTTTGCTCTGGCACCCAACGATATGCACGATCTGTGCAAGCTGTATGAAAAGGCCGGCGGTATTAATGAAAGTGAGCAGGAACAGATCATGCAGGCTCCCAGAGGACAGGCCTTTACGGTGCTTTCCTCCTCCAGCCGTTCCACCTTCCAGGTGCAGGTTCCGCCCTCCATGGTGGATATGTTCCAGCAAAGCGAATATACGAGCCACTACTTCATCGGCGAGCAGGGTGAATATAACTGGGAAAGCTATGTGGCAGACAGCCGCACGAAGCATGATATCTCCCTGGCGGCCAACAAGGAAGCGGAAGAGAAGGTTCATGAGAACCGGCCCCAAAAGAAGAAGGTTACCTTCAATGTCATGACCCAGGAAGAGCTGGATGCAAGGAATGCACAGCAGGCTGGCAATGCCGGAAAGGCAAAGGAAGAAACAGCCTCCGAAGAAATGATCCGTGACATCGATGCGGCGGCCGCCGCGGAAGCTGAATTTTCGGACCTTCCCGATCTTGATCTGCTGGATGAAGATATGTCGGATGAGGAGTTTGAGGCTCTGCTTACCAAGCGGGCAGCCGAGCGTGCTGCCGGCGCAGATCAAACGTCTGGGGAGGCATCGGGAGACGCTGCCGGGGAGGTCTCCGGAGAGAGTGCATACGATGAGTTCCGCAAACGTTTGGATGAGATCGGACAGGACGAGGATGAATCCGAAGAATCACCTGATCTGCTCGAAGAAACCGATCTGACGGCAGAAGAGAGGGTGGCCTTTGAGGAAAGCAGCGAAGATGCCGTCAGGGCAGCGGCTCGCAGGATAGAAGCGCCCCGGAGCGTATATACGAAGCAGATCCCCACATCCCGGGCTTCTGAGGATGATGCACAATTGGAGCAGCTTCGTGCGGAGCTTTCCAGCGAACGCAACCGTCTGGAATCCGAGCGTCTGGAGACCCAGAGAAAGACACTGGAGCTGGAGAGGGCTGCATTGGAAGCACAAAAGAGTGCGGGCATGCAGGATGCGCTGCTGAAGCTGGGCGAGATGCTTCAGCTGATGCAGCAGCAGATCATGCTGCAGCAGAGCAGTCTGCAGACAGCCGCAGCCATGCCGCAGATGGCCATGGCCGCAGCAGGTACCCTGCCTCTTGGCCAGATGCCTATCTTCGGAGCGGATGCCGCAGCAGCAGCTTCCAGCGACGCGGAAGACCGTACCACCGGAGCCGGTTATGGTATGGAAGAGCAAAAGAGCGACTTTGACGATACTGACGATTCGGATCTTGATTTCGGCTCCTTCTTCGATGATGAGGATGAGGGAGAGCGAGATGGATCGGATGAGGATATGGGCGAGCTCCTTGACAGAGAGCTGGACATCCCTGATCTGAGTGAGGCCTTTGAGGACGATGATGAGGATGACGATGAGGATATCACCGATGATGAGGTGAGCAGCTTCTTTGACTATGATCCCGATGAAGAGGATGAGGATGAGGATGATACCGATCTGCCGGATGAGGAGGAATTTGAGAAATTCCTCTTCGGTGAAGATGAGGATGATGAAGATGAGGATGATGAAGACGGGGATGATAACGACGAAGACGATGATTCCGCCCTTTCCTTCAACATCTTTGATCTGTTTAAGCAGGAGGCAGAGTACATCGAGCATTACAACCCCATGGACGACTTTATGGATTCCGAAGAGGATATCATAGAGATCACCCTGGAACAGCTAATGGATTTCAACAAGAACCGGCATAAGAAAGAAAAGACCGGTTAAAGGTTTTTGCAACCGGAAGGAAAAAATAACTGTATATGTTGTAGGACGCTGTGTAAATGCCGCCGAAAAAGCAGGCATTTGACAAACAAACATGTACAAACAGGAGTAACGGATTATGAAACGCTTTGATGCGAGTAATCGAATGAAGAAAAACAGAAGGATGGGAAAGCGGCTTGCAGCTCTTTTGCTGGCTATGGCAGTGGTTTCTTCCTCCATACCCGTCAGCGCTCAGATGACCGATGATGATAAAGGCAGCGACACAGATCGAAAAGAGGAATATTCCGCTGACGGTGTAGCCGAGCAGCTTACCTTCGATGCGGACCGGGATACCCAGTCTCTTGACGCTGCCCAGGCGGCGGGGAGCACAAGCGGCGACCGCTATTTCCGTGATGATGTCAGCGGTAAGATCTATCGGCTGGGTTATACGTATGATGATTACAGTCCCACCCGTTCCGGCGTGTTCGTGAAAGGAGAGGGTGATTCGATCATGATCTATGATCCCGCGGCGGATATGGAATATGACAGGGAGGGGTTTGCAAAGGCAAATAAGCTTCCTGCCGGTTCCGGGATCGTGATCTTAAATGACTATGTAATCATTTCGGACACGGGCAATGAAGTAGTGATCCTGTGGCCGGAACAAAAGCAGATAAAGAAGAGAGCTTACGATTTCACCAGAGAAAAAGGCCATGGTTTTACGGAGCTGTCCGAGGAAGAGAGCAAATCATATAAGAACACAACAGATACGCAGGCATACGGCGGCAAACGATATTTCAGGGTTATCAAGACCGGAGAAGTGATCGAGCTGGGACCGGAGTATGACGGGTTTGTGCCCACCTATTCCGGTTTGTTCATCAAAGGCGAGGGCAAGGATGTCACTCTTTACAGCCCGATCCTCAGAAAGCTCTTTTCCCTTGAGGATATCACAAGTGAATACAGAAACGAAATAACGGTCTCTGAAATACAGAACATCCGTGTGAACGAAAAAGATTATTTATGTTTGAAAAGCAAGATCAAATCACTTTACTTCCTGTACCCTACTTCCGGTGCCAAAGACAGCAATTTCAGAGCTTATTACACTGTAACATCGAGGTTATATTTTGATGATGCCTTTGTTAAGGGCGACAAAGAATATGGTTTTGCGGAACTGACGGGAGATGAGTTGGACACTTATCTCGCGGAAGGGAGTCTGGAGAAGAAAAAAGAGGCGCTGGAGAAAAAGCGGCAGATCCTGCTGGAGCAGAATGAGGCCAAGAAAAATAATAGTGTCTCCGAAAACACGGCTCTGACGGATGATGAGACGGTGGGCGGTGATACCAATCCCGGCAGGCAGACTTTTTATATCGATCCGGGAGAGGCCATGCAGACCGTAGCGGTGGATTCCTTCTACAAGCCCATAGCAGGAGGCTATTTTGTGGATCTGGATCTGGAGCTTATGCTGGATGCCAACAACGGGATCCTGTCGGATCTGGATCTGATGGTCACGGCAGCCAAGAACCCCGCGGCAAAAGCGGCCGGCGCCGCAAACTGGGCGGTGGAGAATGATATCCTTGTGATGAACTTAAAGGACGGCAGTAAGTTGGCCTATGATCCGGACCTTCGTATCCTGACAGATGTGGCATCCTATAAGGCTAAGGCAGAGCAGGAAGGATTGACCGTTTTTGAGCCCATCTTCACCGAGGATGTACATAAATATGAAAGCAGAGAGTTTATCGATACCGATAATACGGAGATACTGGAGGATCTGGATACCGGCAAGACCTATACCGTGCCGGTGGGCGGCATCATGCTTTCCGGCGGTTTCCTGTATTATAAAGATACCCCCAGAAAATGCGGACTGATCATCAATATCAACACGGGAGAGAGATTCAAGTTCTATACATCAAACTACAGCGGACTGTGTTTGGATGGCCAGGTAGAGGATGGTGCCATCAGGGACGGAAATCTGTATTTTGATCCGATCACGAAGAAATGGGGCACCGGTAAACCCGTTAAGGCCGGACGTTACGAGTCTGTCCGCATGATCGGCGACCAGGTACTGCGGCACGGTTATGTTGCCTGGATGGATGATAAGACCCAGGAAGTCGTTATCGTCAAGGAAGGCTGGACACCTCTTCACGGCGGCGGCCTTTTCAAGGACGGCGTATACAAGATCGGCGAGAGCGGCGAGGAAAAGAAGATCCCCAACGGCTTTACCCGTCAGTACCATTCCAACCTCCTTAACCCGGTAACCGGCCAGATCATGGATCTGTCCACCGGGAAGGAAACAAACCGTACCGTTGCGGACAATCAGGGTACCTATGTGCTCTTTGACATGTCCGAGCCTGAGCAGGGTGCTTCGAATCAGCGTAAGGAGGGAGATGACGGCGGAGAGGGAGATGTTTCGGCGTCTGTACCCTTCGTAGAGGCTGAAGCCAATACCTATATATTGGAAGCTACCACCGGTGCGGAAGCCGGAGATAATATCGCCTTTTTCATCGTGTCCTATGAATCCGACGGACAGGACCGCTCCATCTATGTCTTCCCCAAGTCAGGCGATTTTGCGGAAGGTATGAAGGAAATGAATGCAGCCTCGGAAAAGAACGGGGTTGATATCATAAAGAAGAACCAGGAATATATGAGCTATACGGATCTGGTGAATGCCACTCCCGTGGGCGGAAAGGCAAATGAGACCATTACGCCGCTGGCATCGGAGAGCAAGAACCAGGTAATGTTCCATACCAAGGAAAAGATCGACAAGGTCAAGAACATCGAGTTCTTCACCCACTATGTCAAGGGTGGACACAACGGCTGGACCTGTCAGGGACTGAGTGTTTACGAGGTCGGTAAGATTTACGGCCTGGATATGGTGGGAGGCTTTTCCAAGGAGTATTTTGCCAATTTCTCCGGAAAGCTTCTGGCAGATCTGAAATTCTCAGGCTCCAAGGATGGAGGTTTTAAGACCTATACCTGGGCCAATGATCTGGTGGAAAATCTGGGCGGCACCACAGTGGTGGATGAAAAAGGCAACAAAACCTTCCGGGAGAATCCTTACAGCAAGATCATGACGGAAGGCTTTGACGGGGGCAGTGACTACGATCCCCAGAGCAATGACCGCTACGGCTTCCGTATCGACTTTGCGGACAAGTCCGACGCGGGACTGGAGTGTCTGTCCTATCGTGGCAAGACCAGCCTGAAGAACGGTGGCTATGTGGAAAGCCTGGAGCTGAAGATGGTCTATACGGATGTGGCCGGAAAGACCCGTGTGCTTACTTTGCCCGTGATCACAAATGCCTTGAAGTGGGCGGCAGATCACGGTGTGGGAGATAAAGAAGTAGCAGGGGTTTATCAGGTGGGACAGAGTCTGTATTTTGACGGCATGATCCCCGGCTTTTCCAAAGTGAACAGTATTTCCCTTCTGACAGGAAATGATAAGGTTATTGCAGACTGCGGCATGAAGAAGAATACCAATGCCACTTCACAGCAGCAGGATCGACGCAACCAAAGTAACGGAGAGTCAGCTGCCATTACCTGCTTTGCCATGTACCATATTAAGGACGGCGTCAGTGTGAAGGCCTCTCTGGACGGCTCCTTCATTCACTATGACTATCAGGGACTGCCTATTTTCTATCGTATGGCAGAGACGGAATACGGTATGGATCTGGAGGCAAATACTGAATTTACCCTGCAGCTTACAACGCCGGAGAGCGAGAACGATATGGTTCCGCCGGGTTGGAACACGAAAAAATATCTGGTGGGTGTGACTACGGATTCCTCCAGAGCTTCGGGAACTCTGGCTGATGTGAAGATGCAGTTTGCCTACACCGATACGGCAGGCGCCGCTAACTACACGGAATGGTTTTCTCTTCGGGATCAGGCCAGGAGCTTTTACGGATACTGGTATTCGGATACCACCAAAAACGGTGATTTCGGCTACGTGAACGGAATGTCCCCGGGCAATAAGATGTATTTCATCATATCGGTTGCAAATGTGGATCAGTTTACCAATGCCCGCTATCAGCTGGAGAGCGGAACGGATGACTGGCAGACCAACGGACTGGAGATCTGGGCGCTGGATTCCCTTACGGGACTGGAAAGCGACTGGACCCAGATAAACAGCAGAAACGGAGATACGGTGCTGCAGAGTGATGCCCGTTTTTATCGTGAGTTCAACGGTATTAATATCCTGAACATCGAAGGAAAGACAGTGTCGGAGTCCGCAGATGATGAGGACGGCGTTCAGGGAAGCGATTATTCCTATCTTCCGGATTCTCTGCTGGTGCAGAGCAACGAGCCTGTGGAGTGGATCTTCAAATCCAAGGATCTGGAAGAGACAGAGGATGAGAGCTTTGCCAATATAGGTTATGACATGACCTATGAGGATTGTTTGCAGAACTTCGGTTTTGACAAGCCCAGAAGAACCTATAAGATAAAGGTTAAAGTATCGGACCAGGCCATCGATATTTCCGGAAACGGAGATTGCGGTTCCAAGAATAATTTCTACTTCCAGCTCCTGTTTGAGAACGGCAGCTCGGCAGTAGTGCTGGCCAATACACAGCTGGAGGGTGATATCTTCCGTACGGGTAACACGGAGACCATCACCATCAGCACCAATAAGGATTACGGAAATGTGACGGGTGTGCGTATCATACCCGAAGAAGTACAGGAAGACGCGGAGGCGGATGATAAGCTGAAGATCGATGAGATCCGCGTGGTAGAGGACAGCCTGGATTCCTTCAGTGAGACCTGGATCGTGGAGGGAACATCCATCCCCAACGAAGGTTGGATCGGTAAAAAGAGCTATCTGGATGACGGTCAGAAGAACACGGCCATTGAGGAGAATATGGGTCGTTACCTGGCGGAGATCGCCACGGATCTGCCCATTACGGTACATACCAATGAGCTGAACCTGCTCTGCTGTCTGACCACGGATGAATATGCTGAGGATACGTCCCAGTTCTACGGTGAGATGAAGCTGACAGTGGACTATATCCAGACAGACGGAACACCCAATACGGAAACCTTTGATATCGTGGAGGCAATGTATAAGTATTACAATAAGCCGGTAGAGCACGATCAGGATACGGTGGATCAGGGACGTACGGCGGCCCGTGATCCGGCAGTGTCCAATCGCTACATGATGTTCCGCGGAGGTCATACGGACCGCTTCAACATTACGCTTCGTAATGTTAAGAGCCTGTACCAGGCGACCCTGACCGGTCAGAGCAGAGGTGATACCTCGGAGCTTTCCATCGCAGCGCTGTCCTTTAATACCATTGAAGAGGCAGGCCGTCTGCAGATCTCCAATAAGGATGAGTATGTCCGCACCGGAAAGACCACGCTGATCACCAGTAACTCGGTGGTGACCAATGAAAATGCAAAGTTGGCGAACACTTTTGCCAAGGGAGACGAACAAAAGATCAAGATCGGCCTTCTGCCCAATGAGGTGGAGGTGAAGGATCAGGGATCCAAGTGGCTTGCAGTCTTCTCCAGAGAGCCCGTATCCCAGAATGATACATTGAACATTTATGTTTATCCCACAGAGGATTCCATCCCCGTGAGCCAGTTCGGTCTGACCTGTAAGGCGGAGTATACCAATGTTTCGGGAACGCCTTATGTGACAGGACAGGTGCCGATGCAGAAGCATGAATCCACGGGTGAGGATGATAAGCCGTACTTCTATGTGAACGGGATCACGGCCAAAGGCATCGCTTCCCTGGATGCTCTGTATGCGGTAGGAGACAATTCCTTCGGAGATCAGAACGCTTATATCGACTATGCTGTGATCCAGCAGGTACGATCGGGAACGGTGATCAACACCTGGCACAGAGCCGGAAACAGAGGTCTGGTCAGCAGCGGCGTTCGCATGAACCTGCAGGGAGAACAGACCGCCGGGCTGTATGACAGACAGAAGGTACTGGTACAGTTGTCTCCGGATATGTTAACAGAGGAGACCAAGCTTCTGGCGGAGAAGGATGATATAGCCATCTCCCTGCGCTATACCACCACCATGGATCCCACGGGCAAGGAAGTATTCTCGGCTTATAAGTACATCACGGATCAGAATTACACCAGGATCCAGCCGGGTCAGATCATAGAGATGACCTTTGATGAACCGTATATCAAGGAGATCACCGGTGTCAGGATCATCAAGTTCGGTGATACTCTCAAGGCCTGCGCAGATGGGGTGGCTGTAGCCAATTACCACAGGACAAACAGTGCGGATACGGATCTGGGTCTGGCGGGCTGGTACAGCTTCGGAGAAAAGACCGTGCTCATGGGTACTCCTACCACCATCGAAAAGACAGGCTCCGAGCTGGCATCGGAGAACGTGATACAGCCACTTAGGATCGCCTTTACCACGGCGGGAGCCAAGGGCTTTACCGAGTCCGGAACGGACACACCGGTACGGATGACGGTAGGCTATGAGGATGCCTATAAGAAGGTTCGTGAGGTAACCTTCAGTGATATCACCAAGTTCATCACAGACAGGGATGTTCATTCCTTCCAGACGGGTCAGACCCAGGAGATCTGCCTGCTGACGGCGGGAATGCAGAAGGTTCGTTATGTGATCTTGGAGCCTTATAACAGTCTGGCAGAGGATGGCAGTGTGACCACGGGTGATCTGGTAGCGGCCGGCTGGACAATAGACCAGATCACGGCACAGCTGGGTGACTACGGAAATCCGGTTTCCAGGACCGTGGAAGATCGGATCTATGAAGGTCAGCCGAAGAAGATCAATCTGACCAATATGTCCATGACGGTATCGGCGTACTTCTACTCCGAGATCATCAATTCCAATGATATCCGTACCGTAACGGACAGGGATGCGGACTTTACCATAGCATCCGACGTATCGGTATTCTTCCGTCCGGAGCTTTACGGCTCGGATGAGGGCATGAATGTCACGGTATTAAGGAAGGTAGGAGATACGAAGGAAACGGTAAGCGGTATGCTGAGTTCCGCTGAGAACGAGAAAACGAAGAAGACGGAATACACCTTTACACCGGAGCGCAATTACACCGGAGATAACGTGGTTTATTACGTAACCTTCGAAAGCAAGGAAAATGAGGCGGTACACGTAACCTTTACGGTTACGGTACAGCCGGAGGAAGTAACCGTCAGCGGAAATTCGACGACTACCACAGGCGGGAACGAAGATATCTAAAAACGGCAGCAGACTGATCGGCTGCGGAAGAATAAAAGAACAGGAGGAAAAGGGTATGGGAACATTTGAATTCCTGGGAAGTGATTTCAGACTGGATTTTCTGGAAGAGATCAAGAAACGGCAGAAGGAGATCGAGCGCCTGCAGAAAGAGCAGGAGGAGCTGCAGAGAAAAATGGCCGCCTTCTTTTATCTTCGGATGATGTTTGACCGTCTTGAGGAGCTTTCCCGCGACGGCAAGAATGTCTGGGATGACACCGAAAAGAACAGGGAAAGACTTTCCAGGATCCTTTCCGAGGACAACATCAATGATCATGTGGAGGATATGATGGATGCCATGAAGGGCTTCGGATTGGAAAAGCAGAAGGCCGGAGCACCTTTGGCCCATCAGAAAAAAGATGGACCCGCAAGACAGCTGTAAGGGCGGAGGAAGAGCATATGAAACAGTTAGAAGTAGCTGCAGATGTGAAACAGCTGGACAGAGTGCAGGACTTTGTCAGGGAGCAGCTGGAGGCTTATGATGTGGATCCGAAGGTGATGTTCCAGTTGGAACTGGCCGTGGAGGAGATCTTCACGAATATCTCCAGCTATGCCTATAATCCCGTTGTGGGACAGGCTATGATCAATTGCTATGTAGAGAACGAGCCCCTCAGAGTGACCATACAGTTTATGGATCATGGTAAGCCCTTCGATCCCCTGGCCGGAGAAGATGCGGACACCTCGGAGGATGCGCTGATGGAGCGGACCGGAGGTCTGGGTATTTTTCTGGTGAAGAAAAATATGGATGATGTATCTTACAGCTATGAGGATGGCAAAAATGTGCTGACAATATCCAAGACGCTGACATGATAAAAGCTGACAGGAAGCTGACAAGATAAGAGAAACACAGGTAAATAAAGGAGGAAAATATGACCATCAATCTGATAGACAACGGAACAAGCGGTGAATTGCTTTTAGAGGGAAGACTGGATTCGGCTACGGCTCCCGAGACGGAAGAGATCGTTATGCAGACCACGGAAAAGTATGAGGAGCTGACATTGAACATGAAGGATCTGGCGTATCTTTCCAGTGCAGGTCTTCGTATTCTCAAAAAGGCTCATGTTGCCATGAAGAAAAAGGGCGGCAATCTCATTCTGACCAATGTGAATGACATGATTAATGAAGTGTTTGAAATGACCGGATTCGCAGGGATCCTGGATATCCGTTGACAAAAGGATAAGGAGAAGGGTATGGAGCAGATCAATACGTTGGGGACTTCCCTCTGGGACAATCTTTCACAGATCAAAATGGAAGGCCCTGTTTTGTGCGGGGTTATGATCCTTTTGAGTCTGCTGATCTGTTTTGAAGGATACAAGCTGTATCGGCTGGCTCTGCTGTGTATGGGCTTTGCCGTCGGCTTTTCCTTGACACATAAAGTGCTGGAGGCATTAAAAGTGCCCCTCAGTGCTCAGCAGTTTTTGATGGCCCAGACCATCGTGGGGATCATCTGTGCGGTGATCTCTGCCAGCCTGGTTAAGATCGGTGTATTCCTGATTGCCTACTATTTTGTGAAGCATTCCCTGGCAGCGCCCATAGCAGCCTTTGTTCTGGGACTGGCGGGAGAAAAGCTCAGCATTCCGAACTTCCTTACGCCCATCCTGACATCAGTCATCGGCCTGGTGGCGGCTTTCTGGATCGCCAGGTTGACGGCGGATTCCCTCCGACCCGTCATTGTGATCCTGACAGCGGCGGTGGGCGGTTTTGCCTTGATCAATTATCTGGTGGCACTGTTCCCGGTATTCCCTTATGATCTGAGCTTTATGCCTCCGGAGGGAAGCATGATCTGGATGGGGGCCAAGGTCTTCGTGACGGCAGCCGGTGTGGGGATCCAGGGCCTGAAGGACAATTGAAAATATAATTTTCGGTTGAGGTAACGACATGAAAAAGAAAGAACAGCGACTGAAGAAACTGAGGAGAGGAAGAGTATGGGGCGGCTTTGCGGCCCTTCTTTTTGTGATCATCATACTGAGCTTTGCTCTTGTCTTTTTTGTGAGCAGCTTTATCTATTATGTGCTGAAGACAAACCTGAACAGCGAATATGAAAAGATCAATTATATAGCCGAACTCTATGATAAGGGTACCTCGGACGAACAGATCCGTAAGATCATGAATGCCAATGTACGTGATTTTGTGGTCAAGGATAAGGACGGTAATATCCTGCATCAGATGGGAGAGGACACCATGTCCGGGGAGAGCGGTTATGCGGTGCTTGCCATTAATCTGATCATGTCGGAGGATGATCTGGAAAAAGGCGGCAAGCCGGAACAGGAAAACAGCTTTAAGGTGGATCTGTACACTGCTCCGCTGGAGGATGTGGGGATCAGCTACTCCGTCACAAGTGAGGCTGACCGCATGGATGAAGACGAAAATGATGACGAAGATAATGACGAAGCTGATGATACGGATACCAGGATCGGTACGGTCAATTCCATTACCCATGTACTGATCGTGACGGATGCCAAGGCACCTTACCTGTATGGTGTAGATGAAAATCTCTGGCCCAAGTTCAAACCGTTGCTCCGCCATATGGGTCAGGAGGCTTTTGATAAAGGTGCGCAGGAGGTTCTGCTTCCCTATTGGATCGGCCTGAAAGCCGATGATGGCCGCAGCTTTTACGGGAAGGCATTTTTCAAGATCACTATGGATGATGCTGCGATCATGTTGGTTACCGTAGTGTTCATCATGCTGATGATGCTGATCAGTTTTCTGATCCTTATCTTTTCGCTCATCGGCAGTATTCATAAACAACGGAAATTCACGGCGGTTCTGTTTATGGACGAGGTGACCGGCGGTCGCAACTGGATCTGGTTTTTGACCAGGGTGGGTGCTTACCTTCGCAGGCGCAGAAACGACAAGTATAACTTTGCCATCATCGATCTGGTATTTGTCAATTATCGGAATTACTGCATGTGTCATTCCGTTGCCAAGGGCGAGGAGCTGCTGACCAAGGTGGATATACTGACAAAGAGCATGCTCAACAGGAAAAAGGAAGCCTGTGCACACTATGCTTCGGCCAACTTCGGTCTGCTTTTGAAATATGAGAATCCCGAGGAGCTTGCCGGCAGGCTGAAGGCCATGCTGGAAAGGCTGGAGAAAGTGGAGGAAACCCACAATTTCCGGTTCCATCTGGGCGTGAACATGCTGCCCGCCAAAACGGACGGACGGGGCAGGCTTCTGCGCCGCAAGAAGATCAATCTGGACGAAGAATACAACAATGCCTGCACTGCAAGGGCTACGCTTTCGGATACGGACAGCTCCGGCATTGCCTATTTTGATGAGAAGCTGGTGGAGGAGCAGAAGTGGCTGGATATCGTTCAGGAGGAACAGAAAAAGGCGCTGGATAACGAAGAATTCCGTGTTTACTATCAGCCCAAATACAATCCCGTGACCAATGATCTTTCCGGTGCAGAGGCCCTGATCCGCTGGGAATCTCCCACCTATGGCTTCTTAAGTCCCGGCAGGTTTATTCCTATTTTTGAGAAAAACGGTTTCATTACCGAGATCGATCACTATATGCTGAAGCACGTGGCAAAGGATCAGAAACGCTGGAAGGATGAGGGACGGCCCTGTGTGCCTGTTTCAGTCAATATCTCCCGGGCGCATTTTGTGGAAAGTAATCTGGCAGAGCAAATCCGGGATATGGTAGATGCGGAGGGTACCCCTCATGATCTTATCGAGCTGGAGCTGACGGAGAGTGCTTTCTTCGATGATAAAAATGCCATCATCCGCACCATCCGCAAGCTGAAGGAGTATGGATTTACCGTTTCCATGGATGATTTCGGTTCCGGCTACTCCTCACTGAATTCCCTGAAGGATATGCCGCTGGATGTGCTGAAGTTGGATGCGGAATTCTTCCGCGGGGATAATACCGGTGAGCGGGGCGAGATCGTGGTCAAGGAAGCCCTGAAGCTTGCCAAGGCCCTGAATATGAGGACCGTGGCAGAGGGCGTTGAGATCAGTGAACAGGTGGATTTCCTGGCAAGCCAGGGCTGTGATATGATCCAGGGATATATCTTTGCCAAGCCCATGCCGGGTGAAGAATACAAGGATATGATGGGTCATAAGGGTGTGCAGCAGACGCCCGGCACGGCCGCTGCAGAGAAGTAACAGAGGCATCAGAAATACAGAAAATTTAAAAAATTTTCAAAAAACCCTATTGACATATCGGATAAATAGGTTTATTATCACTACCCATAGGGACAACCCTTAAGACCATCGAAAGGAGAATGACAAATGAGAACAGGAATCAGAACTTGGATCAACTATACAGAAATGTGTTGCTGCATGTGCTGTCGAATGCTGTGCTCCCAGGCAAGTAACAAGGCCGGGTGCTTGGCTCGTTTGTCATGCGCCCGAATATGATGATCTGAATTACAGATCTTTGTGAGCCTTTGCCTGGGAGATGTCCCGGGCTTTTTTGTTGCCCGGAAAACCTTAGGATGAAAAACAAACCAAAAAGCAAACAAAGATTAAGAAGAGGAGAAAAATTATGAAAAAGACATTTGTGAAAAAACTGATCGGAAGTATCGCGGCAGCGAGCCTGAGCATTCTGGCACTGACCGGATGCGGAAACGGCCAGTCGGCGAACAACGGTGAGAGAGAAGTGACCGCCAACGCAAACCAGGTATACAGAACACTTGATGAGATCAAAAATGACGGAACCATTAACATCGGCGTTTTTTCCGACAAAAATCCCTTTGGATATGTGGATGAGAACGGAACCTACCAGGGTTATGACGTTTACTTTGCCGAGCGGATCGGCAAGGATCTCGGTGTGAAGATCAACTATGTATCCACCGAAGCGGCAAGCAGAGTTGAGTACCTTGAGACAGGTAAGGTTGACATTGTTTTAGCAAACTTCACGGTTACCGAAGAGCGTGCGGAAAAGGTTGATTTTGCGCTTCCGTACATGAATGTGGCCCTCGGCGTTGTATCCCCTGAGGATAATGTGATCGAAAGCCTCGACCAGGTTGGCGGGGACGATCAGATCATCGTTATCTCCGGAACGACAGCAGAGACCTACCTTGAGAAGGAATACCCTGATATCAAGCTTCAGAAGTTTGATACTTATGCTACCGCAAAGACTTCCTTCGAGAACGGAACCGGCGTGGCATGGGCAAATGATAACACCGAAGTAATAGCTTATGCACTTGAAAATGAAGGGTATGTTGTAGGTATTCCTTCACTGGGCAGCCAGGACACGATTGCACCTGCAGTATCTAAGGGCAATACCTCCCTTCTTGACTGGCTGAACGATGAGATCAAAGCTCTCGGTGAGGAGAATTTCTTCCATGCGGACTATGAAGCAACCCTGCTTGATACCTATGGTGCGGATTATGAAGACACACTGGTAGTGGAAGGCGGTGTTCCTGCCGAGACACAGGAAGCGGAAGCCGGGGCAGCTGATGCAAACGATGCTGATGCAGAGGCTCTTTCCATTCCCGAGGGAAACGGTGAGACGATCAAGATCGCAGCATCCGCAACTCCGCATGCAGAGATCCTCGCACAGGCAGCACCGATCCTGGAAGAGCACGGTTACAAGCTTGATGTAGTGGAATTTGATGATTATGTACAGCCGAACCTCGTTGTTGAATCCGATGAATTTGATGCAAACTATTTCCAGCACGTACCTTATCTTGACAGCTTTAACGAAGAGCAGGGAACACATCTTGTCAATGCAGGCGGTATCCACTATGAGCCCTTCGGTATCTATCCCGGCACCAAGAAGAGCCTTTCGGAAGTAGCAGACGGTGACAGTATTGCGGTACCCAACGATACCACGAATGAAGCGAGAGCGCTGCTTCTCTTACAGGACAACGGACTTTTGACACTGAAGGATGGCGCAGGCCTTACTGCAACCGTAAATGATATTACGGAAAACCCCTACAATCTGCAGTTTGTAGAACTTGAGGCGGCACAGGTGGCAAGAGTGGTTGATGAGGTTGCATATGTAGTGCTCAACGGAAACTACGCACTTGAGGCGGGCTATTCGGTGGGAAAGGACTCCATCGCTTATGAAGCAAGTGATTCCGTAGCGGCCAAGACCTATGTGAATATCGTCGCTGTAAAGGAAGGTAATGAAGAAAATGATAAGATCAAGGCACTTGTGGCAGTGCTCAGATCCGATGCGATCAAACAGTACATCGAAGACACCTATGACGGTGCGGTCGTATTCTTCGAGTAAATACCTGTAAGCTGTAAGAGGGGGGCTGTCATGGTCCTCCTCTTTCATCCCATTATGGATAAAAAGTTTTATTTCAGGTGAGAGAATAATGCAGGAAATAGAGATCAGAAATCTATCAAAACAATTTGATGTAAAGGGGCACGTTGTAGATGCACTCCGCGGCATCAGCCTTTCCATCGAAAAGGGAGATATCTTCGGTATCATAGGTATGTCCGGCGCGGGAAAGAGTACGCTGGTACGTTCCATCAACTTCCTGGAGAAGCCGACGGATGGTCAGGTGTTTGTGGGTGGTGTCGATCTGGCCTCGCTGAGTGGAAGGGAGCTTCGAAAGAAACGCAGCGAGATCGGCATGATCTTTCAGAGCTTTAATCTGCTTGAACAGAAAAATGTGCTGGATAATGTCTGTTTTCCCCTTGAGCTGGCCGGTATCAAAAAAAAGGAAGCCAGGAAAAAGGCAAAGGAGCTTCTTGAAACGGTAAACATAGCCGATAAGGAGAAGGCATATCCGTCGCAGCTTTCCGGAGGGCAGAAGCAGAGAGTGGCCATCGCAAGGGCCTTGGCGACAAATCCGAAGATCCTGCTCTGCGATGAGGCAACAAGTGCACTGGATCCCCAGACGACGGAATCGATCCTGCGTCTTTTGAAGGAGATCAATGAAAAGCTTGATCTGACGATAGTGGTCATCACCCATCAGATGTCGGTTGTAACGCAGATCTGTAAGAAGGTTGCCATCATTGAAGCCGGAAGTGTTGTGGAAGAGGGGCTTGTGGAGGATATCTTCGCCGCTCCGAAATCAGATGCGGCCAGGGAACTGATCCTTGAGAAAAAAGTCCGCTATACACCGGTGGAAGCCCTGCATGCCCATCGCAGGATCCGGATCGTTTTCAATGAGAATTCATCCGAGGAGCCTGTGATCGCAAATCTGATATTAAAATATCGGGTTCCTGTCAATATTCTGAAAGCAGATACGAAAAATGTGGGCGGCAAAGCCAGAGGAGAGATGATCCTGGGACTGCCGGAAGGCGAAAAGCTGCAGGAGGATATGATCGAAAGTCTACGAAAAAGCGGATTAACGGTAACGGAGGTAAGGGAAAATGTTTGATGCAAAAGTTACGGAGATGATCCTGGTGGGGATCCGGGATACCTTATACATGACGGTTTTTTCCGCCTTCTTCGGCTATGTCGTTGGTCTTCCCTTTGGAATCCTTTTGTTTATCACAAGGAAGGACGGACTTCGCCCCAACCGGATCATTTACGCAGTGGGAGATTTCATCTGCAATATCATTCGAAGTGTTCCGTTTTTGATCCTGCTGATCCTGTTGATCCCTTTTACAAGGGCGGTGGTAGGAAAGAGCTACGGCTCAACGGCAACCATCGTACCCCTGGTGATCTGTGCTGCCCCCTATATTGCAAGAGTGGTGGAATCATCCTTAAATGAAGTGGATCCCGGGGTGATCGAAATGGCAAAATCCATGGGTGCAAGCACCCGGCAGATCATTTTTAAGGTGCTGCTGGTGGAAGCAAGGGTTTCGCTCTTTACGGGGGCAACCATCACAACCGGTATCCTGCTGGGCTATTCGGCTATGTCCGGAACCGTCGGGGGCGGCGGACTCGGTGATATTGCCGTCCGGTACGGATACTACAGATGGCAGACGGATATCATGATCATCACGGTGGCACTTCTGATCGTGATTTTCCAGATCATCCAAAATGTCGGCACAAGATTTTCCATACACCTGGATCACAGAAAACGCTGAGGCCTTACAGATGAATGCGGAAATAATCAGTTCTTATCTACCTTTATACGGCAAAGCCTTTCTTCTGACGGTACAGATCGGATGGATCGGCATCGCACTTGCTTTCCTCATCGGTGTGATCTGCGCATTTATCCTTTTTTTCAGGATCCCCGTTGCAGAGAAACTTGTGAAATGCTATGTGGAGCTGTTTAGGAATACACCCCTTCTTGTGCAGCTCTTTTTCATCTACTATGGGTTGCCGGCCATCGGGATAAAAGTCGGGGCAAAGGTCTGCGGCGCTGTCGGCCTCGGCCTTCTTGGCGGCAGTTACATGACGGAGAGTATCAGAAGCGGCCTGGAAGCGGTGCCGGTCATCCAGACGGAAAGTGCAAGATCTCTCGGCCTGAACGCAAGGCAGCTTTTTATTGCGATCATTTTACCCCAGGCTTTTACCATCAGTGTACCCGGGATCATCGCCAATGTAATCTTTCTGTTAAAGGAGACCAGTGTCTTTTCGGCGATCAGTCTCATGGACCTGATGTTTACCGCAAAGGATCTGATCGGTCTTTACTACAATACGACGGAGAGTTTGTTTTTGCTGGTGGTCTTTTATATTCTGATGCTGCTGCCTGTATCCATAGCCGGGTCATTTCTTGAAAAAAAGACGCGCTTTAAAATGTTCGGAGATTAACGTATGGGATTTGAAGTGATTTTCAAAGGAAAAAATCTGATCCGCCTGCTGGCAGGGCTGGGGGTTGCCATGAAGATCAGCATCATTTCTGCCCTGATCAGCATTTTGCTGGGTATCGTGCTCGGCATGCTGATGGCACTTAAAAGACCGGTGCTTGGGGCGATCCTGCGTTTTTATCTTGAGGTGGTCCGGATCATGCCTCAGATGGTATTGCTGTTCCTTGTCTTTTTCGGTGTGACGAAGGCAACGGGAGCCAATATAACGGCTGAGACTGCGTCCGTCATCGTCTTTTCTTTCTGGGGAACGGCTGAAATGGCAGATCTTGTCAGAGGATGCCTTGCGGGTATCCCGATCATCCAGTATGAGAGCAGCAAAGCCCTTGGGCTTTCACGGCTGCAGATCTATCTGTATGTGATCATCCCCCAGATCATAAGACGTCTGATCCCCTTGTCGATCAATCTGATCACGAGGATGATCAAAACAACCAGCCTCATCATGATGATCGGTATCGTGGAAGTCCTCAAGGTCGCCCAGCAGATCATCGAGGCAAACCGGAAAAGCGATCCTCATGCCGCATTCGGCGTTTTTGCAGTCGTTTTTTTGCTGTACTTTATCGCTTGCTGGCCGATCAGCAGGCTTTCGAAGTATCTTGAGAAAAAATGGGAGAACTGAGAATGGAAGAGATTTTAAGGATAGAGCATCTACAGAAACGTTTTGATGATTTTACCGTTCTGGAGGATATCAGTCTTTCCGTGAAAAAAGGCGAGGTTGTTGTCATCCTGGGGCCATCCGGCTGCGGCAAGTCAACGCTGCTCCGCTGTATAAACGGACTGGAGTCCATTGATGAGGGAAAAGTGCTTCTTGAAGGTGAGACGGTTAATCCGGGCCACGTGAACGTGCCCGCCCGTAAAAAGATCGGAATGGTTTTTCAGAGCTATGAGCTGTTCCCGCATAAAACGATCCTGGAGAATGTGATCCTGGCACCGCTTAGGGTACAAAAGAGAAGCAAAGCCGAGGCGACAGAGGAGGCTCTTTCCCTGTTGGAAAGAGTCGGGCTGGCGGTCAGAAAGGACAGCTATCCGCGTCAGCTTTCCGGCGGGCAAAAGCAAAGGGTGGCCATCGTCAGGGCTCTGATGATGCATCCTGAGATCCTCCTGTTTGATGAAGTTACCGCAGCCCTTGATCCGGAGATGGTCCGTGAAGTACTCGATGTCATCCTGGATCTGGCAAAGCAAAAGGCGACAATGCTCATTGTTACGCATGAATTGTCCTTTGCAAAGGCCATCGCAGACAGGATCCTGTTCTTGGACGATGGTGCCATCGTTGAAGATTCGGATCCGAAAAGTTTTTTTGAAACGCCCAAAACACAAAGGGCGCAGAGTTTTCTGCGCACCTTTGAATTTTAAAATTCAGTTATTCGGATATACTCAGTCGTTCTTCTTGAATCCCGCGCGTTTTCTGAGCGTGGGATCCAGGATCTTCTTGCGGATGCGCAGATTGTCGGGAGTGACCTCCAGAAGCTCATCCGTATCAATGAAGTCAAGGGCCTGCTCTAAGGACAGGATCTTCGGAGGAGAGAGGCGCAGAGCCTCATCCGAGCCGGATGCACGGGTATTGGTAAGCTGTTTCTTTTTGCAAACGTTCAGCTCGATATCCTCGGTCCTTCCCGTTTCGCCGATGACCATACCGCTGTAGACCTTAACGCCGGGGCCGATGAACAGTGTTCCGCGCTCCTGGGCGTTGTAGAGTCCGTAGGTGATGGATTCGCCGTCCTCAAAGGCGATGAGAGAGCCTTTGGCACGATAAGCCATATCTCCCTTGTAGGGACCGTAGCCGTCAAAGCTGGTATTCATGATACCGTTACCCTTGGTATCGGTCATAAACTCTCCGCGGTAGCCGATGAGGCCACGGGAGGGAATGGAAAACTCAAGTCTGGTATATCCGCCGGCAGCGGGCTTCATGGTCACAAGCTCGCCTTTTCTGGAAGAAAGCTTTTGGATCACATTTCCCGAAAATTCCTCAGGTACATCGATATAAGCGATTTCCATGGGTTCGGTCTTTTTACCGTTTTCATCGGTCTTATAAAGGACCTCAGCCTTGGATACGGCGAATTCATAGCCCTCGCGGCGCATATTCTCGATCAGGACGGAAAGATGCAGCTCGCCTCTTCCGGAAACCTTGAAGGAATCCGTGCTGTCGGTCTCTTCCACGCGAAGGGATACATCCGTGTTCAGCTCCCGCATCAGACGTTCGCGCAGATGACGGCTGGTTACGAACTTGCCTTCCTGTCCCGCCAGCGGTGAATCATTGACGATGAAATGCATGGCAATGGTAGGCTCGGAGATCTTCTGGAAGGGGATGGGAGCGACATTGTCCGGGCTGCAGAGGGTATCGCCGATATGGATATCGGAGATGCCCGAGATGGCAACGATGGAACCGATGCCTGCTTCCTTAACCTCTACCTTGTTGAGTCCGTCGAACTCATAGAGCTTGGAAACCTTGACCTTGCGTTGCTTGTCGGGTTCGTGATGGTTAACGATCACAACCTCCTGGTTCACGGAGATGGTGCCGTTGTCCACTTTTCCCACACCGATCCGGCCTACATATTCGTTGTAGTCGATGGTGCTGATCAGCACCTGGGTACCCGCCTCGGGATCACCCTCGGGAGCGGGAATGTAATCCAGGATGGTGTCAAACAGCGGTTGCATATCGGTGCCGGGGGTGTTTGCATCCAGGGAAGCCGTTCCGGTCTTTGCGGAGGCAAACACGAAGGGGCAGTCCAGCTGGCTCTCGTCCGCCTCGAGGTCGATGAGAAGCTCCAGGATCTCATCCACAACCTCCTCGCATCTGGCCTCAGGTCTGTCGATCTTGTTGACGCAGGCGATAACGGGAAGCTTGAGTTCCAGAGCCTTTCGAAGTACGAATTTGGTCTGGGGCATTACGCCTTCAAAAGCATCCACCACAAGGATGACGCCGTTTACCATCTTCAGTACGCGCTCTACCTCTCCGCCGAAATCCGCATGCCCCGGGGTGTCGATGATGTTGATCTTGGTGTCTTTATAGGTGACGGCGGTATTCTTCGAAAGGATGGTGATACCGCGTTCTCTTTCAATATCATTGGAGTCCATCACGCGCTCGGCAACTTCCTGGTTTTCACGGAATACGCCGCTCTGCTTTAAGAGCTCATCCACCAGGGTGGTCTTGCCGTGATCTACATGGGCGATGATGGCTACATTTCTTACATCTTCGCGAGTTGTTTTCATTTTTCTTCCTCATTTTCTTCTTATGTTTATACGTCCGTTTTTGCTCAACCTTCAATAGTCTACCACAAACCCCGGAAAATGCAAGAAATATCGGCACCGGGCCATGAAAAAGCAATCCGCCTTGCCGCGGGGACCGGAATAGGTTATACTTTCGGCATTACAAGATCTGATCGGTAAGCTTAGTGAATACTGTTGGAGAAATGACCATGAAGGTGTATGAATACGGAAACAGTGATGCATCAACGATCCTGGTGCAGGCGGTGGAAAAGCACTCTCTTGCGGGATTGGAAGCACAGATGGAAACCATACGATCCATGACGGAAAAGGACTTTATGCTGCTTGCGATCTGCGTGGAGGACTGGAACAGGGATCTGTCTCCATGGGAGGCGGAGCCCGTATTCGGGAAGGAGGGCTTCGGAGGTCAGGCACCTCGGCTGCTTCAAGATATCTTATCCGTATGTAGGGATGAGAGCAAAACCTATTATATCGGCGGATACTCTCTGGCGGGGCTTTTTGCACTCTGGGCATCCTATCAGACGGATGTTTTTGACGGAGTGGCCGCCGTATCGCCCTCAGTCTGGTTTCCCGGCTTTGGGGAGTTCATGAAAAAGGGCAGGCCCGGCTGCGAGGCTGTCTACCTGAGCCTTGGCAACAGAGAGGAAAAGACGAAGAATCCGGTGATGGCGACGGTGGGAGACTGCATCCGGGAGGGGCAGGCACTTTTGACAGAGCAGGGGATCGATGTGACTTTGGAATGGAATGAAGGGAACCATTTCCGGGATACGGATATCCGCACGGCCAAGGGGTTTGCATGGCTTTTGAACCGTTGAAAGACACAGGGATTTTCCCCTGTTGACAGAGGTGGTCGGTAGTGTTATTCTGTACTCGTACACACAGACGTGTGCTTACGAAGAAAAAGTACCGACATGGTGCTCATATCAGGATAGAGGTCGCGGCTTATATCAGTAGATCGCAGGATGCCACAGGGGCAAGGGAATGCGTTTGAAAGGATCGGCCGCCGAAAGAGGGAAGCTTCCTGCAGCGACCGTCTTGGGCATATGGTTAAGAGCCATATGACTGTCATCCGTTTTTACGGATGGAGGGCTATCGGACTTTTGATTTTGTAAGCCGGCCCTTCGGGGCTTTTTTTCATGCATCGCATATAGCGGAAAGGAGAACAGTATGGCAATTTTTACAGGAGCAGGTGTAGCGATCACGACACCCTTTGACAAAGAGGGAAAAGTAGATTACAAAACCTTCGAGAAACAGATCGAAAGACAGATCGAGGGCGGCACGGATGCCATCATCGTCTGCGGTACCACAGGCGAATCCTCAACCCTGGATCACGAGGAGCATCTTTCGGTCATCAAATACTGCGCTGAGGTGGTAGATCACAGGATCCCCGTAGTAGCGGGAACCGGATCTAATTGCACCGAGACGGCGATCTATCTGTCCAAAGAGGCAGAGAAGGCCGGCGTTGACGGACTTTTGATAGTAACGCCCTACTATAACAAATGTACCCAGAAGGGTCTGAAGGAGCATTACACCATGATCGCAGAGGCGGTTCATACGCCCATCATCATGTACAACATTCCCGGAAGGACCGGCGGTGTGCTGATCCAGCCTCAGACCGTTGTGGATCTGGTAAGGGATGTGGAGAACATTGTAGGTGTTAAGGATGCTACCGGCAATCTTTCCGGGGTGGCTCAGCTTGCCAGCCTTGCAGGCGGCAGCGTGGATATCTACAGCGGTAACGACGATCAGGTTGTGCCCATCCTTTCCTTAGGCGGCAAGGGCGTGATCAGCGTTCTTTCCAACGTGGCACCGCGTCAGACCCATGATATGTGCGCTAAGTTCTTTGCCGGCGATGTGGAAGGCAGCCGCAAGATCCAGCTGGATGCCATCCCGCTGATCAATGCTCTGTTCTGTGAAGTGAATCCCATCCCCGTTAAGAAGGGTATGGAGCTTCTCGGCATCGATACCGGCGTTCTGAGAAGACCTCTGACCGAGATGGAACCGGAGCATGCAGCTGTTCTTAAGAAGGCAATGCAGGACTTCGGTATCTTATAAAGTTAGCGGGAGGTAACTATGACCAGAATAATCATGCATGGCTGCAACGGTAAGATGGGGCAGACCATTTCCAGGATCGTAAAGGAAGATGAAGGTGCTACGATCGTAGCGGGGGTTGATCCCTTCAATGGTATCACCAATGACTATCCGGTATTTGCCGCTATTGCAGACTGTGATGTCGAAGCGGATGTGGTGATCGATTTTTCTTCGGCGGCAGCTGTCGATGAGCTGATGAACTGGTGCGAAGAGAGGGAAGTAGGACTTGTGCTCTGCACTACGGGACTTACACAGGCACAGATCGATAGAGCCGAAAAGTTAGCCGGTGCTATCCCGGTTCTTCGTTCCGCAAACATGTCGGTGGGTATCAATCTTCTGGAAAAAGTGCTGACCCAGATCAGCGGCATCCTGGATGAAGCCGGCTTTGATATTGAGATCGTGGAAAAGCATCATAATCTCAAGAAGGACGCACCCAGTGGTACGGCTCTTGCCCTTGCCGATGCGGTTAATGAAGGTCTTTCCGAGAAGTATGAATATATCTATGACAGAAGTGGCCGCTCCATCCAAAGGCCGAAGAAGGAGATCGGTATTTCCGCTGTCCGCGGCGGTACCATCGTGGGAGATCACGATGTGATCTTTGCGGGTGAGGATGAGGTCATCACGCTTTCCCACAGAGCTTATTCCAAAGCTGTGTTCGGAAAGGGTGCCGTACAGGCTGCCAAGTTCCTGACGGGACAGAAGGCCGGAATGTATTCCATGTCAGATGTGATCGGATAGGAGAGAAGCATGCAGTTTCGCCCATGTATCGATATTCATAACGGGGCAGTCAAGCAGATCGTCGGAAGCTCCCTTTCCGATAACCGTGATCAGGCCAGAGAGAATTTCGTTTCGGAAAAGCCCGCAACCTATTTTGCCTCCTATTACAGGGACAGGGGAATAGCCGGCGGGCATGTGATATTGCTGAACCACAAGGACAGTCCCTATTATGAAGCCACCCGTGATCAGGCCCTTTCAGCCCTTTCGGCTTATCCCGGAGGCCTGCAGATCGGCGGCGGGATCACAAACGAAAGCGCAGGGGAGTATCTGAAAGCCGGCGCAAGCCATGTGATCGTCACCTCCTACGTATTTCATCAGGGACAGGTGGATATGGACAGACTCTCCGCCTTATCGGAGGCAGTGGGGCCGGAGCACCTGGTATTGGACTTGAGCTGCAAAAGAGATGGGGATACCTACGTTGTCTGTACCGACAGATGGCAAAAGACAACGGAATTTGCGGTGAATGAAGAAAACCTTGACCTGCTTGCCGGCTATTGCGATGAATTTCTTGTTCACGCTGTGGATGCGGAGGGCAAAAGCGAGGGCATAGAAGAGCAGGTGGCATTGCTGCTGGGAGACTGGATCCGGAAACGCCCCCGGTTTTACGAAAAAGTCACCTATGCCGGAGGGATCCGCAGTCTGTCGGATCTGGAGCTTCTGGCAAAGCTGGGAGACGGCGGCATCAACGCCACCATCGGAAGCAGTCTGGATCTGTTCGGAGGTACTATCCGGACGGAAGAGGTGCTGAATAAGTGCAAAGAATTGAATGAAAGATAAAAACAGCAAAACCGCCGGTGATACCGGCGGTTTTGTATTAATCATGTTGCGGTGTATCTTACTTAAAACTAAATCGTGATAATTTATATTTAAACAAGGTACCTTATAAACTGATTAATTTGGTGAAGCGACTAAAGCTTGTTTACGTTGACTGCCTGCGGTCCCTTCTCACCCTGAACTACTTCGTACTCTACAGCCTGGCCTTCTTCCAGAGACTTAAAGCCTTCCATGTTCAGTCCTGAGTAGTGAACGAATACGTCGTTTCCTGCTTCATCGGAAATGAAACCGTATCCCTTCTGATTGTTGAACCACTTTACTGTACCTTTGTTCATGACAATTTCCTCCCAAAAAATAATGCGTCGCATCCATTACGACAGACTTAGAATAGCACAAACAGGGGGAATTGTAAACAAAAATCAAGCATTTTCTTGCAAATGAGAACACAATATGATATTGTTTTCTTTCGGAAAAACCGGAAACGAAAGATAAGAGGAGTACAGTTATGGACAAAGTAAAAAAGATCCTTCATAAGATTTTTATCGACGGTCTTTCAGGTATGGCTACGGGACTGTTTGCCACCCTGATCATCGGTACGATCATCTCCCAGCTGGGAGCCCTGCTTCCCGGTGTGGTGGGAACCAGCGTCGTAATGATGGGTAAGATCGCTTCATCCATCACCGGTGCCGGCATCGGTATCGGCGTTGCGATCAAGTATAAGGAGAGCCCCCTTGTTATCATCTCCGCTGCAACAGCGGGTATGATGGGTGCCTTTGCCAGCAAGATCCTGGCAGGGACCGTTCTGGTGGAAGGCGTGATCAACTACGCCGGCCCCGGTGAACCTCTCGGCGCTTTCATCGCAGCCATGGTGGCCATCGGAATCGGACATCTGGTAAGCGGCAAGACCAAGGTGGATATCCTGATCACCCCTTTTGTATCCATTGTCAGCGGTTCTGCAGTAGGTCTGATCCTTGGACCTCCGATCTCCGCGTTTATGGCATTTCTGGGACAGCTTGTCAACGTTAATGTGGAAGCACATCCCTTTGTGGGCGGCATCATCGTATCCGTTCTGATGGGTATCATCTTAACACTGCCCATCAGCTCCGCGGCTCTGGGCATCATCCTGAACCTGTCCGGTCTTGCGGCCGGTGCGGCTACCGCAGGATGCTGCGCTAACATGGTAGGCTTTGCCGTTGCCAGCTTCAAGGACAACGGCGTGAACGGCCTCCTTGCACAGGGCCTGGGAACGAGTATGCTTCAGATCGGTAACATCGTGAAAAAGCCCGTTATCTGGCTGCCGGCCATCCTGACAAGTGCGGTGCTGGGACCGGTATCGACCCTGGTCCTTCATATGACCAACAATGCAACAGGTTCCGGTATGGGTTCTGCGGGTCTTGTGGGACAGATCACCACTTATCAGACCATGGCGCCTGAGATCGGTGCAGGAGCGACTCTTGCAAAGATCATCCTGCTTCATTTTGTACTGACAGCAGTTCTTTCCTTCCTTTTCACCCTTCTTCTTAAAAAGGCGGGCTGGATCAAGGACGGAGATATGAAGCTGGACGTATGATGCGGTAAAAATGCTCAGTTAAGTGAAATACCCCTTTCCTTTATTAGTGAAATGTGGTATATTTACTATAGCTATCAATATGTGTTTTCGTGGGAACAGAGGTGATTTGCATGGGCATTTCGGCAATCGGCGGATATGGTGCTTACAATCATTATTCACAGTCCTTATCCAGCGGCAGCAGGATCAACCGTGCCGCGGACGGCGCTTCCGAAATGGCGATCCTTCAGAAGGAGGATGCACAGGTAAGAGGCTATAACGTAGGGGCCGACAATATTTCTGAGGGTAAGAATGCCCTGAATATTGCAGACGGTGCTCTCGGCCAGGTTACGGATTATCTGCAGAGAATGCGGGAGCTCGGTGTTAAGGCAAGCAACGGTCTTCTTTCCGACAGCGACAGGCAGTCCATTCAGTCCGAGATCGATCAGCTCAAGCAGGGGATCACGGATATAGCGGGTATGACCAGCTACAATGAGAAGAATCTCCTTGACGGCAGCGCAGGTAATGTGCAGATCGCTATGGACAGCAACGGTACCGGCAAGCAGATCAACTTCGGCAATGCAACCCTTACCGATCTGGGGATCGAGGATTTCGATGTAACAAGCGGAAATGTGGATCTTAAGGCTATCGACAAGGCGCTTGAGACCATCAACAGCTCCCGGTCAACGGTGGGTGCCCAGACCAACGCTCTGGAATATGCCTATAATTCCAATCGGAACACCGCCTACAATCTGACCAGCGGCATCAGCAGGATGGGAGATACGGAGTACGGCGATTATGTCTCGAAGCTGCAGAAGCAGCAGACGCTGGATACCTACAGACTGATGATGCAGAAAAGGGAAATGGAGAATAAGCACAGAAATACCGTCGCATTATTCACCTGATAATGAAATAAGAACAGTAAGAAGCCCGGGAGAGATGCTCCCGGGCCTTTTTAACGCATTTTCTCATTTATCTTTCTTGATCCGCTCAAAGACCATGTCATAGCTGCCGTTCCCGTAGGTCAGGGAGCGATTGACGCGGCTGATGGTGGCAGTGGAGGCGCCGGTCTTTTCGGCGATCTCGATGTATGTCTTTTTCTCCCCCAGCATCTTTGCCACCTCCAGGCGTTGGGAAAGAGACAGAATCTCGTTAACGGTACAGATATCTTCAAAGAAAGTATGGCATTCTTCTGTATCCTTCAGTGTCAGTATGGCTTCAAACAGCTGCTCCACGGCTTCGGAGCGAAGTTCCTTGATCATTTTTTCAAAGATTCCTTTCCTTATCTGTCTGCATCACTTTAGCGCGGTGATGATTTACAGTTTTAAATTAATCCTATCTTAACACAGATCCCGGGTTTCGTCAAAAAGAGCAAGTAGACAAATGGTTTTGAATACTATATAATGTGGTATGAAGATTTTTGCAGGAGCAGGCAAATGACAATATCAGATAAAAATGAAGATCTACTAAAGAGCATATTGGAAAGCTTTGACAGGATCCGACACGTGGATTCGGCGGATCTGCCGAACATCGACCTGTATATGGATCAGGTCACTACCTTCATGGACAGCAGGATGAAGGCCACCACCAGGCATCCGGAGACGGACAAGATCCTGACCAAGACCATGATCAATAACTATGCCAAGAATGATCTTCTGCCGCCCCCTGTGAAGAAGAAGTATTCCAAGGAGCATATGCTGGTCCTGATTTTCATCTACTACTTCAAGAATGTGATGTCCATCAACGATATTCAGGAGATCTTAGGCCCCCTGACGGAGCGGTATTTTCACACCGATGACGACAGATCGCTGAAGGATATCTATGATGAGGTCTTCAGCTTAAGGGACCAGGAGGTGGAGCTTTTAAAGAGCAATGTAGAGCAGAGCTTCGGGTTCTCCAGAGAGCTGTTCGGCGACGCCGAAGGCCAGGAAAAGGACTTCCTCCAGCATTTTGCCTTCATCACCATGCTCTGCGTGGATGTATATGCCAAGAAGCTTCTCATCGAAAAGCTGGTGGATCAGATCCGGGAGGAAAAAATGCCCGCCGACTCTTCCGAGGAAGCTACCCGCGGCAAGCATAAAAAAGACTAAAGTAAGGAAAAGAAAACATGCCGATCACGATAGCGCTGGATCCCGGCCACGGAGGCGGGAACAACGGTCTGCAGCATGAGGGAATGGTGGAAAAATACATGACCAGGGTAACGGCTCAGGCGATGAAGCAGGAGCTGGAGACCTATGAAAATGTAGAGGTCATCATCACCGATCCCGATGCGGAAACGGATATGTCCTTAAGCAACAGGGCAGATACAGCAAAGCAAGCGGGGGCTGATGTACTGATCAGCCTCCACTTTAATATGTCTGAAGAACACACGATGTTCGGATCCGAAGTATGGATCCCCAGCAAGGGGTTAAACTATGCCCAGATGCGTTCTCTGGGAGAGCTTGTTCTGGACGAATTCTCCGATATTGGTCTGACACGGCGGGGAACCAAGGTGCGCCTCAATGACAGGGGGACGGATTACTACGGGATCATCCGCGAGTCGGTGGTCCGCAATATGCCGGCGATCCTCATCGAGCACTGCTATGCGGATCATGAGCAGGATGCGGCCTATATCGAAGGGGAGGCCAATTGGGAGGCCTTCGGAAAAATGGACGCCACGGCTGTGGCCAAATATTATCATTTGAAGTCCAAGGACGGAACAAAGGACTTTACGGAATTTGTCAAAGATTCCTTTATGGTGCCTGATGAGACCGTGGAACCGGATAAAAGCGGCCCCGAGGAGGTGAACCTTACCTGGCTTGCCGAGGGAGAGTACGATGCCAATGAGACAGGTCTGCAGACCTATCATATCTGCGGCAACGAACCGGAAACCTCCATCGTATATTATGATTACAGTCATGACGGAGGCCAGACCTGGTCCGGTCTGCAGCCCTTTGCAGCCGGTGAGACACAGATGGATATTCAGATCCCGGATGTGAAGCCCGGGGATCAGATCGTGGCAAAACTCTATAACGGCTATACGGCAAGCGGAACGAGCAATGTCATCAGTTACCGCCCTGCTCCCGAGGCAGAGCAGGTGGATGCGGACAGGGATCTTGAAAGCCTGGATGCGGCCTATGAAACAAGTCAGAGCAGCCTGGCCACCATGGAAAGAGCCGTGGCAGCCGGAAAGGTCTGGAGCATTGCGGGAAGTGCGCTGGCACTTTTCTGCGCAATGGGCTTTGTGGCAGTGGCGCTGGAAGCAAGGAAGAAACGGAGAAAGCAGCAAAGGCTCATGGTGGCCTGGGCGGTTTCCGCTTTGTTTTTACTGGCGGGTGCCTGGGCACCCAGATATTTCCTGCAGCAGGCAAGAGATGAGGCGAAGCTGGTATCCGAGCAGGCGCTAAATGCCAGAGAGGAAGCCAGAAAAGTCAATGCGGGGCACGATGCTCTGCGGACGCAGCAGGAGCTTGAGGCAAGAGAACTCATCCTGACGGACGCGGGAGAGAGCAGAGGAGAGTATATCCCGAAGCAGGAAGTAAAAACGGTTACCGTATATGATATCGCCAACGGCTATATGCGTGTGCCTCTTGTGGAAGGGATCAGGAGCAATCCCTATCGTCTGGATGCGTTTTCCGGAGAGGGCCGGCAGAAGACATACGACGGCGGAAAGGCGATCTTCGGCATCGATGTTTCAAAGTTCCAGGGAGACATCGACTGGCAGACGGTTGCCGCCAGCGGCGTGAAATTCGCCATCATCCGTATGGGAGCCAGAGGCTATGAAACAGGCGAGCTGGTAACGGATGATAAGTTTTTGCAGAATATCGAGGGAGCCACCGAGGCGGGCATCAAGGTGGGCGTTTACTTTTTCTCAACGGCAGTTACCGCAAAGGAGGCTGTCGAGGAAGCTAACTATGTGATCGATGCCGTGGCAGGCTATCAGCTGGCGATGCCGGTCGTTCTCGATACGGAGATCGTGTTGGCAGAGGGTGCCAGGAATGCAGACGTGACACCGGCCCAATTGACCGAGGTATCAAAGGCTTTCTGCGACAGGATAAAGGCAGAAGGGCTGACGCCCATGATCTATTCCAACGCAAAGCGTTTTACCACCAGGCTGTATCTGGAACAGCTGGAGGAGTATGATAAGTGGCTGGCGGACTATCGGGAGAAGCCGGACTACCCATATGATTTCAAAATGTGGCAGTATTCCGAAACCGGAAGCGTGCCGGGAATCTCCGGGAATGTGGATCTGAATCTGTACTTTGAGTAATGGAAACGATTGTGTTATAATGCTGTATTATGATCACAGCTATAGCAGGATTGATAATCAAACATAAGAAAGCGGAAGAAAAGCAGCAGAGAGTGATCTACGGCAAGGTCTGCAGTATTGTCGGGATCTGCCTGAATCTGCTGCTCTTTGCTGTAAAATATCTGATCGGAACCGTAAGCGCATCCATCGCCATTGTGGCGGACGGTTTTAACAACCTGTCGGATGCTGCGTCCTCCATCATCACCCTGACGGGCTTCTGGCTCGGCAGCCGGAGGGCGGACAGTGAGCATCCCTTCGGTCACGGGAGAATGGAATACATATCTTCTCTGGGTGTTTCCTTCTTCGTTCTTCTCATGGGCTTTGAACTTCTGAAAAGTTCCATCGGCAAGCTGATCCATCCTTCAGAGATAATAGTTAGCAAAAGCTTACTTTTAGCACTGGGACTTTCCATCCTGGTCAAGCTGTATATGGCAAGCTACAATTCCCATATCGGTAAAAAGATCGGTTCCACTGCCTTGAAGGCAACTGCTTTCGACAGCTTGAGTGACTGCCTCTCCACCCTTGTCGTGCTTCTTTCCGTGGGTGTTTTCAGACTGTGGCGGATCAACGTGGACGGCTGGGCAGGTGTTTTGGTTTCCGTCTTCATTCTGGTGGGCGGATTCAATATGCTCAAGGAGACGGTTTCGCCGCTACTGGGAGAGCTGCCGGATCCCGCACTGGTGGAGAGGATCCGTGAGATCGTGATACAGCGCGACGGCATTCTGGATATCCATGATATGATCATACATGATTACGGTCCGGACAGAAAGATGGTTTCACTCCATGCCGAGGTGGACGGCAGCGGTAATATTTTTGATCTGCATGATGTGATCGACGGCGCGGAACAGGATCTGATGAACGAGCTTGGTATGCTTGCCATCATCCATATGGATCCCGTGCGTACGGATGACGATACGAGGACCAAGTGCAAAGAGGAGATGAAGCAGCTGCTCTCAGGCATCGATGAGAGGCTGAGTCTTCACGATTTCAGATTGCGTGAGGATAGCGGGGTGACCTGTATGAAATTCGATCTTGTCATACCGGAGAAGTATGAAACGCCGACGGATGAGCTCAGGGAGCAGGTACTTAAGGAAGCATCGGAACGCTGGCCGGATTACAGGATCGAGATGCAGATAGAATTGTCCTATGTGGGAGTAAAACAATGAGAGATCGTTTGACAAAATCGGATATTGATAAAATGCAGCAGGAGATCGACCACAGAAAGCTGGAGCTGCGTCCGCAGCTTTTGGAGGATGTAAAGGTAACAAGAGCCCAGGGCGATCTGAGTGAGAATTTCGAGTATCACGCTGCCAAGCGGGCTAAGAACAGGAATGAAAGCCGGATCCGTTATCTGGAAAACATGATCAAAACAGCCGTGATCATAGACGATTCCTCCAAGGAGGATGAGGTAGGCATGAATACGAAGGTCACAGTCTATGTGGAAGAGGATGATAAGGAAGAAGTCTACAAGATCGTGACCACGATCCGCAGCAATTCCCTTAAGGGACTGATCAGTATCGAATCCCCCATGGGAAAAGCACTGATGGGGAAAAAGGTCGGTGACAGGGTCGAGGTTGTTGTAAACGACAAATACAGCTATTTTGTACAGATCAGAAGCCTGGATAAGTCGGAGGATGATTCCGAAGACCGGATCAGGGGATTTTAGTAAGCAGGTGCTAACATGAATAACGCGATTTTTGATTCATTAAATGAGAGACAGAGGGAGGCTGTTTTCCAGACGGAGGGCCCTCTTTTGATACTGGCGGGAGCCGGAAGCGGCAAGACCAGAGTGCTGACCCACAGGGTCGCTTATCTGATCGGTGAGAAAAATGTGAATCCCTGGAATATCTGCGCCATCACTTTTACCAATAAGGCCGCAGGCGAGATGAAGACCAGGGTGGATAACCTGGTGGGAAAGGGTGCCGACAGTGTCTGGGTAGCCACCTTCCATGCCAGCTGTGCCAGGATTCTGCGGCGGTTTTCTGACAGGATCGGCTTTGACAGCAATTTTACCATCTATGATACCGATGATCAGAAAAGCCTGATGAAGGAGGTCTGCCGTTATCTGCAGATCGATACCAAGCAGCTGAAGGAAAGGACCATTCTGAATGCCATCTCCGATGCCAAGAATGAGCTGATCGACGAGACGGAATTTGCCAACAGGACCTTCGGCGATTTTTCCAAGTCCAGGATCAGTGCGGCTTACAGGGAGTATCAGAGCAGACTGAGAAGAAACAACGCCATGGATTTTGATGATCTGATCCTTCACACCGTTACGCTCTTTCAGTCCAATCCCGATGTCCTGAAAAGCTATCAGGACCGGTTTGAATATGTGATGGTGGATGAGTATCAGGATACCAATACGGCGCAGTTCAGGCTGGTGGAGCTTTTGGCCGGCGGTAAGAGAAACCTCTGCGTTGTGGGTGATGACGATCAGTCCATCTACAAGTTTCGCGGTGCTAACATTCGCAACATCTTGGATTTTGAGAGAGTCTATCCGGATGCGCATGTGGTAAGACTGGAGCAGAATTACAGATCCACCCAGAATATTCTGGATGCAGCCAACAGTGTGATTGCAAACAATCAGGGGAGAAAAGAGAAATCCCTCTGGACCGAGGCGGGAGCCGGAAGACTGATCCATTACAGACCCTTTGATACGGCAGTCATGGAGGCGGATTATATTGCGGGTGAGATCGCCAAAGGCAGTCGTGAAGGCAGGGCATATAAGGATTTTGCCATTCTGTACAGGACCAATGCCCAGTCCAGACTTTTAGAGGAGCATCTGGTAAGAAGAAATATCCCTTATCAGATCGTGGGAGGACTGAACTTTTATGCCAGAAAAGAGATCAAGGATCTGCTCAGCTATTTAAAGACCGTGGACAACGGCCGTGATGATCTGGCAGTTAAGAGAATATTGAACGTGCCCAAACGTTCCATCGGAGCCACCACCGTTTCCAAGATCGAAGCTTATGTTCAGGAAAAGGGGATTGGCTTTCTGGAGGGACTTATGGAGGCAGATCAGGTTCCCGGCCTGGGGAAGGCAGCGTCCAAGATCAATGACTTTACGGCTCTGATCAGGAGCTTTCGAAACAGCTTATCTTCCTGCTCGCTGTCAGAGCTTTTGGAAGACATCATGAACGTTACCGGATATGAGGAATATCTGGAAAACGAGAGCGAGACGGATGAGGAATTCGATGTCAGGATGGAAAACATCGACGAGCTCTTTTCCACCCTGGTATCCTTTGAAGAGACTCATGAGGATGCAAGTTTATCCGCCTTTCTGGAGGAGGTGGCTCTGGTGGCCGATATCGACTCTGTGGAGGAGGATGATGACAGAGTATTGCTGATGACCATCCACGGAGCCAAGGGACTGGAGTTTACCCATGTGTTCCTTGCAGGCATGGAGGATGGCATTTTTCCCGGATATATCACGATCTCTTCAGGGGATAAGGAAGACCTGGAGGAGGAGCGGAGACTGGCCTATGTGGGGATCACCAGGGCCAAGGAGGAGCTGACCATTACCAGTGCCAGAGCCAGGATGCTTCGGGGACAGACCCAGTACAATCCTGTGAGCCGTTTTGTCAGAGAGATTCCGCCGGCGCTGATGGATAACCGATTCCCGAAATCCCGCAGCCCTTTCGGAGACGATGATTATGAGGATAGCTTTTCCGAATCCGACAGGAAGCCTCTTTTCAAAACACCCTATCAGACTCCGGGTGGCAGGACACTTCCTAAGGCCAGAAAGGAAGCCATCGTCAGATCATCCGTCACACCGGTGAAGGCAAAGCCTTTCCTTGCAACAGCGGATGTGGCCGCAAGACAGAGCACGGGAGTGGCGGGAGCCGGAGCAAGGCGGCTTTCCTATCAGGTCGGTGACAGCGTAAAACACCAGAAATTCGGCAAGGGAAAGGTTCTTGCTATGGAGGAAGGTCCCAAGGATGTGAAGGTGACCGTGGCCTTTGAGGAATATGGTCAAAAGATCATGTATGCAGCCTTTGCCAAGCTGGAAAAGCTTTAAAGTTTTGGCGATTTATTGTGGTAAGAAGCAAAGATCTGTGCTAAAATAGCAGTAGATATTGCAATACACTATCCTAGAGAAAGGCGGACTTACATATGAACAAGGCAAGAGTAGAAGATGTCATCTCCATGATCAAGGCAGGCAACATGCTTCAGAGAGAGGAAGAAGAGAAGAAGTTCTCTCGCACCATTGTATGCATCCTTGCGGTGATCGGTGCCATTGCTGCAGTAGCTGCCATTGCGTATGCGGTATATCTGTACTTTACACCGGATTATCTCGAAGATTTTGATGATGACTTTGATGATGATTTTGATGACGATTTCTTCGATGATATTGATGATGAGAAGGTTGAGAAGGCCGTTAAGACCGAGTCATAAGACTGCACGGGGAGGCAGATGCGACATCTGCCCGTGACAAAGCAAGTTGAGGCGGGATCCCGTATGGGACCCCGCCTTTTAGATGGAAGAAGAGACACGAAAGGTTTACATAAAATGAAAAAAGGAGATATACTCGAGGGAAAAGTGAGAAACCTGCGGTTTCCCAATGTGGGAATCGTAGAGACGCCGGAGGGAGAGGTTCTGGTGAAAAACGTTCTTCCGGGACAGACGGTGGAATGTCGTGTGAGGAAAAAGCGCCACGGACAGGCCCAGGGCGATCTTCTGGCGGTTACGGAAAGATCTTCGGCAGAGGGGGAAAGCCCCTGCCCGCATTTTGGCCAGGTGGGAGGGTGCGGTGGCTGCAGCTATCAAACTCTACCATATGGGGAGCAAATTAGCCTCAAAGAGAAGCAGGTAAGGGACATTCTGAAAGAGGTTTATATCGATACGCAGAAGCCGGAGGACAACACGGAAGCCTTTGACAGGCTGTTTGAAGGGATCAAGCCCAGTCCGCGGCAGTTTGCATTCCGGAATAAGATGGAATTTTCCTTCGGTGATATCGAAAAGGACGGGCCTATGGCTCTCGGGATGCACAAGAGAGGAAGCTTCTATGATATCGTTACCGTCGATTCCTGCCGGATCGTGGATGAAGATTTCCGTCTGATCCTGAAAACAGTGCTGGATTTCGCTGTGCGGGAGGAGTTGAGTTTTTTCCACAGGATGCGGCAGGCAGGATATCTTCGTCATTTGTTGATCAGAAAGGCTACCCATACGGGAGAGATTTTGATCGCTCTTGTCACCACCTCTGAGGATCCCGGAAAAGAAAATATACCGGCAAAGTTTGTCAATGAGTTATGTAAATTATATGAGGATCCTGACCGTTATGAGGGTCTGCTACGGGAAGAAGGCATAGTGGAAGGAAAGATCGCCGGTATCCTCCATATCGTGAATGATTCGGTGGCGGATGTGGTAAAGGCCGATAGAAGTGAGCTTCTGTACGGCAAGGATTATTTCTATGAGACACTTTTGGGTCTTCGTTTTAAGATCTCTCCCTTTTCTTTTTTTCAGACCAACTCTACGGGGGCTGAGGTGTTATATGAGACCGCAAGAGGCTATTGCGGGGACAGCCTGGGTTCCGGTAAGAAGCCTGTGATCTTTGATCTGTATTCGGGAACGGGAACCATAGCGCAGATGATGGCGCCTGTCGCTGAGAAGGTCATCGGAGTGGAGATCGTTGAAGAAGCTGTCGAAGCAGCGAAGGAGAATGCAGAACTTAATGGTTTACATAACTGTGAATTCATCGCAGGCGATGTGCTTAAGGTTATCGATTCCATTCAGGACAAGCCGGATCTGATCATTCTCGATCCGCCCAGAGATGGGATCCATCCCAAGGCACTTCCCAAGATCCTGTCCTATGGTGTTGATACCATCGTCTACATTTCCTGCAAGCCCACCAGCCTTGCCCGCGATCTGGTGATCATACAGAAGGCCGGCTACGAGCTCAAACTGGCCTGCGCCGTAGATATGTTTCCCGGAACGGTGCATGTGGAGACGGTTGTTCTTCTTTCCCAACTCCGTCAGAAACCGGATGATTATATTGATGTGGATATTGATGTAGCTGAATTAGAGGGCACTTCTGCTGAAACAAAGGCAACATATGAAAAGATAAAGAAGTATGTGGCTGAGCATAATGATGGGATGAAGGTAAGTAGTTTGTATATTGCACAGGTGAAGAGAAAGTTCGGTATTGAACTGGCAGAGAATTATAATCTGCCGAAGTCGGAGGATACAAAGCAGCCACAGTGCCCTAAAGAGAAGGAAGATGCTATTATGGAGGCTTTGAAGGTTTTTCAGATGATATAAGGAGATAGTTATCTTATAAAGAATGATTTACTATTTTATGACGCCTATGAAGAAATTTATAATCTGGCATCAACATCAGAAACATTTGAGACTTTTGAACTGTAAGAAAATGTTTTATGGAGGTTGTTGATAATAATGTTGAAAATAGTTGTATGCGATGATGAGGCTGAGATTTGTAAAAATATTAGTCTGATAATCGAGAGGTTGACTTGTAATAATAAATTATCTAAAGCAGAGGTGTTAGTTTGTTATAATGGTGAAAGTCTTCTAAAGGAAAATGATATCGATTTGGTGCTGCTGGATATAGATATGCCAGGGATGAGTGGTATGGATGTTGCAGCCAGATTGTCAGAAAGAAAGAATGCACCGTTAATAGTATTTGTAACAGCACATGACGAATTGGTTTATGACAGTTTTAAGTATCACCCTTTTGCCTTTGTTCGTAAGAAATATCTCGAAGAAGAATTAACGCAAGTATTAATGGATTGCAAGAAAGAATTTGATAGTCGTGACAAATATTTTTCTTTTAAATCCGGTGGAGATACAGTTAAGCTGCTCAGTTCGGATATTATGTATTTTGAAGCAGAAGCAAATTATCTTATTATTCATATTGCAAATGAAACCTATAGAATGAGAGCAACTATTTCTGGTATTGAAGATAATCTAAAAAATGAAGGTTTCATCAGAATACATAAGGGATTTTTGGTAAACCAGGAACATATTAGAACTTTGAAACAGGAGGAGGTTGTTCTTGAATCAGGTGACATGTTACCAATAGGAAAAGCTTACGCAGCTAGTGCTAAGGCAAGTATATTGAGGTATATGAGATGATTGGTTCGAATAAAAAAAATACAAAAGAATTACAGGAAAAACTACTTTCTCTTGAAGCCGAAAATAAGGACCTGAAATATGAACTTGAATCCTACAAATGGCAGATGGATGAGATTAGTAAGCAGGAAGAGGAAATCAAACTGCTTCATCAGAACACCAGAAAGCTTAAGCATGATATGCGAAACCATTTGATGGTAGTAACCTCGTACATTAATAATGCGGATTATCAGAGTGCGAAAAATTATATTTCGGAAATTCTGGATAAACTAAACGCAGTTCGAAGCTATGTAGAGACAGGAAATCCGTTGCTTAATCACATTCTTAATGCAAAACTTGAAATGGCGACATTAGAAGGAATTGATGTTAAGGTTGAAGTCGGAAAGGCTTCCTTTGACAAAATGAAGGGAGTAGATTTTTCTGCGGTATTTTCTAATGCAATAGATAATGCAATTGAACATGAGAGAATCGAACCCAAGAAGGAATTGGTAATTAAGGTCTTTGAAAAAAAGGGCTATGATGCTTTCACTGTTAAAAATAGAATTTCAAATTCAGTGCTAGATATTAATCCGGAACTAAAATCAAACAAACCGGAATCAGATCAGCATGGTTTTGGCGTCAGACAGATTATGGATATCGTTGATGCCTATGAGGGACTTACTGATTTTTATGAAGAGGATGGAATGTTCATTGTAAATGTGTTTATCCCAAAGTAGATATTGTATGTCCCACACCCCTTGTATTGGTATGATACAAGGGGTAATTTTATGTTACACAATTATGAAACTAGATGGCGAAAATAAAAATTATTTGAACTAAGAGAGAACATAGAAATGGTAATATGTAATTCAGTTATTAAATTTGTGTTAAAGAATATTGATCTTCACATTCCAAAGGGGAAAGTTGTTGGGGTGATTGGTGCCTCTAGTTCTGGAAAGACGACTTTTTTGAAACTTTTAGCAGGATTGCTTCAGCCTGAATCAGGAGAAATCTATGTTAATAGATGTAATCCTCTGGGTAAAAATATAGCGACATTGCGAGAAACGGCAGCTTTATTTGCAAAAGTACCAGTTTTTGATGAAAAAGAGAATATAAGGGATTACTTCAACAAAATTCCTATAGTGTATGGGCTTAAAAAAAGTGATTTTGATGACAGATTAAGAAGTGTTTCCGAAGCACTGGACTTTGAAAAATATATGGATTTGAAAGTAACAGACCTTTCATTTGGTATGAGAAGAAGAGCTGAGCTTGGAACGATTTTTTGCAGAGATGCGAAGCTCTATCTGATCGATGAACCTTGCCTTGGTTTGGACCAAAACGGTAAGGAGGCCTTCTATGAAATAGTTCGCAAGTGCCAAAGAGAAGGAAGTACGGTGATAATTGCTTCTCACAATATGGAAGACATAAAGAATGTGGCAGACAGGATTATTTTATTAAATGAGGGTCAGGTTGTATTTTACGGAGATATAGAAGAGCTTCATAAACGCTTCATACCAATGGATGAGTGCTTTGTCCAATATGAAGGCCGTCTGCCGGATCTGTCCGATTTGGAGATTGAGCAGTATCGCATAGATAACGACAAAATACAGATTCGTTACAACAGCAATCATGTGACATCCAAGGAAGTTATAGAACATATATTAAGCTGTACAAAGATAAAATCTGTTCATATTAAGCAGGAAGATTTGTCCGAAAGTATCAAGACTGCAAAAGCAATAAGTGAGAACGGCTGATGATAGCAGAAAGTGACACTGAGAGTAAGGAGAAGAAAATGAGTTTTATAGAAGTTGAAAATGTTTCCAAAACCTTCAAGGTAAGTAAAAGAAGTGCAGGAATTCCGGGTATGATTGCAAATATGTTTGTACCCAAATTTGAGAAAAAAGAAGCAGTCAGGGACATAAGCCTCTCTATAGAAAAAGGAGAGATGGTGGGATTTATAGGACCTAACGGCGCAGGCAAATCGACCACTATAAAGATGCTGTCGGGAATTCTTTGCCCGGACAACGGTACAATCAATGTAAACGGATACGTTCCTTATAAGCAGAGAAAAGACTATGTTGCAGGAATCGGTGTAGTATTTGGACAAAAATCACAGTTACAGTGGGATCTTCCCGTAATTGACAGTTTTGAACTGCTTCGTGCTATTTATAGAATTCCGGATGATTTATATAAAAAGAATCTAGACAGATTCGTTGAAATGCTTGATATGGGAGGATTTATAAATCAACCGGTCAGACAATTGTCTTTGGGACAAAGAATGCGCTCTGATATAGTTGCTGCATTATTGCATTCCCCACAGATTGTTTTTTTTGACGAGCCTACCATCGGAGTAGATATCATCGGAAAAGAAACCATTCGTAAGTTCATTAAAGAACTGAACGAGCAGGATGACGTTACCATGCTTTTTACTACACACGATATGCAAGATATCGAACAGACCTGCAAAAGAATCATCATTATTGACAAGGGAAAAATAATGTATGATGGCTCGTTGGCAGAAATAAGGAGCAAGTACGGAACCACCAGACAGCTTATCGCAGAAATGAATCAGGATATGGAGGTTGCTTCCATAAAGGACATAATTATCGAAAAGCAGGATAACAGAAAATACAGCTTTACCTTTGATAATCAGGTGGTGGACGTTAACAGACTTATGCATACAATCCTCGATACTTATAATGTAAAAGACGTAACCGTAAATGAGCCTGAAATCGAAAGCATTATTCAGAAGATGTACAACGGGGAGGTGTGAGAATGGGACTGACACCTTATCTGGCTTTTGCGAAAAAAAGCTTTTTGAGTAAAAGTGCATACAGGCTGGATCATTGGATGGGAATTCTCAATACGATGATAAGGCTGTTTATCTTTGTGGAGATATATAAATCGCTGTATGGAACAAGAGAAGCGGTTGACGGAATAACAATGACCATGGTGACAACCAATTTCATTCTGTCGCTGTGCCTTGAATCCTTCTTTGCCGTAGACGATTTTTACCTCTCAAGCAGGATTAACAACGGCAGTATAGCTACCGAGATGCTACTGCCTGTCAGCTTTCACGGAAGAATGTTGGCAACAAATCTCGGGACAGCTGTCTTTAAGCTGATATTTCATTTTATACCGGCACTGCTTTTAGCCATTTTCTTTATTGGCATGGAAGCACCTGCAGGAGCCGGAAACTTTGTATTATTTATACTAAGCGCAATTTTAGGTTACGGAGTTCTTTGGAGCATCAGCTTTATGTTCCAGATGCTTTCTTTCTGGCTCATAAATGTGTGGGCCATTATGACAATTAAAAATGTATTCATCAATGTTTTGTCGGGCTCCATGATACCGTTGTGGTTTATGCCTAAATGGATGAGCGGGGTAATTAACTTTACACCCTTTGCATCAATCTATTTTTCGCCGGTACAGATATACCTTGGAAACATCGGTGCGGCGGAAATCGGAATGTGCTTTGTAAAACAGATTGTTTGGATTTTAGTATTGATGATTATTGGTAAGCTGCTCTGGATTAAGGGACAAAAGAAAATGGTTGTGCAGGGAGGTTGATATAATGAAAAATGATGTAATAAAGCTTTCTGCGACCTATACAAAGATGATATTCCGTTCTTGGTTTCAATATAAAGTAGATGCTATTTTGCGTTCGCTGGCTGTATTTATGCGAGAAGCAACAAGTATAATTGTCATCTATTTTACACTGACGAAATTCGATAGTATCAATGGCTGGAATATATATGAAATGCTGTTACTGTTCAGCCTGGTATATATGACGTATGGAATACTTATCATTTTTTTCACAGGATTAAGAGACTTTGGGCATACAGTTCGAGACGGCAGTTTTGACAGATATATTCTGAGGCCGAGAGGACTTTTGTTTCAGCTGATATTTGCAAACGCAGACTGGTTTGCAGCAGTGGGCCACGGTGGATTAGGAATATTATTATTTGTAATTTCGGCAGCAAAGCTAGGGGTGGTTTGGACTCCACTCAGAGTACTGTATTATGTATTCGCAATAATTGGTGGTGTGCTGATTCAGGGAGCCATTTTTCTTTTCTTGGCTACTCTTAATATATATCTGCTTGAAACAAATATGCTTAAGGAAGTATTCTACTGGAATATGCGCAAATTTTCAGGTTATCCTATGAGCATTTTCCATAAGGCGATACAGTTTGTTATGACCTTCATTGTTCCGTTTGCTTTTGTAAATTATTTCCCTGCTCAATTTATTCTTCGTAAGGACGATATGGCAGCATATTCTGAAATATTTATGTATATCGCTCCTTTTGTGGGAATTGTGCTGTATATGTTGGCATATCTTTTCTGGAGGTTTAGTATTAAGTATTATAAGAGTTCAGGTAACTAATGATAATCAGGTAAGGAAAGAAAAATATTTGCTCAGGATCAGGTTGTTATTATTAGTTCTTTGGTTTTATATTATTTTATCTTTTCATTCACAATACATTATATTATAATATACGAACAAATGTTTGGAATGTAAAAAGAGGGATGAAAATGAGAAGAAGAGATATAATGTCAACCTACTGTAGTGTTAGCAGAATAGAAAGATTCGAGTTCTTATATGAGTATTATCATAATTACAAAAATATTTTAAGCTGTGAGAGACACTGCGTTATTTATATGATTGAAAGTTTTATGATGAAGAATCATTGGGAGAAGTATTGTAAGTATTATAATAGTCTAAATAAAAACAGCCTGATAAATCACATCTCTGAATGAATGAGCAAAAGATATTTTGATCGAGCTTAGGGAAAGTACCGGCATGAACAGGCATCAGTTTTGTGAGTACTTTTAAATTCCCTATATGACAGTAAGTGACTGGGAGCATGGCAAGAAGCGTGTTCCTAAGTACTTTCTGCGCTTGCTCGAGTATTATGTGAGGATGGAGAAGATGAATAAGGAGAAGGGGGAACAGAATAATGGCAAAAAATAGAGTTATTACAGTTCAGGGAATACCGGTTACGGTATCGTATGAAGACATAGATGACTATATCTGTATTACAGATATTGCAGCTGCTAAATCGGATAAT
>JAILKJ010000069.1 GCA_024693845.1 Lachnospiraceae bacterium
ATCTGCTCACTGTAGCGTTGAACTCACATGACAACGGTATTATCGTTGCTTGTACAGTGTTCTACACTTCACTTGAGATCATTGCGCTGATAGCGGGTGACCTGTTGCTGGCCAAGTATGATCCGAGAATATCTCTTTCAGAGGAAGGGGGTGGAGGAAGATGAGTGCTCCTGCTCAAAATGTCAATACTCAATTAACTGATACAAATGACGAAGATGCTCTCTTCAGATTCCTTGACAAAACAGATGCCATTGAATCCGAAAAAATCATCGCTCCCCGTTATTCCTACTGGAAATCGGTGTTCAGGGTATTCTTCCGCAAGAAGATCAATCTGGTGATGATCGCTTTGATGGTCATCATTCTCCTGACCGCATTTATTATGCCCTCTTTCTGGGTATATGATCCTATGGAGAATGTTACCAATCCTTTGACCTATAACTTAAGCCCGAAGGCTGCGATGGCATTTTTCGGCGGATTTTCGTTCAAATATCTGCTGGGTACCGGTGCTATGGGCAATTCCATACTGTACGGTATCATCGCATCCTCAAAGACTTCACTGACGCTGTCCTTTATATGCGCCGCCATCAATATGACCATAGGTATACTCATGGGAGCGGTATGGGGATATTCCAAGAAGTTCGATGTGGTAATGCTCGTTGTTTACCAGATCATAGCCAATGTTCCCGGTATTCTGCTGGTTTCGGTGCTGGTATATATCTTAGGTTCCGGTTTCTGGAGTCTCGTTTTTGCCCTGACTATCACCGGGTGGCTGGGAATCGCATATTTCTTCCGTAACCAGGTTATGATCATCCGTGACAGGGAATATTCACTGGCATCGAGATGTCTGGGTACGCCGATCACGCGTATGGTATCGAAGAACATCCTGCCTTTCCTTACTTCAGTTATCGTTACGCTCCTTGCAACCGAGCTTCCTTCGTATATTTCAAGCGAAGTGTTCCTGTCATATATCGGTATCGGTCTTTCGGCCAGCGTTCCTTCCCTGGGACGAATGATACAGCAGGGACAGACGGCATTCAGGACATTCCCCTGGGCTTTCTGGCCTCCGGTGTTTGTTGCTGCCTTGATCACGATCATACTTTATGTGCTCGGACAGAATCTGGCCGATGCTTCGGATCCCAGAACACACATGCTGTAATGAGCCAATAGTTAACCACAGAAAGGTTTCACCATGAGTAACGAAACAAACGACAAGAAAATCCTCCTCTCCTTAAAGGATGTGGATGTAAAGTTCAATGTCCGCGGCAGGACGCTGCAGGCCATACGCAACGTGTCTCTTGATATTTATGAACACGAATCGTTAGCTATAGTCGGCGAATCCGGTTCCGGTAAATCCGTGCTGACCAAGACATTTGCCGGAATGCTTGATTCCAACGGCTATGTATCTCACGGAACCATCATACTTTCCGATGACGAACTGTCCAAGACCGATGTCAGGCTGGAGGGCTTTAACGAGAAGCTCTATAACAAGGCCTACGATATGCTCAACAAGTATTCGGTGTATGAGAGGGGTTCGGCAGAGTATCTTGAGATCAAAAAGCTGGAGAACGAAGTAAAGTATGCCGGACACCTCGACCCCGAGGAAGAGGATGAGTTCAACCGCCGTATCAAGGAAGAAGAAGATACGATCATAGATGCAAAGAATTACCTCTGGACGCTTGATAAGAAGCTTGAAGAGGATATACCCGAGATAGAGAAGACTCAGAAAAAGATCGCCGCCTGCAGTGAGAATCTTAAAAAAATAGAGCAGGAACGGATCGATCTTAAGAAAAAGAGAGAGACAAGCGCAAAATCCGATACCGAAAAGCTTGCCGCAATAAAGGCCCGCAGTGAGGAATTGAAGAAACTCCGGGAAGAAAAGATCGCCAAGCCCGACAAAGAAGGCAATGTGAACGGACTTTCTGACGAGGTGCTCAAAAGAAACGAACTTATCGCACGTGAGATCGTCCTTTCCATCGGCCGTTACCCCACGAAGGACAAGCTCTTATTCAGGTTCAAGCTTGCCAAAGCATTTAAGAATGCCATGATGATCGGTGAGGATTTAAACGACCCCGAGGTACGCAACAGGATTTTTGAGACCGTGGCCTTCAGGGTGGAGTTCAGAAGCTTCGATGAAGCGACCAGGACTCTTCACGGATATGCCATCTTAGACTGTGCAAAGGTTAAGTATACCAACGACTGGCAGCAGATCCGCGGCTGCAGGATCGCTACGGTATTCCAGGATCCCATGACGAGTCTGAACCCGGTTATCACTATCGGCAAACAGATCATGACGGTTATCTTAAAGCATCAGAAATGTTCTCAGGCTGAGGCTAAAGAAAGAACCATAGATATCATGCGCAAAGTCGGGATACCTGACCCGGAGAAGCGTTTCGACGACTATCCCTTCGAGTATTCCGGCGGTATGAGACAGCGTATAGTTATAGCCATAGCGCTTTCCTGCCAGCCCAAGATACTGATCTGCGACGAGCCTACCACAGCTCTGGATGTGACCATTCAGGCACAGATCATCAGGCTGATCAAGGATCTGCAAAAGGATCTGGGCTTTACGACGGTATATATCACCCATGACTTAGGCGTGGTGGCCAATGTGGCCGAGCGTGTAGCCGTGATTTACGGCGGACAGATCGTGGAAGTGGGAACCGTAGAGGAAATATTCTACGATCCGAGGCATCCCTATACCTGGGCTCTGCTTTCTTCACTGCCGCAGCTTGCGGAAAAAGGCACGGATCTGTTTTCGATCCCCGGCACGCCTCCTTCGCTGTATAACAAGATCGTGGGAGATACTTTTGCACCCCGCAACAGTTATGCCATGGCCATCGATCTGGTGAAGGAACCGCCTGTATTTAAGGTGAGCGATACGCATTATGCCAAGACATGGCTCCTGGATCCAAGAGCGCCTAAGACCGAGGCACCCGAGAATATCAGGAACCTTCATGAGAAGATTTTGAAGAGCTATGTGGATTTCGGAGAGGAGGCAGCAAATGGATAACGAAGAAAAAAAAGTCTTGCTCTCCATCCGCAACTTAGACGTGG
>JAILKJ010000027.1 GCA_024693845.1 Lachnospiraceae bacterium
TCAGCTTAAAGTCCCGCTCGGCATTTTTCAGCGCCGTTCCCGGATGTGTAAAGCCATGCATCTTGTAAAAATGCAGGATCTCATTCAGACCTACCTTTTTCCCATGCCAGTCGTATCCGAAATAGTCGTGCAAAAGTGCACCCCGGATCAGATCCCGGTCCGACACCTTCACCTTCAGTCCGCGGCTGAACAGAACGGCCGTCTTGGCCACACGGATGCTGTGATCCATGACGGACACTTTTCCATGCTGGATATGCTTGGAAGACTCCCTGAAACGGGGAGATTCAAAAATATCCTTTCCGTGAAAGTGAAGCAGCTTATTTATTTTTTCCTGTCTGCTTTTATTCTTTCCCATCTTGAGATTCCTGAAAAAAACACCTCTTCCGGATCCGGAAGAGGTGCTTTGGTTTCCGTCTTACTTGGCCCGTTCGATGGCGGCCATCAGATCCTTATCATATCCGACGGTCTTCTCCACCGGATCACCGATCTTGATCTTGTCACCGTCAAAACTGATATCGTACAGATAAGCCTTGGCGTTTTCATTATCACCGTTCTGGATCAGGAACAATACCAGGGTGTCCGTCAGAGTATCGTTCATGCTCAGAACATACTTTTCAATGTAGGTATCACTGAAAAGATCATTCTGCAGATCGGACTGAGACTCGGTCAGGTTACCGGAAAGAGCGATGTACTTCCACTCATATCCCTTCTCCGTATCTGCCTTTAAGGTTACATCCAGACGCTTCTCATCGTCACTGGGAACAACCTTCCGGGAGGTTACTGCCTCCTTCATGCTGCATCCGGTCAGAAGTGACAGGACAACTGCAGCCGTCATCATCAAAGCAACTAATCTCTTTTTCATAATATCACTCCTCTTTTCTGTGATACTCCCCTTTCTATAATATGAAATTTAGTCGCTTTTTTCAAGACTCAAGCCTATTTTTACACATTATTTAGATATGATCGCGGATCACTCTTCCGTCTCTTCCTCCTTGGGATTTCCTGAGGGAAGAAAGATCATAACTTTGAACAGATCTCCGTCCAGATGGATCTCCATGGAACCGTTCATAAGCTTGGCCAGGTCACCGGCTATGGAAAGGCCCAGACCGGATCCTTCCGTGTTGCGGGACTCATCGCCTCTTACGAAACGCTCTGTCAGCTCACGGGGTGAAATGTTCAGCTGGGTTTCGGAGATGTTTTTCATGGTAAGGCATTGCTTACTTCCATCATCGACAGGCTCCAGCTCCACATAGACCCTGCTGCCGGGCATGGCATACTTGCACACATTGCCCATGAGGTTTTCCAGGATCCGCCAGGTCCTGACGGAATCCGCCAGTACATTTGCGGGAGTTTCGGGCTTATCATAAACTACGGTTAGCTCCCGCTCACTGAGCCTGTCCTCAAACTCGCCCAGGGACTGACTGATGAGCTCTCTCATATCAAAGACCGTGTTGTTCAGCTGGATATTCCCGGAGGAGATCTTGCTGGCATCCACCAGATCCGAGATCAGAACCTTCAGGCGCTGACTTTTTTCATCCAGTACACGGATATAATCCCGGGCACGCTCACCCTCCACATTCTCTCTCTTGAGCAGATCCACATAGTTTATGATGCTGGTAAGAGGGGTCTTGATATCGTGGGATACATTGGTGATCAGCTCGGTCTTCATCCGCTCATCCTTCAGGCTCTGCTGGACCGCATTCTCAATGGCGGCACCGATCTGATTGACCTGAAGGGCCATCAGCTTATTTCCGTCAAACATCCTGGATGTATCGATCTGGTAAGCATGATCTCCCTCCACGATACGCTCCACAGCCTCACGGATCATCTCAAAGGACTTATCCTCCAGATACAGGATCACACCCACGGCCGAATCAAACATAAGGCAGAGAAAAATGCTCGCTATGCTCATTCTTCCCAGCGCCAGAATGAACAGGTTCACCATCAAAAAGCAGATATAGGGAACGATCTTTCTGATCAGGATATTTCCGCTGTTTCTGAATAAGCCCGTGATCTTTTCCAAAACCTTATAACAGAACCGGAAGAACTTTCGCGGCAGGCTGTTTTTACCCAGGAACAGGATGGCAAACAGGCTGTTTGATAAAAATGTCCGACTCTTGATACGAAGCACCAGAGAATACCAGCCGTAAAGGAAGGCAAGCAGCTCCAGGAACATGCACACCCAGCCCACAAAGAGCATCAGGGAAACAGGATCGGAATAGGAAGCGGAAAGGGAATAGTATCCTTCCGTCATCGCCAGGGGCGGTACTGCAAGAATGGCTGCCAGAACGAACATGATGCCGGCGGCCAACAGGGTGGGGATCTTGTGGAAGCCCCTGACCTGCTCTTTTTCCAAAGTCGGAACCGTTACGGTAAAGGCAATGAAGCAGCCCAGCGCAGCCAGAAACAGCACCGTGATGAATCCGATATAGAAAGTAACCTTACCGGAAAGCCTGCCATAGTTAGCGTCTGCTTTTCCGTAAAGATCCGCAGGAATATAGGCACCGAGGAGCTTGTCGGGGGTGTTCTCATCCAGCACACAGATCATCAGTCTGGTGCCTTCCCTGAAGGTATAATCGTATTCTCTCACATAGGACAGGATCTCCGCTTCGTTGTAGCCATTGATATTTCCGCAGTCCAGGCTGGCCGTTCCGAAGGTGTAGACCACGTAAGCCTTTTTATCGGTAAAAGCCTTATAAAGGGCATCACTTCGCTCCTGAAGATCGCTGTTCATAAATTCCCCGGAAAGACGCAGGTTACTGCGAAGGATCTTTCCTTCCGGATTCAAAAGAACATACTTCATGTTGCCGACGCCGCTCAAAAAGTGGGCATCCACCTCGTAGCGTCTGTAATTATTGTTAAGGTCGTTAGCAGCGCTTGTAATGATATCACATAAACTGATCTCCGACTGCTCGCTGTCTGCGACAGAAGTCCTTCGGAATACATCCGCGCCTGCCCGGTAATTCCTCTCATACAGGCTTACGCCGTCCGCAGGCAGAAAAGTCTCATCGATGACGGTGTAAAGATCTTCGTTTCCGCCGATCTCACCGATCTCGCCGGTTTCGCTGAGCTCAGCAACGGATAAATCGGAGTAGGTATTCGACCACTCCGTGGCGCCTATCTCATAATAGTTCACACCGTATCTCGCCCATGCCAGCAGATCCGCCAGCTTGTATTCGATATGAAGATTGTTGAATTTTTCAGGCTTCTTTGCGGCGTTTCTGCGATAGTAATAGTCGATGATATCGATCTTCTTCTCTCCGTCAAAGCGGCCTGAGGTCTCCATCTGGGAGGCGATGGCCAGATCCTCGGACAGCTGGCTTATATCTCTGGCAAAAAAATCCGTGAATTGCTTTGTATTCCGGAAAGAACCCTTGCTCTCGTCAAAAATATTCACCACGTCAAGGCAGTTTCTGACCTCTTTATCCGTAATTGCGCACAGTCCTGCCAGATACAGACAGATCGACACCAGACCTATGGCAAACCAAAAAGTTAAAAATCCGAAAAACAGATTTTTATTCGTATTTTTTTTCATAACAGTTCCTCGCTTTTACTTCTCCAACTTATATCCCACGCCCCAAACAACCTTCAGATAGCGGGGATCCTTTGGATTGATCTCGATCTTTTCCCGAATATGCCGGATATGTACGGCCACGGTGTTCTCGGCACCGTAGGCATCCTCCTGCCAGATGTTCTCATAGATCTGCTCCGAGGAGTACACCCTTCCGGGATTTTTCATAAAGAGTAACAGGATCTGGTATTCGATGGGGGTCAGACGGATCTCCTCTCCGTCCACAAAAACCTGCTTGGACTCATCGTTCAGCTTCAGTCCGCGCACAACGTATTCATTTTCTTCACCGCTTTTCTTGCTGCCCCCCAGGGTCTGAAAACGACGAAGCGCCGACTTAACTCTTGCGATCAGCTCCAAAGGATTAAACGGCTTGGTAATGTAATCGTCCGCTCCCACGTTAAGACCCAGGATCTTGTCCGCATCCTCGGATTTGGCTGAAAGAACCAGAATGGGCACGGTGGAGAATTCTCTTATCAGAAGCGTTGCATGGATACCATCCAGCTTCGGCATCATCACGTCGATGATCAGAAGATCGGGATCTTCTTTTTTCATCAGATCCACTGCCTGCCTTCCGTCGTAAGCCTTGAAGATCGTATACCCTTCCTGCTCCAGATAGATTGCGATCGCTTCCACGATCTCTTTGTCATCGTCACATACCAGAATTTTGCTCATGTTTCCCTCTTTCTGTTTTTCAACCCTTGGGCGGTGGTCCTGCCACCATGTTTGATAGATTTGCGCATCATCTATGGTACTATCTTAAAACGGTTTCTTTAAGTAAAAGCATGGAGATTTTTTAAGATTTTTTAAAGATAACGCATCACCTGTAAGACAGGATGATCTTTGCTATCTGCTCAGGTACTTCAAAGGATGGCTTATCCTTGATCTGATAAGCAAGAGAGGATGTCTCTTCCCTGACCTGTCGCACCTTCTCTGGGAAGGAAAGGATCTTCTGCCTGCATTGCTCTGCCGAAGACAGATCTCCCTTTGCCGCCAACCTTTGCGTCTCCTCGTCAAGAAGGACAATCATCTCACTGTAGGCCTGCATATCATATTTGTTTAAGGCAATATAGCGATCCAGGGACTCCATCAGCTTCCCGCAGTCCTCTTCACCGGCATAGTGATAGGCCAGCACCTTAAATGCCTCCCCGGAGTAACTGTTCTTTGCAACGATCTTTTCTGCCATCTGCGCTGCTTTGTCTAAATCCTTCTCCCCCAGCATCACACCCTCCATGACTGCGCTGCAGCCCGGATAGATCTTATCCGCAAGGACATACTTTTCCGTCTCATACAGATAGTCCGCTGCTCCCAGCCAGAGAAAAAGAAGCATTGCCACGCAGGCAAAAAGGGAAACCGGCAAAGCCTTTACCCTCGCCTTCCTTCCGGCACCTAAATCCCCTTTCCAATCCGCAAAGAGCAGCAGCACAAATACCATGGAATAAAATGCCGTATCAAAATCAAAGAAAAAATGCAGGCCCATCATGACCACCAGGGACCGGTACCTTCTGTCTCCATGGAAAAATGCCCGCCAAAGCAAAAAGACAAAGGCTCCCAGGGCCAAAACCCCATGGTCCATGGCGATCTGTAGATAGGAATTATGAACAAACCTGGTGACATAGACCCCGGTCTGGAGAAGGGGCTGCAGGGAATAATAACCCATATAACCCAGACCAAAAGGGTATTTATACAGACATGGCAGTGCATCTTTCCAGTACAAAAGTCTTCCGATCAGAGTACTTTCCCGAAGGGAAATGGTAAGAAAACGACCGATGCCGGTCCGCTCCTGCAGCAGAAAGGCGCAGAGCAGCGCCACTGCAAAAACAAGTCCCAAAACAGTTAGCAATCGCTTCCTTTCCGGTTTCAGTGTGATAACAAAATACAGATTCAACAGAAGAAAAAGAACGAAGACGCTTCGGCTTCCGGTCCAAAGAATACCGAAGGACAGGATCAAAGGAATGGTAAGCCATAGCTTACCAACATATCTTGTTTCACTCTTCCTTAGGAAAAACAGACCATAGGCGATCAATAGCAGAAGCGCATAGGTATTGGAATACTGCATGAAACCGCCGAGACGTCCGCTGTTAAAAACCAGCTGCCTTGCCCCGGGAAAGGGATACATCAAAGCGCAGATCAGGGCGGATGATGCCACTGCTATAACAAGAAGATCAAACAGCCTTTCCTTCCCCGTTTCGGAAAGCTGCATCAGAAGGATCACAAAGATCCCGGCACACAGAAGTCTTGCGAATCCGAAGAAGGCAAGACCTTTGTCGATCCCGCAAAACACCGCGATCAGGCCACTTGCCGGAAATACAAGCCCGGCAACAGAGGAGGGGCCCATACAGATCACAAGGCTTCCGTCCTGCCGGGCCCGCAGTATCAAAAGCAGGCACAGCAAAACGGCACCGATAAAATCTACATAAGGATAAGCGCTGCTCATTATTTTTTCAACTTCACTTTTTTGATAGGTGACCAGCTTGAACAGATCTTCTTTCCGCCGACCTTTTTATAGGTTCTGATACGGACATAGCAGGTTTTGAATTTCTTCAGCTTTTTGATCTTCAGCTTCAGGGTCTTCTTTTTTGCGGATTTGATCTTCGCGCCCTTGAACAATGCATTCTTCGCATAGGCGATCTCATATCCATCAATGTCCTGCTTTGCCTTTTTCCACCAGAGCGTAACCGACGTGGAGGAAGCGCGAAGCTTCTTTATCTTCGTTCCCGCAGGTCCGATGGTATAGGTATAATCCCTGCTTCCGCTGTACAGGCCCTTCAGGGTAAGCTTCACATGATGCCTGCCGATTAAGGTGCAGTCCTTATCATAGGTAAGGGTATAATCCGTCCCTTCCTTAAGGACCGTATTATTCACATCGATCACCTTAAGCCCCGGCTTATGTATTTTTCCGTCATAGGTAAAATGATCCTCATTCAGATCCGGCTCCTGCACTCTAGGGATCACTTTTACATCCTTCTTCAGATCACAGCCGGTGCAATGGCGGCTCTGACTTCCGTGAGAAGTAAAGGTGGCGGGCACATCCGCTGCAAAGATATCCGCATAGGTATGTTTGGTGTGAGGCTCTTTCTTTTCCTCTTCCTCAGAAGGCTCTTCTCCTCCCTGCTCATCCTCGGGGATCTCGTAATCCTTCGGATCGGTGGATGCACTGATCTTACCTGCCAAAGGCTCCTTATATACACCATACAGTGTCACATCCTTGTTCAGGACATAGGTATCCGTATCGATAAGTGCTCCTCCCGGGGTCTCGGAAAAGCCCAGGAATTCATAGGTGTCCCATCTTCCTTTGTC
>JAILKJ010000070.1 GCA_024693845.1 Lachnospiraceae bacterium
CTTCGTCCCGGCCAGGCTGTCGATGGCTTCCATGACGGCTGTCTCCGTTTCGGTATCCAGAGCAGAGGTGGCCTCATCCAGAACCAGTACCTGCGGATTACGATAGAGTGCCCGGGCGATCCCAATCCTCTGTCGCTGCCCGCCGGAAAGCTTCACGCCCCGGTCTCCGATATTGGTATCCAGACCTTCCGGCTGCTCACGGATAAACTCCTCCAGCTGTGCCTCCCTCAGCGCCTGCCAAATTCTGTCATCATCGATCTCCTCCGGCTCGATCCCGAAGGCCACATTCGCCCGGACGGTATCGTCCACCAGATAGATCGCCTGCGGGATATACCCCACTATCTTATGCCAGGCATGGAGATGCTCATAGACATCGGTATCGTCCGCATAGATATGTCCATTATCGGGCTTCAGCACCCCCAGGATCACATCCGCCAGAGTGGTTTTCCCGGCGCCGGAGGGTCCCACAAAAGCGACCGATTTCATGGCCGGAATTGTAAGCTGTGCATGATTCAGGATCACCTTATCCGGCCGGGAGGGATATGCAAAACTCAAGTTCTCCACCCGGATTCCTTCCTGAATCATCAGCTGCGTGTCATCCTTATCATCTTCTTCGAACTTCTGCCGCAGCTTCTCGATCCCTTTCAGGTCATTATACACAGCATTAACGGATGGAAGATTAAACATGATAGCACCGATATACCCGCTGATCCGGTTAAAAGAGGGGAGCATACGAACCGCAGCCACGGCAAATACGGACATCACCGGAATAAATGACTGTAGATCCTCTCCCAGAAAGATCCGGATCGACATGAAAAGCAGCAATCCACAAATACACACCGTCTCCATGATCGGACGGGGGACGATGCTTAAAAGCAGCTGTCTCTGCTGCAGCAGTGCAAATCTCTTATAGTTCTTGTCATAGCGGTGAATGAAAAACCGTTCCGTATTTGCTACCTTGACTTCCTTGATCCCACCGAAAGCCTCCAGCAGAGCCTTGCTCATCAGCGCACCGACTTCCCGGTTTTCTTCCCCCATTTTCTTCAGCTTTTTCTTGAAAATGACCAGTACAACAAACAAAAAGAAAGCCAGCAGCACCACCAGCATCAGGGTCGTCTTGATATCCTCGATCAACAGGAACACTACCAGTACAGCACAAACAGAAACCTCCGTCACAAGCTGGAGGGACTGCAGCACGACAACAAAAAATCCGTTCACATCCCCGGAAATATTCCGCAAGAGCTCCGATACATTGTGGGACACATGAAACAGATAATCCTGGCTTAAGTAGCATTCCATCATCCGGTTGGAGATCCTGCGCTGGTTATTATAGGTAAAGCGGTAGGTCACATCATACATACAGGTAATATAAATATTCTTCAGAATATAGACCGCCACCAGAAAAAGCGCCATATAAAGAATAAACGTCCGGATATCCGAGATATGCAAAAGCTCGCAGATCAAGGCGTATCTCCGGCTCGTATGGATGATCTCCGGATTCGTGACCGCCGAAACCAACGGCAGCACTGCAGATACCCCGATCAGTTCCACAAAGGCTCCGACAAAGATCATGACAAGCAGGATCAAAAGCCGGATCTTCTGGTAACGGTTCAATATATACGATATCTTTTTCAACAAGTTCATCTTCGCCTCTCCATAGTTACTGAGTTTCCTTTACAAAACCGTTAACTCCCGCATCATCATGCTTTTTGTCACTCATTCTTACTTTTTTCCTTTCCGGGATCAACAGGTTGAAGGATCACCTTGTTTTCTACAATCTGCCTGTTATAATGTTCAATCCAAAACATCATGTCGGCATATGCAAGAAGATCGAATGAAACATTATTAATATCATTTATACTATCATCTATTCCTATGATTTCTTAGTTCATTTTATTCTGGATTTTATCTTCTCTCAGTCTTGATGAAATCGATCAGTTCTTCAAGATCATCAAATTCATCATAATCACCCATGATTCCTTCACGGTGGTAGACGATACCTGCCTTCTCGTTCTTCTCAAGGCAATCGAGAAGAGATTCTACACCATACCTTTTAG
>JAILKJ010000012.1 GCA_024693845.1 Lachnospiraceae bacterium
GCCTGCGAGGATACCAGAAACAGCATTAAGCTGCTGAACTATTTTGATATCCATACACCGATGACCAGCTATCATGAATACAACAAGACAGAGAAAGCCTATGAACTCATCGCCAGGATGAAACAGGGTGAAAACATTGCCCTGATCACGGATGCGGGAACCCCCGCCATCTCCGATCCCGGTGAGGTTTTGGTCAGGCTCTGTCATCAGGAGGGCATTCCCGTCACCTCCCTTCCGGGACCGGCGGCCTGCATCACGGCGCTGACATTGTCCGGGCTTTCCACCAGACGCTTTGTCTTTGAGGGCTTTCTTCCCTCGGATAAAAAGGAGCTTCGGGAGGTTCTTGAGGATCTGAAAAACGAAAAGAGGACGATCATTTTTTATGCACCGCCCCATGACCTTAGGAAGGTCTTAAAGCAGCTTTTTGATACGGTGGGAGATCGGAAGATCACCATCTGCCGGGAGCTGACCAAGAAGTTTGAAACGATCCGGCCCACCACCCTGGCAGAAGCCATCCGGCAATACGAAACGGAGGATCCGAGAGGCGAATACGTCCTTGTCATGGAGGGCAGAAACCGAGAAGAGCTGGAGGCCGAGCGCAGAGCCGATTTTGAAAAAATGAACATCACCGAGCATGTGAAACTCTATGAAGATCAGGGTCTGGATCGTAAGGAGGCTATGAAAAAAGCGGCCGAGGACAGAGGGATCTCCAAGCGGGATGTATATCAGATGCTGCTGGATGCCTCCGAAGAATAAGAAAAAGTGCCAGAATACTTTACAAGAGGAAAAACCTTAGTTATAATCATTTCGAACATGAAACGAAAACAAGTTTCACAGGTTTAAAGGAGAGGGAAAATGTTAGAGAAAGTCATTAACATTATCAAGGAAACATTGAACGTGGAAGGTATGGAAATCACCGAGGATACCAACTTCAAGGATGATATTGGTGCGGATTCTCTGGATCTGTATGAGTTGCTCCAGGCCTTTGATGATGAATTCGGTGTAGGCATCCCTGAGGAAGAGGAAGAGCTTGAGAAGCTGGCGACCGTTGGAGATATTGTAGAATATCTGAAAAGCAAGGGCGTAGAAGCTTGATAATTCCGCATTTTTCTTCTATAATAGAAGTGTTGCGAAAGCACGAATAAATGTATTTCGGGGAAAAGGAGAAGGATCTTATGAGATTGTTAACTCGTTCTGATTTTGACGGGCTTGCCTGTGCGGCTCTGCTGAAGGAAGCCGGTATTATTGACAGCTGGAAATTTGCTCATCCCAAGGATCTTCAGGATGGTCTGATCCCGGTTGATGAGAACGACTGTCTGGCGAATGTGCCTTATGTAAAGGGTTGCGGCCTTTGGTTCGATCATCACTCCAGTGAGCAGCAGAGACTTGCATTTGATTTTGAGTTCAAGGGCGAGAGCCGTGTGACTCCTTCCTGTGCAAGACTGATCTATGAGTATTACGGCGGAAGGGATAAGTTCCCTCAGTTTGACGATATGATGGAGGCCGTTGACAAGGTTGATTCCGGCCATCTTGAGATCGATGATGTTATGAATCCCCAGGGATGGGTTCTGGTAGGATTTTTGATGGATCCCAGAACCGGTCTCGGACGTTGGAGAGATTTCACCATCAGCAACTATCAGCTGATGGAGAAGCTGATCGATGCATGTCGTACCATGACGACGGAGCAGATCCTGGCTCTTCCCGATGTGAAGGAAAGGATCGAGGTTTATTTCGAGCAGACCGAGAAGTTCAAAGAGATGGTAACCGCTCATACCCGTACGGACGGCAACCTGATCATCACCGACCTTCGCGGCGTGGATCCCATCTACTCCTGCAACCGTTTCATGATCTATTCCATGTATCCGGAGCAGAACATCTCCGCATGGATCGTAAGCGGCAAGGGTGGCGCAGGATGCTCCGCAGCAGTAGGCTACAGCATTCTGAACCGCACCAGCAAGGTGAATGTAGGTTCCCTGATGCTCAAGTACGGCGGCGGCGGACACATGGCCGTAGGTACGTGCCAGTTCTCGGATGAGAATATGGAGACGGAGCTTCCCAAGATGCTTGCAGAGCTCAGCGAACAGGCGAATGCATAACCGGGTTTTCCCGCGGCGAAGAAGTACATAGGAAATCAACAACCGGAGAAGCATTTTCCCCGGTTGTTTTCTTTATAGATTGACGGAGAGCGGATCATACTGTAAAATAGGAATAGTTACTGATTTGTGATTATTCAGATAAGGTGATCCGTAAAAATGGCAGCACAGATTTTAAAACACAGCAGGCAGAGAGATGCCATATATGCTTTTCTAATGACCCGCAAGGATCATCCCACCGCAGATGTGGTCTATTCCCATCTTCGGAAGGATTTTCCGAACATCTCCCTGGGTACGGTGTATCGCAACCTGACCCTGTTATCGGAGATCGGGCAGATCCGCAGGCTTCGTCTCGGAGACGGAGTGGATCATTTTGATGCGGATATCACGCCCCATTATCATTTTTTGTGTTCAAGGTGCGGCTCTGTCATCGATCTGAAGATGGATAATATCGACTATATCAATCAGCTGGCGGATGTGGGCTTTGACGGACAGATCGCCGGAAACATCACTTATTTCTATGGTCTCTGCGGTAAATGCACCAAAGAAGCCGGAGAAGATGCATGCGATCGCACGGGCTAACCCGGGCGGTGGTAGATAGAGTAACCCGTTAACGTATCCTGCAGGGTACAATTTTACAGAAAAGGAGAAGAAGTATGAAGTGGGTATGTCAGGTATGTGGTTATGTTCATGAGGGTGATCAGGCACCGGAGAGCTGTCCTGTATGTAAGGCACCGGCTGAGAAGTTCACGAAGCAGGAAGGCGAGCTGACCTGGGCTTCCGAGCATGTGGTAGGGGTTGCAAAAGGCGTTTCCGAGGACATTTTAAATGATCTTCGTGCTAACTTTAACGGTGAGTGCTCTGAGGTTGGTATGTATCTTGCAATGGCAAGAGTTGCTTACAGAGAAGGTTATCCCGAAGTTGGTTCTTACTATGAGAAGGCAGCCTGGGAAGAGGCTGAGCATGCAGCTAAGTTTGCAGAGCTTCTGGGCGAGGTTGTTACCGATTCCACCAAGAAGAATCTGGAGCTTCGTGTTGAGGCCGAGAACGGCGCTACCGCAGGCAAAACCGATCTTGCTAAGCGTGCAAAGGCAGCTAACCTGGATGCGATCCATGACACCGTACATGAGATGGCAAGGGATGAGGCGAGACATGGAAAGGCATTCGCAGGCCTTCTGAAGAGGTATTTTGGTTAAATGTTATATCCGGAAGATACAATTTTTCTGATCGGCAGTATTCTGGTCGGCGTTGCCGGCGTGGTTTGTTTCTGTGTGGATATGCTGTTCGGAGCCATGGCCTGCACCATCCTTTGTATCGCAGGTATTTCGGCACATATCAAGGCAAGGAAAAAAAACCGGGAATGATATATGCAGTTGTTTGAAAAGCTGAAAAACATCACATTTCGTACCAGGCTGATCCTGCTCAGTGTAGCCATGGTGCTGGTGCCCATCATTTTTACGGGACTGTCCTTCTTTCTGGTCATCAAGTTCATCAAAGGAACGGAGAATTTCCAGATCGAGACGGTGCTGGCGGATCATGAGATCGCACAGATCTTCATGATCGATATGGTCACCTGTATCGTGGCGATCCTGCTCATCACGGTTATCGTTATGCACAGACTGCTCCGGATCTGGTTCGTTCAGCCGCTCTCGGAGCTGAAGGAAGCGATGGGTAACATCGCAGACGGTAATCTGGATTACCAGCTTAAGAGTGAGCATACGGCAGAGATGGGCGAGCTGTTTCATCACTATGAGGAGATGAGACTTCGTCTGAAGGAGTCTGCGGAGGAATCCATTGAAAATGAGCAAAAGAGCAGGGAGCTTGTTACGAATATTTCCCACGATCTGAAAACCCCCATTACTTCCATCAGGGGATATGTGGAGGGGATCATCGACGGTGTGGCGGATACACCGGAGAAGATGGACAAATACATCCGTACGATCTACAATAAATCCAACGAGCTGAACAGTCTGATCAATGAGCTGACGCTGTATTCGAGTATTGATCAGAACCGGATCCCCTACAACTTCCGACCTGTGAATGTCAGTGAGTTTTTTAAGGACTGCGTGGAAGAGATCGGTCTGGAAATGGAATCCCAGAATATCAGGCTCAACTATTCCTGCGGGGTAACCCACGGGACGCTGATCATTGCCGACCCCGAGCAGCTTCGCCGGGTCATCAACAACATCGTCAGCAACAGTGTCAAATACAGAAAATATCGCGACGATCATATCGATATCCGTATCATGGACTGGAAAGAGTTCGTTAAGATCGAGATCGAGGATAACGGTATCGGGATCGGAAAAGACGAGCTTCCCCATATTTTCGAGAGATTTTACAGAACGGATACCTCCCGAAGCTCCACCGGCGGAAGCGGCATCGGTCTTTCCATCGTCAAGAAGATCGTCGAAGATCACGATGCCAAGATATGGGCTACGAGTAAAGAGGGTAAGGGTACCTGTATGCATTTCATGATCCATAAGCATCTGTACAGAGAAAGCTCGGAGCAGAAACCGGTATTAAGGGAAGCGTGAAAAGGAGAAGGGCATGAGTACAAAGATCCTGATCGTAGAAGATGAGGAAGAGATTGCCGAGCTGGAAAAGGATTACCTGGAAGTCAGCGACTATGAGGTGACCATCGAGAATGACGGGAAAAAGGGCTTGGAGAGAGCGATGAGTGATGAATATGCGCTCATCATCCTGGATCTGATGCTGCCCGGTGTGGACGGATATGAAATTTGTAAAAATATCCGCCAGGAAAAAAATATCCCCATCATCATGGTCTCAGCCAAAAAGGATGATATCGATAAGATCCGCGGCCTGGGTCTGGGTGCGGACGATTATCTGACGAAGCCTTTTTCGCCCAGTGAGCTTGTGGCCAGGGTGAAAGCCCATCTGTCCCGCTACGACAGACTGGTCGGCACGCACATGAAGGAAAACGATGTGGTGGAGATCCGCGGCATCAAGATTGATAAGACGGCCCGCAGAGTCTATGTGAACGGGGAGGAAAAGACCTTCACCACCAAGGAGTTTGATCTGCTGACCTTCCTTGCGGAAAACCCCAATCACGTTTTCTCCAAAGACGAGCTTTTCCGTAAGATCTGGGATATGGAATCCGTGGGAGATATCGCTACGGTTACTGTTCATATCAAGAAGATCCGTGAAAAGATAGAGTACGATACATCCAAGCCGCAGTATATTGAGACGATCTGGGGCGTAGGCTACAGATTCAAGGTATAGTTTCATGCAGCAGATGATCGTTTATGAAGATCGGGAGCTTTTGGTATTGCATAAGCCGGCAGGTCTGGCGGTGGAAAGTGCCTCCGTTACTACGCCGGATGTGGTAAGCATGCTGAAAAGTTACCTGAAGACAACGTATGTAGGCCTTGTCCACAGGCTTGACCAGCCTGTGGAGGGGCTTTTTGTTGTGGCAAAAACAAAGGATGCGGCAGCGGATCTGACAAGGCAGCTGGGTTCGGGTGCTCTTCACAAGAGCTATCAGGTGCTGGCTCATGATGAAAGAGACGATGGTATTTCGGATCGGAAAAATGCCCTCCCGGAGGATGGGGAGGCAGACTATGATTTTGTTCTCAGAGACTATCTCTATCGGGATCCCAATACCCGGAAAGCCGTGATCGTTGATAAGCTGGGGGCGCTTCTAAAAGGAGCGTCAAAAAACAAGCGGAAGGAGGAGCCTAAATCTGCCGTTTTGAAAGGTAAGATCTTGGAAAAAAGAGAGGGCAATATTCTTCTTTGCCGTATTGAGATCGAAACGGGACGCTTTCATCAGATCCGGGCCCAGATGAGTCATGCGAAAATGCCCCTTCTGGGAGATCGGAAATACGCATCCGAAAGTTGCCTTATGCTAACTAATGAGCTGGGGATATCCCGGCTTGCTCTGTGTGCTGACCGCCTTTCCTTTATCCATCCGAAAAGCGGTGAGCAGATGGAGTTTTCCATTTCGCCCTTCTGGGAACAAAAGGATATATGATATGAGCATAGTATCGCTGCAGTATATAGCTGCCCTTTTCCTTTTGACAATTCTATACTATTTCCTGCCCTCCCGTTTCGGGAAAGGGCTGCTTCTGTTTGCCGGGATCCTGTTCTATCTGTCTCAGGGGATACGTGGCGCGGCCGTTTTGTTTGGGGCTCTGGTCCTTACCTACGGGGTCGGTCTTTGGATGAGCAGGGTTTCTTCTTCCAGGGTCAGGAGGATTCTGCTTTTTGTGGGGGTTTTGATCCTGCTGGCAGGATGGCTCTCTGTCAGGGAAGCGGCAGGTAGGGGATGGATGCTTTTGCCTGTGGGCATGAGCTTTTATGCACTTCAGATGATCTCACTTTTGGCGGATCTGTATACGGGTAAGGTAAAGGAGCTTCCGAGTCCTTTTGATACGGCGTTTTTGATCCTGTTCTTTCCCAAGGTTACCATGGGACCCTTTATCTCCAATGAAGGCTTCCTGCGCCAGCTTAAGGAGGTAAAGCAGTTTGATCCTCAGGCTGTATCGGAAGGGGTTGTTACCATTCTGCTCGGTTTCTTTGAAAAGCTGGTGATCGCCAATCTTCTCATGGTTTCGGTCAACCGGATCTTCACCGGTTTTCATGAGCTTCACTCTCTCTGGCTTCTGGCTGGTCCTGTTTTGTTCACGGTGTATCTGTACTGTGATTTTGCCGGATACAGTCACATTGCCATCGGGTCTGCGAAGGTGCTGGGATATGAGATCCCGGATAACTTCCGTCAGCCCCTGCTCGCCGCAAGTGTGCAGGATTTCTGGCGCAGATGGCATATCGGTCTGTCCACCTGGCTTCGGGACTATGTCTATATCCCTCTCGGCGGAAATCGCAAGGGGAGGGCAAGGCAGTATCTGAACCTGTTTTTGACCTTCCTGGCCAGCGGTCTGTGGCACGGACGGGGACTGCACTTCATCTTATGGGGAGGCTATCACGGCGTGCTGATCGTTGCGGAGAATATCCTGGGACTTGCCAAAAAAGAAAGCAGATTTTTTAAGCGCATTCACGGGATCGGGGCTGTTTTGCTGGCAATGCTGGGCTTTGTCTTTTTTGAATGTGCTTCTTTGAAGGAATCTTTGAAATATTGTTACTATATGCTTACTCACTGGAACCTGCCTCTGGCGGGCTTTTGGGAGGTGGCGGGGATCAATCTGTCCCAGCTGATCCTCCTTGTGTTGTCGCTTGTGGTGCTGGTTGTGATCGACCTGAGACGTGAAGCGGGAAAAGACTTTGGTAAGCGTATCCTTACCGCGAAAGCGCCGGTGAGATGGGCTGTATGCCTCTGCCTCTGCCTGATCGTGGCACTGATGATGGTAAGAGATTTCGGCACCGGAGCCGAGAGCTTTGTGTACGGACGGTTCTGAACTATCTATATGCCGGCACCTGACTTACCTACAGCGGCATGAAGGCAAGCTGATATTTATAGAAAGCCTTACGCTCTTCCGGTTCAAATTTCTCCATCATAACCCGGAGCTCTTTGGCGGATATACGTTCAACACTCTCTCCGGAAGAAACAAAACCGTTTACGATCACACTTCCATCGTGTAGGGGATTCATATACCTGAGGATCGCCACACCGCCATCACACACAAATCTGCTTATCAGACTCCGGAGCTTCCTGTTATCCTGATCGCTGTTTCTTAGCTTTGCTGACAGAAGATTTTCCCCGGAGTAATAAATGAAAGCCCCTTTTTCCTTTATTTTCATGACATACTCCGTTATCATCTCTTCATGTGTTGTATTGCTATCTGATAAATCGTTCATATATCTCCTTTCTGATGAATTGAACATCAGGAGGTAACGGGTGCAGTCCAGACAGACATGCTTCATTTTGCGATCAGTATATCGATTTTTGCGTCTGATTTCAAGAAAAGGGAAGCATAGTATATGTTGAAAAAAAGCCCCTGTTCATTTAGAATTACAGCAGGGTTAAAGAATTGTTGATGACACGACAAAAACAGGGATCGATCAGTGGAAAAAAAACGTTTCTTTCTGAAAGGCATAGGATTTGTTCTTTTGTTTGTCCTGCTGTTTGCGGCATTGTGTGTCGCAAGCGCTTTTTCGCCTGTCCGGGAAATGGTGGCGCAGCTGACGGATACCGGGGATTTCCTGGATCAGGGGCCTTCCCATGAGATCGTGACCAAGATTGAAAAGGTGCAGGAGGGCAGCGGCGCTACAAAGCTGCTTATCGGGGACAGTGTCTGCAATCACATGTTTGCGGAATACGAAGAGATGAATCCGGATTATATTGTAGCCGCGGGAAACCGGGGTGTGGGGATGTCGGGTCAGTATGTGCTGACCAGACTTTTTCTGGATACCCATCCGGATGCCGAGGCGGTCTATCTGGTGATCACCACCAACACCCTGATCACGGGCTATGAGACCCAGTTCGGCTACCAGTACAGTGTGACGCCCTTCCTTCGGACGGATACGCTGGGGCTGATGGATGAGGAGAGCCTGTCGGATATGCGCTCTGTCTACGGCGGCTTTGTGACAGATAAGAAAGCGGCTCTTTTGATGGAGGATTCGCCCGTCTTAAAAAAGCTCTATCTGAACCTTTTGAACAAGTATAAACCTGCCGGGATCAAGGCTGAGATCCCCGATACGGTGGTACGCAATATCATAAGGATCCATGATCTGTGCAAGGAGCGGGGCGCTACGCTGTATCTGATCCCCGGCCCCGTAGCGGACTCTTCTGAGCGTCGGGAGCTGGAGAAGACGCTGGAGGAAAAGTATGGGGAGACGAAGTTAGCAGAGGTTTACCCGGATTTCTACGGGAACATGCTCTATTACCCGGCCGAATATTTTTCCGACGGGGTGCATCCTGACAGGAATAGTGGTATGATAGACGATATGATACGGGAAATGCAGGCAGTGAATCACTGTCTGGAGGATTATACTATTGATGAGCAATAAAAAAGCTATACTCGGGAAATGTATACTTCCCCTGATCTTGATGTGTCTACATATCGCACTGGTCTTTGGCAGGGACAGGGTGACGTTTCATGCACCGGCCGAAAAGGGCGGTCTGTTTTATGTCTGCCTTCTTCTGTTCGTGCTGTTTACCTATGGCTTTTATTTCGTAGCTGAGCAGGTGCTGATCCGTCTGATCCGGAAGGACGAAGTGTTCCTTTCCTACTTTAAATACTTCCTCGGCTACTTTGTTTTCATGGGCGTGTTCTTCCTTCTGACCTGGCCCGGGATCTTCAAGGGGGACGAGTTTTACACTGTGCGCGCCGCCCTGGACTTTCAGCTTTCCGGCGCCCAGAGCGGTCTGACAAGCCTTCTTTACATTGTTGCTCTTTTGTTTTTTCCCTCCATGGCAAGCATCGTATTCGTTCAGCTTCTGTTGATCTGTGCTATCTTTGCCCTGGTCTTTCATGATCTGATGGCACGGTTTCACACGAAGGCAAAGGTTCTTTTGATCCTTCCCTTCATCCTTTTGCCGGTGATCGATGCAAACCTTTTCACACTTCGCGCCACCCTGGTGGGTTGGCTGTTTCTGTTGCTGCTGGATCGCATCTTTGTGCCGGACCGGACGGCGGACGGGCTGAATAAGGTTGTGATTGCGGCCCTTTGTGGCCTGATCTGTGCCTGGAGAAGCGAGTTTATCTATCTGATCCTTTTGGTGCCGGTATGCATTTTGTGGCTGAAAAAAGCAACCTGGAAAAGAGCGGTTCTGTTGCTGCTGGCAGCGGTCCTGTGCTGGCAGATCTTCAATGTGCCCAATAAGGTTGCTCTGGCGGGACAGAACAAGTATCCCATTTCCCTTGTTTTAAATCCCCTTGCCAATATGTTCACCGAGGAGGAAAAGATCCACGGGCCTTCAGTATATGAGGATGTGCTGACCATCGGCGAGCTGGTGGATGTGAAGCGCCTGCGTCTGGATGCCACCGCCGGCAATATCAGTCAGTATTGGAATATTCCCGACGTGCTTCCCAAGGAGCAGCTTTCAAGGTTTATGAAAGCATCCCTCCGTCTGATCGTTTACAACCCGGGGCTCTACCTGAAATACAGGGTCAAAACTTTTATGCTCACCAACGGTTATCAGGATGGTGTGGTCAATCATCCCGGCGGGGAGGATCCCGATGCGATATTGAATCTGAACTATTATGATACGGATTACCGGGGTTATTTTGCCTTTATGGATCCGCCTCTGGGTCAGAGTCTCAGGGAAAAGACCATCGGTTTTCTGGCCTGTCGGACCTATCGAAAGGACGGTGTGACAAACCGGCCCTGGCTGAAGCTTTTTTACAATGTGATCCCGCCGCTCTGTCTTCTGGTTGTATCTCTTTTTTATCAGATCATCAAAAGACGCCGGAAGGAAAGCCTTCTGATCGCATTGACACTTTTGCAGTTCCCTCTTGTTTTTCTGACGGCACCGGCCATGTTTTTTATGTATTATTTCTGTTTGTATTTATGCGGTTGGGTGCTGGTGATATATACGCTGGTATGCCTGAACGAAGATGCCCGAAAACCGGTCGCTCCGACTGTCAGCCGGGCTGAATGAGGATGTAGTTAAGCATGATATTTTCAAGTATCTATTTTGTGTTTTTATTTCTGCCCATTGTTTTGGCGCTCTATTATGTGGTTCCGCAAAGTTTTTTGCCGGTAAGAAATGCCATCCTTCTGCTGGCAAGTCTGGTTTTCTATGCCTACGGGGAGCCTGTTTTTGTATTTGTTCTGATGGGTTCCGTCATCGTCAATTATCTTATCGCTCTTTTGCTGGAGAGAAAGAAAAGTAAGCTACTGCTAACTATTGACGTGATCCTGAACATCGGTCTTTTGTTTGTCTATAAGTATCTGAACTTCTTTGTAAAAACAGTAAACGATGTGGCAAAGACGGAGATAACCGTAAGACAGATCGTGCTTCCCATCGGTATTTCCTTTTTCACCTTCCAGGCTCTATCCTATGTCATAGATGTCTATCGGGGAGAAAAGGCGCAGCACAGCCTGCCGGATCTGGCCCTTTATATCTGTTTCTTCCCGCAGTTGATCGCCGGTCCCATCGTGCGCTATCATGATGTGGCAACCCAGCTTCGGGGAAGAGGAAAGGATAAGGACAGGGAAAAAAGACAGGCGCAGTTTGCTGCCGGTGTAGAACGGTTTTTGATCGGTTTTTCCAAAAAAGTGCTGTTGGCAAACCAGCTGGCGATCCTGGCAGATGACCTCTTTGCCAGAGAGTCCGCGGAGCTTTCCCCCGGCATGGCATGGCTGGGATCACTCTGTTTCTCGCTTCAGATCTATTATGATTTTTCGGGTTATTCGGATATGGCCATCGGTCTTGGCAGGATGTTCGGCTTCGAATTTCTGGAGAACTTCGATCATCCCTACGCCGCATCGAGCATCACGGATTTCTGGCGGCGCTGGCATATGTCGCTGTCCCGCTGGTTTAGGGATTATGTCTATATTCCTCTGGGGGGTTCGAAGAAGGGAAAGGCTAAGCTTCTTCGGAACCTTTTTGTGGTTTGGCTTCTGACGGGGATCTGGCATGGTGCAAACTATACCTTCCTTTGCTGGGGCCTTCTGTATTTCGTTTTCCTGACACTGGAAAAATTCGTATTTCACCCTGAGAAAATGAAAAACAAAGCAGGAAAGCTTTTATACCGCCTCTTTACGTTAGCGGTAGTTAACTTTTTATGGGTGCTTTTTAAGGCAGAGGATATCGCGAGCGGTTTTGGATTTATCCGCGCCATGTTTAGCGCAGGCGGGAGCACGCCCGAGGGCTTTTACGTTTCCTCCTTCCGGGAATACGGCATTTTCCTGGCGGCAGCGGTTCTGTTCTGTCTGCCGGTAAGAACATGGCTTTTGGAAATAGGGAGCAAAAATGGGGAAGGCAGAGCAGCAAAGGTTGCCGGCGTTCTTTATCCCCTGCTTTTGATGCTGCTGTTTTTATGGGCCGTCTCCTACCTGATCCTGGGGGCGCATAATCCTTTCCTTTACTTTAACTTTTGATTATTTCGAGAGCAGCTAGGCTGCGGAGAAATCCCATTTTCCCATATTTATTTGAGGTAACCACATGAGATACACCTACAACACCAAACTTCTTATCATCGCTTTCCTTGCCTGCCTCTTCCTTCTGGGAGTAGCAAGCGATGTTTGCGTGCTCAATTATTATCACAAGGGAGAGCCTCTGAATGAGGAGTGGCAGCCGGAGCTGGGGAGACAGAATGAGACAGACTACGCCTCCGTCTTCTTCGGCAGGGATTTTTTCATCAACTTAAACGGCGGTATGAGAAGGCTCCTGGGGCAGCGGGAGATGAACGGGGTTCTGCGTCTTGATAACGACCATCTGACCCAGATCAAGTCAGAGCCCGTGGATGATGCTGTCCTGAAAAAGGAAGCGGCCAACGTTTCCGTTCTCTACCGTCATCTCCAGGGAAGGGGAATCCCTTTTCTGTTTGTGCTGCCGCCGGATAAGGTGGTTTCCGACGATCCGACAGCGGATCAGATCCCGGCAGGCTACACGGATTACAGCAACCGGGATATCGATGTGTTCATGCAGGCCCTTTACGATGCCGGTACGCCGGCGCTGGATCTGAGGCAGGAAATGGCAAAGGACGGCATGGACCGGTACGAGTATTTTTACAAGACCGATCACCACTGGACCTCCCAGGCCGGGTTCTATGCCTATACCAAGATCGCGGACTGGCTGAAGGAGAATACGGACGTTCCCACAGACGAGCGGATCGCAGAGGAGAGCAGCTACGATAAAACGGAATATAAAAACTCTCTTTTGGGTACCTGGGGACAGCGGACGGGCAGCGTTTTTGCAGGCAGTGACGATCTGACGGTCTATACCCCGAAGTTTGATACGGATGTGGAGAACCGCACTTTTTCCAAGCGGGGAAGCTTTGCGGATGTGGTCTACAACCTGGATTTCATCGAAGAAAGAAAGCCGGAATTCATCTATGATGCGGTCTTTGACAGTACGGACCAGTTCACTAACTATTCGTCGAAGAATGAGACCAGCGTGCTGGTGATCTGCGATTCCTTCGGCCGTGTGGTCAATCCCTATCTCATTTTGGGCAACCGGTATTTTTGGTACAAGAGCATCTATCATTCCAATGAGATCAACGGAACCCTTATTGACAGTGTTCAGCCGGATGTGGTGATCATGCTTTTTTCACCCTGGTACAATCTCGGCAAAGAGGAGTCCTTCTCCTTTGATCTGCCGGGTGTGGGCTGAGAAAAGTAATCTTTAAAAAATCTTAAGAAAAGGTTTTGGAAAAAGTACAGAAATGGTATGGAAATACTAAGAACAAATCGATATAATATCGCTTAGTTTATAGTAAGGAAAGTTTCGAAACAGCAAGGAGAAAGTACATGAAGAAGAATTTAAAAAAAGCAGCATTGGCGGGTCTTTTGGCACTTACGGCTCTGTCTATGGCAGGTTGCGGCAAAAAGTCCGCAAGCAGTCAGATCGATCTGAAGGATACCACCTATGAATTGAGCGATGCAGGGATCGAAGGTGTGGCCGGTGATGTCGGCTCCATCTTTGCGGCCAATGACAGGATCTATATTTACGGAACGGAATATAAGGATCTGACCGAGTATCCCGCAGACTGGGTGGACGGCATGCCCCCCGAGGACGCTCCCGATGATGCATGGGACAATATCGAATATAAATCCCAGACCACCGTGTCGCTGTACAGCGTGGATCAGGAGGGCAAGGATCTGAAAAAGATTTGGGAGATGGAGACCGGTGACGGTACTTCGGAAGAACAGTATCCATCCGGCATGACCGTGACGAAGACGGGTGAGATCCTGGTTCTGATGAACTGTTATAACGACGCAGAAGAGCGCACGGAATTCAGTGTTCGTATCTATGATGCCGACGGTAAGGAAAAGACCAGCTTTTCCCTGATGGATCTTCTGAAGGATGAGGAGTATGTTCAGACCATCCTTGCGGATCCGGAGGGCAGGATCTACCTGCATTGTGACCAGCGGATCCTGGTGATCGATCAGGATGCAAGGGAGCTCTTTTCCATTAACGTCACCGGCTGGATCAACGGTATTGTAAATGACAAAGACGGAAATGTACTCTATGTTCTTTCCGAAGAAGGCAAGCTTACGGCAAACGTCATCGATCCTGCCAAGAAAAGTGCTGGCAAGAGCATTGAGATCGTCGGTAATTCCAATCAGCCCTTCAGCGGTGGTCTGGGAGAGTACGATTTCTATATGAATGATTCCAACAATCTGGTGGGCTACAAGATGGACGGAAGCAGCAAGACCCTGCTGAACTGGGTGGGCAGCAATATCAATTCCCAGTATGTTACGCATCTGGCAGCGCTTCCGGGCAACAGCTTCTTTACGGATTACAATGATTACAGTGAGGAGGGCGGCGAGACCGGCATCAAGCTTCTGAAAAAGGTAGATCCTTCGGTGGTAGCCGGCAAGGTTGCTATCACTTACGGCGGTATGTATATCGATGAGTCGGTAAAAGCGCAGGCTATCAAGTACAATAAGAGCCAGAACAAATATCAGATCATCCTTCGTGATTACTCCAATGAAGAGGATCCCGCAGGTAAGTTCAATGCGGATCTTCTGGCAGGCGATGTGCCCGATCTGATTGATCTGTCCTCACTTCCCGTTGACAAGTACGTTGCAAAGGGAATGCTTGCGGATCTGTATCCCTTCATCGATAAGGATCCGGATCTGAACAAAGAGGATTTCATCGACAATATCCTAAAAACCCTGGAGACGGACGGAAAGCTGTACTATATTTCGCCCACCTTCTCCCTTAACCTGCTGGGGGCAGACAAGGATGTGGTTGGAGACAAGACCAACATCACTCTGGACGACCTGATCGCTTTGGAGGAAAAATATGAAGGTTCTAAGGCCTTCAGCAGCAATTATACTTCCAATTCCAGTGCACTGCTCACCCTTTGCCAGAACAACTATGAAAGCTTCATCGACTGGAACACCGGAAAGTGCAGCTTTGATTCGGATGAGTTTGTAAAGACCCTGGAATATGCAAACACCTATCCTTCCGATGAGGACATCAATTATGATGATCAGGAGGGAACGACGGAAATGCTCCGCAGCAAAAAGACCCTGTTCACCGAGCTCTACAACCTTTCCTTCGAGGAGATAGAGCTGTACGACAGTGTCTTCAACCACAAGGCAGCATTCATCGGATATCCTTCCGACAGCAAGAAGATCGGTATCAGTACCTACAACATGGTGGGCATCTATGCCAAGAGCGCCAACGCGGAGGGAGCATGGGACTTCTACAGGACTATGCTGACCAGAGAGTACATGTCGGATCAGATCAATTCCGGCTACGGCGGAATGCCGACCCGTAAGGATGCTTATGCGGATCTGGAAAAGAAGGTAACGGCTACCAAAGCCTATACCGATGATTTCGGACATGAGATCGAGCCCATCGGAGGAACCTGGGGCATGGACGACGTGGAAGTGGAGATCAAGCCGCTGAACGAGGATCAGGTAGCTCTGATGCGGGATATCGTTGCCAATGTGGATCACCGTGTCGATATGGATAACGATATCATGAACATCATCACGGAGGAAGCGGGAGCGCTGTTCTCCAAACAAAAGAGTGCAAAAGAAGTAGCGGGCATTATTCAGAATCGTGTATCGACCTATGTCAATGAAAACAGGTAAGAGAAAATTTCACATCAGATCGAAACGAATGAAACGACGGGTGAGGAGCCTGTCGTTTCTGTTGCCCTCCTTTATCGGAGTGGCCCTGTTTTTCGTGGCGCCCTTTCTGGTGGTCGGCTTTTATTCCCTGGTGGATTCGCCCTTCAACCCCAGATTTGCAGGTGTCGATAATTTTGTGCGATTGATGCAGAATTCCGCTTTCCTGGATGCTTCGAGGAACACGGCGATCTTCTCTGCCACGGCGGTGCCGCTGGCGGTTGTGCTTTCACTTTGCATGGCCATCATCCTTGAGCAGAAGATCCCCCTGCGCTCTGCCATACGGACATTTTTCCTGACCCCCCTCATGGTACCCACGGCATCGGTCATCCTGATCTGGCAGGTATTTTTCCATTACAACGGTGCCATCAATGAGTTTTTGATCCGGCTGGGAAGCGGCAAGGTGGACTGGTTCAAGTCATCGGCTTCCTACATCGTGCTCCTTATTTTGTTCCTTTGGAAAAACCTGGGCTATAACATGATCCTGTTTTTGGCCGCATTGAATGATATCCCTGCGGATATCATTGAGGTGGCTGATCTGGACGGGGCAAATGCCCTGCAGAAATTCTTTTTTATCAAGCTTCGTTATCTGTCACCTACGATCTTTTTCGTAGCGCTGATGAGCCTTGTCAATTCCTTCAAGGTCTTCAGGGAGGTGTATCTCCTGACGGGTGACTATCCTGTGGATACGCTGTACATGCTGCAGCACTTTATGAACAATACCTTTAAATCACTGGATTACCAGAAGCTGTCGGCAGCTGCGGTGCTTATGTTTATTGTGATGATCCTGATCATCGGGTGTCTGTTTTTCCTCGAGGATCGGTTCGGAAAGGATCTTGAGGGATGACGGAAGAACAATACAGATACATACCCGCCAACCCTGACCGCAGCAGACCATACAGCACGGCGGTGGTCTCAAAGGCGGAAGAAGACGGTGGGAATCAACCGAAAATAGAATCGATCCGGGTTACGGTGGACTATCGCAGAAAAAAGAGACAGCTGTCACCGAAGGCCAGAAAGTGCAGCTCACTTGCGGGAAGGATCCTGCTTTTTGTGATCATCTTCCTGTTTGCGACGTCGTTTTTGATGCCGATCGTGTTAACCATTGCTAACTCTTTTATGCAGGAATCGGAGATCACCTCCAATTACGGAATGATCTTTGAGAGTCTGACGCAGCAGGATGACAGCGGATGGTGGGGAGCCCCCAAGCCCCAGAAATCCTCCTATGTTTCCAAGAGCGCCAACCTGAAATTCATTCCGGATATGGTCAGCTTTAAGCAGTACTATACGGTGCTTTTGCAAAGCCCCGACTATCTGCTGAAGTTCTGGAATTCCGTGATCCTTGTGGTGCCCATCGTGGCAGGTCAGATCTTTACGGCACTTTTGGCCGCCTACTGTCTGACCCGGTTTCGAAGTAAGAAAAAAGAGGTCCTCTTCTTTTTCTATGTGATACTGATGCTGATGCCCTATCAGGTTACCCTGGTACCCAACTTCCTGGTTTCCAAATGGATCGGCATCATTGATACCAGGGCAGCGGTGATACTGCCGGGAATCTTTTCCACCTTCTCGGTATTTCTGCTGACCAAGTATATGCGAAGGATCCCGAATGCCCTCATCGAAGCGGCAGAGCTGGACGGCGCAACGGAGTGGCAGATCTTCATCAAGGTTTGCATCCCCCTTTGTAAAAGCGCCATTGCATCCACGGCGATCCTGGTCTTCATCGATTACTGGAACATGGTGGAACAGCCGCTGATCCTTTTATCGGATCAGGAAAAACACCCCCTGTCTGTATTTTTATCCCAGATCAATCAGGGTGAGGTGGGGCTGGCATTTGCGGTAGCGGTCATCTATATGGTACCGACGATACTGATCTACCTTTACGGAGAGGAATACCTCATTGACGGTATTTCCTATACCGGCGGAGTCAAAGGCTGACAGAAAGGAACATACTCATGCAGGACGAAAAGAAAGAAAAAACCAAAAAAGAGATCGTCAAAAATCTGTTGATCATCTTTTTGATCATCATGTTGCTTTTGACCTTCTTTTCCAATACGATCATGAATTATTCCCTGCCGGAGGTCTCCACCGCCTACGCAACGGAGGGCAGCGTGACCAGCAAAGTCCGGGGCAGCGGCGTAGTAGAAACCGCAGAGGATTATCAGGTCATGGTGACGGATAAGGCAAATGTATCCAGTGTGAAGGTTTCTGTGGGAGACGAGGTTGCAGAAGGAGACCTTCTGTTTGTTCTGGATGATAAGCCACAGGTAACCGCCGGTGCCGCATCCGCTCTTGAGGGCGGGAATGCATCCGGGACTGACGCGGAAGGAAGCGAAGCGGAAAGCGCAGCCCCTGCTCCGGAGGGGGGAAGCACATCCTCCGATGACAGTGAACTGAAGGCAGCCGAGGAGGCTCTGGATGCTCTGGAGCTGGAATATAACAAGGCACTTTTGGAGCTTTCACCCACCTATGCCCTTGATAACCTGGAGATCAAGACCGCGCAGGAAGATCTGAATGCGGCAGTGGAGGTGCAGAAAAAGGCACAGTCCAGGGCAGGTGTAGCCGCATCCCTTGCGGAGGCCACCAAGGCTGTGGACCAGCTGACCATCGAGGTATCTGCCCTTCAGCAGGAGATGGAATCCGTCAGCGGCAATGCGGTCAAGAAGACGGAGAAAAAACTTTTGAAGAAGCAAAAGAAGCTTTCGGAGGCAACGGCTCTGAAGGAGTCCCTTGCGGCAGATCTGGAGAACATTCCCGATCCCGATACGGCAGCTGCGGATGTAAGAGCCAAGCAGAAGGCATTGGATACCCTGCTGATCACCCTTTCGGAAAAAAAGCGGGAAGACGGTTCCAATGCAGGAAAGAACAATCTGGATCTGGCCGATAAGAGGAAGAAGATCGAGGCTGCAAGAGAGCTGGTCAATAAGCTGAAATACGGCACCGGCAAGGTTATGGAGGTTCGCTCCAAAAATGCCGGCGTGGTAAAGACCATCAATTGTATCGCCGGAGATTCGGTCACACCCGACTCTCCCCTGGCCACCATTGCGGTGACCGGTAACGGATATACCCTTACCTTATCCGTAACCAAGGAGCAGGCCAAGCTGGTCCGTCAGGGACAGGAGGCCACCATCACCAATATCTGGGGCGATGATATCAGTGCAACCTTAAACCGCATCAAGCCGGATCTGGAGGATCCCAACAACAAGAAGGTCCTGGAGTTTTCGGTTAAGGGCTCGGATGTAACCGTGGGTCAGAACCTGGATCTGTCGGTGGGAGAAAAGAGCTCCCGCTATGATGTGGTGGTTCCCAACAGCGCCATCCGCGAAGACAACAACGGAAAATACGTGCTGGTGGTAAATGTGAAAAACTCCCCTCTGGGCAACCGTTATGTACTTTCCCGTGCGGATGTGGAGGTCCAGGCCAGCGATGATACCAATTCTGCCGTTACCGGCAGTGTATATGCATATGATTATGTGGTAACCAATTCAACGAAGCCCCTTGAATCGGGGATGAAGGTAAGACTGTCGGATACCCAGTAGGAACGAATATGAAGTTAGCAGCATGGTGCTATCGGTACCGGATCATCTTAATAGTGGATATAGTCTGTCTTATCCTGGCCGTTATCCTTTTGTCTGTAAGCGGCAGTATGCAAAAAACTGCCTACAGTCAGCAGGAGGCAAAACGCTGGTCGGCGGATAAGGTGCCCTATCATCAGGTCAGCGTTTTCTGGTCCGATTCCGAAAACATCGGGAAGGAGCAGATCTCCGGCGTTCGCGCGGCTCTGCAAAGAAAGCTTCTGGACGCCTCCTTTGCCGAAGAAGGTCGCAGCGGAAGACTCTGGGCGGATGCTTACGGTGCCCAGACCACAGACAGCGCCACCCGTGTTTCCACGGTTGCGCTTTCGGGGAAGGAAAACATCCGTATCTATGGCGTGGGCGGAAGCTTCTTTTTATTCCATCCCCTGAAAATGGTCAGCGGAAGCTGTTTTTCCGAAGACGATACCATGCATGACCGGGTGGTCATCGACAGGGAAACGGCCTGGGAGCTGTTCGGTGGTTATGATATCGCGGGACAGTCCGTTACCATCTCGGGAAAGAATTTTGTCATCGCCGGTGTGTATGAGGCCGGTCAGGGCAAGACCGCCCTGGCTGCAGCCGGGGGAAAGAGCAGCCTGTTCATGGATTATTCCGCTTTTCATAAACTCTATGACAGTGTTCCCGTTACCTCCTATGAAGCAGTGCTTCCGAACCCGGTGAGCACCTTCGCCATCAATTCCCTGCAGGATGCGGTGGGGGGAGAAAATGCCCAGGTGGTCCTGGTTGACAATACGGTTCGTTTTTCGGCAAAAGCGCTGCTTGTGCGGTTTTCGGATCTGCCGGGTTCCTTTATGAGACAAAATGCCGTGGTCTTTCCTACCTGGGAAAATGAGATGCGGGCCCTGGAGTGGAAGCTCTTTTTGTTGTTGATCCTTCGTCTGATCTTCCAGATGCCCCCGCTGGTCACGCTGATCTTTGCAATGGTTTCTCTGATGAGGAAATATGCAGGACCCCTTTGGCACCGTTTCTGGTATAATTTATTTGAGAAGATCCAAAAGAGATTCTATGAAAGACCGGTTCGCGTAAAAAGTGAGTTTGACGACGAAGATTTTTAGGGGAACGGATGTATGCAAAGGGATAAAGACGGGGTAAAAGCACAAAGAAGAAGTATCCGGATCCTGACGGGAGTGATCCTTGTCATCCTTTTGCTTGCTTTTTCTTCGGTGTTCTACAAACAGAATCATAAGTTTGCCTATGCTGACTATCTCGATAAGGAAGTCATCACCTTTGAGGGGGAAAAGATCCTGCTGAGGGAGTTCGGTTACTATGTTTTCGAGGTGGAAAGCTTCACCCAGAAGCAGGCCCTCAAGTACCATCCCAGTGATCCTCTCGATTACTGGAACACGCATTTTTCCGCAGGGATGAACAGCCGCTTTGTCAGTGAAATGGCCCGGCAGACCGCAGTGGATACCTGCCTCGGGGATCTCGTCTACGCTGCCATGGCCGGGGAGGAGGGTTTTTCTCTGGATGAGGAAAAAGTTCGGGATGCGAAAAAAGAAGCCTCGGACTGGTATGACAGACTGTCAAAGGATCAAAGGGAAACTTTGGGGATCAGCAAAGAGATAGTGACAAAGGTGGTCCTTCGCCGGCATCTGGCTGAGGAATATGCCTACGAATACAGCGGCAAAGCCGATCTGACAGGTTACAGCGGTGATGTGACCCAGCTCCTTTCCGGCGGCGGGGAGTACTTTAAGGATAAGCTCCAGTCCCGGTATGATGTGAAGCTCAATGAAGAGCTGATAGAAGAGCTTTCATTCGGAAGGATAACGGTGAACAAATAAAAATCCGTTAGCCGAGGGGATTGGCTAACGGATTATGAGGGGATAATAGAGAGATTCACACCTCTCCATCTCATAGTAGCAAAAACCACCTGAAATGTATATGTTTGGGATCTAATCTTTTCTTAAGAATTGCTTAAGAGCCTGCCGGCAGGCCATCTCGCCCCCTCTTGAAAGAAACGTCTTTTATTGATATAGTATTCCCTATGGAACGCAAGTTCATAACGCTTCCGGTCATCCGGAGCAGGAAAGAGAGGATACGATATGACGATCCAGTATAAGCCCAAAGGAGTTTGTTCCACCAATATCGAAGTTACGGTAGAAGACGGTGTGGTGAAACATGTACAGTTTACCAACGGCTGCAACGGCAATACACAGGGCGTTTCCCGTCTGGTGGAAGGCATGAAGGCCGAAGATGCGATCGCTAAGCTCAAAGGGATTCAGTGCGGATTTAAGGGAACTTCCTGTCCCGACCAGCTGGCCCTGGCGCTTGAGGAGGCTATGGCAATATGAAAAAGATTGTACTGACGGGCGGCGGAACGGCGGGTCATGTTACCCCCAATCTGGCGCTTTTGCCCGGTCTTAGGGAGGCCGGCTATGAGATCCATTACATCGGATCTTATGAGGGCATCGAGAAAAAGCTCATCGCGGATTTCGATATTCCCTACTACGGGATCTCCACCGGAAAGCTTCGCCGGTATTTCGATGCGAAGAATTTTTCCGATCCTTTCCGTGTGATGAAGGGCTTTGCCGAGGCAAGAAGGATCTTAAAAAAGCTCCGCCCCGACGTGATCTTCAGCAAGGGAGGCTTTGTCTCCGTTCCCGTGGTCAGAGCCGCGGCTACTCTTAAGATCCCCTGCATCATCCATGAATCGGATATGACACCGGGTCTGGCAAATAAGCTTTGCATTCCGGTAGCCACCAGGATCTGTTGTAATTTCCCCGAGACCATGCAGCTGGTTCCCGACCAGAAGGCAGTGCTCACCGGATCGCCCATCCGCAGGGAGCTGCGTCAGGGCAGTCGGAGTGCGGGACTTGCGCTTTGCGGGTTTGATGAGTCAAAGCCGGTGATCCTTGTGATCGGCGGTTCCCAGGGAGCGGCCAATGTGAATGCCGCCGTGCGGGAGGCTCTCGACAGGCTGCTGGAGGATTTCCAGATCGCCCATATCTGCGGTCAGGGCAAGATCGACAACGTGCTTTTGGTCAAGCCCGGCTATAAACAGTTTGAATATGTCAAGGCAGACCTCAAGGATCTTTTTGCCATGGCGGACGTGGTGATCAGCCGCGCCGGTGCCAATGCCATCTGCGAGCTCCTTGCGCTGCAAAAACCCAACTTGCTCATCCCCCTTATGGCCGGAAGCAGGGGCGACCAGATCCTGAACGCCAAATCCTTCGAATCCCAGGGCTTTTCCATGGTGCTCAGTGAAAACGACATCACACCGCAGCTTCTGACGGAGCGGATCCATGAGCTGTATTTTTCCCGTCAGACCTTTATCGACAATATGAAGAACAGTTCCCAGCGTAATGCCATTGACAGCATCATCGCGCTGATCGAAGAAACGAGAGAGAGGGCAGCAAATGTATCAGATTGATTTCCAAAAGCCCGAATGGATCCATTTCATCGGCATCGGCGGCATCAGCATGAGCGGCCTTGCCATGGTGCTTCTTCAGAGGGGCTTTAAGGTAACGGGCTCAGACGCATCCAAAAGTGCCCTTACGGATACCCTTGAAAAAATGGGTGCGAAGATCTATATCGGACAGAAGGCTTCCAACGTGGAGGAAGGGATCGACTGTGTTGTCTATACCGCGGCCATTCATGAGGACAATCCCGAATTTGCCCGTTGCAGTGAGCTGGGTCTTTCGATGCTGACCAGGGCTGAGCTTCTGGGAGAGCTGATGAAGAATTACGAGATCCCCATCGCGGTTGCCGGAACCCACGGCAAGACCACCACCACCTCCATGCTTTCCGAGGTGCTCCTGGCCATGGATGCCGACCCCACCCTTTCCGTAGGAGGAATGCTGAAGAGCATCGGCGGCAACATCCGAGTGGGCAACTCCGATATCTTCGTAACCGAAGCCTGTGAATATACCAACAGCTATCTGTCCTTTTTCCCGAAGGTCAGCATCGTGCTCAACGTGGATGCGGATCATCTTGATTTCTTCCATGATCTGGAGCATATACGTGCCTCCTTTAAGGAGTTCATGCAGCTGCTTCCCGAGGACGGACTGCTGCTTGCCTGCGGACAGATCCCCGAGCTTTCGCAGCTGACAGGTGATCTGAGTTGCCGTGTGCTTACTTTCGGTCTTGCCGGAGAAAGCGAAGATACCGATATCACGGCATCGGATATCACCTTTGATGATAAGGGACATCCCACCTTTACCGCCTGTGTGAAAAAACAGGCTCTGCAAAAGCTCCTTACGGTAGAAGGTTGCCGCATGGATGCAAAGATGGCAGAAGCAGACCTTTCCTTCCCGGTCAGCCTGGGAGTTGTGGGAAAACACAATGTCTGCAACAGCCTTTCCGTTATCGGTGCCTCCCTGCTTTTGGGCGGTGATATCGAAACGATACAGAAGGCTTTGTCCGGCTTTACGGGAACCGACAGAAGATTTGAGTATAAGGGAACCATCGGCGGTGTGACCATCATCGATGACTATGCCCATCATCCCACGGAGATCCGTGCCACCCTTACGGCAGCGGCCAAGTATCCCCACAAGACCCTTCGTGTCATCTTCCAGCCCCATACCTATACCAGGACCAAGGCGCTGCTCCATGATTTTGCCCAGGCCCTTTCCCTGGCAGATGAGGTGATCCTTGCAGATATCTATGCCGCAAGAGAGACGGATACCCTGGGGATCAGCTCCAGAACCCTTCAGGCAGACCTGGAAAGACTGGGTGCACCCTGTCAGTATTTCCCTACTTTTGACGAGATTGAAAGCTATTGTTTAAAAAAATGTGAGAGCGGTGACCTGTTGATAACTATGGGTGCCGGAGACGTGTATAAAATCGGTGAAAGCCTGCTGGGACAGTAAGTTTTCCACATTATCCACAGCCAAAGGGGGCCTTGTCCCCCGATCCGGTTGTGGAAAAGAGGAAGCCCGACCACAGCGATTTCACTGATTTTTTTTCATTTTTCCACAATATCCACAATATCCACAATGCCCTCAAAGTGCCTATTTTAAAGGGTTTCCGGGCAATTTTATGGTTTCTTTTTGGAAGGGATTGTGCTATACTCTGTTGTGCTTGACAGGAGAGTGGAAACATGAGCAGACTGACAATATATAAAGAGAGTGACGCGGACAGCGTAACACTGTCCAACCGTTTTATCGATGAATATCTGGCACAGGCCAATGACGCCCAGATCAAGGTGTACCTGTACCTTCTCAGGATGGTAAGAGCCAGCATACCCACCAGCATTTCCGATATCGCGGATAAGTTCAATCACACGGAGAGAGACGTGGAGAGAGCCCTTTCCTATTGGGATAAGCTGGGGCTGATCCATATTGAGTATGATGCCGGGGGTGAGATCTGCGCACTGCAGTTCCCCGATCAGGCCGGTGAGCGGGAGCAACCGCTGGCTCAACAGCAGCCGCAGCAAAAACCGGAAGAAGAGGGAGCAACCATCCTGCCGCTTCCCGTTAAAAGAGATCTTTCCAGGGATGAACTGGGAGAGCTCCTTAAAGAAGAGAGCTTTTGCGATGTCAGATTGGTAACGGAGACCTATTTCGGTCATCCCCTTACCACCACCGAGCTGAAATCCCTGGGCTTTATCTACAGAGAATTGGGATTTTCCGAAGAGCTGCTGGAGTACCTGATCGAGTATTGCGTTATGAGAAATAAACGCACCATGCGCTACGTTGAAAAAGTGGCTCTGGCATGGCACGAAAAAGGTGTTCGCACCGTTGAACAGGCAAGACTTGCATCCAGCCCCTATGAAGAGAAGATCTATACCGTGATGAAGGCGCTCGGCAGAGGCAATAATGAAGTGACAGAGCCGGAGGCAAATGTCATCCGCTCCTGGTATGACGAGTATGGATTCACGGACGAGATCGTTCTGTATGCCTGCAATAAAAGCGTGCTTAATGCGGACGGGAATCGGCTGAAATATACAGAGGTCATTTTAAAGAACTGGCATGATCAGGGCATCAGGACCATGTCACAGATCGAAGAGGAAGAGAAAAAGTACGGCAACGAAAAGAAGAAGGCCAAGAACAGTAAGAATCTGTCGATCGCATCCAGGTTGCCCCAGAATCAATACATGGAGCGTAA
>JAILKJ010000019.1 GCA_024693845.1 Lachnospiraceae bacterium
ATCATATCCGGTGTGATCACATATTCATCCTTCAACTGATGGCAGATCAGTGTCCCGTTTTCTGCACGCAGGCTGATCGGTGTCGCTTCTATGAGGCCGACATAGATCAGTGAAGCAAAAACGTTCAGCAAAAGAATGAGTGTGATAATGCCGATCACTTTGCCGGCAGGATGTCCCATATTGATGGTGCTGCCGATGCCGGCGCGCTTCTCTACCAATACGCGGCGATCATTCGGATTACAGTAGATCATGCCTCCCAGCCAGTATTCATCATCATCCGTGATCACGGTGGTTTCCTTCCTGTAACGCTCTTCTATCTTCCGGCCTCTTCCGGCAAATACCGCAACCCCCACAACCATCAGGATCAGATACAAAAGCAGAAAACCCGTGGCCAGCAGATTGGAATAGGCGATCAGGAGTATAAAGGCGCTGATCAGCATATAGGCAACATTCAGCCAGAGGAAAGCGACCATCAGATCCGCCCAGTTTTTCTTTTTTGCCCTGTTATAATTGGCGTTGATATCGCTGTCCGTGGAGATCACATCATTTTTCAGCCGGTCCATCAAAAAGCCGCAGAGCGTGATCAAAAGTCCCATCAGAAACATGGTCACAGCCAGGATAGTGCCGAAGAAACTGCCGGGTGCATAGGCTTTGAACCGTATCACACCAAGATCTGCCAAAAGCATCAGGCCAGTGATCAAAAGGCCTGCCAGGTTCGGCAAAAGTGCACGACCGGCTTTCAGGGCATGCACATTACCGGCAGTCTTTAAGTCTACGAAGCTGATACCCTTTTCTTGTGTAAGTCCCAGGCTCTTTTTCACGGTCATCATTTCCTTATGTCCCAAAAGGAAGGGCACGGTTATGATAAAGATCGCGACGAAGATAAAGCTGGTCCAGATAAAGGTCTGCATGAAAATTCCGTGCAAAAGGAGCAGAGCCACAGAGATCGCAGTGGTGATAAGGGCGATCAGAAGAGCTCTTTTACGACCTTTTTGTGCGATGGATTCCACTTCTTCTTTCACACCATCCTGCTGGAATTCTTTTCGATTGTTCACGCCGAAGATCTGTTTTCTTTCGTTCCACTTTTTCGGATACAGATAAAAGAGCATGATCCATACCATCGGCACGAGGCAGATAAACATTGTGATCCCGAAATATAAGTTTCCCATGATGATTCCTCCGTCCTTATCAGTCACCGTAGTATTCTGTCACGAGATCCAGAATGTCCTGGCGCGGGACGCCGGAGATCCTGGCTTCCGAAACGATACGTTTCAGTTCCGTTTTATTCATCTCGCTGATGCTGCCCTGCTGCTCGATCCTGTTTCGGACCCGGGCACCGTTTTTGCGGTCCGTCATAATATAGCCTTCCGTTTTCAAAAGCTGGTAGGCCTTGCTGACCGTCATGGTGTTGATGCCGATCTCCACAGCCAGAGACCGGACAGTGGGCAGCTGCTCGCCGCCGGCAAGAGATCCGTCACTGATCCCCATAACGATCTGATTTCGTATCTGCTGATAGATCGGAACATCCGATAATTCATCGATCCGTATGATCATGATAATTCCTCCGGATTGTATGCTTTGTATTACTCTTTGTAATACAGACTATACAATAAAAAAACGGTATTGTCAACATCGTTTTTTCACCGCTGCTCTCGCTGCTCACGTTTCTTTCGCCTCTGCTCACGATTGTCTTTTTCGGATTCGAACAATTCCACGGCCGCATCGGTCAGCTCATCGGGCCATACTCTGCCACTTGATACAATATCAGCCCATGGACAGAGCTTTTCATAATCATGGTCCAGAACAACGGTGTATGGCGGACCGCATCGGTCGTCCACATCCATATAAAGATGTCTGCCTTTGTCCATCAGGTGGTATGAATCCGTGTCATTCATCCCATCTTCCAGCGCATTATAGATCTCTTCCGTGATCTCATACAGATGATAGTAGCCGCATCCTCCGCGCTGTGCGGTATATAGCCCGCGCTCTTCATCATAACAGGCTTTCCAGCCGTCACCCTGCTTAAATTGCATTTTTGTCTCCTCTGTCTACTGTTTATCGGTATTTTCTTTTTCAAAAAATGCTCTTACAAAATTCGGTTATTTCAGATTCTCTCGGTGCTACATCCTCTTTGTACTCAATTGATGTAAGGCCAAGATGTCCTGCACATTCGATATGAAGATGTCCATAAAAATGCTCTATACTCTGAATGATCCTGTCGCACTCATGCATACCCGGACCGGTTCTGAGTGCGATCGAATATCCTTTCTTTCCTTCCGCGATCGAGGCATGTGGTTCATGGGTATCACACCATGGAGTACATCTGTCGATAAATGCCTTGAACTGTCCGGGAACATCCGCCCAATAGGATGGCGAAACAGAAATGATTATATCCGCCTCATCATACTCACTTATTATATCTTCAATAACCTTCGCATCACTCATAATACACTTTGCAGTATTATGGCACGAACGACAACCTCTGCAGAACGAAAAAGCATAGTCGTCTATGCAAATACTTTTCACACTATACTTAGCTGATAACTGTTCCGAAACAAGCCTTACGATTTCAGCTGTCGCTCCTGTGCGAACAGGACTGCAATTAATGATCAACGCTTTCATCGCTTCCCCCCTAAGTCCACTTGTCAAACTCTAATCCTCCAACCACTCTACAGCTTCCTGTAATACAGTATCTATTTCGGGATGTTCAAACATCTCTCCAATTTCCTCTGTGGAATAATCAATCTGATGGTCAAGTGTAAGTCTGGTACATCCATCAGCTTTTACATCCACTATAGGAAGATGATCCGGTCCGATCTCCGGTGTTATGGGAAAGCGAAACTCGTATTTGCTGTCAGTCAGGACCGTTGAACCGCCGGTTCCCTGGGCGGCTCCCCATGTTGTGGTGTCGCCCATGACCGTCACGTTTTTACTGCCTTTAAGATAATTCGTGAGTATTTCGCCTGCACTTACCGTTTGTCCGTTTACCAGAACCACGATCGGAATATTATCCCACTTACCGGTCCCCGGCTGTTTTGTCCCGGAAACAATCTGATATTCTCCGTCCTTGTACAACGTGAGATAATACGGGATCGGATTTGACGTAAACAAAGCTGCAACAGAGCGGCTTTCGAATCCGTTGCCGCCTTCATTATTCCTCAGATCTATAATGATCCTGTCCATTCCCTGCCTGTTTAATTCCTCCAATCCGGCATCCAGCTTATCATAGATTTCCTGCGAAAAACCGGCAATGGTACATTTTGTGATAAAGAACGGATCCTCAGAGTATTCTTCTTCCCATATTCTCAGATATCCGATATGATCATTCAGCATCGCCAGCGAATAATTATCATGTGAGATCACGCTATCATCAAAAAGGATCCCAAGCGCCTGCGTTCTCCTGTATACGTATTCTCCGCAGGGTGACAAAGTAACCGATGTCTCTTTATTATCATCACTGATAAATGTAACTTTCAGCTCATCACCGCCCTGACCGGCAAGGAAGATGGGCTGCCCTATGTATATATTCTCCGTCGTCTGAAACGGATGCTCCCTGTCAATACATTTTACGCCGGCACATGCCTCATCTATAGGGACATCATCCCACTTTGTGATGACGGTTCCGTTATGAATACCGTTCTTGCATGCTTCCGATTTTTCATCCACAAGTATTGCAACTACTTCACCGGTTTTTGCTCTGAACATCGAAAAACCGTAATCATTGCCCGCCATCATTGCAATAGCAGCATTTCGTCCGCTCATATCTCCACGAACCGTAACGTGTCCGTCATGAAATGCATATTTAAGCTCATAAAGCGCCGCCACATAAGCGATCTCATCATTATTTTGCTCTGCTTCTCTGACTTTCGGGATCAGTTCCTTTCGGATCCTGTTATAATCAATCTCTTTCCAATCATTCAGAATGTACTCCTCTTCCAGATAATCGATCGTTTTTTCAAATGAATCCGTCCATCCCAAAGCAGAACAATTGGTCACATTCGGTCTTAGATACACGGCCCATATCACTATGATATTCAGAAGAAGGAGCGCCGCATTTGTCAGGAACATTATAATGGTATACGCCATAAACGATCTTTTGAGAAATATGGCCACTCCATATAATGCGATGAGCAGTGCTACTACTCCAAACACGGTATATCTCTGTATTGTCAGCTCAATATTTCCGACATAGTGTTCCTTACACAGAAAAATGATATATACCGTCAGCGGAATCATGCAGATCAATGACCATATTTTGACATAATCTTTCAGGAAACAATGCAATACCGGAATAACTATCAAACTGCAAAACAGAAAGATATACATAAACTGCATCGCAAAATCCATTTCATAGATTAATCCATACAATATCTTCAAGCCTGCTGCACCTCCCTCTGTAAACACGTGCAAATAAGGTCAAATACTATATTGCCTTCTACTTGGCTTTTGCCTTTTCCTTTTGGGCTGCGGGCGCCTGCGCCATCTTATCTGTTTTCCTGACCAGATTTTCTACAACAGGGTATCCAGCTCGGCGATGTTTTTTTTCATATATTCCACATCCTTTTGGAATATTTCTATATCACCCTTGGCCGGCTGCTGTGACTTACTTTTATCTTTCTGTTTTGCCCCTTAGTCAGTTATACTGAAGATTAATCTTCCAATATCAGCCACTGATTCATTCCGGCACCTGCCTCTTCATTCGGTCGTTCCACAAATCCGAGTTTTGTATAGAAGGGTTCCTTACCCTTAGCGGAATTAAGATTCAGATTCACCATATAGCCCGGCTTCATATCATCCCTGATCCTTTTAATAACAGCTTCAACCAGCTTTTTCCCTATTCCCTGTCCCTGATATTCCGGAACAACGATCACATCTGACAGAAAAGCCACATATCCGCCGTCCCAGGATAATCTTACAACACCAATAGCTCTTTCATCATCCCGAACACAAAGAACCATATATGCGTTCTCAACACAGTTCTTTGCTTCCTCCAGCGGAAACTGCCTCCATCCCACCATTTTTCGCAATTCCAGGTATTCTTCAGGTGAAATATAATCATCGTATCTAATCATTTTTCCCTACCCTTTTCTTCAATCTAAAACTATACCGTACCTTCAATGATTATCGTTGTACTCGTAGAACATTTCATCCAGCAGCTTATCCATTCCGGTTTTATCTCCAAGCGCCGCACTTATAAGCGTTCCGGCATTTTTTATCATCAATCTGAAATACAACCAGTCTCCCAGGTCATCAAACTTTCTCGTTGAGTTGATCAGGTAATTTCTTCTGAGCGTAGTATATTTTTTCCCTTGTCTTTTTCCGTACTTTTTCAATAATTTCGCGGTAGCCACGTCCTCCATTGCCTTTTTATCTGCAAACCCGCCGATTGCATCAAAAGTCTCCTTCTTGGCCCAGAATATACCGCTATACAAACCGGTCACTTTAGCCAACACCCTTACCATGATATCGTTGCACCATAACGGAAATGAATATCTTTCAAAACGTATTGGCGAACCCCCTCCTATATACCTTCCACTTCGCAGCAGAGCATAAATTTCTCTGAGTGTACCTTTCGTCATCCTGTTATCTGCATCAATGGTAACAATGATTCTGCCTTTTGCGGCTTCGATCCCTGTATTCCGTACCTTGGCTATACATCGGTCTTCGTTTAGTAAAACAGTCGCTCCATTTGCCCTGGCAATGCTCGCAGTCTTATCCGTACACCGATTACACACAACGATGATTTCAGTATTACCGGGAAATACGCTATCCGCTTTATGTATGGAATCTATGCATCGTTTAATATATTTTTCTTCGTTATGTGCCGGTATCACAACCGAAATATGTGTTTTCATCATCCTATCCCTCTCTCAATCCTTTCTATGATTTCATCAATAAGCTCTTCCTTCGTCTTAACTCCGGCGCCGTTTTCGTCGTACTCAATATATGAGAAAGAGTTGATAAGGATATGATGGTAACCTGTCACCTCATGCAGCCATATCATCGAATCCGCCATAGACTCTGCAAAACGCCGGACTTCGTCGTCATCCGCCGTATCAAGATCTATCCCCTTGAAGGTAACATCAGTTTCAAATATGCCGGCTTTGCTGGCCTCAATGGCTTCATCTGCAGACTGAAAGAAAACTTTCTTATGCAGTTCTCCCGGAAAATCAAACGAATCATCCTTAGCGTAATTATATGTATCCACATAGGGAATCTGCGGGAAATATTCGTCCCTTAGGCTGTTTTGATATTCAACGATTGTATTGCCGTAGAAGAAATCATTCCATTCAACACAGTAATAGTGATCATCCATTTCACCTTCAATCCACTGCACCCGGAATCTGATCCCGTTCTCATCCGTAGCATAGATATTAAAATAGAACCCGTACTCCGCCCAGTCAAAATCCGTCTCGAGAGAAAAATCATGCTCCGGATATTTCTTATCAAGTAGTGATTCCGTCTTCCGTGTAAGTCGATAGCGTTCCCAGGGATTAAGATATCCGAAGAATCCAAGCACTGCATGGACGACAACGCATATTATGACAGTCACAGCCGTCAAGACACCGATTATGATCACTTTTTCCCTTTTCATACTGTTATGATTCCCTCTTAGGTCATATTTAATGATCCCATTGTATCATATATACAGTTTTACGTCATGCGGAGGATGGGGCGCTACGTGCCGGTGGCACGCGCTTGGCGCCGACTGAGCCCCGCTCCGGATGAGAATTCCCCAGACCGAAGCAGTGCGGAGGATGGGGTGAGGCGGAAACAGAAAAGGTCCGGTGGACCTTTTTCCCGCCGAACGGACCGACGAGCCGCCTTGCGGCGAGGAGACCTTCGAACCCACTGGGTTCGAGGGCGCCTCGGCGCATAAAACAAAAACACCCGAGATTCACTCTCGGGTGTTTCTGTTTTAAGTGCGGAGGATGGGACTTGAACCCACACGTTATTGCTAACACAAGATCCTTAGTCTTGCTCGTCTGCCAGTTCCGACACCTCCGCTCGCTCGACGCAAACATAATGGTACCATTTTCACATTGGTGTGTCAAGCACTTTTTGATCAGCCAATCCGGAACAGGTGATCTGCTTTTCCGTAGCAACTGCTCAACTTCTCTGTAGCTGGGCGTAGAAGCCGTCAAGCTCCATCAGGCTCTCATGGGTCCCCTGTTCAACGATGTTTCCATCCCGCATTACCAGTATCAGGTCTGCGCTGCGGATCGTGGAAAGCCTGTGGGCCACGATAAAGGTGGTCCGACCCTCCATCATCCGGATGAAGGCGCTTTGGATCTTCATCTCCGTTCTTGTATCAATGGACGATGTCGCCTCATCCAGGATCAGCATGGGCGGCAGCGCCAGCATTACCCTTGCGATACAAAGAAGCTGCTTCTGCCCCTGGGACAGGATCCCGCCGTCCTCTCCGATCACCGTATCGTACCCGAAGGGAAGTCTTCTGATGAAGGAATCCGCGTAGGCAGCTTTGGCTGCTTCCACCACTTCTGCTTCACCGGCATCCGGCTTACCCATCCTGATATTATCCCGGATGGTCCCACTTCGAAGCCAGGTCTCCTGGAGCACCATTCCGTAGGAGCTTCGAAGGCTCTTCCTGGTCACTTCCCGGATATTCTTTCCGTCAACGCGGATCGCGCCGCTGTCCACATCATAAAACCGCATCAACAGGTTGATCACCGTGGTTTTCCCGCAGCCGGTAGGACCCACGATGGCCACGTTCTGACCCGCTTTAACCTCCACACTGAAGTTCTCGATCAGCCTCTTTTCGGGAGTATAGGAAAAATACACGTCCTCACATTTCACTTCCCCCTCTGCTGCCTCAAGCGCCGTCGCATCCAGCGCCTCGGGAATCTGTTTTTTCTCCCGGATCACTTCAAGGATCCTGCCGGCGCAGGCTATGGCATTCTGCAGTTCCGTCACAACGCCGCTGATCTCGTTAAAAGGCTTGGTATACTGGGTTGCGTAGCTTAAGAATACCGCCAGAAGTCCGATGGTCATTTTGCCGGCTACCACCGCATATCCGCCGCTCAGTGCTACCACAGCATATACCACGGCGTTGACAAATCTCGTACTGGGATTGACCAGGGAAGAATAAAACAATGCCTTGAGGGAGATCCCGGAAAGACGATCATTGATCTCTTCAAATCGCTCAGTCATCTTCTCTTCCTGTCCGAAGGCCTTGACCAGCTTCTCATTCCCCAGCACCTCATCGATCAGCGCAGTCTGCTCGCCCCTTACCTTGGACTGATCCTGGAACAGATCATAGGTATGACGGGCAATATAGGAGGCTACTACCAGGGAAAGCGGTGTTACGACCACCACCGCCAGTGTAATGAGCCAGGAAAGCCTGAGCATGAACAGAAGAGTTCCCAGGATCGTGAAGATCCCAATAAAAAGCTGGGTCCCGCCAAGCATCAGACCATCAGCCACCTGATCCGCATCCGTCATGATACGGGATACCAGATCTCCTGCCGGATGCTTGTCCAGATAGGAAAGGGGCAGCTCCTGGATCCGTTTGAAGGCATCGGACCGGATATCATAAACGATCCGGTAAGCCAGATTGTTGCTGAGCACATTCATCAGCCACTGCAGGATAGCCGTGGCACATACGATGAGACCGATCTTCGTAAGCTGAGGGATAATGACCTTCATATCTACACTGCCGGGCACAAGCAGATCGATCAGCCGCCCGATCAGAATGGGTACATAAAGGGTTCCCGCCACGCAGACCAGGGAAAGTACCAGCACACCGGCCAACATGGCATAATATCTTTTCAGATATTCTCCCAACGCTTTAAGGATCACTTTTTCTTCCGTAAAGGCAAATCTGTTTTTCATACAGCCACCTCCTTTACGGGCTTTTTCTGGGAATCATAGATCTCCCTGTATACCTCACAGGAATCCAGCAGCTCCTCATGCCTTCCCTGGGCCAGGATCCTGCCGTTTTCCATCACAAGGATCTTATCCGCATCCTGAACGGCGTTTGTTCTCTGGGATACGATGAAAGTCAGCGGCCTAGGCTGCATCGCTGCAATGGCTTCACGCATGGCCTTATCCGTAACCGTATCAAGTGCCGAGGAGGTGTCATCCAGGATCAGAATCGGCTTGCGGCCGATGAGAGCCCTTGCAACGGTTAGCCTCTGCTTCTGTCCGCCGGAAAGATTCCTGCCTCCCTGTTCGATCATACCGTCCGGTCCGCCCTTGGCTGTAACCACATCCGAAGCCTGGGCGATCCTGATCGCCTCTTCCATCTCCTCGGATGTGGCATCCTCTTTACCCCATCTGAGGTTGTCTGCGATGGAGCCGGCAAACAACACCGGCTTCTGGGGTGCAATGCCGATCAGATCCAAAAGTTCTTTGGAGGGGATATCCCTTACATCTCTTCCCTTCACTCTCACGCTGCCTTCGCTGGCCGGATAAAAACCTGCCAACAGATGGACCAGCGAGCTTTTCCCGCAGCCGGTGGGGCCGATGATACCGATGCATTCGCCCTCGCCCGCCTCAAAGCAAAGATCCGAAAGGGCCGCATCTCCCGCTCCCTGATAAGTCAGGGATACATGATCGAATACCACAAGGGCAGTATCCGCGCTGCGTGCGCCGTCTCCCGACCGGGGTGGATCCACCTTGACGGAAAGGGCATCCGCTATCCGGTCAGCACCTGCTAACGCTTTGTTCACGGTAACTATGAGATTAGCCAGCTTGATCAGCTCCACCAGGATCTGTGACATATAGTTATAAAGGGCAATGACCTGCCCCTGGGTCAGTATGCCTCTGCTAACCTGCAGGGCCCCTGTCCTCAGCAGAAAGATCACTCCCAGATTGACGATCACATAGGTCAACGGATTCAGCAGCCCCGAAATCCGCCCTGTTTTTTCCTGTTCCCGCAAAAGAGCCGCATTCCCTGCGCCGAATCTTCCGATCTCCTCGCTCTCCTTCACAAAGGCACGAATGACCCTTACGCCGGTCAGATTTTCGCGTACGGTTCCCGTCAGGCCGTCCACCTTCTGCTGGATCAGCTTCATCATCGGGATATGAATACTCATGATCAGAAAGACCACAGCCGAAAGGCCGAAGATCACAACCACGAACAAAATAGCCGACCAGACATCGATGGTAAAGGCCATGATCATGGCACCAAATACCACAAAGGGAGAACGCAGCAAAAGTCGGAGGACCATGTTGACTCCGTTTTGAGCCAGGGTGATATCACCCGTCATCCGGGTGATCATGGTCGATGTACCCATCTGATCGATCTGCGTATAGGAATAACTCTGAAGGTGCTTAAAAAGTGCACTCCTTACGTTGGTGGCAAAGCCCACAGCAGCCTTGGCCGCGAAATACTGTGCCGTCACGGACACCCCAAGCCCCACTACAGCCAGCCCAACCAGGATCAGCGTATGGGAAAGGAGATATCCCCTGCGTCCCGCCGTGATCCCCTGATCGATCATGGCTGCCACCACCAAAGGCACCAGCAGCTCCAGAATCGCTTCCAGCATCTTAAAAAGCGGCGACAGGATACATTCCCGCCGGTATTCTTTCAGATATGGCAATAGTTTTTTCATCTTGTTCCCTTTCTCCGACTGTGATAGGATAAGACTGCCTATTCACTTTACGAAGGAGTAACTTATGTCTTTTTCAGGAAAAATACTGTTTACGGATATCGACGGCACCCTGCTTCAAAGCGACCAGACCATCTCCGATGAGACCGCACGCCTTTTGGATGCGCTGGCAACAGCAGGGCACAGCTTTGTCCTTGCTTCGGGAAGGCCCCTCGGAAGCATTCTGAAGGTCTATTCCTATCTGACAAGCCGGATGACGGCCTCCTTTTCAAAGGCCTTTATCATCGCCAATAACGGGGCACAGATCTATGACTGTCTCCTTGACAGAACCATCTACGAGACCCGTCTTCCCATAGAGCTAGTCGATACCCTGCAGGATATCGCAGAGGAAATGAGAGTCCACCTGCAGACCTATACCGATGAGAAGATCGTCTGCACCCGGGATGACGACGAAACCCGCTCCTATACAAGCCGCATCATCCTTCCGGTGATCCTTTCCGATCGTCTTGCGGACGCCCTGGACAAGCCTCCCTATAAGATGCTTGCCATGTCACTGAAGGGAAGCGACTATCTGATGCCCTTCCGCCGGAGGGTCTCGGATGAATTTTCCGATTCGATCCACTGTATCTTTTCCGGTCCCGGCTATCTGGAGATCATCCCCAAAGAAGCGGACAAAGGAAATGCTCTGCGTTTTGTGACAGAGCATTTACAACTTCCTATACAAAATACTTATGCGGCAGGTGACTCGGAAAACGATCTATCCATGCTGCTGGCAGCTCATAACGGTTATGCCATGATAAACGCCGATGAGCAGGTACGATCGGCCTGCAGGCTCGTGACCTCACGCACGAATAACGAGGGCGGGATCGACGAGATCCTCAAGGCCATGCTCGATATCACTTCTTAGAATGCTTTTTGGCATATTTACCGGCGGTGTTGCCTGCCTTCTCACCCACCTTGTTCAGGGCCTTCTGGTTCAGATGCACAACATCCGCATAGTAGTTTAATTTGTTACTCATATTGGAAGCTGCATTCGTAGCCAGGATGAAATCCTTGTTCTTCTTGCAGAGCTTCTTCTGGGCCGATTTGATGGTATTGCTCTCGCCCGGAACACCCAGCTGATCAGCGATCTTGATGACGAACATCTTCTCGGCGCCCTGCTTCTTGAGCTTCTTCCAGATCTTCTTCATGTTCTTGATATAGGTGTCCCCGGATACCTTATACATTGCATCGGACTCTCCCTGATACCACAGAACATAAATGTGACGAACCTTGATCCCGTTCTTCTTAAGGTACTTTTTGGCATTCTTCAGACGCTTGCAGGTCTGGGTCAGCATGCCCTCCTTAAGCCAGTGCTTCGTGGTGGTACCGCCCCATGCCGCGGGAATGCCGACGATGGGCACCTTGGTATACTTATAGTAAGCCTTGGCAAAGGAAGAACACAGGGTTCCGTTTCCGCTCATGTATTTACCGTTGACCATACGCGCCCTGTTAACACCGTTACCGAAGGGCTCCTGCATGGGAAGAAGCTTTCTGTCATCTCCCTGTGCCAGGTTGTATTCGTAAGCCGTTCCCTTTGTGGGGATCGGTGCTGCGATATAATCGCCGCCGGCGCCCGCCATATTACTCTGTCCTGCAAAAACAATAATGTCAACGCTGTCGCCGATCACTACATCATATACGGTCTTCACACCGTTTACCGTCATGGATACCTTTGTCTCACCGGCCTTGATGCCCTTCATCTGACCATAGCCGTTGATGGTGACAATGGAAGGATCCTCGCTGACGAACTCCACATAATTGGTATTCTGAAGCGTGAGCATTCTCTGCTCCGTGGGAAGCATATGGATCTTGGTCTTAACATTGATCACCTTTGTAACCTCTGCCTCATCCGCTGCACGGACGACAGTGGGAAGCAAAAATGCCAGCATCAGCGTGATGACCATGATACCTATTCTGACGGACATTTTTTTCATCTGTTTCATGAATGATCTCCTTCAATAACAATACCCCCAACGGACCACAGCTGCATCCGTTGGGGGATCAGTTTACGATTTAGGCAATCTTGGATTTTGCGATCTCAGCAAGCTGGGAAAAACCGTTGGCATCATTAACTGCCATCTCTGCCAGCATCTTACGATTGATATCGATCTCGGCAAGCTTCAAGCCGTACATAAATCTGCTGTAGGAAAGACCGTTCAGTCTGGCTGCCGCATTGATACGTGCGATCCAGAGCTGTCTCATCTGGCGCTTTCTCTCTTTACGACCGGCGTAAGAGGATGCAAGTGCTCTCATTACGGACTGCTTGGCGATCCTGTACTGATTGGAGCGGGCACCTCTGTAACCCTTTGCTAACTTTAATACTCTGTTATGTTTCTTCTTTGCGTTTAAACCGCCTTTAATACGTGCCATTTATCTATTCCTCCTAACTAACTTATAAGTACGGTGTCAGCTTCTTCATTACCTTTGCATTCGTAGCATCCGTAATGGTGGCCTTACGAAGATTTCTCTTGGTCTTTGCTGACTTCTTGGTTAAAATATGACGCTTATAAGCTTTATTTCTCTTAAGTTTACCCGTCCCTGTCAGTTTGAAGCGCTTAGCTGCTGCTCTTTTTGTTTTTACCTTCGGCATTGTTTCTTCCTCCTAATCTACTTTTTTTCTGTAAGCACGATGTGCATCGTCCTGCCTTCAACCTTGGCAGGCTTCTCAACGACTGCCACCTCTTCGAGTGCCTGGGCGAAATCGTCCAAAATGTGCTTACTGGTATTCATGTGTGCCATCTCTCTACCCCGGAAACGCAGAGTAACCTTCACTCTGTCTCCCTTAGCCAGGAATTTCTTGGCAGCGTTCACCTTGGTATTAAGGTCATTCGTGTCGATATTGGGCGACAGTCTGATCTCCTTAAGCTCAACGATCTTCTGCTTCTTCTTGGCTTCCTTTTCTTTCCGGCTCTGCTCATAGCGGAACTTCCCGTAATCGACGATCTTGCAGACCGGCGGTTTAGCCGTAGGTGCGATCTTCACCAGATCCAGACCTGCTTCGTCTGCCAGATTCTGTGCTTCCTTGGCTGACATGATGCCAAGCTGCTCACCGTCTTCACCGATCACTCTGACCTCGCGGTCGCGGATCTGTCCGTTAATACTTAATTCGCTGATAGAAAACACCTCCATTACATAAGAAAAGTGGATACGCACAGTATCCACTTAATTCCGTAAGCAAACGGCATTATGCCGGTTTGATGCTGTATGGGAACGCCTGTCAGCTGCCGCAGCGCCACAGGGTGAGAGCGGATACTCTGCTTGATCTTGCACATATGATTTCACATGCTTTGTTAGATTACCACATCAAACCGGTTTTGTCAATGCGGTTTTATTTCTTTTTTTCCTCCTCGGGAAGCTCTACGCGGATCTCCTTGGTGCGGATCTCCTCCACGATCTGATCCCTGAACTCGGAAAGAGGCTTCTGTCCTTCGTTTCCTTCGTAGCGGCTCCTTACGGATACCAGTCCCTGCTCCTGCTCCTGCTGACCTACCACCAGCATGTAGGGAACCTTTTCGAGTCTTGCCTCACGGATCTTAAAGCCGATCTTCTCGGAGCGGTTATCCACGGTCACATCCACACCGGCCACTGCCAGCTCCTTGCGAACGCTTTCCGCATAGTCTGCGAACTTCTCGGAGATGGGAAGGATACGAACCTGCTCGGGACACAGCCAGGTGGGGAATTTGCCTGCATAGTGCTCGATCAGCCATGCAAGGGTTCTCTCGTAGCAGCCCATGGAGGTCCTGTGAATGATGTAGGGACGCTTTTTCTCACCGTTGGCATCGATGTAGTACATATCATAACGCTCTGCCAGGAACATATCCAGCTGGATGGTGATCATCGTATCCTCTTTGCCGTATACGTTCTTAGCCTGGATATCCAGCTTGGGGCCATAGAAGGCAGCCTCGCCGTCCTCCTCGGTATAGTCAAGGCCGATATCATCCAGGATCACGCGCATGGCATCCTGTACCTTATCCCAGTCCTCGGCGGTGCCGAGATACTTGCCCGGGTTGGCAGGATCCCACTTGCTCATACGATAGGTCACATCATCCTCCAGACCCAGGGTGGTCAGACAGTACTTGGCCAGCTTTACGCAGTTCTTGAACTCGTCTGTGATCTGCTCGGGTGTACATACCAGATGTCCCTCGGAGATGGTAAACTGACGCACACGAGTCAGACCGTGCATCTCGCCGGAATCCTCATTACGGAACAGCGTGGAGGTCTCACCCATACGATAGGGAAGATCCCTGTAGCTTCTCTGTTTTGCCTTGTAAACGAAATACTGGAAGGGGCAGGTCATGGGACGAAGGGCCATTACCTCTCTTCCGTCCTTATCCGTATAAACCTTATCCTGGGCATTTTTCATAGCAACGGAGGTATCGCTGTAAAGCTTCTGATCCTCCAGCGCATCTGTCTCGCTCATCAGGTCATCGTTGAGAACGAACATACCGTCCTTATAGTGGAACCAGTGATCGGAAAGCTTATAGAGATTGGACTTGGCCATCAGAGGCGTTCTCGTACGCACATAGCCCCACTCCTTATCCTCCAGATCCTCGATCCAGCGCTGCATCTTCTGAATGATCTTGGTACCCTTGGGCATGAACAGCGGAAGTCCCTGGCCGATGACGTCAACGGTGGTGAACAGCTCCATCTCGCGGCCGAGACGGTTGTGATCGCGAAGCTTGATATCCTCCAGATGTGCCAGATAGGCATCCAGCTCCTCCTTCTTGGCAAAAACCGTACCGTAGATACGCTGCAGTCTCGCCTTATCGGAATCGCCTCTCCAGTAAGCCATGGACGAGGAGATCAGCTTGAAGGCCTTAATGCCCTTCGTGCTCATCATATGGGGGCCCGCACACAGGTCCACAAATCCTTTCTGGTCATAGAAAGAGATCTCCGCATCCTCGGGCAGATCCTGAATAAGCTCCACCTTGTAGGGCTCGCCCTTTTCCTCCATCAGTTTGATTGCCTCGTCTCTGGGAAGGGTGAACCTGGTCAGCTCATTGCCTTCCTTGATGATCTTCTTCATCTCTGCTTCCAAGTTGTCCAGATCCTCTCTGGAAAAAGGCTCCGCATCGAAGTCATAGTAAAAACCCTCGTCGATAGCGGGTCCGATGGCGCATTTGGCATTCGGGAAAAGACGCTTAACCGCCTCTGCCAGGATATGGGACGTGGTATGGCGCAGAACGCGGAGTCCCTCCTCATCCCGGAGCGTCAGGATAGCCAGCTCACAATCCTCGGAAAGCTCGGTCCGAAGATCCATGACCTTTCCGTCCACCAGTCCTGCGCAGGCTGCCCGTGCCAGACCCTCGCTGATATCCTTGGCGATGTCCAGGATCGTCATAGCGCCTGCATACTCTTTGCTGCTGCCGTCTTTAAGCGTAATCTTCATGCTGTTTACCTCCTTTGTTTTCCATTAAAAAAGTCCCCGACATACTCTTGTATGCCAGGGACGTAATATACGCGGTTCCACCCTGCTTCTTCCCAAATTGCGGGAAGCACTCATTTGAAACAGACTCCGAGGTGGTCTTCAAACTGCGGCCTGATAGATATCTTTCAGCACCCTCACGGGGATATCCTCTCTGGAAAAGGTCATTGCAGCCCTACTCTTCTCATCAACGTCTTCCGTATGCGGTTGTTCCATATAGGGTTGGATTAAGTCTATCTCCCATCCCGTGATCTGTCAACCGGTTTTTTATTTCTTTATCAATTCTCAGGATGCGTTCCTGCCGCAGCACTTCTTGTACTTCTTGCCGCTTCCGCAGGGACAGGGATCATTGGGATAAATCCTTGCTTCCTTAACGATGGTCGTGGAACGCTTCTGCTCCTTGTAAAGCTCGCTTCTCTTCTCCTCGTCAAAAATGGGCTCCCACTCCTCAAGGCCGTACAGCCAGTCTGCCTCGGCAGCTACCATGTTCTTGTACAGCAGCTCCTTGTCAAACTTCAGGGAAACTTCGGTATCCTCCTCCATCTCCTCAATGGGGTTGGGGGTTACCAGTGAATCATTGATACCGTCAAGAAAACCGGTCATGGTCATGATGTCCAGACCATACTTTTCCGCAAGCTCCTTGACCGTACCCTTCACCTCGGTATCGGGATCGGAAAGAAGCTGCTGATATACTTCCTTCTCCTTCTGAAAATAATCCTGCCACAGCTTCTTGAGCTTACCCTTGTCAGCTGTCTCGGAATATGCCATATCACGCCATTTTTTTAACAAAGCCATTGTTTTTCTCCTTCATAGTTGAAATTTCGTAAAACCTCTTATCTTTATAGCATAAAAGACGCCATAATTCAAAACCTTTTTCAGGGAGTGAGCTTTTCGACCGTGGTCTTGGCTGCTGCGCCGCCCTCCGTTACGGTCTTTCGTACCGTAAAGCTTCCGTCGATGGCAGGCTTCAGGGGGAACTCCCAATGCTCCTCCTTTTCCCTGGAGATATAGGTCACCCATGCCTGTCCCAGCATGAAATCGATCTTCAGATACTCGAAATTGCCCACCGCTGCCTGAGAGGGGTTGCCCGTCTCGTAGTGTCCCAGACGAAGATCAAAGTACTTGGAGGTCATGAGCTTGCTGCGCTCTTCCTCCTCCATATCGTCGGGAAGAGTCATGTAATCGTTGCCGTAAAAGCTTCTGTCCTGCTTACTGAGCTTCGAAAGCATGTCACAGCGCTCATACTCCGTGGCCTTGTAGAACCTCTTATAAAACCGGTTGATCTTTCCGTTTTTGGCAATGTCCGAAAAACGGGGCACGAAGATCACGATGAAAGCGATGATGATGACCGCCAGGATCACCACATAGCGCTTGAACTCATTCTGCCGCTTTCTGTACCAGTAGGGCAACCTTGAGAAATTCCTGGCCTCTTCCTGGGTGGAATGCAGGCTGTCAAGCTCCATATCCTCCGGCGCCAGATCCTTCAGCAGTTCCGCTACCGAGGCATATCTGTCAAAATCATAGAGGGCTACTGCCTTCATGATGGCGTCGCTCTGGAAATCCATGATCCTGGTCTCACAGTCCTTCGGTGCCTTGGGCTCCACCTCATCGTTGATCCTCTCATAATAAGGCGGCAGCTTCTCGCCGGTGGTATACCGGTACAGGATGGCTCCCAGGGCAAAAATGTCAGCCCCCGGTCCTCTCTGGGCATCCTCAACATACATCTCCACAGGACAGTACTCCGATCTGCGGATCGCCGGGTTTCCCAGCTCCTCCGATGCGATATCCTCCACCGGATCCGTCAGGTGGGTAAGAAGGCAGCTACCCTGAGGCGTAACCAGGATGTTCGCCGGTGTCAGACTGCCATGCCATATCCCTTTGCCGTGGAGCTTTTCAAGGATACCAAAAGCCGGCGCAAGGATCTTGAGCAGCGCCTCAACAGTGAACTTGAAGCTGTGGCGTTTCTTCAGATACTCATCCAGGCTGACAGCGCCGGGGGTAAGTTCCTCCACCACATACACCGTTCCGTTGCCCTCAAAGAAGGCCAGCACGTTGGTGATATTCTCCAGGGGATACAGACCTATCAGTTTCTTCGCACGGGCGATCACATGGCCCTTCATGGATTTAAAGAGTGCCTCCGAAGAAAGCAGCTTACAGGAGATGGTCTGATCCTCTCCCGCACCGCGAGTCATGATGCGGGTGGGAAAAAGTTCGCGTATCTTTACTTTTTTCTGCCTGAAGACATCATAAGCAAGATACGTGGTGATGATATCATTATCCTCCTCCAGCGCATCGATCCTGTAGCGGTCCTCTCCCAAAAGGGTACCCTTGCGAAGATATGGTTTTTCTATTGTTTTCATTCTCGGACTCATAGTATCAGTATAGCAAAGCTTTTTTTCTTGTCAATCTCGGTTGCCCTCCGGCCGCTTCAGTGTTACCATGGGGTATGACTATCTGAATATGCAACGGAGGATGATCCATGTATTCCAAAAAACAAAGAATCGCCGCCATGATCGGCGTTATCCTGCTTCTGGCCCTGATCGTAGCCACCATACTGACAGCCGTTTTTGACCAAAGCGGGAACCTGTTTAAGGCTTTATTGTTCGCTTCCATCGCCCTTCCGATCCTGCTGTGGATCTATATCTGGATGATCGGGCGCCTGACGGGCAGGCACACCATCGCGGACTTTCGCGCCGGCAAGGACGATCCCAAAGAAAACATCCCCGCTGATGATGATCAGGGGGATGCTCAGTCAGTCACAATTTCCAAAAATCCTTTTCTGGATCGATCGGATAAATGATCCTTATCACTTCTTCAGCGAGCTGGTCCTGTAGATGATATCCTCTCTGCCCGGCCCGTTGGAGACCATGGTGATGGGGAATCCGATCTGCTCTTCGATGAATTCCACATATTTCCTGCAATTCTCGGGAAGCTTATCATATTCCTTGATCCCGCGGATATCTTCGCCCTTCCAGCCGGGAAGCTTTACGTATACGGGCTTAGCTTTCTCAAGCTTGGCCGTTACGGGGAAGTCGGTGGTAACCTTTCCGTCCACCTCATATCCCGTACATACGGGGATCTCGTCCAGATATCCCAGCACATCCAGCACCGTAAAGGCCACATCCGTGGTTCCCTGGAGTCTGCAGCCGTATTTGGAGGCTACGCAGTCAAACCAGCCCATTCTTCTGGGTCTGTGGGTGGTTGCGCCGTACTCACCGCCGTCACCGCCGCGTCTTCTGAGCTCGTCTGCCTCATCAACATCCTCGATCTCGGTCACAAAAGCACCTGCGCCGACTGCGGAGGAGTATGCCTTACATACCGTTACCACTTCGCGGATCTCATAGGGCGGAATACCTGCTCCGATGGCACCGTAAGCTGCCAGCGTAGAGGAAGAGGTGACCATGGGATAGATTCCGTGGTCGGGATCCTTCAATGTTCCCAGCTGGCCCTCCAGAAGGATCTCTTTACCTTCCTTCAATGCCTTGTCTAGGAACAGGGAAACATCGCAGACATAAGGTGCTACCATATCTCTGTATTCATGCAGTGTCTTAAGAAGCTCATTCGGATCCAGAGCGGGCTTGTGATACAGATGCTCAAGAAGAACGTTCTTAAGGGCGCATACGCGTTCCGTCTTCTCCTTTAAGATCTCATCATCGAACAGCTCACTTACCTGGAAGCCGATCTTGGCATATTTATCGGAATAAAAAGGTGCAATACCGGACTTTGTCGAACCGAAGGACTTGCCTCCCAGTCTCTCCTCCTCGTACTGATCAAAGAGGATATGATAAGGCATAACGATCTGGCATCTGTCGGATACCAGAATCTTGGGCATCGGTACGTTCTGGGAGGTGATATCCTTTACCTCCTCCATGAGCTTGGGGATGTTCAAAGCCACACCGTTACCGATGATGCTGGTGGTATGATCATAGAATACCCCGGAAGGAAGGGTGTGCAGAGCGAATTTGCCGTAGTTGTTCACTATGGTATGGCCCGCATTGGCTCCGCCCTGAAAGCGGATGATGATGTCGGCCTTCTCGGCAAGCATGTCTGTGATCTTGCCTTTTCCTTCGTCTCCCCAGTTTGCTCCTACAACTGCTTTTACCATTTATGCTCTCCTTTTTTATGAGGGTTTATGGGCGCCTTAAGTAGTATATACCACATTTTCCCGAATGTACAGACCGCAGTTTATGAATTTTCCAGGAAACGTCATAAAACTTTATCGTTTACTTCATGATTTCTTCATCTGAAAAACACAAAATGAACACATTTTCATTTTACTATTAGATCATCGAAGGAAGAGACCCCCTCAGCTTTTCTTTCGAAAGTGTTTCAACTCTTTATATTTTTTCATGAATCCCTCATAAGAAAAAGGAAAAAGGCTTCCGAAAGGAAGCCTTTTTCCTGCTTATATTCTCATTTTACCTTTATACGTTGATCTCGGCTGTCACACCCCGCAGCTGCTCTCTGTCGCTGAGGGCGGGATATACCACCTGCTTCAGATACGCATCCACCTGGATCGCTGCTCTTCCGATGTACAGCTCGGGCTTCATGGTCTCATACAGCTCCTCAAGACTCAGGCCGAAACGGTCATCTGCCGCGATAAGCTCCAGAAGATTGTTGTCGCCGCCGTCCTTTTTCACATGCTCTCCTGCCTGCATGGACAGTCTGCGGATCTCCTCATGCATCTCCTGACGGTTTCCGCCGCCCTTAACCGCGTTCATCATGATGTTCTCGGTAGCCATGAAGGGAAGTTCGCTCATCAGGTGCTTCTCGATCACCTTCTCGTTGACCACAAGACCGGAGGTCACGTTAAGGCACAGATCCAGGATACCGTCAATGGAAAGGAAGCCTTCGGGAATGGAAAGTCTCTTGTTGGCGGAATCATCCAGGGTTCTCTCAAACCACTGGGTAGCCGAAGTGATGGCGGGATTCAGAGCATCTATCATGACATATCTTGCCAGGGAAGCGATCCGCTCGGAACGCATGGGATTTCTCTTGTAAGCCATGGCCGAGGATCCGATCTGATTCTTCTCGAAGGGCTCCTCTACCTCTTTAAGATGCTGCAGAAGACGGATGTCGTTGCTCATCTTGTGGGCACTTGCGGCTATACCGGCAAGCACGTTCAGTACTCTGGTATCCACCTTTCTGGAATAGGTCTGGCCCGATACCGGATAGCAGGACTCAAAGCCCATCTTCTCTGCGATCATGGGATCGATCCTGTCGATGGTGGCCTGATCCTTGTTAAAGAGCTCCTGGAAGGAAGCCTGTGTTCCCGTAGTTCCCTTGGAGCCCAAAAGTTTCAGGGTTCCCATTACATATTCCAGATCCTCAAGATCGATCATGAACTCATTGATCCAAAGGGTGGCGCGCTTTCCTACCGTGGTGGGCTGGGCAGGCTGAAAATGGGTAAAAGCGAGGGTGGGAAGTTCCTTGTTAGCCTCCGCAAACCGGGAAAGCTCATCGATCACACTCACCAGCTTGCTGCGAACCAGCTCCATAGCCTTCTTCATAACGATGATATCCGTATTGTCACCCACATAGCAGGAGGTTGCTCCCAGATGGATGATGCCGGCTGCCTTCGGGCACTGCTGACCGTAAGCATAGACATGGCTCATGACATCATGGCGTACTTCCTTCTCGCGCTTTTTGGCCACGTCATAATTAATATCCTCGGCGTGTGCCTTCAGCTCATCTACCATCTCCTGAGTGATAACGGGCTTTCCGTCCTTACTCAGACCAAGCTCCATCTCCGTCTCCGCAAGAGCGATCCAGAGCTTTCTCCAGGTCTTGAACTTCATATCAGGAGAGAAAATGTACTGCATCTGCTCACTTGCATAACGTTCCGAAAGGGGACTTACATATCTGTCGTTGCTCATTTTTCCGTACTCCTTTTTGCTTCTCTTGGGCCCGCAAAGGCCGCCTAAAATCGTATCATTTCCCTGCCGCTCTGTCAAGAAACGCGGCTGGTCTCATAATCGGATACCATCCGAAGGATCTCCTTGGCATACTGGGGATATTCAGCCACAATGGAACGGATCTGCTCCTGAGCCGCCGTGGCGTTTTCCGCATTGAAATCCAGCTGCTGACGGATCTTCTGGCGCCGCAGGATCAGGGCATGCCTTACCTCCACCATCTCCTTGGGATCGATGAGCGCCTCAGCCTGGTGCAGCCATATCAGCGGATCGTGAAGCTTGTATATCCTCAGGATCCTGACAAGCTGTTCCTGGGAATAGGTCAGATCCTTCATGTTCTCACGGATCTTTTCCCTCTCTTCCTTCTCCTCCGCATACTTCTGTCTCAGCTTCTCCAGCTCCGAAGCAGAGGTGATGCCGAACTTCATGTACAAATATTCCAGCAGATTGGTGTTGTTCACATATCGGATCTTCACCCGGTTCTGCAGCAGGATCACCTTGTTAAGGCTGCGGGAGGAGCGGGTCTTTTCCTTTCCGGCATCCAGATATGACATGTAGATCGCCGTCAGAGCAATGGCCGTCGCCCCCGCCATGAGGAAAAATCCGATCTGGGCATCCATCTCAAACCCAAACTGCAGGATCAACAGGATAAAAAGCAGGGCTATTGCCGCGATCAGGGTGATCATGGCCATTCCCCTTAAGTTGTTCATGGATGTCTCAGCCTCTGCCTTTCTAAACAGGCAGGCCTGCTTTTCTCCCTCGAGACGGCGCAGGTCGTTTCGGATCGCCTGCTGGTATTCCTCCGCCTCCCGGAGCCTGACGGCTCCCTCGTCGGCATCGCTTTCCAGCCGCTCCATCCTCTCGAAATCCGCATCTGACATGCGGTTTTTCTTCTCTTCATAACGCTGCTTATCCACAGACAGATGCACGATGGCATTGGCATGCTCGATAAGCATACGCTTATCCTCGCTATGGATGAACTCGATCTCTTCGATATCCTTCAGATAACTGTTCACCGTTTTATATTCGCTGTTGCAAAGCTCCACCTGATGGGAAGCATCCGCTACCTGCTCCAGCAGGCTTTCGATATACCTGCGGCGCTCATACTCATCCGCCAGGTTTACCTTGCCCGCATCGACCAGATATTGTTCCTGCTGCTCCTCCTCTTCCAGGGGATCCTGCTGATATACGACTTTTTTAAACAGATCCTTCCAGAAACCCATATCCGCCTTTACATCCTCTCATAATCGCGCCGAAGCTCCAGCATTTCCTGCTCTGTCAAAAGATGCCCCGCCCCCTCACGGCTCTCCATATCCCTGACAGCCCTGGCGTAGCGCTCCCTGGCCAGCAGCGACGGCGCCACCAGTCTCTGATGTGCCTCAACATAGTGCAGGAATTTCTCTTCTCCCCAAAGCATCAGCAGGCATAAAAGCTGCTGCTGCAACGCCTTGTCAGCCTCCTCGGTAAGCCCCGCCTTACGATACGCCTCCTCAGCCTCCTGATACAGCTTCGCAGCCGGTTCATAGTAAAACAGAAGGGCATAGGCTCCTGCCTGCCGGGAAAGCAGCATCCCCCGAAGCGGTGCCTGCTCATCCGACCCGTCGTTAAAGCGTCCCAGCATCAGGGAGCACTGTCTGATGAGCGCCATATATTCCTTATTGGCTCTGAGTCTGTCCAGCTTTTTCCTGAGCTTTTCTTTCTCATCTGCTTCTTCATTCTCGCGGATCCGCCTGATCACATCCTTCAGTTCATCAGGTCGCAGGAAATCACATTTGGTTAGCAACAGCTCACAAAAACCCGCCAGGCTCCTGCCTGCTTCCCACTGCTCGGAAAGCTCCGCGGACAGAGTCCGGAGTCCGAGACGGGTGCGGATGAAATCAAACAGCGCCGGATCCACGAACTGCTCTTCCAAGAGCTCTGCCTGCATCACGACATAAAGACAAAGCTCCTCGATGGTGTAAATCTCCACACCGTCGGGGGAGATATGATAAGGCGTATGCGCTTTTTTTCCGATTGGCAAAAATACCCTGCTCATATTTCTAGTCCTTCAACGTAACAGTGAATTCCTTCTTGGGAAGCTGGGGCGGATAAAACCGTCCGAAGCCCTCGTCCTTAACAACCACCTTCAGGGTTTTGGCATCGCTCATACTAAGCTGCAGCAGGAAAGAAAAGCTGCGGCCCGGGCGCTCCTGATCCATATCGAGTTTCAGTACCTCTTCATAGCTCTTACCGCTGAAGATGGGCTGGATCTGCAATCTGATCTCGTCTGCCTGTTCCAGCAGCACCTGAGTCTCGCACTGGGCATCATAATAGCTCGTACCCGCATCCAGAAGCGGCAGATACCCTTCTGCCGAGTCCTCTACCACCGAAAGGCCTATATTACACCGGAGCATGTCCTTTCCCAAAAACAGGAAATCCTCTGTCTGCATGCCGGGCCAGATCCTTTCCGATGCGGAAAAAGCCGCCCCCTTGGAAAAGAGATTGTTGCCGGCATAGACCTTCCTGTTCTTACAGAGAAGGCGTCTGCTCTGTTCATACCAATTGGAGGAAAAGCCGTCACCGATCAGATAGATACTGGTAACGATCCTTCCCGCCGTAAAGTGCATCACATATTCCGCCAGACGAAGGTCCAGTTCCGCAAGGGCCCTGTCATGCTCCGTGATGGACGGATAATGCTTTTTCTTAACGATGCCCGTATCGTCATCTCTTTCGATGGAGGTGACCACGGGAGAGGTCCTGGGATTCATCTCCATGCAGTAGGCAACCATCTTTTCATCGGTGAGATCAAAGACGCCGGTCACATATCCCAAAAGCTTTTCCGGCTGATGGGAAAGATAGGAAAAAAGACTGTCCTCATTTCTCTGTACCCGGATCTGTCCCTTGGGCACCGGAAGGTTGGCAAGGATCGCCTCCAGCTCCTCCAGTCTGTCCTCGGGAAAAGGCTCCACACTGATGGTAAGGGCCATGATGGAGACGGCACACTTTTCGATCTCCTCCATGTCATGCATCGCCATGCGGATGCCGTGTCCCATGAAAAGATGCAAAAGCTCACCGTAGGTGTACTGCTCCGAGCCCAGCATCACCTTCTCACCCTGGTGATCCAGAAGATCGCATGCCATATTCTCTTTGTGAAGGGAAAACTGCTCAGCCGCATCCTCTCCGTAATACCAGCGGTTGCTTCCCTTCTCCCTGCCGATGCAAAGCGGCAGCATCAGGAGTTCATCCGATGCGGGCATATGCAGCGTCGCCGGCGCTCCGCCTTCGGGCGCATAAGAGATCTGCAGAAATCTCCTGTTCAGTTCCATGCCCAGCACTACTTTTTTTTCCATTCAAAAAGCCCCTTCTTAACTAAATAACTGCTCCGTGAGCGCATCCTGCCTTCTGTATTCCATGGCCAGTGCGCGTGCGCTCTTCTCATCCCCCAGCCCCCGGCTCATCTGCATATCATACAGGATCTCAAACCGGCCGGAAGCCTCATGCTTGCGTGCTTCGTCCCATTCCAGCTGACCGCTCTGGGTCAGTACCGTATCCGCAAAGTTCTCTTCCTGGATATAGTAATGGATGTTCTCACCGTAAAACAGGCAGAAATCCTTGGCATAATATCCGGGACAGAGCTCCTCCAAAGTTCGCATCTGATAACTTTCTTCCCCGGGCAGACCACCCAGATAGCTTACCGTTACCCTTCGTCCGGGCTTGGAACGATATACCAGCCAGGTTCTTGCGGTATAGGGTAAAAGCTCCGGGAACAGATACTTGAACCGTTCGAAGAAAGGCAGATATCCGCTCTCCGAAAGCTGCTGTTTTACCAGCATGTCGATCAGCCTCTCCTGTCTGTCGGTAAAAGCATCCTGATTTTGTGACATTTCATAGAGCCATACAATGCGGCAAAGGGAAGGCATCTGCTCTTCCATCAGGAACTCTTTTTCCAAAAAGCTCATCATATCGGCCGTCAGGATCTCGCCTCCCACAAAGCTCTTGAAGCTGACATCCTGCAGGAATCTCTTTTTCTTCTCACTGCTTCCGCCATGGGTATCATAGTATTCATATACCCTGTCCCACTGAGGCAGATAGCCGTGGGTATAGACCGCTGCCGTAAGGATCCTCTCGGCAAGATCCAGAGCATCCACTTCCAGAGAAATGGCATCCTGGAAGATCTGCACCATCTGCTGGATACCGCCTTCATAGAAACGGCACAGGTATTCCAGAAGCTGTGGTGTATATTTGCCCTGCCGATAGGTATAGTACATCAGAGCCAGCCACCTGGGATCCGCCTCGGGAATATTGTCCAGTCCCCGCAGGATCAGCCGGTTGAGGCTCTTGGGCGGTACGCCCTCAAAGCCGTACTCCCAAAGGAGGGATAGCGCCATCTCATCCTGCTCCAGCATGATGTGGTAGGTAATGATCCTGCCCCGCTTCTTCTCATCCGCACCTTCCACAGGATACTCACCCAAAAGCTCCTTCATGATCTCGGTCTCATCCCTGTCATACAGCACGGACAAGAGCCGCTCCAGTACAGAAAGTCTCAGGGGAAGGGCGATCCGGGGATCTCTTGCCGCTTCCATATACAGCGGCCATTCCTCCGTCTTTTTCAAAAAGTCGTCTCCCGAGCCGGAAAGCCGCAGCAGCGCCAGCTCGCTGGAGGTATAATCCGAATCCAGTATATATTTCCTGACAACATCCAGGGGAAGCAGACGTGTCGTCTTGATGGCACCGATGGCCTGGCGGCGGTTGCCCTTCTCATCCTCAAGCAACAGGCACACATCCTCCGAAACGATCTCCACCATTGCCTGTCCGTCCGTTACGGGGAAGCTCTTTTCCCGCTCCAGTCCCGCTTCAAGAACGATCACTTTCTTTGCTTCCGGATCGCTTACCACCGCCTCATGCAAAAATGCCAGCGGCAGAAGGTAATCGGCTGCCGCCTCTACTTCCTTCTTGTCCCGGAACAGGAAGCGGTAGCAGCAGGCAAGGTCCGCATTGCATTCCCCTGTGGGGAGCATTTTTTTCGCAAACTCCCTGATCTGGGGATCATAGGCGTCGATGAGGGCACCCAGCCTGGTGTGGTGCTCTAAGATGATCCGGAACAGGTGCGCCTTGAGGCGTTTCTCCAGATCACACTGATAAGCAAAATACATCAGCACATATTTGGGCGGAAGGGAAAGGTCATCCATTCCCCGGGAAGCCATATAGGATTCATAAAGCATGGTGATCCGAAGCTGCTTATCGACTGCCTTTTGGAACCAGAAAAAGCTCTCCTTATCGGTCCGGACGGAGCGGATCAAAAGTCCGCAGACCGCCTGCAGCAGGTCATCGGACTGATAGCCCTCATACATGCGCCGAAGGAAGGCAAGCAGTGCTCTGTCAGCCTGCTTCTCACGCTTGACAAGTTCGATCACGCGGCCCTCGATCCCTGCCGTCAAAAGCTCGTAGCGCAGGGCAAACTGGAGCAGGGAAATCTCGAATCTGCCCAGTCCCGACAGATAGGCCGGATTATCCTCGATAACACGGAAAGCCTCCCGAAGAAGGATGGGGCTTTCACAACCGCTGTAATAACATTCCTCATACAGAGACAGCGCCTTAACGGGAGTGATCTGCTCACGAGGCAGCATCCTCAGATACAGACTGGTTATGATGGCATCTCCCCGCTGGTTGGCCAGAAGATCGCGCATCCTGCGCACGGCGCTTGACTGCAGTCTCATGTAATCGCCGCCGTTGCCCCGGGCCAGCATGGCTTCCAGATACCAGAAATACGCCTGTTGGGCAGGCGTTACAACTTCATTTTCAATGACCCGTTCCACATGGCTGAAGATCCAGCCCGCCTCCTGGAATCTTCCCATGGAGCAGAGCAGATGGGTCTGGTACAACCTGCCCTCGATATTACGACCATCGGTCTGGTTGATCTTCTCGATGCATTTCTCCGCGCGGCTGAGTGCCTCACCGGGATTGCCGCGGCCTGTGGAATGATCCAGATAAGCCCGCACCAAAAGTGCGGTCTGCCTTCTCTTTTCTTTCTGTTCAAGCAGCTTGGGATTGTCTTTTTTCTGCTTGCCGATCCTGACAAGCTCGCAGCAAAGCTCCTCTGAGCCGCCGTCGGGAATGAGCCGGATCTTCTCCCTGTGCTCATAGCCGTCCGTAGGCAGCAGATAGAAGGAAAAATGACAAACCTGATCCTCGAAATCGTCCTGGGTAAGCACCTGCTTATCCGCGGTCAGATACTCTCCCTCCAGACAGACTCGCAGGCTGGTATAACCCCAGCCCTTTCTATTGATGGTCAGGATCTGCTGCTGCGGTTCATATACCTGCGGCAAAAGAAGCACATCCTCCTCAAGGGAAAACTGTGCTCTTTGCTTTTTATTCAGACTGATCAGAAATTCGTCCAGATTCCTGCCGTTGTCTTTCACGGCTGACATGCCCTTATACAGTGGCATCAGCCTTGCATCGTGACCGGAAAACAGCTTTTCCATCCGTTCCGAATAGAACAGATCCATAGCCGAATTCCAATCGGTGGCGGCAAGATTGGTGAAATGAAAAAGATTGCGGATGCTTCCCAGCTTCTCATCTTCATAGCTGTCGGAAACCGTTACGGAGAACGGGATCTGAAGCTGATGCAGGTTGGAGACCACCACCAGCTGTCCTTTGACGCAGGTACCGACACTCAGTCCGGTAGCGTCAAAGTAATAGCTTACGTGGATCTCATCTCCCTTGGCAAAACCTGCCTGAGGCTGCATCCTGTAATGTGTGGAATATAGAAAGGCGCTGATCCTTCTTCCGGTCTGCGCCCGCAGGAAAAGAGAGCCTTCTGCTTTCTTGCCTTCCAGGACGACAAGCTCCAGCTCTCTCGGGGTACATTCCAGGGTATCCTCGATATATTCGGTTGTCTGAGCCGGTATCATACCACTAATCCTATACATAGGCTCAGTATATCACATTTGGTCCGGCTGTGTCATTTTTTCTTAATCGAGATTCAGCTTATTTTTCATAAAGTTCAGCGACAGAATATACAGTCCCGCACTGGCTGCCAACGTCAAAAGTGCAGCTACCAGATAGATGACTAAAAGGGTGTTCTCCGTGGGCTCCCAGTTGGCAAAAAGCCCCTTATCGATGCCGGCACCCATGCCGAAAATAAGGCTCTGGGTCAACAGGTTGGTGACCAGCTGGATCGCCATACTGATACCGATGTAGATACCGATGGAGGCAAGCACCTTGTTCTTGGAGATCTGCTGACCGATGCTAATGGCCGCATATCCCTTCATGATGGAAAAGAGCATGCTGCCGATCCCCAGAAGGATGAACACCAGAATGAAGAGGATCGCCTTGCCGTTGCTGATCTCCAGCTCCCGCAGGCCCTCTCCGATACTCCTAAACAGCTCTGAAACGCCGCCTTCCATCATGGAAGCGATAAGGATCGCCACCGAAAAAGTTACCACAAAGGAACTGATGCACTTCCACACGAAGGCTACCAGGGTCTTGGAAAGCATCAGATCGTTGCTGGTCACAGGAAGAGTATGCATCAGGTAACCCTGATCCGTATACAGGTTCCGGTAAAACCGGATAAAGAAGAACAGGGTGGAAACCACTGCCAGAACACCGATTCCCACAACGTATACCATCATGTAGCTCATAAAGCCCATCATGGTGCCGAACTGGTATTTTTCCGCACTCATGACCTTATCCAGATTGTCGTGATTAAAGACCATAACGCCGATGAGGGCCACTACCAGCATGGCTGCATTCAGGATCGTCATCAGCTTCCAGGTATCTTTCCATTCATGAACAAGTAATTTTTTCAGCATGCGAACACCTCCCTGAAATACTGATCCACTGTCTTACCAACCTTTTCGCGGATATCATCCACGCCCGCGCGAAGTACGATCCTTCCGTTCTTCAGGAAGATCACGTCATCCAGGATATTCTCGATATCCGAGATCAGATGGGTACAGATCAGCACGCTTGCTTCGGGATTATAGTTCTGGATGATGGTCCGGATGATATAATCCCTGGCAGCCGGATCCACACCGGCAATGGGCTCATCAAGAATGAAGAGCTTTGCGTCCCGGCTCATGACCAGGATCAGCTGGATCTTCTCCTTGTTACCTTTGGAAAGGGTTTTCAGTCTCGCCTCGGAAGGAATCCCCAAAGACTCGATCATTTCCAGAGCCCTGTCCTTACGAAAGTCCGGATAAAAATCCTCAAAAAAGTCCACGATGTCGCTCACCGTCTTCTGTGCCTCAAGGTATGTCCTCTCAGGCAGATAGGAAACAATACTCTTACTTTCGGGTCCGGGTAAAAGTCCTTCTACCAGCACCGTGCCGCTGGTGGGCTTCAACAGTCCGTTGATCATTTTGATCAATGTCGTCTTACCGCTACCGTTGGGGCCCAGCAGGCCGATGATATGACCGCTCTCAATGGTAAGGTTCATATCGGTGACCGCCGCTTTCCCGTTGGGATAGCATTTTGTCAGATTGGTGCACTGTACCAATGTGCTCATTTCTCTCCTCCTTTATCTGCCGCTCAGGCTTCCAGCCTGGCAGCCATTCGGTCTACAAATTCCCTGGTCTTGGACGGAACATATCCGAGGGAACGCATTTTTTCAAAATAGATCCCCGTCTCTTCTTCAGCCATTCCTTCCCGCATCGCCAGGATCTTGTCTTCCTCATCGGTTACCGTCTTGCCGTTGGTCCTCTGGGTGTGCAAAAGTCCCTGACGTTCCAGGTCTCCCAGCGCTTTTTGCATCGTGTTGGGATTTACGCCCGCCTCCGATGCCAGCTCTCTGACGGAGGGGATCTTCTCGCCGGGCGGATAATACCCCGATACGATCCGGTTCTTGAGTTTCTCGACAATCTGAATGTAGATCGGTCTGTCTGTCTTCATCTCCCAGGCCATACCACTGCCTCCTTTCTTCTTTCTCTCACTTTCTTACTGTATTATCTATGTAATACAATAATACATCTTTCCTGTCCTGTCAACCCTTATCGGATAATTTAAGCCGGAAAGATGCGGGACTACGCAAAAAAAGCGGAAGACTTACGTCCTCCGCTTTAGATCGTTAGTTGCTGTTATCCTGTTATTTCGTCAGCTGTTTGCTGATGGCATCCAGAAGATCATCATATTCCTCGAATGCCGGATACTGGGGATAGTCTTTCTTGATGGCCTCCGTGGAACGGAACAGGAATCCTGCCTTGGAAGCCTCGATCATTCCCAGATCATTGAAGCTGTCGCCTGATGCGATGGTATCGTATCCGATGGACTGAAGGGCTTTCACCGTTGTCAGCTTGCTCTTTTCCACTCTCATCCGATAACCGGTGATGGTACCGTCCTCGGCCACCTCAAGGGTATTGCAAAAGATGGTGGGCCAGCCCAGCTTCTCCATCAGGGGCGCGGCAAACTGGGTGAAGGTGTCACTTAAAATGATCACCTGGGTTCTCTCACGGAGCTTATCCAGAAACTCTCTTGCTCCGGGAAGGGGATCGATCCCGCGGATCGTCTCCTGTATCTGCTTAAGGCCCAGTCCATGCTCCTTCAGAATGGCCAGCCTGTAGGCCATCAGCTTATCATAATCAGGCTCGTCCCGGGTGGTCCGCTTCAGCTCCTCGATCCCGGTTGCCTCAGCAAACGCGATCCAGATCTCGGGAACCAGGACTCCTTCCAGGTCTAAACATACGATCTCCATTATTTAATCTCCCTGATCCAGCCTTCGGGTGCATCAAGTCTGCCCATCTGGATACCGGTAAGGGTATCGTACAGCTTCTTCGTGGTCTCACCCATCTGCTCCATACCGCTGGCAAAGCAGATCTCCTTGCCGTGGTCAACGATCTTGCCTACGGGAGAGATAACGGCTGCCGTACCGCAAAGACCGCACTCTGCAAAATCGGAAAGCTCATCCAGATATACTTCTCTCTCCTCTGTCTCAAGTCCCAGATACTCCTTGGCAACATACATCAGAGATCTTCTGGTGATGGAAGGCAGAATGCTGGAGGACTTCGGTGTAACAACCTTGCCGTCTTTGGTGATGAACAGGAAGTTCGCACCGCCGGTCTCCTCAACCTTGGTTCTGGTACCTGCGTCGAGGTACATATTCTCATCATAGCCCTCCTGATGTGCCGTTACGATGGCATGAAGGCTCATGGCATAGTTCAGACCTGCCTTGATATGACCGGTTCCGTGAGGTGCCGCACGGTCAAAGTCAGAGATCTTGATGGTGATCGGCTTTGCGCCGCCCTTGAAGTAAGGGCCTACGGGCGTGGTGAAAATACGGAACTGATACTCGTCTGCCGGCTTAACTCCGATAACCGGATTGCTGCCGAACATATAAGGTCTTACATATAAAGTAGCTCCGCTGCCGTAAGGAGGTACAAATCCTTCGTTAGCCTTAACGGTCTGAATGACCGCATCCACGAAACGATCCTCGGGGAAAACGGGCATCTCCAGTCTCTTTGCGGAGTCAGCCATACGGCTTGCGTTTAAGTCGGGGCGGAAGCACACGATCCTGCCGTCCTCGGTGGTATATGCCTTAAGGCCTTCAAAGATCGTCTGTGCATACTGAAGAACACCTGCACATTCGCTGATCACGACCTTATCATCCTCAGTCATCACTCCGTCATCCCAGGCGCCGTCCTTAAAATTCGAAACGAAACGCTTGTCCGTCTTGATGTAACCAAATCCCAGATTCGACCAATCAATGTTTTTCTTTTCCATGTTCTTTGCTTCCTTTCCTTTTCTCCTTGTATGATCCAAGGGCATAATTGTCTTTCCTAGTTTACACCCGCTAATTTTACTCTGTCAAATAGTTCTTTCCTTTCGAAAGCAAATGGGCTATACTGACTTAAGAAAATTCAAAGCCAAGATCGGAGATTATTATGAAATGTATTCTTTCCGCAGATAATAACTGGGCCATCGGCCTTCGAAACAGCCTGCTGATCCGCATTCCCGCAGACATGAAATACTTCCGCCAGACCACTACCGGCGGCGTACTCATCATGGGACGCAAGACGCTGGAAAGCTTTCCCGGCTCCAAGCCTCTGCCCGATCGCGTTAACATCGTTCTTACCTCAAAGCCGGATTATCGGCCTGAGGGGACCGTTGCTGTCCATTCCGTGGAAGAAGCCATCAAGGTAGCCGAAAGCTACGGCCGCGATATCTACGTCATCGGCGGCGGCAGCGTTTACAAACAGTTTCTGCCCTACTGTGACGAAGCCCTCGTGACGAGGATCGACCACAGCTATGAGGCTGATACCTATTTCCCTGATCTGGATAAATCGGATGAATGGGAGCTTTCCGAAGAAAGTGAAGAAATGACCTGTTTTGATATTACTTATACCTTCTGCCGTTACAAACGGATCCGTTAGTCTCTGCTTACGATCCTGTTACGGCCTCCGGTCTTACCTGCATACAGTCTCTCATCTGCCTTGGTGATCACGGCATCGATGGAATCGGTCATGGAATAATCCTCGATGCCTCCCGTAACGGTCAGATGCAGATTCACATCCTTGAACGCAAATTCATGGGCCGCGATATGCTCCCGCAGAGCATCCATCTTTCGAACGGCCTCGTCAAATTTCATCTCCTCAAAAGTAAGAAGAAACTCCTCACCACCCCAGCGGGCAACGGAACCGAGTCCCTCCATGGTCTCTTTCAGAATGGAGGAAAGGGATTTCAGCACATAATCACCCATGCCGTGTCCGTAGGTATCATTCACCTTCTTAAAGAAATCGATATCCAGGATCGCAACGGCAAAGTTCTTCTGATGCTTTCTGAATCCGTTCTCCAGCAGTGACAGATGCTCATTCATGGCACGTCTGTTCCAAAGGCCGGTCAGGGCATCCGTGGATACCATATCTTCCAGCTTCTTGTTGTACTGAATGATCTTCTCTTCGTTCCTGGTATACTTCAAAGAGTAAGCATAGGCTTCCAGACTGGAAAGGGTAGTCAGGATAAGAATGTTAAGGATCACGATCAGGGAACCCGGTCCCTCACCTACGGAGGGGTTCATGGGAAGCATATTGGCGACGCCGAGGACGGCTGCGGTAAAAACGGCCTCTCCGACGGAATAATATACCTTAGTTTTCATGCTTACTCTGGCATTAAAGTAAAACAGCATAATGCAGACCAGGATCATGGGTGCATAATAATACTTCCAATCCGTCCGCAGACAATAGATCGCGATAAAAACATGGTTAACGATGATATAAAGGTACATGCCCACGATACTTCTGTCCTCGTAAGTAAGGATCAGTACCGCTGCCATGATGCCCACGTTGAAGACTGCCGTGAGACATAAGAACCCGTCATTCAGATATGCCATGATCCCCGAAAGAAGGATCAGATACAGTATCTCTGCGATGGCCATACAGCGAAGGAGAACGGACAGATCGTTCGACTCCGATTCTCTGCTGACGTCTTTATAGATGATCTCTTTAAATTTCTCCCAGAGTTTAGTACCCATTTGTGATGTGCAACCCCCGCTGCCGTTTCTTTGAACCCTCTTGATTATGATACCATAACCACTCTTTAAATCGCAACCGGTATATCCTTGATCTGCTCGCCCGTTTCATACCCGATCAGCTTAACGTCATCCCTGGTGAATTCATAGAAATCCTTCACATCCGGGTTGAGTTCAAACTTCGGTGCGGCAAAAGGCTTTCTTGCGATAAGCTCCTCCACCAGTGGCACATGTCTGTCATAGATATGGGCATCCGCGATCACATGCACCAGCTCTCCCACCTGCATGTCACAGACCTGAGCCAGCATATGTACAAGTACTGCATACTGTACCACATTCCAGTTGTTGGCCGTCAGCACATCTTGGGAACGCTGGTTCAAAATGGCATTCAGTGTCAGCTTATCCTGTCCCTTCTTCTGCGTCACATTAAAGGTCATGCTGTAAGCACAGGGATACAGGTTCATCTCATGCAGATCCTGATGCACATAGATGTTCGTCATGATCCTGCGGCTGAAGGGATTGTTCTTCAGGTCATAGATCACCCTGTCCACCTGATCCATCATCCCTTCTTTATACTGATGCTTTACGGACATCTGATAGCCATAGGCTTTGCCGATGGATCCGTTTTCATCCGCCCACTCATCCCAGATATGGCTGTGAAGATCCTTGATATTGTTGGACTTCTGCTGCCAGATCCAGAGCATCTCATCGGTGGCGGACTTCAGCGCCGTCTTACGAAGGGTCATAATGGGGAACTCCTTCGAAAGATCATAGCGGTTCACCGCGCCGAACTTCTTGATGGTATAGGCACTCTGTCCGTCAGGCCAATGGGGACGTACCTTTTCTCCTTCCGTACTCGTTCCGTTGTCCAGGATATCCCGGCACATTCCTATAAAGACTTCATCTGCATAACTCATTGGTTTTGTTTATTCCTTTCTATCGATCCCATTTATCTGCCAGAGCATTGATCTGATCCGCAAACTTGGCAAGATCCTTATTGGTGCCGCCTTCGTTTTTATGGATCACCGCGATCAGTCTCTGACCTGCAGCCAGAAGCCTGTTGAAGATATCGGATACGACTCTGCGCTTCTTGACAGCCACAGGCTCTGCTTCGTAAACAAATTCTCCCGTTGCAAGATCGAATTCGGTGCCGCTGTAAGGAGCATAGGCCTCAAATCCGTATTCATGTTTCAGACATCCGGCAAAGGCCGTCGTAACGGAATCCTCACCATGCACCACAAACACCTTCTCGGGCTTTTGTTCAAACCCGCAGATCCACTCCAGAAGTCCGTTCTTGTCCGCATGACCGCTCATGCCGGCAAGCTGCAGGATCTTCGCCCTTACCTCGATGGGCTCTCCGAAGAGCTTAACCTCCTTCTTGCCCTCGATGATGGCGCGGCCCAAAGTTCCGATAGCCTGGTAACCCACAAACAGGATACTGCATTCCGGCCGCCAGAGGTTATGTTTCAGGTGGTGGCGGATACGTCCCGCCTCACACATACCCGATGCGGAAAGTATCACCTTGGGTGTTTCATCAAAGTTGATATCCTTGGATTCTTCACTGGTGATGGAAAGCCTCAGCCCCGGAAAGCTGATGGGATTGATCCCGGCTCTTACCAGCTCCATTGCTTCTTCATCAAAGCAGTTGTAAATATTTTTCTGAAAAATGCCCGTAGCCTCAACTGCCAGAGGACTGTCCACATAGACGGGGAAATTCTCGTGCCCTTCCACCAGTCGTTCCGTTTTGATCTTACGAAGGAAGTACAGCATCTCCTGGGTTCTTCCTACCGCAAAGGAAGGGATCACCACATTGCCGCCCCGGTCAAAGGTTTCCTTCAGGATCTTGACCAGTTCACCCACATAATCGGGATTTTCCGTGGAGTGGAGCCTGTCGCCGTAGGTGGATTCCATGATCACATAATCCGCCTCCGCCGTCTTCTCCGGGTCCTTGATCAACGGCTGGTTCTTGTTTCCGATATCGCCGGAGAATACCACTTTCCTGGATACTCCGTCCTCCTGCAACCAGAATTCCACGGATGCCGAACCCAGCAGATGTCCGATATCGGTGAAGCGGATCTTCACGCCTTCACACAGCTCGATCTGTTTGCCGTAAGGGCAGGGAACGATCAGCCTGATGGTCCCGTCCGCATCCTCCATGGAATAGATCGGCTCGGCGGGTTCGATCTCCGCGGATCTTTTCGCCTTACGATTCTTCCACTCAGCTTCCTGCATCTGTATATGAGCACAGTCACGAAGCATGATGCTGCAAAGATCCGCCGTAGCCTCCGTCATGAAGATCTTGCCGCGAAAACCTCTTGCATACAATAGCGGCAGCAGACCCGAATGGTCTACATGCGCATGGGTCAGCACCACAAAGTCGATCAGAGATTCCTGAACCGGCAGGGGTACATTTTCATATACATCGATCCCCTGTTCCATACCGTAATCCACCAGGAAATGCTTTCCTCCGCACTCCAGGTAATGACAGCTACCCGTTACCTCGTGATCCGCACCGATAAATTTCAGTTTCATGTTTGCCCCAGCCTCCCGTATTTGAAAAACCTTGCTGCGATACTATACAAAAAGCGGTCAGGAAACCTCCTTATCCGCTTTTTGACTTTCACTCCCTTTTGAGCCTATATCATATCCGATCAACTGTAGAGGCTGGAAGCCATCTCAGCGATCTCATCCGCCGACTTGTGCAGCGCCACGATGGTGGCATCGATCTCCTGCATCTCAGCACTCTCGTCGGTTACATTCTCACTGATCTGTGTGATCTTACCGAGCATATCGCCTACGGATTCTCTCATTCCGTTTAAGATATCGCCGATCTGTCCCGTGGTTGCCTTGGTGGAATTGGAGAGGTTCTGTACCTCCGACGCCACTACCGCAAATCCCTTGCCGGCCTCGCCCGCTCTTGCTGCCTCAATGGAGGCATTCAGGGAAAGCAGGTTCGTCTGATCCGCAATACTCTGGATCGAAGTGATGATACCCATGGAGGCATCCACGGACTCTTCGATCTTCTTGGCGGATGCTGCCACCTCGGTCTGACGTTCAGTCATCTCATTCATCTGCTTGGTTGCAAGATCAACTGTACCGGCGATCTCGGAAATGCTGCGTCGCAGATTCTCAATACTGGGTGCCATCTCTTCCTGGAACCTGAGCTTATTTCTCTTCTCTTCGGAGATATCCAGGATCGTACCCGCTGCCATGAGGGGTTTCTTCTTATCTTTTGACCAAACCACATAGCTGGAGGAACGAAGCCAGATGTATTCCCCGCTCTTATGCAGCATGCGGTATTCCATATCGAAGACCACATTTCCGTAAGGGTCTGCCAGCTGCTCGCCCATCTTCTCGGAGGCCATAGCCACATCATCGGGATGGATCTTGGTGATCCAGCTGTTCATGATATCAGGGAAATCCACGGAGTTCGAATACCCCAGGATCTGCTTGAACTGATCGTTAAATACCATGGGGGAGTTGATATCGGAGATATCATACTTGGTAAGATCCATAGACCAGGAACCTTCCAGCATCATCTTGTTTACGGCGAAGCTTCTTCTCTGATCATGCTCAAGAGTAGCTTCCATCCGAAGCTTATCCTCGATATCCGTAAAGGTTCCGATGAAGACCTCCGGTGAACCGTCCGGTCTTTTGAGACACTCTCCTGCCGCATGGCACATATGATATTCGCCGCTCTTAAACAGCAGCCGGTAATCGATATCATATCTGGCATTCCGGTCTGCAACGGCGGCTCCGAAGGCTGCGAACACCTTCTCCGCATCCTCGGGATGGATGATCTTATTCAGTCCATCGGGGGAATCCTGAAGCTCGTCTCCCCGGTATCCCAACACCCTGCGCATCTCCTCGGTAAAACGGACATCCGTCATGTTGCCCTGTTCATCGAAGTATGCCATCCATACGGAAAGGTGGCTCTCGTTGTTGACCGATTCAAGCATCCGGTAATAAAGCTTTGCTTCATAGCGGGAAGCCTCAAGTTCCTTCTCCAGCTCCTCGATCCTGTTCTTCAGCGCATCGTTTTCCTGCTTACCCAAATTAAACATTACATAAACCTCGCTTTCTTCCCCATACTCCTTTCTCTATTATAAAGTAATGCCACCCCGTAAGCAATACGTTTTTCCCGAAATCATTTGAAAAAAATGCCCTCTTGCTTTACACTGAAGAGGTAGTTTATCGAATATCCGAAAAGGAAAGGAACACCCATGAAAAAACGACCCCGGATCTTTACCATATGCCTGTTTTTGCTGATCCTGCTGCTTGCTCTTCCCGCCGGTGCACAGCCGGCCGCCGGAACACCTTCCGCAGCAGCCGGCAATACTGAGGCGGCCGCCGATGCCGCTTCGTCCGCTACCCTTCCCAAGGCTCCGAAGAAGACGAAGATCACCAAGGTATCGAAGGGAAAGTACTACTATCTCAGGGGCAAGAAGATCCGTCTGTTTACCGTGAAATGGAAAAAAGTAAAGGGCGCAACCTCCTATGAGGTATACGCCCGTACCGGTTCCAAAAAATACCGCCTCGTCGACACCGTCAAAAAAACCAAGTCGAATCTCTACGGCGGTGTGGGCTACCGCTACAGCATCTACGTCGTTCCCTGCAGGACGGAGGGTAAGAAAACCGCCCGCGGGAAGAAATCGAAAAAAGTAACGGTAGACCTTCGCTGGTGATCCCTTAACCGGATCTTTACTCTTCTCTGTGATCAAAGACGCGCTGGGTCTTCTTTTCGGACCTGGGAAGCGTTCCTAAGGGAACCACGGTCACCCGGGGTGTTACGTTCATCTTGGACTTGAATGCCTCACGGATCTGCTTGCCGGTCTTTTCAAAGTTCACACGTCCTTCTGCCTCAACGGTGATCAGGATCACATCCTTATTGATCTCCTCGTCATGAGCAATGTTGATATTGTACTCGCTGGATACACCGTCGATCTGTCCCAGCAGCTCTTCCACCTGACTGGGGAACATGTTCACGCCGTGTACCTTGAACATATCGTCACTTCTTCCGCGGATGATATCCAGTCTGGGATATTTGGATCCGCAGGGACATTCTCCGGGAATGATGCGGGAAAGGTCATGGGTCCTGAAACGGAGCAGAGGAGCTCCCTCTTTCACCAGGGTCGTGATAACGATCTCGCCTTCCTCACCATCCTCAACATTCTCGCCCGTAACCGGATCGATGATCTCGATATACAGATAATCATCCCAGTAATGCATGCCGGTCTGCTTATCGCAGTTCACGCCGATACCCGGGCCGTAGATCTCGGTAAGTCCGTAGATATCGTAAAGCTCGATGCCCAGCTTGTCATGGATGTACTCTCTTTTCTTTTCGCTCCAGCGCTCCGAACCGATGACACCCTTGGTCAGGAAGATATCATCCTTCATGCCCCTTCTCTCGATCTCCTCTGCAAGAAGAAGTGCGTAAGAAGAAGTCGCGCAAAGAACCGTGGACTTTAAGTCCACCATCATCTGCAGCTGCTTTTCCGTATTACCGGGACCCATGGGGATCGCCATGGCACCCAACTTCTCGCAGCCTGCCTGGAAGCCGATCCCGGCAGTCCACAGACCGTAGCCGGGGGTGATATGGATCCTGTCCTTATTGGTGATGCCTGCCGTTTCATAGCATCTGGCAAACATGAGTGCCCAGTCATCCACGTCTTTTGCGGTATAAGGGATGATAACGGGCTTTCCCGTGGTACCCGAAGAAGAATGGATACGTACCACCTCTTCATCCGGAACCGCTTGGATCCCCAGCGGATAAGCATTCCTCAGATCCGCCTTACTTGAAAAAGGGATCTTCTCAAAATCCTCCTGGGATGCAACGCCGGTGATGCCTGCATCACGATACACCTGACCGTAGTAGCTGTCCGTTTTGATCAGGCGCTTGACCTGCGCATCAACCTGTTTGATCTGTGTTTCATTAAGCTTCATGATTTATCCTCCTCATTGGTTTTTCCGATTTCATATCCCTGTGAAAATGCCTGGAGATTTGCCTCTCTGAACTTTGGCGGCACTCTTTTTTCTATCTCGCTCTCCATGGTTTCCCGGTTGATCCCCAGTCTCCCGGATCCTGCAGCTATACCCAGAAGCAGGATGTTCAGGAATTTCACCGAACCCAGCTTTTGACATTCTTTGTCTCCGTCTGCAAAAATACAGCTGACATTTTTCTCAAGATGATCCAGCATCTCAGACCCGTCATAACCGGAGTCCGTAAGGGATGCCGTTACCGGCTTGATGGCCGTGGTGTTTACGATGGCAAGGCCCCCTTCAGCCAGATACGGAAGATTTCTTACCACCTCCGAAGGCTCGAAGCCTATGATGATATCTGCCTTCCCAACCGGTATCAGCGGAGAATGGGCATCCTCCCCGATCCTTACATGACTGGTTACCGGGCCGCCTCTCTGCGCCATTCCGATGGTTTCCGCAGAATGGACCACATGCCCTTCTGCCATGGCTGAAGCCGCTATGATCCTCGATGCAAGGACGGTTCCCTGTCCTCCTACTCCGCAGATCAGTATGTCCTTATTCATCCCCGTCACCTCCGATCGCATTCACGGGGCAGACCTGCCGACACAGGCCGCAGCCGGTGCAAAGGGAAGCGTCTATGGTCACCTTTCCCTCCGCAGTAGTCAGCGCCGGGCAACCGGTTTCGCGAATACATTTTTTACAATTAATGCACGCATTTGTGATGGTGCATTTCTTTGATGACTTTTCAATGGCGATGCAGGGAGACTTGAAGATGATGGCCTTCACGCCCCTGATATCGGCGCATTCCCGGACCGCCTGCATAGCCTCATCAAGCTTCAGCGGATCTACCGTAACGATCTTTTTCAGGCCGATGCCCGAAAGGATCTTCTCGATGCTGATCTTTCCGGCATCATGTCCCATCATGTTGATACCCGTACCGGGATGGGGCTGATGTCCGGTCATAGCCGTGGTGGAATTGTCCAGGATACAGATGGTGATATCCGCCTCATTAAAAACGGCATTGACCACGCCCGTGATACCCGATGCAAAGAAGGTGGAATCCCCGATGAAGGCAAAGGCCTTGCCCTCGCCGTCCACATGGGAGAATCCCTGGGCCATAGTCACGCCGGCACCCATGCAAAGACAGGTGTCCACCATATCAAGAGGCATGGAATTTCCCAGTGTATAGCAGCCGATATCACCGCAGTAGTAGGTCTTTTGACCTGCCATTGCTTTTTTCACAGCATAGAAAGATGCTCTGTGCGGACAGCCCGCACACAACACAGGAGGCCTTACGGGAAGCTGGGGAGGAGTTGCCGTCTGCTTACTCTCAAGGACGTCATCTATACCGAGATACTTTTTCAGGAGCAGCGCTATGCTGTCTGCCGAAAGTTCTCCCATGTGGGGTACATGCCCTGTCAGCTTTCCGGAAACCGTGAGGGGCAGATGATGCTTTCCGGAAAGCTTCAAAAGCTGCTCCTCCAGATAGGGGCTCAGCTCCTCAAAGCAGAGGATCTCCTTCACGCCCGCGAGCTCCTTTAGCGTAAAGCTTTCGGGAAAAGGATAGGCCGTAGCGATACGGATCAGTTTCACTCCGGGATGGTCCTTCAAAAACTCCTTTGCGTACTTGTAGCTGACACCGCTTGCAAGCACCGCCTTTTCCGAAGGTCCGCCCTCTGCGGTATTAAAACGGTAGGCGGAAAAATCCTCGCCGATCTTCACATTTCTCTCTTCCATCATCCCGTGATTCCTGTAAGAAAGACGGGGAAAGATCACGAAGCGGCCCGCATCTTTTCGGAATCCTTCATACGCTTTGGGCGTATAGGAATCCGGCGCTTCTATGGCAGCATAACCGTGATCGACACGGGTCGTAGGCCGAAAGATCACCGGTGTCTTATACTTTTCGGAATATGCAAAGGCATCCCCTATCATCTCGAAAGCCTCCTCGGGTGAGGAAGGATCAAATACCGGTATCCTGGCAAAATCCGCAAACCTTCTGGTATCCTGCTCGGTCTGGGATGAGATGGGACCCGGGTCATCGGCCGAGACCACAACAAGCCCTCCCTCTACGCCCACATAGGCAAGGGACATCAGCGGATCGGATGCCACGTTAAGACCCACCTGCTTCATGGTAACAAGGGCTCTTGCTCCCGAATAAGCCGCTGCCGCCGCAACCTCCAGGGCCGCCTTTTCATTGACGGACCATTCCAGATGCAGCCCTTCATGAGGGTATTTGGCAAGGGTCTCGATGATCTCCGAGGAAGGTGTCCCCGGGTAGCCGCAGGCAACGTTCACTCCGGCCTTCAGGGCACCGAGAGCGATGGCTCCGTTACCCATCACATATTCTTTCATAAAACCTTTTATCTCCTTAATGCAAGATTGGCATACGCCAACGCCCATTTTATCATAAACAATGCCGTAATACCAGCACCTGTCTCACTTAACAAGCTCTCTTATCATCTTCCAGTCCCGGCATCTGCGATAGTTATTTCCGGGAAGCTCGGCGGACTGATTCCAGGGTCTGTCAAAAACCAACACCTTCAGATCCGGCAGATGATCGAAAAACTTAAAGGCGGTGGTAGAATCCTCTATCGCATAGTCAAAATGCATCTTGTAGTAATCCTCCAGTTCCAAACTGAATCCTCCCTCATAAACAGCGCTTTCCCTGCCGTATTTATTCAGACAGTACAGCCTGATCCTTTCAAAGCCATGCCGGTCAAGCCATAACCTGGAGGCTTCATAAGTTCCGAAGGGCCTGCCTGTTATGATGGAGACCTGATGCCCTAAGTCCACCCATTCGTTCAACACCTCTGCTGCTCCCGGCGTTTCCTCATAACGCAAAAGCACCTCCGCCTCATGGCCCCTGCGCATGAGCTCTTCATACTTCTCATCATCCAGATCAAAAGCCTTTTGCAGGTTGAAATATTTGATCTTTTCGTAGGGAACGTCTTTCTTGAAAAGATCATAAAGCAGCACGGAGAAATCCCGTGCTGTTTCACATAAGCAATCATCGAAATCCACATAAATGTGCATGCCTTTTATTCCCTTTCTTTTTTGTGTTCCGTCTGAAACAGTTTCAGCTCCGCATTGAGCGTCTTGTCATCGATCAGCCTCTTGTATTTGTAGATCAGAAAAACGCAGAAATAAGTAAGCAACAGATAACAGGCAAACAAAACCGTCGGTAGGATACTTTTGCCAAACCATCCACCCACATAGGAGATCAGACAGTAGATCAGAGTGCAGACCGCCATTCCCATGCATTCCCTTACCTTCAGCTGTTCTGCCTCATCAAAGTTAGCAAATGCATACACCTGCAGATAGCAAATGCCGTAACAGGTAAAGATCATCTCCGCCATATGTAAAATACTGGCCACATACACCCCGCCGATGATCCGGTACACACAATAAAAGAAAAGGATCGCAAAGAAATACAGACAGGCTTTGAACTCGATCCCGATCTCTTTTGTCAGATATCGTTCCCAGATGGAAGGAACATTCTTATCGCTCATTTCACCCTTCTCCTCTCAACAGTCTCCTGAATTCCGAAGCATATCTTCGGGAAATGATCAGATGCTCATCGCCTTCCATGGTTATATCGATCCGGTTGGAAGGCAGGCTCTTTAGGGAGATCACACGGTTTACGTTGATCACTACTGATTTGCTGGCTCTGAAAAACGTATCGTCACCGGTCTCCATCAAAAAGGAAGTCAGGGATCCATCCAGCCTGAGTACCTTGTCTTTCGTGTAGGCGAACACCTTTTCATCTACCGATTCCAGATACAGGATATCCTCCCTGTTGACGACAACAGTCTCGCCGTCGATCCTTCCCCATATTCTGTTGTCCTGATCCCGGAGGATGTCGAGAATCCTGTTTATGGTGGGCGTCGCCTCTTTATAGCGAAGTACCAGGCTCTCCTCACCTTCCGTAATCCTTTGAATGTCAATCTTCATGCTCTGCCTGCTCTCAGGGTATTTTTAAGCTGATTATACTGAATCCGGTTAGCCATGGCAACTTTTTTAACGTCACCGGAATCCCTATCAGATGTATCAGCTTTGCAGGTCCCGTCTGTTGTAACAGGCATAGGCTCCGATGATGCTGACGGCCAGCAAAGTCGCTGCCAGACACAGGGATGCCACCGGGGTATCTTCCCCGGAGAAGATCTCCGATGCATTGGCATAGGAATAAGGTCCTATAAACAGGTAATCCTTCAAATCCGGTACCACTCTTCCGATCAGATCAAAGGCATAAAACATCATGGCAAGCCCCAGTCCCAGTCCCATCTTGATGCGGGAAGAAATTGCAGAGATCAGAAAGCAGATACCGGCGATCTCGGCATTCATCAAAAACTGTCTTACCAGGTAGGTGAACAGATCACTGCCGGAAAACTCCGCATCCAGGCAGGCAATGCCGCCCAGATAGAACAGGCCGCAGACAACGGTAAAGATGACCAGCATGACCAAAACGCATAAGGCCTTTGCCGTAACGACTTTATTTCTGGATAAGGGAAGTGCCAGAAGGAATTCTCCCGTATGACGGTCTTCCTCCTTGGACAGGATCCCGATGGAAACCAGCGCCGCAAACATCCCACTGCCCAGGCCGTGTATCGTACCCACTTCTGTTGCAAAAAAGCCCGGCAACGTCGCGATGCTCAGCGTGCTCATTCCGAAGGCATCGGAAAATGCTCCCATATTCGAAAACATGTCTGCCATTTCCTTCATCTCGCCCTGCATACTCTGATAGAGCAGGATACAGTAAAAACCCATTCCGCCCACTGCCAGGGTCCAGATCAAAAGCAGCTTCATATTCTGTTTCAATTCTCTCAAAAGTACAGATCTCATACCGTCTCCTCCTCATCTTCATAAAACCGGATAAAAGCATCCTCATCGATCGCCGGCGAATCCAGCATGGTCAGTCTGCCCTCCCGCATGATGGCAGCAGATCTGCAATAGCGGTTCACCTCAGATAAAACATGGGTGGATAACAGGCAGGTCGCTCCCTTATCCGTGTATTCCCTGATCAGTTCAAAGAAGGTTCTCTGCATCAGCGGATCCAGACCGCTGGTGGGTTCATCAAAGATAAAAATGTCCGGCTTATGCTGCATGGCACAGACGATGCTGACTTTTTTCCGGTTACCCAATGATAACTCCTTGATCTTTTTGCGGGTGTCCATCTTTAGTCTTTCACACAGGATGCCTGCTTCCTCAGAGCAGTCCATCCCGCGGATATCCGCAGCATATCTGATCACCTCGGATACCCGCATGGTATCGTAAAACCAGGCTTCCGAAGGCATATACCCAACCTTCTTTAGTATTTTTTCATGATCCTTTCTGCTGTCCATCCCCAGGATCGTTACCGTTCCTGCATTAGGCCGAAGGAATCCGAGCATGGAACGGATCGTTGTTGATTTACCGGCACCGTTGGGTCCGAGGAATCCGAATATATCTCCCTTCTTCACCTGAAGGGAAACATCGATGATGCCCCTTGCTTTGCCGTAGCTCTTGGTCAGGTTTTTGATCTCTATTACATTCTCCATATTCTAACCTCCTGCGCTTTGATACTTTATTGGTAACATAAAAAACTTACGGGAACAATATCTGTTCCCGTAAGTTGCACTATTATGCCGTTATCCTTCACTAACCTTGCATGACAAAGCTCAGGACTTTATTTGTACTTAATGTTCTTTTTGGGTACGCCCGCTCTTTTCAGCATGGTTTCATATTTCTTGCGTTCTTTCTTCTTCAGGGACTTGGGCAGGATCACTTTATACTTACCGCCCTTCTTCCCGAATGCATTCTTGCCGATGGAAGTGATCTTCTTTGATTTGATCGTTACTGTCTTTAGCTTGGTATTCTTGAATGCATTCGCGCCGATCTTCTTTACACTTGCCGGTATGGTGACGGTCTTCAGGTTCGTGCCCATAAAGGCATTCTTACCGATGGTAGTGATCGTATCGGGAAGCTTGAGCTTTTTCACCGCCTTATTGCCCTTAAACGCATTATCCGCAATGGAAGTCACCTTATAAGAAATTCCGTTGATCGTAACTGCAGACGGCACGGTAACATTCTTGGCCTTTGCCTTTACAGGACCCTTGTATGCTACGGCAGGATCCTCACCGGCCTTGGAAGTTACAACTACCTTCGAACCGGTCTTGGTATCCGTAACCTGTGTACCGGATTTCTTGTAAGAGATCTCCTTGGTCTGGGTCTTAAAGATACCGTTTTTGAAAGCTGCGGTGTAAACGGTTACAACCTCGTCCTTCGTAGCACCTGTCTTGCTGCCTGTGGTTACAGTAGCTTCTTCCGTGACGAAGTGACCCTGTGTTGAAGCATTGCAGCCTGCTCTCTTACATACAGCCTTGCCCACACAGCTCTTGCCATCCTGACTCCAGGTATAGGAAACGCTGTAGTCATGACCTGCAGGAGGAACTTTCTTATTTTCACGGGACAATTCCGCATGGCAGTGTATGCAGTAGGTAACCATATCGTAGGATCCGTTGGTAAGGCAACCGGGCGCAACATTGTTTTCCTTTACGGCTTCGTCTGCCTCATGGGTGTGCTCCGCCCTGAATACGGAGATCACTACAGATACATTCTTGTAATTGTCTTTATCCTCTGCGGTATAGATGGCAGTGGCTCTGATCGAACCGCTTTCGGAGATTTCTTTATTCAGATCTTCCGCTGCCCACTCCCAGCCGGGATAATTCTCGGAAAGGATGTTGTTGGTCAGTTTCAAAACATTGTTGGAAACGTTCAGGTTCTTCGGCGTATTCGGTGCTTCCGTCTTCTTTGCCACCGTGATCTTGCCGAGTTTTACGGGTGACGAATCAGCATGGCGGATATCCGCTACGGCCTTAACCCATACAAAGTAGGTTCCGGCATTGACAACGGTTGCGTTGGAACTGTAATCCGAATTGCTTTCCGGGGCCAAGTCATCCTTTGTCAGAGCGTACATGATGGTTCCGCCGTCAGCCTCGCCTTCTGCGGAAACATAGTTCTGCTCGCTGCCGTTATAGGTAAGCGAAGCGGTGGACAGTACCGGCCGCTTTGTAATGGTTGCGGCGGGCTTTTTGACCTGCTTGGATACAATGGTATTGATTTCTGAAGAATCATTACCGCATGCGTCCGTAGCCTTCATGGTGATCATCACGGATTGGTAATCCATAACCGTATTATTACTTACAGATTCTGCAGAAACACCGGACTCGGCTGACGCGCTCAGTTGAAGCTGACCTTCTATGGCAAAGATACCGTTGGCACTAACCGTGAACTGCTTTGTTTCTGAACTTTTACCAGATCCGTATTCAAAAATCGCGTTGATCTGTGAATCCGGCTCCGTTATACCGGTTACCGAATAATTACCGTTCTCATCCGCATAGAACACAGTCTGATCCAGAGTGATAACCGGCGGTGCATCATCTCTATCGATATTTACATGCGCCGTGGTCTCATCACCTACGCCATCATGGGTATATACAACCTTTATATCCAAAGGAAGGCTGCCGGTGAATACGGGAAGGTTGTAGTAACCTCCTTCCTCGTCAAGGGTCTTTTCCTCGCCGTTTTCATCCTTGTAGCTTACGGTCACGGCTACCGCTCCGGAAACATCTGCTCCGCCTGCGTTAAATCCATCCAGCACAAGTCTTGAAGCTCCATTCACATTCCCTGTATAGGTGTATGTCTTGGTATCCGGATCCTGAGAAAGCTGATTACCGTCCACATAGATATTGAACGAAGTCTCCTTATACTGTGCTATGGAGCTGGTGCCTGAAATTCTTTCTTTACCGCCGCTGGGAACGGAAATCTTGTCCGAAGAGGTATCTCCGTCACCTTCGGCACTGAGATCTTCACCTGAAGCAAAGGCAAATACTTCCTTGTTGGTATAGGCACTTACACCGATGGCATATTCTTTATCCGCCGGCAAACCTGCCAGGTTTTCATCATGGACCTCCTGTCCCTCATCGTTCATGTCAACACCGCCTACCGTTAAGGCCATATCGATGCTGTAGGTCTTATTATCGGGATCGTAGGACAGACCGGGGATGGTGTTCTCGGAAACCGAGATATCGTTGTTCTCCAGGTCCGCAACAGTGAGGTCATATCCGCGGCCGGTGTCTACAAGAGTTTCTCCGTCTTTCTGATAAACGGTCAGCTTATAACCGTCTACCTTCGGATTGCTGCTTTCAACCTTACTCCAGGTAGCACGCAGAGTTTCGTTACCGATCTTTTCAAGGCTAACCGACGCAGGCTGAACGGGGACCGTGTTATTTGTATAGTTGATGGTTCCGAGCTGACAGCTTGCAATAGGCAGACCTTCGGGATCGGAAAGGATCGTGGTCACATAATACTCGCCGGTGGGTGCTGCCGAACCGGTTGACTCAAGAAGGATCGAACTGGTATAGGATTCATTACTGCTGCTGTTCACCATGCGGGAATCAACCATGAACTCCTGACCGATGTTGCCCTTCTCATCCTTTGTTCCGTAGTAGGTGTTCAAGGAATAGATGACACTGTCCACCGGATTTTCCACAGTGACCTGTGCCGTACTACCGACACAGTTTCCGGAAACACTGGTAACAGGTGCGGTTGCCATTGCCTTAAGGGTAAAGTCTTTCTCGGCAAAAATGCTGAAGATGCCGTTTGCCGGGATCGTTTCCTTGGGGATGGAAAGGTATACGGCTTCCGATTCGACGGTGTTGGTTCCGTCATCCGAATATTCATACGCGCCGTCCCATACCGTCATATCTTCGTTATTGGTGATCTCCGAAACG
>JAILKJ010000030.1 GCA_024693845.1 Lachnospiraceae bacterium
GCCGTAAGCTGCTCCTCGCTGCCCCTGGGCTCCGCCGTTTCCGCCGCAAGCTCCACGGTGATGCCTTCCGAAGGATCCTCAGAAGAAAGGGCATCCATGACTGCGGTCACCGAAGCATCCACATCGATCTTAACCCCGGTCTGTCCCGGTGTGTAGATAAACTCATCATCCTCCCGGGTCAGAGTACCGTCCACCGGCTCTACATTATATTGAAGACACCGGTCTTCAATGACCTTCTGGATCTTCTCTTCCTTGTAGCCCGTCTCAACGGGATAGACATGATTCTCGTGCTCCAGATCCTTGAGGGCCTTATAGCGCTGCACGATATTGCCGGACTTACCGAGCTCTGCCGCTTCGCTGGCCACATCCTGATTCTCCCAGTACAGTCCCAGATCCGAAAGGGATACCGAGACCTTGTTGTCGTTCAGGGCGTTCAGGGTAATGGTTTTGCTTCCCAGTCCGCTTACATAGGACTCCACCGCCTCCGCGGCCTCCTCACTTGTCATGCCTGCAACATCCACATTGCCGATAAACACGCCGTTTTCTATTGTATCAAAAGCATTGACAGCCTTTACCGGCTCCGTATGGAGGGCGAAAACACCACCCGCAAGAGCCAAAGCTGCCATCACTGATAGTACTATTCTTTTCATTGAACCTTCCTCAGAAATAACCGATAGCCGAAATCGCCAGAGGCACTACCATGGCAAGCACCAGGATCACTGCGATGATCGTGGCAACGATCCTTCTTTTCTTTTCATTGAACATGACCTTACTCCTCTTACAAAAACCACTGCAAGCCCCGTATTTCAGGGCAAGTTGACATATGGTCGTTTTTATGCTTTATTGAATATATCATGAAATTCCCTATTTTGACAAGTTTAATCGTATTTATCTCCTGGCTCACCGCCAAGATCGCTACGAGCAAGCGGGACCGCACCGAAACCATGCGTGACTTCTGGGCAAAAGAGCGGGCCTCCAACGCCGTGGTCAGGAAAAGCCTGGATGATCTTGACTATATCACTTTTCCCTTTGAGATCCTCCCCTCGGAAGACTCCTTCACCCTGATGGATCAGAACATTCCCTCTTCCCTTCTCATGCTGCAGAACCTGAGAGGCAAGAAGATCGTGAACCTAAGCGGTATGTCCAATTCGGATCTCAAACTCACCTACGGAACCGCCAATCTTACGGTACTTACCGAATATGACGAAAACTTCCTGACCCTGTGCCGGGAAGGACATCTTCTTACCCAATACTTATATGAAAACGAGCGCCTTTCGGAAGCGCAGAACATCTCCGAAGCACTGATCGCCTGCGGAAGCGACGTCAGCGGTCAGTTCACCCTCCTGGCAACGATCTATGAACGCACCGGGCAGGAGGATAAGCGAGAGGGTCTTGTCGCCATCGCCGAGCAGATGTCCTCTTCCAGGAAAAATGCCATCGTCAGGGCTCTGAATGAGCTGGATCTTTCTTCCCCGGAGCAGAGCTCTTAAGCTTGTCTATCATGCGGCTGGCCTGGCTTTTGGTCAGACTGGTCAGATCCACGGGATCCTCTATCCCTCTTTCCTCAAACAGCCTTTGCAGCATACGGATCTGCTTTTCCATGATAGGGCTGTCACGCTTAACCGCAAAACGGAGGGGGATGGGCTCGAAAGCGCCGGGATCCTTTTGCCCGTATTCCTCATATAACCTGTTCAGCAGGAAAAATGTCGCTTCGGCATCCTTCAGTGCCCTGTGGGCATCAAAGGTGTATCCGAAGTATTCGCAGGCCCCCGAGAGGGTCTTTTTTTGTTCCTGGGGAAGAAACCGTCTTGCCAGCTTAAGGGTATCGATCCCCTTTTTTTCAAAGGCAAAGCCCTTTGGCATGTGGTTGATAAACGCCTTTTTCAAAAAAGCGTAATCCCCGGTAATGCTGTGTCCGATCAGGGGATCCTCCCCCAGGAAGGCAAGCAGCTCTTCTGCCACATCGGCAAAAACCTTCTGCGCTGCCAGCATCTCATCGGTGATACCCGTGATCTGCGTGATGGTAGGGGACAAGGGAAAACCGGGATACAAGAGCTGCGAATAGGTATCCGCCACTCTGCCCTCCCGGATCTTCAAGGCTCCGATCTCTATGATCTTATCTGTTCTCGCATGGAGTCCCGTTGTCTCAAGATCGATGACAACGCCTTCCGATAAAGGATGATTCATTTCTTCTTTCCTGCTTTTTCCCTGCAATAGCTTCGAAGAAAGCACTCTTCACATTTGGGATTCCTGGCAAAGCAGATCTGCCGTCCGAAGGTGATGATATGGATATTCCAGAGGATCCAGTGATCCTTGGGGAGCACTTTTTGCAGATCGTACTCGATCTTCTCCGGATCGGTCTCCTTCGTCAGTCCCAGCCTGGCCGAGATCCTCTTTACATGGGTATCCACCACGATGCTGGGCTTGTGATAGATATTCCCCAGGATCACGTTGGCGGTTTTGCGGCCCACGCCGGGAAGGGAGGTAAGCTCCTCGATGGTGTCGGGTACCTGCCCGCCAAAGTCCTCCGTCAGCCGCCTGGCACAGGCAATGATATTCTTTGCCTTATTATGGTAAAAACCGGTGGAACGGATATCCCGCTCCAACCGGCTAAGGTCAGCATCTGCAAAGGCCTGCAGGCTGTCATATTTCACATACAGATCCTTGGTTACGAGATTAACCCTCTCATCGGTACACTGGGCGCTCATGATGGTGGCAAACAAAAGCTGCCAGGCATTCTCATGATTCAGGTAACAGATGTAGTCGGTCCCGTACTGCTCATCCAGGATGGCAAGGATCTCTTTTACTCGTTTGGTCGCCATAAAACCTCTGTCAAAGGGTTGAATAACCGAAGCCGTTACAGATGGCGTCGATGGGCGCGCCTGCCTTGCAGAGCGGGCAACAGTCAATGGTGTTGTGAGCATAATCCGGCAGATCCCTGGTGGAATACAGTGCCCTGATGGGGAAGTTTTCGATCTGGTCTGCTACGGAGAAGATGGCGGAAACACCTACTACCTCGCCGCCGTAGAACTTGATGGAATTGATGGCGCTGCGAAGGGTGGCACCCGTGGTAGCCGTATCGATGAGAACCAGCACTCTTTTGCCCTTGATCATATGCTGGTTATTCTCACGGAACATCATCTGTCCGCTGACATTGTACTCCGGAGAAGTGATATACATGGTCTGATGGGCATTGGCGGAAAGGATCCCGGCCTTGGTCAGCTTGTTGGCAAGATAGGAGCCGACCACTTCCATACCGTTCAGACAAAGGATCGTATCAATGATATCCGAGGAAAGATAGAATTCAGCGATCTCTTCGCCGGTTGCTCTTGCCTCACGCTGGCGGGACTTCATATCCGAAAGATCCATGTAATAGTTAACATGGGAATTGGGCGTTATGAAATGTCCCGGGATATAACGAAGTACCACATCCTTGTTTCTAGCGTAATCGATCTTCTTGTAAGCCTGCATGCTGCAACCCCCTTTAGTTGTTTTTCATAAGTATACCACATTTCCCTTCTGTGAAACAGCCCAAAAATCACCCGGTCTTCAGGCAAGGATCCTGTCCGGGATCCGGATCAGGAAGGCCTTTTCAAAGCCCGTATTTCCGGCGGTCTCCGCCAGCTCTTTTTGCTGGAGAAGACGGATGTCAAAGCCGTGTAGCTCCACGATCTTTTTGGCGATGGAAAGGCCCAGTCCGCTGCCGCCCCGGCTGTTTCTGGATTCATCTCCCATCACAAAGGGTTCAAAGAGATGCTCTGCCACATCTGCGGGGATGATCCCTCCGCTGTCAGCTATCATCAGGGAAGCTCCGTCCTCATCCCTTTGAAAAAGTGCTCCGATCCGGCATCCTTCCTCATTGTGCCGGATGGCATTGGTCAAAAGATTGGTGATGCAGCGGGAAAGCTGAAGCCTGTCCGCCATGACAAGGCAGGGCTCCTCGGGGATATCCACCTCGATCTCCATGCCACCGTCCTCGAAATCCTGATACAAAAGGGCAACACATTCCCTGGTCATCTCGCAGATATCGGTGATCTCCTTCTGCAGTTTAAAGGAAGCACTGTCGGTCTTGACATAATCAAACAGATAATTGATCAGATCGCTCATCCGTTCCGATTTGGTCATGATGGCTTCCAGATATTCCTTCTCCTTTTCCTTCGCCACCAGTCCGTCCGACAGGGCCCTTGCATAGCCGCTTACCGTTGTGATGGGGGTGCGAAGGTCGTGGGCGATATCCGACAACATGAGATTCCTCTTCTGCTCGTATTCCTTCTGTTTGTTTTCCCTGGCAAGGGAGATGGCTTTAAACTCCCGGATGACGATCCTGGTCACATGGAGCCCGCCCAGAAAAAACGGCAGGGCAAGGATCACCAGTATCGCCACAAGGCAGAGCAAAAGAAGGATCTCCTTTACCGTGCCCATCTCTTCCGGCAGAAGCATTCCGCCGCTCCCTGTTTTGCCCCCGCTTATCTTTTCGCTGAGAGAGGAGATCCCGGAGGCTGCCATATAGCCTGCCCGGTTAGGCAGTATAGTGGAAAAAAAGCGCAGCAGCAAAATCCCCAGCACCAGCACGACCGCATAAAGGATACCGGCCAGCGTGATCTGTCCCGTATCCTGCCCGGGAAAGAAAAAATGCAGCATGACCGGCAGCACATTCCTGTTCAAAAAGGTCATGATGCCGTATTCCGCCACGCTGACTATGAGCATGGTCAGCAGTATGGTCCTGATCAAAAAGAATTGAAGCTTCTTCAGCTCTCTGTCTTCACCCATTGTTTCATCCCTGTTTTTCCAGTCTGTAGCCCAGCCCCCGCATGGTGCGGATGTATTCGCCGGGATCATCCGAAAGCTTGGCCCGCAGCTTGGAAATGCAGACCATGATATTGTTGTCCGCCACGATATAATCCTCGCCCCAGCCGTATTCGTAAAGCTGCTGCTTGGTGAACACTTTTCCGGGATAGGTCATGAACAGCTCCATGAGCTTGTATTCAACGCTTGTCAGTTCAATGGATCTGCCGTCCTTTTCCAGAAGACAGCTTTCCGTATCCAGGGTCAGATCCCGCACCTTCAACACCGGCTTGGACGCCTCGCTGACACCCAGGGAATAGAACCTGCGAAGATGAGAACCGACTCTGGCCACCGCCTCAAGAGGATTAAAAGGCTTGGAAAGATAATCGTCCGCTCCCAGATTCAGGCCCAGGATCTTTTCCGCATCCGCATCCTTTGCCGAAAGAATGAGCACCGGAATGTTGCTCTCCTGACGAAGATGCCTCAGGGTCTGGTAACCGTCCATATTGGGCATCATGATGTCGAGAAGACAAAGATCCGGTTTCCACGCGCGAAGGAGGCGGAGTGTTTCCACTCCGTCCCCCGCTTCGGCTACCTCGTAGCCTTCATTTTCCAGATACAGTTTCAGCAGATCCCTGATCTGGGGTTCATCATCTGCTATCAGTATCTTATATTTCATCACTTATGCCTCCGTTGCCTCCTCGATCACGGGCTTTTCCTCGATCATGGGCTGGGTTTCAAAATCATCCTTATCACGAAGCGCATCGTACAGAGCTGCGCTGGTTGCTCTCTGGTAAGGTGTTACGTAGAAGACGGAAAGGATACCGCAGGTCAGGATGGAAAGCAGATCCCAGCCGATGAAGGAAAGATCCAGAACAAAGGCTTTCCACTTGTTTCCGCTCATCATGGCGCGGCTCTTTTCAAAAGCTTCCTTGCTGTCCATGGAAGGATCCTCTGCCAGAAGGTAAGGGATCATGCGGTACTCATACGCCTTAACGATACCGGGGATGACGAACAGCAGGCTCCAAAGGAAGGTGTAAAGATCACGGAAGAACAGTGTCTTTACCACGTTCAGGTAGCTGTGATCAAAAGCATGGAATACATTTTTGGCGATCTCCACGGGCTCCCTTAAGTTGCGGAAGAAGAATCTGTCGCATCCCATCTCAATGGGGTTCAGCAGGAATGCCGAAAGGGCAAAGGAGATCACGAGAACGATGATGGTAACGATGACGGCTACCACTGCGATCATCACGCCCACAGCTGTCAGGGCTGCCCTGTCTGCCTTCGTTCCAACGGCCTTATCCACTGCTTCCGAAAGCTCTTTTACCGCTTCGGAGGGGGAGTCGTCTTCACCGATATTGACGACTACGCCTTCTCCGGCTGCTTCTTCTACGGCTTCCTGAATATCTTCCTTTGCTTCATCGATATCATCCGCCGCATCATCCAGATCCTGACTGACATCCCTAAGATCTTTTTTCAGATCATTTCCATTGCCGATCATGGAAAAGGGACTGTCTATGGTGTCGGAAATGTTTCCTCCGGAAAAACCTCCCGAGATCCCTCCTGCAATGAGGGAGAAGATCAGTCCTACCAGGACCGCCTTCCAGTAGTTTGCCTTAAAACTTGCTTTTCCTTTTTCTTTAAGTTCTTTTCTCGTCCACATATTTTTTTCCTCCTCTTTTTCGGTGGCCGTTGTTTGTTTCTATGTGACCATCATAAAAGAGAAGTCTTTCCGGAAAAATCGCCGAACCTTAACCTTACCTTAACGATCACTTTTTCTACCTTTCCATGACCCGGATACGCCATCCATTATACCCTCTTTCAGCCGTTTTTGCACCTCTCTTTTGATTGACACTCCTTTCAGAATATTCTATACTTGTATTGATTATTTTTCTTGGGGTGAAGGGGGAAAAACCGTGAAAAAGATTCTGGTCAAAGACTTAAAACCCGGCATGATAACCGCCGAGGATATCTACTCCATTGACGGTCAGCTGATACTTTCCAAGGACTATGTTCTCGAACCGGAGAGCATTCTTCGTCTGGAATCCTTTTCCATCTATTCCATTCGTATCTCCGATCAGGTTGCACCTCTTTCGCCGGAGATGGTATCCCTTCCGCCTTCCAATAAGGAGAGGATCCGTGCCAACCCGGAGTTCCGCGCCTTCCGCGCCAGCTTCGAGGAGAATGTGGCTACCCTTCGGACCACCCTGAACCAGGTGGTTACCGCCAATTCCAATTTCGACGCGGAGAACGTCCTTTCACAGACACTTTCCCTTATCGGTAAATCAGAGCAGTCCTCCATCAGCATGATGGACATGCTGCTGAATATGCGTGATTACGATGATTCGACCTATGCTCATATGGTGAACTGTTCCATCCTCTGCAACATCTTTGCCGGATGGCTCAGATTCAGCCAGACCGACAGGATCCTGGCAACCAGCTGCGGTCTTTTCCATGATATAGGTAACCTTCGGATCTCGGAGGACATCCTGAAGAAGGAAGGTTCTCTTACCTTCCGTGAGAAAGAGGTTGTTAAGCGCCATGCACTGGAAGGCTATAACATCCTGGGTGCCCAGAAGCTTCATCCGGAGATCAAAAATGCGGCTCTCATGCATCATGAGCGCAACGACGGTTCCGGTTATCCTTACGGTTTCACCGCCGACAAGATCTCCCGTTTTTCAAAAATGGTCGCCATCGTCGATGTCTATAATGCCATGACCAGTAAGCGTTCCTACCGCAAGGCCATCTGCCCCTTCACCGTAGTGGAGGAGCTTCAGGAGGATGAGTATTCCAAATACGATCCCGATATGATGATGACCTTCCTTAAGAATGTCTGCAACAGCTTTATCGGTAACCGCGTCCGCCTTTCCAACGGTATCGAGGGCGAGGTGGTCTTCATCCATCCCGAAGCCATCACTCGTCCCACCATCCAGTGCGGACAGAAGTTCCTGGATCTTTCGATGCACAAGGATATCAAGGTCCTTGCCATTATCTGAGTTAATCTTACCCCCTTCCTTTGTATATTTGGGATCGGGGTTTGGGGTATAAAACTATAAGTAAAGGAGAGAGTAAAATGGGATTAATCAATGCAGCACTTAGTTCAGCAGGCGGCGTTTTGGCCGATCAGTGGAGAGAGTATTTTTACTGCGACGCCCTTCCCGAGAATGTTCTGATGAAGAAGGGATCACCCAAGCACAGTGAGAAGCGCAAAACCGCCAACACCAAGGGTGAGAACAACATCATCTCCAACGGCTCCATCATCGCGGTTAACGAAGGCCAGTGTATGCTGATCGTGGATCAGGGTAAAGTCGTAGATATCTGCGCAGAGCCCGGCGAATTTGTATATGATGCATCTACCGAGCCCTCCATCTTCTACGGAAACCTGGGCGAGAACTTAAAGGCTACCCTTGCCAATATCGGAAAGCGTTTCTCCTTCGGCGGTGACGCTCCCAAGGATCAGCGCATCTATTTCATCAACATTAAAGAGATCATGCGTAACAAGTACGGAACACCCACTCCCGTTCCTTTCCGCGTTGTTAACGAGAAGCTGGGACTGGATATGGATACCAGGGTACAGTGCCACGGACAGTATTCCTTCAAGATCGTGGATCCCATCATCTTCTATACCAATGTCTGTGCCAATGTTCCGGATGAATTCACCAAGGAGAACCTCCTGGATCAGATGAAGACCGAGATCAACACGGCTCTGGCTCCCGCCCTTGCCAAGATCTCCGCCATGGGCGTTCGTTATTCCGAGGTTCCCGCTCATACCAAAGAGCTTACCCAGGCTATGAAGGAAGAGCTTTCCGAGGATTGGACCCAGGGTCGCGGTATCGAGATCGCATCCTTTGGTATTGATACCTTAAAGCTTCCCACCGAGATCGAGAAGAAGCTGGAAGAACTTTCCCAGACTGCAGTCTTCACCAACCCGGGTATGGCAGCAGCCAACCTGTCTCTGGCTCAGGCCGAGGCTATGAAGGCAGCCGCTTCCAATACCGCTACCGGCCCCATGATGGCCTTTGCAGGTATGAACATGGCTCAGCAGGCAGGCGGCATCAATGCCGGCAACCTCTTCGCTATGCAGCAACAGCAGCAGATGCAGCAGGCTCAGATGCAGCAGCAGGCAGCTCCGGCTCCCGCTCCCGCAGCTCCCGCAGCAGGCGGCTGGACCTGTGCTTGCGGACACGCAGGCAACACCGGTAACTTCTGTGCCGAGTGCGGCGCACGCAAGCCCGAGGAGCAGACCGCTGACGGTTGGATCTGTCCTTCCTGCCAGACCCAGAACAAAGGTAAGTTCTGTGCACAGTGCGGAACTCCCAAGCCGGCAGGCGAGCCTCTTTACAAATGCGATAAGTGCGGCTGGGAACCCGAGGATCCTCACAATCCTCCAAAGTTCTGTCCCCAGTGCGGCGATCCCTTCGATGAGAAGGATATCCAGAAATAAAAACAGATACGACAAACCGGGCAGCCTTACGGCTGCCCGATTTTTTTCTGGCGTTTTCTCTTTATGGATTTCTGACTACAGATTTCTCAGTACTTCCAGAAGATACTTCCAGGTCCTCTCCACGCTGGCCACATCCATGGCCTCTCTGGGAGAGTGGATATCCTTCATGTTCGGTCCGAAGGAAACCGCATCCACACCATGAAGCTTTTCGGAAAACAATCCGCACTCCAGCCCCGCGTGAATGGTCTCCAGGACAGGCTCTTTTCCATACTGTCGTTTAAATACTTCTACCATGATCTCCCGAAGTTTGGAATCCTGCTTGTATTCCCAGGCAGGATAGGCGCCGGTAACGGAAACCTCACCTTCCAAAAGCTTCATGAGAGTCCGGATCCTGCTGATCATCTCCTCCTTTTCGGAGGCTACCGAAGATCTTACGGAGAAGGTGGCACTTGCCGATGCCACGTCCGAAGAGAGGATCCCCAGATTTAAGGAGGTCTGGACCAGTCCCGGGATATCCATGCTCATCTTCTGGATCCCGGCAGGCAGAAGCCGCAGCATGGCGATCATCTTATCCGTCGATTCCGCATCATAAACGCTGCCTTCTTCTTCAATATCTTCCAGTATAAGCTTCAGATCCGGCTCTGTCCTGACAAATTCCTTCCGGAAGATCGCTTCCGACTCTTTTATTGCCTTGGAAGGATCAAAGTCTGCCGAAAAGCTGATATCCGCCTGAGCGGCGTTAGCGATGGCATTGTCCTTTCCGCCTCCGCTCAGTCTCCGGATATAAAACTCCTTTCCTTCTTCCTCTGCCTGCAGGGATATGCTCTCCAGCACTCGTCCCAGGAGCACACAGGCATTGGCTCTTCCCTTATCGATCTCCACGCCGGAATGGCCGCCGATTAGATCGGCAACCTTCAGCCTTGCTTTTTTCAGCCCGGTCTTTGCTATGGTATTTACCGGAAGCGATGCCTTTACCGTGGCGCCGCCTGCGCAGCCCAGGGTCAGGATCCCCTCCTCCTCCGAATCGATGTTCAGAAGCTTTCGACCCTTCAGGCAGGATGTGTCCATGGCTGTGGCTCCCAGCATTCCCACCTCCTCGTCAACGGTGACTACCACCTCCAGGGGCGGATGGGGGATGCTGTCATCTGCCAGGATCGCCAGGGACATGGCTACGGCGATACCGTCGTCTCCTCCCAGGCTGGTACCCTTTGCGGTGATGATGCCGTCCTTTACTTCAAGGCTCAGTCCGTCCTTGAGAAAATCGATCTGCACGCCTTCCTCTGCCACACAGACCATATCCATATGTCCCTGCAGTATCACGGGCTCGTGATCCTCATAGCCGGGAGAGGCGTCTTTTTTGATGATGATGTTTCCCATCTCATCTCTCTGACACCAAAGATCGTTAGCGATGGCAAACTCTTCCAGATACCTGCTGATGGCCTCCGTGTTTCCCGATCCGTGGGGAATCCCGCAGATCTGTTCAAAATAAGTAAAAACAGCCGCCGGCTCCAATCCTGCCAGAACTCCTGCCGTTTCTTTTTCCTCCATGCTCATGCTTATGCTTCCTTCCTGTCTAAACTGATATATTTCTTTCTTTTGCGATCCCCTCTAAGCTCACTTCTGACCACAGCGGCCACCGCCTTTTCATTCCGTCGTTCCGCCATCCTCTCATAACGCTCCTGCTTGACCACCGTCTGCCGCAGTACTCCTTCTCCGAAGGCGCAGACCTTATCCGCCAGCTGTACCAGAAAAGCCTCCTTGGATCTGGGTACCTGCCACGGGGTCAGGGGCCACATATGGCTGGTTATGATATTCTCTTCCTTCCCCGTCAGTTCAAAATGCTCTCTGGCGTTTTCCAGCGCCACCATGGGATGTCCCAGCAGGTGATCCTTGTATTTGATCCCCCGGTTTCCCCAGGCACGATACATGTAAAAATCATGGAGCATGGCACCTTTTGCCAGAGCCTCTCCGTCCACATCCCATCGAAACCGGTGGGAAAGATCATAGGCACACAGGGCCACACGGCTGCTGTGATCGTAGAGGTTCGACACCCTGTGGTTGGGGTATTTTTGCAAGGAGCGGACCATGGGATCCTCACGAAGCTCCGTAAAAGTATTCCAAAACTGCTCTCTGTGTTTATGTTTGATATATCTTTTTTCACTATTGCCCATGACATTCCTCCGAGCCTTATCATCCTTCAGTCCAGAGACAGCGCCGCAAAGAAATCCTGCTGCCCCAGGTGCTCCGTCTGCCACTTGAGAAGAAAAGCCCTCATCTGAGGCTTATCCGGCGGCAGATCTGCGATACAGGCATGGAAGTTATCTTCCGTCAGACATCCCACGGAGGCAAACAGCTCCAGATAATCCATGTCGTCGCTTCTTTCCTTTTTCAGAAACAGCCATGTCTCTTCCGTTTCGCAGCCCTTGGTGTGATCCTTCAGATACGCCCGAAGCTTCTCTTTGTCAGCCTCTGCTAACTCTTTATCGTACAGGAGCCGCAAAAAACAGAGCCGCACTTTTCTCCAGCGTTTCTTCTGTACGAATTCCTCGGGACTTTTATCGTTGTTCCAGTAATCCTCCTCGCCGCAGAGAACCACCTCGGTATAGCCGTCCATGTCATCCGAACCTAAGATGGACATCATACGACTATCCCAGCGGGCAAGCCACTCGGGGACGTTTTCGATCTTCGTTGTCAAAAGGTAGGGTGCATCCAGGGTCAATACCGTGGCCGCCAGCAGCGACCCGATCCCCCTGATATCCTTTTTGTCCCGGTCGGAGCGAAGCTTGATCTGCCGAAGCTTCCTGTCCTCGTCGAACATGCTCTTTCCCAGCAGGCATTCTCCCTCCTGAAGGGAAACCTTCGTCAGCACCGGGCAATGGGAAAAAGCCCAGTTTCCGATGGCCGTTATCCCCTCCGGCAGGATGATGCTGGTAAGATGCCTGTTGTTAAAGAATGCCTTGTCCCCGATCCTTGTGACAGGGATTCCATCCGCCTCCTGCGGGATCTTCAATTCCATATCGCGCCCGTCATAGCGGGTAAGGGTTGCTTCCCCCTCTTCTATCCGGAAAGTCAGCTCTCCGGAGGGCGTCTGCATACTGATCTCACTGCTCATTTTTCAGTCTCTTTTTGCTTTGTCAGATATCCAGGATCCCCAGCTGGTCGATCTTTGCCGCGATCTGTCCGCTTCTCTCGGAGAGCATCAGCTGGTCGTTATACTTCGTGTAAGAAGGGCAGCCGAAGGTGGCGATGAAACGGGCGCTGTCCGTATTGACCGTCAGCTCCGTGACAAGGATCAGCATTTCATTCCCCTGGGCAAAAGCACGGGCCACAAAATCAAAGACCCGTTCCGTCTGTTCTTTGCATCCTTCCGCTTTCCTGCGCAATTCCTTCGTCTCTTCTGCATACAGGGGTTTTAACTGATCTTTTTTAAACCCGGAATCTTGCAGAAATTTCCGGATCTTTCTGTATTTGCGCTGATCCCTGAGGGACAGGGCACCGGCCCGGGAAAGGCTCTCTGTCTTCTTCCCGATCTTTTCGATGGCCTCCTGAATAGCCTGCGTTCCCAGATCCTCCTGCGTTATGGGAAGGATCAGACCCTTGAGTTCCATCAGGTAATCCGCTTCCTCCATGCATTCCTTCATATCGGAAATGGTGCGGTCCACCAGCATACCGGTGAGTGCCAGCTTCTCGTCAAAAGCAGCCTTCGACGCATTCTCGCATACCGCATCGGTAACCTGTCCCGACAGGATATCCTCAAGATGATAGTCCTTCTTATACTTCTGATAGAGGTCATAGTATGCGGTGAACTCTTTTACGATCTTATCGTTTCGGATATACTGTCCGATCAGACTCTCCTCTACCTTCAGTCCTTCCTCCTCATACAGATAAAGGATACCGGAAAGGTCCTCCCATCCACGGGCCGTTACATAGAGCCGACCCTTGACGGTGGTCTCGATATGGTAGAAGAACTCTTTTTTCATATCCAGAAAACTTACGATGGCGGGATGCACGCTCCGCTCCCTGGCATAGCGCTTCCAGGTGTCCAGATCCTCCTCCACCTCGATGATCTTCAACCGGTCCAGGGTTACCACGTCAAACTCCCTGACGGAACGGTTGTACTGGGGCGGATTGCCGGCAGTCACGATGATCCAGCCCTCGGGGACTCTGTGCCGTCCGAAGGTTTTGTACTGCAGGAACTGAAGCATGGAAGGTGACAGGGTTTCGGATACGCAATTGATCTCATCCAGGAAAAGGATGCCCTCCCGGATGCCGCTCTTTTCCATGGTCTCATAGACGGAAGCGATGATCTCGCTCATGGTGTATTCCGATACGGAAAAAGTCTTGCCGTCATATTCTTTCTCAACGATGAAGGGCAGGCCAAGGGCTGATTGCCTGGTATGATGGGTCATGGCATAGCTCACCACGGCGATCCCCAGCTCCTGGGCGATCTGCTCCATGATGGCGGTCTTGCCGATTCCCGGCGCCCCCAGAAGAAAGATGGGACGCTGGGACGCAAGCGGGATCCTGTACTGTCCCAGCTCGTCCTTTTTCAGATACATGCGGATCGAATCCTTGATATAATCCTTGGCCTGCTGAATGTTCATATAGGTTTCCTTTCGTGTTGACCCTTTTCGGGATCAGATTTTCTTTACCTTGATCTTCTTGGAAAGACCGGCTTTCTTCAGGAGCTTCTTATAAAGCGTCAGCTGCTTCTTCGGAACTTTGACCACACATTTCGGGTTCAGACCGTTGAAGGCTCCCTTGGTGATCTTCAGCTTCTTGGTGTTGGTCGCCTTCAGGGTCAGCGTCTTCATCTTGGAGCAGCCCTTGAAAGCATTCTTGCCGATGCTCTTGATCTTCGCACCGAGACTGACACTCTTGAGGGCTTTACAGCCGTTGAAGGCGTCCTTTCCGACAGTCTCCACGCTCTTACCGAGGTTAGCACTCTTTAACTTTTTGCATCCCTTGAAGGCACCGTTGTCCACCTTCTTTAGGGTGTTACCCTTGAGGGACACTTTTGTTAAGCTGTTACATCCGGAAAAAGCATTGGCGCCGATGGTCTCGATATTCTTACCGATGGTGATCTGTGTTACGGTCTTGTTACCCTTGAAGGCACTGTCACTGATCTCGGTTACCTTGTAAGTCTTTCCGTCGGCAAGCGTTACCTCATCGGGAACCGTTACGTTCTTGGCCTTGGTATCCGTGCTTGCTTCATAAACCACGCTTTCCTCACCGGCCTTGGTGGAGGTCACTTCATAGGTGGCTTTGGTCTTGGTATCCTTCTGCTCGCTGCCCTCCGTGACAGCCGGCGTCTGAGGCTGTGCATTGACGCGCTCATAGGTAAGGCTGGCATTCTGATAACCTGCGATCTTCGCAGCCGCCTTGCCGCCACACTTCCACTCCGTACCGTCTACGAGAGGCAGGGCGATATCCTGCTGCTGGTTGTAGGGCGCCTTGATGGTAGTTAAGTTCGCGCATTCGTCGAACATGTAGGTTCCGTTGCTCAGATTCCAGAGATTGAAGCCGGAGCAGTCGATCTGCTTTAAGCCGATACAACGGGCAAACATGTAGCTGGTGTTGAACACTCTTGCGGTGCTGATCTTGGACAGATCGATGCTGGTCAGGGAGTTACAGCCCTCAAACATGGACTGCATGTTCCAAACCCTGCCGGTGTCAAACCTGCTCAGATCCACGCTCTTTAAGGCGATACATTCTTCAAACATGAAGGCCATGGTGGTCAGATCATTCGTATTTCCCACATGGGAAAAGTCCACGCTCTCAAGCTTTGTACAACCGGAGAACATCTGGTGGGTACTGTAAAGGTTCTCGGAATAGACGGTTGCCTTCTTGATCTTATCGGCATACCGGAGCCAGCCGGGATTCTCCTTAGGAACGCCGTCACCGAACAGGAGCAGCTCACCCTGAGAAGTGATGGCCCAGTCTTCGTATCTTGCGAACTGTGAATAAGGGTATCTGTCCGCATCCTCGGAAACCTCTGTGCCTGCATAAGGACCACTGAGTCTCTTGGTCTCTTTATTGCTTCCTACTATCGCTTCATAAAGACTGTGATGGAGCTCTCCGCTTTCGCTTTCAATCCAGATCCCTTCAACGCCCAGCTTGCCCCAATTTGAGGTAGCCATATTAACAATAAAGGGAACCTTGAATTTCGTTAGTTTAGGGCAATCACCCATAAAGCTGTCAAAATATACTCCGTTGTTATCCAGGGAGCTGCTCTCTTCCACCGTACAATTGGAAAGATCAACTTCCTCCAGAGAGTCACAGTCACCGAACATACCATTGACATCGCCGGCCAGCGTACAGGTAGGAAAAACGCCTTTTTTCAAAGAGTCACAGTTATAGAAACATTCATATGCAGCCCAAACATTGTTAAACCCCGTGGTTGGCCAGGTAATAGTTGTCAAATTCTCACAGTCCCGAAACAGCTCCGACAAATCATTTACCGAAGACAGATCCGATCCGGTGAAATCCACATCCTCAAGATCCTCCATTCCCGCAAAGAATCTACTCAGATCTTCTATATTACTGATCTCAACCTTCGCGTGTTTGATCGTCTTTGCAGAAGAATAATCACACCAGGCGGGACGTCTGTTCCACGAGCAATACGTATCTTCCGACCCTCTCCATTCCCCCGATCCCGTTATAAACAGGGTTTGCATCTGATCATCCACCTTCCACCGGTAACCGTTCTCATGGTAGTATCCTTCCATATCTTTTTCTCCGTAGTAATCCACTACCAGTTCAGGTGATGAAACAATATCGAACTCCTTGGTGTAATTACAGTTATCCGTCACCTTCAGATTCTTAAGAATATAGGTCGCGGGCTCCGCAAAATAAGCCTTTACCTGATAACCGGAATCCGTTTCCGTTATTTCCCAGCTTTCCCTGGTACGGCAATATGTAATCTCTCCATCCTTATCCTGCCAGGTCATCTCCAGCCTGCGGATCCCACTATCATTCACAGACAAAGGAAGATCCACTTCAACCGCCTCAAACCGTTTTGCCCTTAGGTTTCCGCTGTACTCACCACGGAAGGAGATGGAATTCTGGCTTAGAGTAGTATTCAACGGAATATACTCAAGTCCGGTGACTTCCTGTTCCAGCTTGGGATACGTTCCCGCTGCCATGCCCGTAACCTTGTGTTTTCCCAAAGAATAACCGGAAATATAGTAGGTTCCGTTGACACCGTAAACCTTCCCGTCACCATTTAGATCTTTAAACTCCAGTTTCCCCCTATAATCATGTTTTTTCTTATTGCCTTTTTTTAGAGGTACTGTATAATGCAATTCCTCCGAAGCCGTTATGTTATCATCATCCGGAATCACGGTAATGTACAGTTCATCTTTATAATCAATGTCTTCGTCTTCATCATACAGATCGTATCTGTATTCATCCTGCACCTGCAGATACCAGGTTACCGTGCAATTGCCGGATACGCTGGGATCATTGTTCTTCAATTCCACGGATGTGGCTTCTGCGTCATAATCAAACACATCCGCCGCAAACACGTTCATTCCCATTGCCAGAGCCGCTATCACAGCCACCAGCAAAAGTCTTCTCACACTACGTAATGCTCTTTTCATGCTACCCTTCCTTTCTGTATTGCCTTATCCTTTTACTACTCTGACCTTTTTAGGCAGGCCTGCCTTTTTAAGCTTTGTCTTGTATTGCTTTAACTGCTTTGCGGGAACCTTGATGACGCATTTTTTATTGATCCCGCTGAAAGCTCCCTTGGTAATGGTCAGGTTCTTGGCCTTTGCCGTTTTAAAGCGGAGGCTCTTCATCTTCTTGCAGTTCTTGAAGGCGTTCTTGCCGATCTTTTTGACTTTCTTGCCAAGGGTCAGACTTTTGAGCTTCTTACAGCCGCTGAAGGCCTCGGTGTCGATGACCTGCATGCTGTTTCCCTTGATCGTCAGACTTTCAAGATTGCTGCAGCCGGAGAAGGCTCCCTTTTCGATCACGGTAACGTTTTTCCCGATGGTCGCTTTTTTCAGCTTCTTATTCCCGGAAAAAGCGTTCTTCTTCACTCTTGTAACCTTATAGGTCTTCTGGTTTACCGTGACGGTATCGGGCACCTCAACCTTATTTCCGCTGTCCGAAGCGGATACATAAGTCACCTCGCCCGCCTGAGACACCTCATAGTTTGCTTTGTTGTAAACAAAAGCGGTTTCGGAAGGTTCCTGTTCTTCCTTTTTCGGTTTATCCCCGGTCAGATCGATGGGCTCTTTTCCGTCCGTATATCCCATCAGGAAGGTTCCGTTTTCATCCGGAAAATTATAGTAAGCCCGCAGGTAATAGGTCTTGCCCTTGGTAAGATCCATATCCAGCAATGTACCATCACCGTAGTATCCCATGGATTCATCCGTGTTCAATACATTTCCGCTTTGATCTACAACCTCAAGTTTCGGATCATATCCGCTTATTGTTTCCGCAAAGACTCTATAGCTCCCGCTCTCCCTCGGCACCAGCTTGACGTAGCTTTGCCTGTGGGTGGAATCAAGCTTTGCCAGAACCGGAACATACAGATCGGTGGATACCGCTTTGCCGATGGATCCCCCATTCGATGCATTTTTGAGCCCCGAAGGATCATAGATGACATACCTTTGAGTGGTCCCGTCATTTTCCTTGAACGTAAGCTGGCAATAATACACCTCATAGGGTTTGGTAGGTGTTACCTTCAGATCCGGACCCGTTCCCGGAAGCTTCAGGGCATCTTCTACCCTGCCCTTATACCATTCATAGGTAAGGTCCGAAGCCTTGATCCCTCTGAAATCGGAATACCGTGTCATTAAAGTTGTTTCTTTACCCACCGGATTGCTCAGCACTTTATATCCGGACCCGCCATAGTTTTTAAAAACGCTCTCATAGTAAATCATGAACCAGGCACTTACCGTTTCATTTCCCTGGGTTACATCACATCGGTAGGGATAATTGCCCAATTCATTTTTCGTAACGGAGAGAGAGGATCCCGTTTCAGACATTTCATGGGGTATCTGCGTATCTCCGTCCCAGGTGTATTCTATCCACTTATAGGTAATGGGTTCATCGGAGGTCGTACTGATATCCGGGGTAAGCACCACGGTCTCACCGATACTCCTGATGGGCATTCCGTTGTTGCTGTTCAGCTTCAGCTGGGAGGCGTTGATGTAAAAATATGTCTCCTGAGACTCACCGTTCAGACTTACGGTACATTTATATACGGTTTTTTCCGCGGAGGCTATGGACAATACAGCGGTATTGCCTCCTTCCACATTTTCGAACTCACATCCTTCGCTGTTGGGATTTCCCGAATCGAAGCCACCTTCCTTTTCTTTTGACCATTGAAAGGTGGGAGTATAGCCGGTATTATTCTCCGATACGGTTCCGCTGAAGCCGGCGGGGTAAGCCAGATCCACCTTCAGATCCAGCGCCTGTCCGGGGGTACACTCAATCATCCCTCCATCTTTGTTTGTTTGCCAGTCACTGTTCGCTGTTTTATAACCGGGTATAGAATCATAGTTAAATACATAAAACGTAACATTGTACGTCTTTGTGTAAGAGTTGTTTAATGTTACTTCACATTCATATCCTTCCGTTTCCTCCCGCATCACCTTGGAAGGGGCATTTACCGTTATGGCAGATGTATCTCCCACATAAGAAGAATATGTCTCATCCTCGGCAGCCCTATTCCAGCAATACCAGCTGTAAGAAACCTGATCGCCGGTCCAAAGATCCCCCGCCTGCGCCGAGAGAGTAAACTGCTCTCCGGGACGGAAAGCCGGCGTGTTATCTTCATCCCGCTCAGGGAGCGAAAAAGCATGTACTACCTTCAGATCATACGCGCCATCTTCCTCTCCGTGACTCACCTTCAGATAATAGGTCTTTCCTGCGGTCAGTCTTGCTTCCAGTGCAAACTCGTAATTCATCCAGGTATTACCGAGAAGATCCATTTCTTCTCCCTGATCATCCAGAACCATGGCCTGATCATCACAGGACCCATTGTTCTCCGAGCAAAAGGCGTAAACACCGTCCTTTGTCGGTGTAAAGGAATAGTAATAATCCTGATCGGGAACCTGATATTCCACGGATAAAGGCGTATTCAGCGTTAGCGTGGCAGCCACTTCTCCGATCTGCTCTCCGGCCATAACACTCTTCGGCAGAAAAGCGATCAGCCCCGCCATCATAAGTAATACTGCTGCGATCCTCTTTTTCATAACAACCCTCCTAACCTTACCGTTTGATCCCCACACTTCTTTGATTATAGCACGATACCGCCGTCCCTGCCATTGCTGCAAGAAGCATAGGATAGAGCGCAAAATACCGGAGCAGGAAGGCAAAGGATTTGCCGAATAATGCGATGATCCTGCCATCCGGGATCATAAGCACCGTAAAGATCAGCCCGAAACAAAGGCCATATAAGCTCTCAGATACACTTTTCCCCTCCCCGTGATGCTTAAGGAACGACAAAAGCGGGAGAAGCAGATAGATCGTTGTATAGGGATAGCTTGAATTGGTAAAAATGATCATCAGGCTTCCCAGATATAAAAATCTCTTCCACTCTTCCTCTTCAAACCAGGTGCAAAGAAGCGCCGCCAGAAGATAAACCACCGACAGGATCTTACCGGCCCGCTGCACCGAAAGGGGGATCTCCTGCGAAGAAGCCAGGCGGGACCAAAGCCACTGCAGGCAGCCGCTGATGGTGTAAATGTCCGTGGTGGGCTTGGCACCCACATTTTTCAGATTGGAAAGTAACGCAAGCAGGCCGCGGACTCCGCCGAAGAAGGCAAAGGGTACGAAGAACAGAATGGCTCCGTAGATCACCAGCCGGATAAACTCCCGATAGCGTTTTTCCCGAAGATAGAGAAAGCCGAAAACCGCGGGGTAGATCTTAAAACAGGCGGCCGCCACCAGCAAAAACAGCGCCACCTCCCGCAAAAGGGGCTTTTCACTGTCTTTACAATACAAAAAGCCCAACAGCAGCACCAGGGTAAGCAGAACGGAATTTCCCCGTTCTATGGCACCTGCAAAGAAGGGCTCGGAAAACAGGATCAGAGCGCAGGCCAGCAGCGCCTGGGCTCTTTTATTCTCAAGGGCTTCATATACGAAAAGTGCGATCACCATCATGCAGAAGGCAACGCCGCAAAAATACAGGATCGTGGTAGCCGGTATCATACGATACTCATTCATGGACGGATCCCCGTCGGTGGGAAGGATCCGGTTGACAAACAGATAGAACAGATAGGCAAAGGGCGGGAAACAGCAGCCCTCATAGGCACTGTACACCTCAGCGGGCTTGTCCACAAAGGAGATATGCATCAGAAAATCTCCCAGGTAAAAGCTGCCGTTCTCCTCCAGGATCCGGATCCAGGACTCACCGCGGGACAGCAAAAGAGAACCGATCGCCGTGAGAAATCCCAGGATACTGACGCCAAAGAAGATACGCTTTGCAGTTAAGGGAGATTGTTTTTCAGAAGTCATGTTTTTTCCTTTCGCCGTACTATCAATAGAATAGCACAGAGCCTGGGAAAAAACCACTGTTCGATCACTTGGGAAATGCTTTAAGACGGCGAAAACCCGGCTGGGGATCAGCCGGGTTTTCGGAGAAGGTATTTCTCTTATGGGGTATAGCAAAAACTATGTAATGTATTGGGGGGTTACAAGTGTATAATAGCAGAGCCCCCTCTATATGTCTATTTTCATTTTTCACAAAATTCACAACAGATCGTCAATTCTTTTGGTAATATTTCACAATGCCAATTCGGGCTGTCCAAGACTTGGGCTCATTTTACCCTGTTTGGTGGCAATTTTGCACAATCAAACGCCTTCTACTTCCTCAAACAGAGCCTCAAACTCTTCCCTGGAGATCCTCTCCTTCTCCAAAAGCAGCTGTGCACTGGCATGAAGAACATCCATATGCTCCTCAATGATCTTCTTTGCCTTGTCATAGCACTCGGAGATGATCCTCTTTACCTCGGCGTCGATCTGGCTGGTAACGGCCTCGCTGGTGGTCCTTGCGTGGGCCAGATCCCTTCCGATGAAGACCTCATCGCTGTCATCGTCGTAATTCACGGTTCCGATCACATCCGACATACCGAATCTGGTAACCATCTTGCGGGCCACGCCGGTAGCCTTCTTGATATCGCTGGAAGCACCGGTGGTGATATCATCAAAGATCAGCTCCTCTGCGATACGGCCACCCAGATCCACCATGATATCCTGGAGCATCTGTCCCTTGGTCATGAACATCTCATCCTTCTGGGGAAGGGGCATCGTATAACCTGCTGCGCCCACACCTGTAGGAATGATGGAAACCGTATAGACAGGATCCATATCCGGCAGAACATGGAACAGGATCGCATGACCCGATTCGTGATATGCGGTGATCTTCTTTTCTTTTTCGGAAATAACGCGGCTCTTTTTCTCCGCACCGATACCCACCTTGACAAAAGCGCGGTCCACATCCTTGGCCACCACGAAGGATCTGTTCTCCTTAGCTGCCAGGATGGCGGATTCGTTCAAAAGGTTCTCCAGATCCGCACCCGTAAAGCCTGCCGTGGTCTGGGCGATCTTATGAAGATCCACATCCTCTGCCAGGGGCTTGTTCTTGGCATGTACCTTCAGAATATCCTCTCTGCCGCCCACATCGGGTCTTCCCACACCGATCTTCCGGTCAAAACGGCCGGGACGCATGATCGCGGGATCCAGGATATCCACACGGTTGGTGGCTGCCAGCACGATGATGCCTTCATTTTCCGCAAAACCGTCCATCTCCACCAGCAGCTGGTTTAAGGTCTGCTCACGTTCATCGTGGCCGCCGCCCATACCGGTTCCTCTGCGGCGTGCTACCGCATCGATCTCATCTATGAACACGATACAGGGGTGATTTTTCTTGGCTTCGTCAAACAGGTCTCTGACACGGGAAGCGCCCACACCCACGAACATCTCTACAAAATCCGAACCCGAAATGGAGAAAAAGGGCACGTTGGCTTCCCCGGCGATGGCTTTTCCCAAAAGGGTCTTACCAGTTCCCGGAGGGCCCTCCAGCAGAATACCCTTCGGCACTCTGGCGCCGAGCTTTGAATATTTACCGGGATCCTTCAGGAAATCCACGATCTCCTCCAGATCCTCCTTTTCCTCCTTCAGTCCGGCTACATCCTTAAAGGTGAGTTGTCCTTCACCGGCGGGAGTCATCCTGGCACGGGATTTGCCGAAATTCATCATCCTGCCCGTGGCACCGCCGCCGGAGCCCTGAGTATTGATCATCGAGAAGAAGAATACAAAGAGGATGAAGACGATCAGCATGGGCAGAACATAATACAAAAACCAGTTCTCGCTGGGCATGTCCCGCATCACATAACGGATCTTCTCTGCCCTGAGGATGTCCTCCACCTCGGTCACATCCGAAGCAAACATCTTTTTCATGTTACCGTCGGAGGTTACAACGTATATGCTTCCCGTAGGCACCTCGGCATTCGGTTCGATGGTCACGGTGGCAACCTTATCCTCTGACAGATCCGCCCGGAAATCATCCCAGTCATATCCCGTTTCCGTATTTCTCATGGAACTGATCCAGATGGCCACGCAAAGCAGGATCAGAATCACGATAAAACTGGTCCCCAGACCTCTTTGTTTTTTTGAAGAATTCATTTTTGTCCGTCCTTTATTCCGAAATCTCAACCTCTGCTATATAAGGGAGATTTCTGTATTTTTGTGCATAGTCCAGTCCGTAGCCAACCACGAACTTATCGGGAATGGTAAAACCGATATAATCGGCATCCACCTCTACCACCCTGCGGCTGGGCTTATCCAGAAGGCTGCAGAGCTTCAGGCTACGAGGCTGTCTTTCCGAAAGCATGTGCATAAGATACTTCAGCGTTCTTCCGGTATCCACCACGTCCTCGATCACGATGACATTCTTATCCACGATGGAATCGCTAAGATCCTTCACGATCCTTACCACGCCGCTGGATTTGGTATCGTTTCCGTAGCTTGAGCAGCTGATGAAGTCCAGCGTTACGGGAAGATCGATCCTTTTGGCCAGCTCACACATGAAAAAACTGCCGCCTCTGAGCACACAGACAAGGTGCACCTCTGATCCGGCATATTCTTTGTTGATCTCATCGGCGATCTCTTTGATCCGCTTTTCAATCTCTTCCTCGGTGATCATGACAGTAAGTTTTTCAGACATGTTAGACCTCCTTAAGTGTGATCTCCAAAACCCTGACAGAGCTTTCCGTCAGCTTAACTCTGCTGCTGATCCGATCCGGCAGGAAATACAATACCTCATCACCCTGAGCCATCAGGGGCATTTCCTTTCTCTTGTGGGCCGGAATCTTTTGATCTTTAAAGTAAGCAGATGCTGACTTTCGGTGCTCCCCTTCTATCATAAACCAGTCATTATCCCTCACGCAGCGAAACTCAACGCGCTCATCTATTTTATCATAATCGATCCATTTCGTATATCCTTTTCTTGGCATATCCCCTGCAAGAGAAAGCGACCAGTCTTCGGTCAGTACACGCAGACCGATCTCATATCCGTCCGGCCACTGCAGGGCCACGCTTTTCCCCCGGTCCCGCAAAAGCTCTCCCTTATTAAAGCTCAGGGAAATCTCTTTCTTCTCACCCTGCTCCTCTCCCCTTTTCAGGAGCCGGAGGCTGTCAAAGCTTCTTTGGGCCACGATCCCGTAAGGAAGATCGATCTGCCCGCTTCCCTCGCCGGAAACAAGCAGCTTCATAAGATCCTCCACATGCACGCCGCCGATATCCTTCCTGCTGCCTGCTGCCTGACCGATCATCAGATGGAGCATCTCTTTTTGCAAAAATGCAGGCTTTTTTGTAATGGCCGATACCGACCACTCTCCGCCCTCCGCATTATCCCCAATCCGGCAATCCGCAAGCGCCCCCGCTGCCTGCTGCCTGATATAATCGGTAGCCTCCGCTAACAAAAAAGAGGTCTTCTGAATATGGCAGATCCCCTTGTCGTTTACCGCTATAAGTTCCGGCAGGATCCGTCTTCTTACAAGATTACGGGTATAGGCCTCGTCCTCATTGGTCTCATCCGTCACAAAGTCCTGTCCGACCTGCTTAAGATAAGCCTCGATCCTCTCCCTGCTCAGAAACAGAAGGGGACGGATCAGCTCCTCTCTCCGGGGACGGATACCGCCCAGTCCCGTAAGACCGCTCCCCCGCAAAAGTGCCAGCAGAACGGTTTCGGCCTGATCCTCCATCTGGTGTGCCGTAGAGATCCGGTCCGCATGAATCGCCTCAGCCGCCCCTCGCAGTGCCCGGTAGCGAAGCTCCCTGGCCGCTTCCTCTAAGGACAGCCCTTTTTCCTTAGCATAGGAAGGCACGTCCGCCTCATCCCGATAAAAGGGGATCCCCAAAGATCCGCAAAGCTCCCTGACAAAAGCCTCGTCCCGGTCTGCGTTTTCCCGGATCCTGTGATTGAAATGAAAGGCGCAAAGACGGATCCCCAGCCTGTCCTGCAGATCATGCAGGATCCTCAGCATGCAGACGGAATCCGCACCGCCGGATACCGCTGCCAGAACGACAGCTCCCTTATCCGCCAGCTCATACCTGTTCCAAAACTCTTCAACATCCTTATGCAGTTGCCAGGTTTCATGGTTCTTTTGCATGTGCTTTTCGTCTCACTTTTGCAGCAAAGAAAACAGCCTGCAGGTTTCTGCAGGCTATCTGTTTATTTTTCTATTTCAAAAACGATCTCGCCCTCATGTACCAGCCCCAGCTTGTCCTGGGCTACCTCCTTGGCGTAGGAGTCTGTCTGTACATACTTGCGAAGCTGCTTGAGCTCCTCGGTCCGGGCGTTCTCCGCCTCGATCTGCTCAGCCAGCTGGGCTCTTTCCGTCTCCAGATCTGCCTTGCGCGCCCAAAGAGAGTTCGAATGAACTCCTACGATCGTCAGCATGATCACCAGGACTACCGTGATCAGACCCAGATTCCGGTTATTCTCTTTTTTCTTTCTTCTGCGTCTTCGGGCCATCTAACAACTCATTCCTTTTTCAGAGCATTTCTACCCACTCTGAGTATTGTTAACATAAAATTATTTTAATGTTTTTTATGTTGCCCGTCAACCGCTTTTTTTGTTTCGCCGCCGCCTCACCCTCTTCGAAAACCCTCTATTTTACTGGTTTTCTCAAAGGCTTGTGGTTCCGTTTTCCCGCCGCCACAAGATATAGTGTTGAAAAAATATTGTTGACATAAAATTATTTTCCAGGCTCGTCGGTGATATAACGATACATTTCGGCCGCTTCTTCCTTGCGAACCGTCTCCTGTACCGCCAAAACCTCCACCTTCACATCCCGGTTTCCGAATCCGATGGAGATGATATCACCCACCTTGACCTCGGTTCCGGCCTTGGCCACCCTGTCGTTGATCATAACCCTGCCCGCATCACATGCCTCATTGGCAACGGTGCGGCGCTTGATCAGGCGGGACACCTTTAAATACTTATCCAAACGCATTTTTCTGCTCCTTTTTTGCAAGAAAAGAGCCATGCATACCTGGGCATGCATGGCTCGGATAGTCATAAATCTAAGGCAAGAATTATTTCTTGTTTACAAGATCCTTCAGAGCCTTGCCGGCTTTGAACTTAGGAGCCTTGGAAGCCTTAATCTTCATAACAGCCTTGGTCTGAGGATTGATACCCTCTCTGGCTGCTCTCTTAACTACCTCAAAAGTACCGAAACCAACAAGCTGAACCTTGCCGCCCTTCTTAAGCTCTGCAGAAACAACTTCGGTAAATGCCTTAAGGGAAGCCTCGGCATCCTTCTTGGACAGTCCGGCATTATCAGCAATAGCTGCAACTAAATCTGCCTTGTTCATATTTCATTTCCTCCTCTGATAAAATTGGATATTTTGGGTTTTCTCGTGAAAACTCTAATACTATTTATATTCTTTTTTCCCGCTCTTGTCAAGCGAAAAAAGGCCGTTTTCCCCTTTATTTTAGGGCTTTTTCGCGGTTTTTGTGTTATGGAAACCTGACCCTTTGAGGATCAGTCCAGCATGGAGTTGATCAGCTCGAGAACCTCCTTGCCGAAGGCTTCGGATTTGGCATCCGCATCCGCCAGATCCGTGCCCTTTACGCCGTAGTAGAACTTTACCTTGGGCTCGGTTCCGGAAGGACGTACGCAAAGCCATGCATTGTCCTCCAGATCGTAGTACAGCACGTTGGAGGAAGGAAGATTCGTGGAGCTTTCCTCTCCCGTTGCCGCATCCGTGATCTTGCCTGTCTTGTAATCGCGATAGGACAGAACCTTGTATCCGCCCAGGGTCTTGGGAGGCTCCTTGCGCAGGGTCTCCAGGATTTCTGCGATCTTGGCCAAGCCTTCCTTGCCCTTCAGGGTGATGGACTTGATATCGTCCTTGTAATATCCGTATCTTTCATACAGAGAGATCATGGCATCCCAGAGGGTCATGCCTTTCTCCTTGTAGTAAGCTGCGCTCTCGGCCAGTGCCATAACCGCCACAATGGCATCCTTATCCCTTGCATGAGTTCCGATCAGGCAGCCGTAGCTCTCTTCAAAGCCGAACAGATAGGTGCCTTTGCCCTTCTGCTCAAAACCGAGGATCTGCTGTCCGATATATTTGAAGCCCGTAAGCACCTCGATAAGCTCCACGCCGTAGTAGGAAGCGATGGCATCTGCCATATTGCTGGTAACGATGGTCTTGATCAGGGCACCGTCATCGGGAAGACCCTTCAGCTCCTTGATCTGTCCGATCTCATAATCAGCCAGAAGGCAGCCGGACATATTACCGGTGAGGGTATGATATTCGCCGGTCTTGGAATCCTTCACATATACGCCCAATCTGTCGGCATCGGGATCGGTAGCCAGTACAAGCTCCGCATCCTTCTCTTTTGCCAGGGCAAGGCCAAGCTCAAAGGCCTCAGCCGCCTCGGGGTTCGGATAGGAAACCGTGGGGAAATTGCCGTCCGGCTTCTCCTGCTCGGGTACCACATAAACCTTCTCGAAGCCCAGCTCCTTCAAAATGCGGCGGGCAGGAATGTTGCCGGTGCCGTGAAGGGGTGAATATACGATGGAAACCTTGTCCTTCATCTTATCGATGGAATCCTGATGAAGAATGCGGCTCTTTAATGCCTCAATATAAGGATCGTCCACATCTGCGCCGATCTGCTGATACAGACCCTTTGCCTTGGCATCTTCCTTGGACATGGTCTTCACATCCGCATAATCCGTTACGGCTGCTACCTCGTCCATGATGCCGGTATCGTGAGGAGGTGTGATCTGTGCACCGTCCTCCCAGTAAACCTTGTATCCGTTGTATTCCGGCGGATTATGGCTGGCGGTGATATTGATACCTGCGATGCATCCCAGATGGCGAACCGCAAAGGACAGCTCCGGCGTGGGACGCAGAGACTCGAAAACATAAGCCTTGATCCCGTTGGCTGCCAGACACTTAGCCGCCTCATCGGCGAATTCGGGGCTGAAATTACGGCAGTCATATGCAATGGCTACGCCCTTCTCGCCGCCGCCCTGCTTGTTGATATAATTTGCAAGACCCTGGGTGGCTTTCCTTACGGTGTAAAAGTTCATTCTGTTCGTTCCGGCTCCGATCACGCCGCGAAGGCCTGCCGTACCGAATTCCAGAGACCGGTAAAAACGATCCTCGATCTCTGTCTCATTGCCCTCAAGGGCCTTCAGCTCCTGCTTTGTCTCCTCATCGAAATAAGGATCCGTCAGCCATTTCTGATACTCATCTCTGTAACCCATACTGTACCTCCTGACTATTTATCCGAATCATACTTTCGGTAGATTCACAAATCCTGAAAACAGCTATATTTTACCACAGATCCTGCTGTATTAACAGTTCCATCTTAGGCTTATTTAACCTTTACGGTGAAGGTCACGTTCTTCTCAGCCTCTTTGCAGCTCTTATCGCCGGCCGCACTTACCTTGACCGTGATCTTGTAGGAACCCTTCGCAAGTCCTTTTTTGATCGTAAGCTTTCCGTTTTTCTTATTTACGGAAAAAGATTTCCTGAAGTTTTTGGAGCCCTTCTTAGCGGATACAAGCGCATACCGAATGGCGCCCTTTGTATTCTTTTTGTCCGTAAAACGGTAGAGCTTGTTTGCGGCAATGGACTGTTTCTTTTTCTTAAGCTTAGAGAAAGCGATCTTGTATGTCTTCTTGATGGTTTTGACATTCAGCGTGTTCGCTGCTTTTTCTACTACCTGTCCGGGATCATCTTTCTTTGAAACGACTGGTGTTTCATCAACATCCTTAAGCGTGATGCTGAAGGTCCTGTCGTCATACAGATCAGGATATACAAAATCACCTCCGTCGTCTTTTGTTGCGTCACGAACTCTTAAATGTAGTTCAAAACTTTTTCTGGTTTCGGCTTCATAATCTAATACCTGTTTTGCTTTAATTCTTCCATCCGGCAAAACCTCAAAAAGATCGGTATCTCCGCCAAGGGCGACCACCTCGTTATTGCGAAACTCCGTATGTGATTCGTCCGTATCATAATCCGAGAACGTGGCTGCATTCAATGCAAATTCAGCATTCTCCTGAATCTCAATTTCATTTGAATCGTTGGTAAAGTAAGGCTTCTCGTTCTCATCCGTGATTGTAATATAAAACCTGGTACTGTCTCTGGCTGCCAGGTGCTCGGTGTCACAGACCTCTACATCAATATAGAGATTCTTATCCTTATCTCGTTCATAGTCAAAGTAATCTACGCCGGCTTTCATTGTGACCACACCTGTATCAGGATCAATTTCAAACAGATCCTTAGCTGTCCCACCTATAATATCAAAAAGGTAATCATTGCCCTCTTTATCATTTGCTTGAATCTTGCCTGCTACTGCTTTGGTGGCGTTCTCGGGAACACTGAGCTTGGTCTTATCAACATTAATAAAGTAAGGCAGTGTATTAAGTTCGACCGGATTTTGGTCTGCATCCAGGAATTCGATGGATCTGATGGATATCTTCCCCGTTCCGCCCTTGGCATCCTTCACTTCCCAGGAAAGTCCGGTGATATGCTGAAGGACATCACTTCCCTCCGGCGCCTTGTTTTTATTAACCCAATCCAATATATTGATCATATTGTTTTCGCCGGCTCCTATAAAACCACAACCAAACTCGTGTTCGGGGGTCATATCATACAAAACCGTCTCATAGTCCTCACTTTCTTCTACATAGATCCCCGGCTCGGATCCTTCCCCGGCAGCCTGTTCACTGAGCGTATTCATGATTTTAAGCCATACCGGACCGCTACACTTTGACGTGATGCGGATATATTTGATCCCGAGAGTATTAAAACTCACCCCGGAATGATCATCCATAAAGTAAACAGAGATACCGGCCTTGGGATATTTCAAAGTCCCGGCGGCCGCCGCTTCTGCTGTCCATTCCGGCTCCGCTCCAATTTTCATGATGCTTTCCGCATAAACTGATCCATCCCCCTTTTGATAAAGAGGCGCACCGGCATTTGGCGTTATTTCTGTACCAATGTTATGATCATCCTTAAACGTATACCATTCCGTTAGATCCGAGACACTACCGACTGTCACCTGAGTCCCGCTGCAGTAGTCACCCGGTTCAGCGTACACGTCCCCGTAAAATCCCGGCAGAAGCATTTCAAACAGCATGGCTGCGATAACAATAAATCCCACTTTTTTCCTCATCTCACCATTCATGATCGTTCCTCCCCGGCAGATACAAAATAAGTCTGTTAGTATTATATCCCAGGATCAGACAAATGAACACACATTCATCAAACATTTTACACACTTTCCTCATAGATTGCCCACATCCTGAACAAACTTTTCCTTTATCCTTTCTCTCATCAAACAAAGAAAGGAAGTGGCCCATATGATGAGGAAAAAATTATTCCTGGCAGGTCTTTGTACCGTTTCACTCATTTGCCTTACCACAGGATGCGCAAGCGAGAGCAACATCGGGGCAGATGTAGAGACCACCACACAAGCCAGTACAACAGAAGACAATGACACTGCAACAGATACAGATGATATAAGCAATACCGAACCTGAAGTTATTACCGAGAGCAAGGAAAACAATGAAGCCGGCGGACATGTGATAGAAGCTGACGGAACAACCGAAGAATATTCCAATGTAAACATTGAAAAGACCGGGGACTCCGAAGGAGATGAAGCTGATTTTTACGGTGAGAACAGTGCCGTATTTGCCACAAACGGAGCAACCCTTACCCTCTCCGATCTGAACGTCCATACAAACGGGACCCACGCCAACGGCATCTTTTCCTATGGAGAAGGCACAACCGTGAATATCTCGGATTCCACCATTGAGACAGAAGGCAACTGCTCCGGCGGTATCATGACAACAGGCGGCGGCACCATGAATGCCGAAAACCTGACGATCCATACAACCGGACGCTCCTCTGCCGCCATCCGCTCCGACCGTGGCGGCGGAACCGTTAATGTGAGCGGCGGAAGCTATTCCACCGATGGGACCGGGTCCCCTGCCATCTACTCAACGGCTGATATCACCGTATCGGATGCCGAGCTTACTTCCACTGCTTCCGAAGGCATTGTGGTGGAAGGCAAAAACTCCGTAACTCTGAATAATGTAACGCTGAATGCTGACAACAACCAGATTAACAGTGATAAATCAAATACCTATAAAGCCGTCATGATCTATCAGTCCATGTCAGGAGACGCCGCCGAAGGCAAAGCCTCCTTTACCATGAAGGGCGGATCCTTAACCAATGAAAACGGGGATGTTTTCTTTGTAAACAATACCGTGGCTGACATCACTCTAAGCGGGGCAGCCATCACCAACAACGGCGATGGGGCCTTTCTTCGGGCCGAAGCTGCCGGCTGGGGCAATGAAGGATCTAACGGCGGTCATGTTAACATGTATGCCACCGATCAGGAAATAAACGGGGATATCGTTGTAGATGATATCTCTACACTAAATCTGTACTTATCCGGTAATTCTTCTTTTAACGGCGCTATCAACACGGATGGTGCAAAGGGCAGTGTATATGTTGAGTTAAAGGACGGCTCCGCTTGGACTCTGACCGGAGATTCTTACATCGGTAGCCTCTCCTGTGAGGCCGGCAGCATCAATCTTAACGGTTATAAACTTTATGTGGATGGAAAAGAGTATACGGAAGGATCTTCTTCCACCGGACAGGCATATGAGATCAAAGTACAATCCTCCGGTGGTGACAAGCAAGCTCCTCCGGATGGTGATAAGCCCGAGGGCATGGAAGATGGAGATACACCGCCCGAGCCTCCGGAAGGGATGGAAAATCCCCCTGAAAAGCCTTCGGAAGATAAGAAACAGCCTCCCGAAAAACCCTCAGGGGACATGGAACAGCCTCCCGAGAAACCCTCGCGATAAAAATTCCCCTCCCCTGCCTTAACCGCGGCGAGGGAGGGTTTATATAATTACTTGTTTTAAAGTCATAAGCCCCGGATCACCGGGGCCTTTACTCAGATTCAGTTTGATCAATATGATATCTTACGCAATACCTGTCTTCTGGTATTGAGACCAGGCGCTGTAGAGCTCAAAGGTGAGGGTTACCAGATAGCCGGCAACCAGCAGGGGCCATACTCCCTCGATCCTGTGGAAGATGAAGTATTTGAAGAGGCAGTCCGCGCCGGTGTAGATGAAAAGAACAAAGGAGCAGACACGGCTCTTGAAAAACTGAATGCCCAGGGTAAGCGCCACGACCACAATGTAATCGATCCACACATTGGAGAACATGTTACGGCTGCTGGTAACGCCCAACAGACCGGTCAGGATATTGCCCACGCGATTCTGCATCACGTAGGACATGATCACAATGAAATAGAAGATCGTACAGCACAGATTCAGGTTAGTCAGCTGCTTGCGGTGGGTAGGATGCCGGTAAAACTCCTGCTTTGTCATGAGCTTGCCGTAAAAGCCTCCCGCCTGAGGATTTCCGTTCTGCATGTTGTTGTTCATAATTACCCTCCCTCATTACGTTTGTTTTTTCTCAGAACCATTCGCAAACCCGCACCTGCGGTGCTTTTCATGCCCTTCGGGCATTTCGTTTGCTCATGAATGGCTGTCGCCATATAAATTTTCAAAAACATGCTCGTTTCTGCAAGCAGAACTCGCATATTTATTGAAAATTTGCATGGTTCTGAGAATGTTCCATATTTACAAACCTGGTATACTCCGGTAACCATACAAGGTCTACGGTGCCCAGCGGACCGTTACGCTGTTTACCGATGATGATCTCGGCTATACCTTTCTTTTCACTTTTTTCTTTGTTGTAGTATTCATCACGGTAGCTGAACATTACAACGTCCGCATCCTGCTCGATGGCTCCGGATTCCCTCAAATCCGAAAGCATGGGACGTTTGTCCGGACGGCTTTCCACGGCACGGGAAAGCTGGGAAAGTGCTATCACGGGAACGTTCAACTCTCTGGCCAGCGCCTTCAGGGAACGGGAGATCTCCGAGATCTCCTGCTGACGGGAATCCGTCCTGCCGCTGCCGCTCATCAGCTGAAGGTAATCGATGATGACCAGCTTTAAGTCATGTTCCAGTTTATATTTTCTGCATTTGCTGCGAAGCTCCGATACGGTGATACCGGGGGTATCGTCAATGATCAGATTGGACATACCGATCTGTCCGCCGCTCTCCAAAAGGCTCTCCCAGTCCTCATCGGACAGGTTTCCGCTTCGGATCTTCTGGGCATCCACCTTGGATTCCATGGCCAGCAGTCTGTTGACCAGCTGCTGCTTTGACATTTCCAGCGAGAAGATCGCCACCGGCAGACCGCTGTGGATGCAGGCATATTCCGCAATGTTGAGCACAAAAGCCGTTTTACCCATGGAAGGTCTTGCAGCGATCAGGATCAGATCCGAATTCTGCAATCCCGCCGTTTTATAATCCAGATCCAGGAAGCCCGTTGCGATACCCGTCAGGTTTCCGTCCATCTTGCTGGCCCGCTCGATCTGATTCATGGCGTCTGCCACGATCTTGCGGATGGGTACGAACTCTCCGGTATTACGCCTCTGTACCAGATCGAAGATCCTCTTCTCCGCATCCTCCAGGATGGAGTTGGTCTCTTCCTTACCGGCGTAGCAGTTGCCGGCAATATCCTCATTCACGCGAATGAGTCTGCGAAGCAGGGACTTCTCCCTTACGATGGCACAATACTGCTCCAGATGATAGATGGAGTACGCATCCGAGGAAAGCTCCCGCAAAAACTCCAGGCTGGAAACCTCGGCGGGCATTCCCTTTTCCCGAAGACGGTTCTGAAGGGTGATCAGATCCACCTCTTCGTTCTTTTCATTGAGCTCCACCATGGCCTCAAAGACCACACTATGCTGTTTGTTATAAAAATCGTCCGCATTCAGCAGCTCACAGGCTTTATCGAGAGAGTCCTTATCCATCAGCATGGAAGCGATAACGGAGCGTTCCGCCTCAATGTTTTTGGGCATCTCCCGCCGGATGAGCTGTTCGTTTTCCTGATCCATATCCAAACCTCAAACGGAAAAATATCCGTTTAGCAATCTACATCTCCGTCACGCTGACACGAAGCGTTCCGGTCACCTTCGGATGAAGCTTTACCTTAACCTCATAGGTTCCGAAGTTCTTGAGGGGCTCCGGCAGAACCAGCTTTTTCTTATCCAGCTCCTCGCCGTACTGCTCCTTATATGCCCTTACGATCTCCTTGCTGGATACGCTGCCGAAGGCTGCGCCGCCTGCGCCTGCTTTGAGCTTGACTTCAACCTTGCGCTCCTCCAGCGCCGCTGCCAGTTCCTTGGCATCCGCAAGATTCTGGGCTGCTACTTTTTCCTCATGCTGCTTTGCCAGCTTAACGTCGTTCTGGCTTGCTGCCGTGGCAGCGGTGGCTAACTTTTTCTTCAGAAGAAAATTCTTCGCATAGCCTTCGCTGACTTCCACTACTTCATTCTTTTTTCCCACGGATTTAACATCCTCAAGCAATATTACTTTCATGATCTCCTCCCGATGCGTCCCATCAGATCTCCTTGGCCTCGGTCATCTGATCGAGGGTCTCCTTCAGTCTGCGGATCGCATCCTCTAATGTGATATTATCCAGCTGCGCTCCGGCCACATTCATATGACCGCCGCCGCCCAGCCTCTCCATGATGATCTGTACATTGACCTCATCGATGGATCTGGCTGAAATATAGATCTTATCCTTGTATTCGGTGAGCACGAAGCTGGCCTTGATCCCGGTGATGTTCAGCAGCTCGTTAGCCGCCTGGGCACCGATGACCGTAGGTGCGCTGGTGCGGTCGGCATTGCAGGTAGAGATGGCAAACTCATTCAGATAGATCCTTGCCTGACCGACGGCATCCGCCCTGGCACGATAATCATCCGCATTCTCCCTGAACATCTTCCGGACTCTGGTCACATCTGCACCGCTGCGCCGAAGGAACGCAGCCGCTTCAAAGGTACGTACTCCCGCCTTGTTGATAAAGTTATTGGTGTCCACAACGATACCGGCATACATACAGTCGGCCTCTACGCCCCGGACCTTGACGCCGTCCCCGATATACTGCAGTACTTCCGCAACCATCTCGCAGGCGGAGGAAGCATAGGGTTCCACGTAGGAAAGGGTGGCGTTTTCGATGACCTCTTCACCCTGTCTGTGATGATCCAGCACCACTACAAACCGGCAGGTCTTCAAAAGCTCGGGACACTGGGTCCGGCTGGGCTTATTCACATCCACTACCACAAGCACGGTATTGGCATCCGCCATAGCCATGGCCTGCTCGTTATCGATGACGGTAACCTCTTCGGGATCCAGTCCGTCAAAGGCTTCCACCCAGGGCTTTGTGGTGGCGTTGATCTGATCGATGACGATATAAACGCTTCTTCCCAGGGCCTTGGCGATCCTGTAGATACCCACGGCCGCACCGAAGGAATCCACGTCCGCATCCTGATGGCCCATGACCATGACCTTATCCTTTGTGGTGATGATCTCCTTAAGGGCAAGAGCTTTGACACGTGCCTTGACCCGGGTATTTTTCTCCACGGTAAGACTCTTTCCGCCGTAGTAATTCACACCCTCGGGGGTCTTGATGACCGCCTGGTCACCACCGCGGCCCAAAGCCAGATCGATGGAGGTTCTGGCAAACTCATAATTCTGTCCGTAGGAAAGACCGTCGGATCCGATACCGATACTCAGCGTCACGGCCATGTCGTTACCGATGTTTACGGTCTTAACATCCTCCAGAAGATCAAAACGGTTCTCCTGAAGCTGCCGCAGGGACTGCTTGCGCAGGATCAGGAAAAACTTGTCCTTCTCCATCTTACGCACGATCCCGTCATAGGAGGCGAAGTACTTGTTGAGCTTTCGCTCGATCAGCGCCGTCAAAAGTGAACGCCTTACCTCCTCGATACTCTCCAGAGCTTCCTCGTAATTATCAATATACAAAAGTCCCACGCAAAGAGACTGGTTATCGTTCTCCCGAAGTGCCAGCTTCAGCGCCGTTTCATCGAAGAGATACAGCGCGATCAGACAGCCCTCGTATTTGCCGTCCGCCTCGAAGATATCACTGTTCTCCACCATCTGGCTTAAGGGGATCCGACGCATCTTGGCTGTGTATTCCCTCTCGTCAAGGGAGAAGCCCACCTCCGTCATCTCATCCTTTTTCTGCGGAAAACGATCCGCCGTCAGAGCAGGGAAAAGTGTCCTTATATCCTTTGAAAAGCCCTTGGGCTTGCCGGCAACCGTTTCAAACTGGCGGTTTGTCCAGATCACCTTGCCGTTCTCGTCCAAAAGAGCCGTGGCTACCTCGAAGTCCCAAAGGAGCTTCTTCTGGATCTGTCCGTACTGCGTGGCGAAGCTGATCAACTCGTTCATCAGCACCGATTTGCTGAAGTTCACGTAGAACAGCATCAGGATCAGATAAAATACCACAAAACCGGACAATACCAGACCGGCTTTCACATTGATCGTATAGATCCAGACATCAAGAGCGGCCAGCAGTACGCCCAAAAGGAGCGTGGCCTGCATAAACAGCTGCAGCCGTCCTGTCAGTCTCAGTTTCTGTTTCATGCAACATCCCTCTGTGATCGACCTCTCGTGCCCGTGAACAATCTGGCTTTGAGGTCATTTTGCAAAACCAAAATCAGAGTCATTATATCATATATCTCGCTTTTCGTATAGTGCGAAAACTGGATCAGGGGGTATAAGGCTCGTAAACAAATCGCAGGACATCATTTTTGTCCGCATACAGTACCAGAAGCCGCTCCGAATTCTCCTTCAGCCACTTCCTGAAATCCTTGGCATTTTTATATTTGTAGAACATTCCCTCCTCCGGATACTGGACAAAACAGGAGGTGTCCTCCGGCAGAGTATAGGCCTTATACCGACCGTCTGCCTCCACGATGGCATAATCATTGGTAAGCTCCGCAGGGTCGATGCCGTACTGCTTCATCTCCTCCTCATCCGCGGGCCCCAGCCAGATCACCTCGTCTGCCATGAGGCTGTCGCCTTCGCCCGCCTTGACATTGGCGTAGAACTTGTGAAGCTCCGACTCCCCGATGGGCTCATCCGCTGCCATGGACAGATGATCCGGCCTGCCCTTCAGCTGCAGGGTTTCCAGGATGAAGCCGATGGCTTCGGAGTCAACCAGGGTATCATACTCCGACATGTTAAAAACAAACATATAAGCATAGTTTCCGATCTGGGTCAGCTTGGCCGTACAGCTTCTGGTATCCTCATTGCTGCCTATGGTCCAGCCGGCGTAGATACAGGGTGTTCCTTCCGTATAGATCATGCCGGCCCTGTCAAACATATAGCTGCTGCGATCCAGCACATACAGGTCCTTGGGCTTCTGACTGAAGACCTTCTCGATACACTGCTCCGTGAATTTTTCACTGTCGTCATACATTCCCGCATCGCCCTCTTCGAGGGGAAAGCAGGTGTTGACCAGATACGCGGTATATCCCTCGTCCGCATCCTCAATGCGATAGGTCCCGTCTTCGTTCATCTCGCTCTTTTCATTCTTAAGTCCGGGAAAAGTGCCCCTGGCGGAAAAGTAATTCACATTCTTTTTGCCGTCATACTGACTGTAAAAACCGTTCCCCTCATCGGGGTTGAAAAGCCCGTAAAAAGGGAGTTCTTCCGGAAGCACCTGATAATAATCATCCTCCAGATAACAGCCGAAGAACATGGGGGTGATCCAATCCATATAATCCTGTGAAAGATCCTCCACGGGCATACCCGGCAGATACAGCCGCAGCGAATTTGCATTCAGCAGACCATAGGGTCCGGTATAGATGAATTTCATACCGTCTATGATCTCTTCCTCGTTTGCCTTTCTCTCACAGGTGATCTCATCGATCTTCAGCTCATAGGAAAAAGGGGTGATCATCTTTTCTTTTTTCAATTTGCCCTGAAATACACACTGGTACATGGTGCCGTTGTCATACCCTTCTCCGGTCTCACCCATGTTGGCATCATAGTATTCTCCCGAAAAAGTGCCGTCTGGCTCAATGGTCAGAGCCGTCTCCCAGGCTCCCGCACCGGAACAAAAATGAAAGCTCCAGTCCGATAAGCGGAAAAAGAGCTGCTCCTCGGACAGCTCCCCCTCCTCGGGACCCGGTGCCTCAGGCTCTTTCACTTCTTCCTGATCCTCCGTCTGAGCATCATCTTCTGCTGCGTTTTCATCGGCTGCCGGAGTCTCTTCCTGCGAAGTCCCGTCGCTTTCAGCGGTTTCCTCCTGCGCCTCGCCGGTATCCTCCGCCGGCATTTTTGTCCCGCAGCCCGTCATCAGAAGAGCTGCCAAAAGAATGACACCCGCAGCCTTTAAACTCCCGGTCTTTATTTTTCTCATAAGCTCCTCCCTTACTATGAAACGATCCGGTCCCTTACCTGCGGGGACCGGATCCTTACTTCTCATATGGTCTTTATAACTCAGTTCGTCAGGCCCACGATCTCATCCAGTTTTGCCACCAGCTGACCGATCTCCGGTTTGGTGAGCTGTGCATCTGCGCCTACGGCATCTCCCTTTCTGCGGGTCTCATCATTGATGGTGGAGGAAAAGATCACCACGGGTGTATCCTTGATCAGCGGATCGGATTTGATCAGCTTGGTGAGCCTGTGTCCGTCCATCTGGGGCATCTCGATATCCGTAATGACCAGCTGGGCCTTCTCCAGGATCGTTCCGTTGTCTCTCCACTCACAGAGAAGATCCCAGGCCTCCTGCCCGTTTTCGGTACGGATCAGTCTTTCATAACCGGCGGTCTTAAGGGACTCCGTGATCAGACGGCAAAGAAGCTCCGAATCCTCTGCGATGAGGATGGGCACATCGATCCTGTCGCGTCCCGCCAGATGCTGTACCTCGTCAACCTTCAGGCCGGTGGCGGCATTGATGTCCGTTACGATCTTTTCAAAATCCAGGATGATGATGATCTTTTCGCCGATCTTTACGATGCCGGTGGCGACACCCGCTTCAACTCCGGAAAGGGTAACGTTGGGGGGCAGGACCTGGGTCCAGGCCACTCTGTGGATCCCCTTGACCTCATCCACATGGAAAGCCATATCCAGGGAATTGAAGGTGGTGATGATGAACAGACCTTTTTGCTCCGACTGTCCCTGCTGCAGGCAGTTGCGAAGATCCACAGCGGTGATCATCACTTCCCTTGGCATGAAGATCCCTTCAATACTGGGATGGGCATTGGGAACCGGGGTCACGCTCTGGTATTGGATGATCTCCTTTACCTTCGCCACATTGATCCCGTAGGAATTGTTGTTGATGGTAAATTCCAGGATCTCCAGCTCGTTGGTTCCGCTTTCCAGCAAAATGTTAGAGTCCATGAGTAACCTCCCCTTAACACATTAAGATAATTCTCTTTCGATCATCTGTGCGCCCTTTTCCCTGGGGCAGACGCGGATCTTGATCCGGCAGTCGGCCAAATGCTCATAATTGGCCTCCAGCGCATAATCCACATCCAGTACGATCTGCTGCTCATCCTCACTGATGGCCACATTCGTGGTGCTGATATCCAGCATGATATCCCCGAAGGGTGTGGTGTAGCAGCTTGAGTTTTTTTGATTCTCCTCAAAGTGCATATCCACGTTGACGGCGCCCTTTTTCTTCAGATAAGCCGACCCTTCCCGGAATTTGATCATGTTTTTTGTCACCTGATCAAAGCCCTCCATGGTCTCATCATACAGGACGTAATGATAATCGTCTTTTTTATAATAGTTTCCGGCGTTGATGATCTCCACCTTCCCGGGCATTTCACCGGTGGAAAACTGCAGACCCTCCACGGAAACCAGTACATCCTTCGTCATAGGTTCAAATGCTCCTTGATGGTGGAAAGCTGATTGGTGATATGATCGCTGATCTCCTGCTCAGCTCTCTCGCAGTCTCTGCTTGCGATGCTCTGATAGATCCTTTCATGCTCTTCGATCAGAAGGGTATGATAGGAAGCATCCTTGATGTATTCGAAACGGTAACGATACATCTGCTCCGAAAGATTGCTGATCATCTGCTCTAACTTCCGGTTTCCCGTGGAACGGAAGATCACATCATGCAGCTCCACATCCGCCTGGGTGATGGCCGTCATATCCTTGGTACGGGTCACCGCCGCAAAATGCTCGCAGGCCTCATGAAGCTCAGAGAGCTGCTCATCCGTTATCCTCTCACAGGCAAGACGCACCGCCAGCCTCTCTAAGGAGGTACGCACCTCCAGTACATCCTTCAGATCCTTACCCGAGATCTGTGCCACCTCAGCACCGCGCCGGGGGATCATGGTCACCAGACCTTCCAGCTCCAACTTACGGATCGCCTCCCGGATGGGCGTTCTCGATACACCCAGCCTCTGGGCCAGATGGATCTCCATCAGCCTCTCACCGGGCAAAAGCTTTCCCAACAGGATCTCTTGTCTGAGTTTCTTAAAAACCACATCCCTCAGGGGTAAAAAAGCATCATCCATTTGATTTAAATCCTGCATACAGCCACCCTTTTAACCTTTGTATTATCCTCACTCCACGCAACCGATCAGATCCGTAACGTTCTCGATCCCCTGCTGTTTCATAAATGCTTCTATTCCCTCTACCGCTTCGATGGTAGTCGTCGGGTTAACGAAGTTCATGGCTCCCACTGCCACCGCCGTAGCGCCTGCCATCATAAATTCCACCGCATCCTCCCAGGTTGCGATACCTCCCATTCCGATGACGGGGATCGATACCGCATGAGATGCCTGATAAACCATCCTGACAGCCACCGGCTTGATGGCGGGACCCGAAAGCCCTCCTGTTTTGTTAGCCAGTGCAAACTTTCTGCGATGAATATCGATCTTCATCCCCGTGATGGTATTGATCAGGGATATGGCATCCGCCCCTGCTGCCTCGGCAGCCCTGGCCATTTCGGCAATATCCGTTACATTTGGCGAAAGCTTCATGATCACCGGCTGCTTTGCCTTGGCTTTGACCTCCCCGGTGATCTTCATAAGGGCTTCCGTGTTCTGTCCGAAGGCTATGGCTCCTTCCTTGACATTGGGACAGGAGACATTGATCTCCAGCATGTCCACCCTTTTTTGCTCCGAAAGCCTTTCCACAACCTCCACGTAATCCTCAATGCTCTTGCCGCAGACATTGACGATCACCCTGGTGTCATAATCCTCCAGGAATTTCAGATCTCTTTCGATAAAAGTATCGATACCCGGGTTCTGAAGACCGATGGCATTGAGCATGCCTCCGTAGGTCTCTGCCACCCTGGGTGTGGGATTCCCGGGCCAGGGTACATTGGCAACTCCCTTGGTCACCACCGCTCCCAGTCTGTTTAGATCCACAAACTCACTGTATTCCATTCCGGAACCGAAGGTTCCCGAAGCCGTCATCACCGGGTTTTGAAAGCTTACGCCGGCTATGTTTACGCCCGTATTCATGGCTTACTCCTTTCAGATGTCAACACTTCCGGCCTCAAATACCGGGCCGTCCGTACAGATCCTGGCATTGTGGACCTTCGAATGGGCATCCGTCTCTTTTGTCTTGCAGACACAGCCCAGGCAGGCGCCTACGCCGCAGGCCATCCTCTCCTCCAGGGAGATATACGCCTCAATATTGTTAGCCTGTGCAAACTCTTTGACCGCACGCAGCATGGGCATGGGGCCGCAGGCGAAGATCATATCCCCCTTCAGGTCATGCTCTCTTACCAGATCCATCACATTGCCTTTTGTGCCGTAGCTTCCGTCCTCGGTAGCCGCATAGGCCAGACAATGCTGGGTGAATTCCTCCATCAAAAAGCGCTCGCTCCGGTAGCCCAGCACCGCATTGATGTTCTTGGCCTCCCCACGCTGCTGCAGACTGATGACGGTCTGGAGCATAGGCGGAATACCGATCCCGCCACCCATGACAAAGATACTTTTGCCGTCTGCCTTCTCAATGGGAAAACCGTTTCCCAGAACGCCCAGGATCTTCAGCTTCTGACCCGCATGCATTTGGGAAAACTCCGCCGTTCCGCCGCCGGCCACCCGGTATACCAGCCGAAGCAGGCCCCCTTCAGGATCCGCCTTGCAGATACTGATGGGCCGGGGAAGGAGCTTTGCACCGTCCGGCGGATATACTCCGACGAACTGTCCCGGCTTTGCAGATCCGGCCAGTTCCGTTTCCAGCCAGAGGTCATAGATGTCCTCTGCTATCTCTTCCTGCCTTCTGATCACGGCAGTTACTTTCTGTTTTTTCATCATATTTTCTTCTGTCATCCTATTTCCGATATACGATCCTGCCTTCGCAGATCGTCATTTCCACACTTCCGAATAAACTCATTCCCGTAAAGGGGGAATTCTGGGATCTTGACTTGAAGCTTTGGTAGGTTACCTCCTTCTGATCGTCAAAAAGGATCAGATCGGCAGCCATTCCTTCCGCTATCCTGCCGCAGGGCAGATGGTACATACCCGCCGGCGCCATGCTCATCCTGTTAAACAGGGTCTTCAGACTCAGGTGCCCCGGCCTTACCAGATAGGTTATTGCCAGGGAAAAAGCGGTCTCCAGACCGATGATCCCGCTGGGTGCCCGCAAAATAGGCAGCTGTTTTTCCTCCGTGCTGTGGGGCGCATGATCCGTTGCGATCAGATCGATGGTACCGTCCGCAAGACCCTGGATGATGGCCCTTCTGTCCTTTTCCGTCCGAAGAGGCGGATTCATCTTAGCCAGACTTCCGTGCTCGATCAGTGCTTCCTGGGTCAGGGAAAAATGATGGGGGCAGGCTTCCGCGTGGATTCTTCCCTTTCCCGTCTCCAGTGCTTTTTTCTTAGCGGTCCGTATCAGCTCCACCCCTTCGGCGGTGCTGATGTGCTGGCAGTCATAAATGGCGCCCGTTTCCAGAGCGATCTGAACATCCCTTCCGATCAGGGAGATCTCCGCCATGCGGTCGGATCCCATGACGCCGAACTGTTCCTCAGCCATCTGGGAATTGATCCCGTTGTTGGTGATGTAGGTCGGATCCTCTTCATGAAAGCTCAGGGGCACATCCAGATCTGCAGCCTTTTCCATGGCACTTCTTACTACTTCGGGATCCGTGATGGGGATACCGTCATCCGTAAAGCCCACAGCGCCCTTTTCCTTCAGGGCATCCATATCCACCAGCTCGCTACCCTTCATTCCCTTGGTGATATTGGCACAGGTGTAAACCCGGATATCCTGCTCTGATGCCTTATCCAGCACATAGGAAAGCGTCTCCTCATTATCCACGCAGGGCTTGGTATTGGCCATCAGCACCACGCTTGTATAGCCTCCCGCTGCCGCAGCCAGTGCTCCGGTGTGGATGTCCTCCTTGTGGGTGAATCCGGGATCCCTGAAGTGGGAATGTACATCCACAAGACCCGGTCCGATCTTCAGCCCTTCGGCGGGCAGGATCGAAAGCTCCGGAAGCTCATCCGTTTTCTTCTCATACCCGTTGTACCAGGCGTAAGCATCCTGCTCATCAATGATGGGCGCGATCTTTCGGATCTTCCCGCCATAGATCAGCAGATCTCTTTTGCACATACCCTCGCCGCGCTCATTGATATCAGAGGCGGGGTCCACCAGTATTCCGTTTTGGATCAGCAGCATCTGACTCAAGATAGATTCTCCTTTATCCCACGGTCGATCATTTTGTATACACAGGTTTATAGTACCATAAAATCAGTGTTTCGTCACCTTACTTATTCTGTTTCCGAACCTTCGTTTTCTTCCTCATCCCCGATCACCACGGACATGGCCCAGACCGGCAGCCGGGGCCGGTGGTCATCCTCGTCCATGAAGACGAAGAGGGTTTTGTAGGGCGGCATGATCTCGGGATAGGTTCCGTATCCGTCCGTAAAATAGATCAGCCCCTTGATATTCTCCAGCTTCCTCTCATCCACCAGCTTCTGCACATACTCGAAGGCGGGACGGAAGTCCGTGGATCCCAGACCCTCCATCTTCACATCCTTCATGTAGGCATCCAGGGTCTGCTCGTCGGTGATCACATCGTCCCTTCTGACCCTGTCATCGCATTGCAGGATGTGGATGTTTACCCTGGTAAAAAAGCTCTCGCTGTTTTTGAGCACCGTCAGCGTCTGCTTCAGGAATCGCTCCACCAGGCCGTTCCGACAGGAAGCCGAGGTGTCGATGGCGATGACAAAATCCCTGATCTTCTTTGCTTCCCGGTATTCCAGGGGTTCCACCAGCGGCATATTTCCGTAGGTGGAAAGACCGTAGGTGTAGTAGATATAATCAAACTCCTCATCGCTGACCGTCATATCCTCGGCAAAGGTGGCAAAGGATTGAAGGATCTGCCGGTAGTCGTATTTTTCCCGGGTGGCTTCGGTCAGATTAAAGCTCAGGCTTCCGGATTTCACCTTATCCTTGGAAAAACTCTTCAGATCCGCTTTGACACGTTCCGCGATCTTCTTAAAAGCCTCCAGGGAAGGGGTTACCTGCGTCAGTACTTCCCAGCTGATGTGCTCGTCCCGGAAGGACAGTTCCTTCAAAACACCCAGCTTTTCCCTGCTAAGGCCACTGTCTTTCAGATACCGGTAGATGTTCTCCGCCGTGAAGGGCAGTTTTTTCTTCTTCTCCCGCCGGCTCATGCCCATCTGGTTCCAGAGCACGGAATGATGATAGACTTCCTCACTCTCCGGATTCATGGCCCGGCCCAGTTCTCCGATCTCCGAGAGAAGCTGGGGATCCGAGGGAAGGGTTGCCGCCGGAAGGGATAGTTCCAGGATGGTGTTCTCCACCGCCAGGTCCGCTGCCAGATCCCAGAGCTTTCGATCCAGTTTGTCATATCCGTAGCTGTGGAAAAAGATGCAGTGAAGCAGGCTGTGCAGATAGAGTCTGAGTGCGAAGGCCGGTCTTTCCCGGCATTCCAGAAGAAGCCACAGGGGGTCGTAGTAGAGATACTTTCCGTCGGTGGAAGCCCCCAGAAGCCCTTCCTTAGGCCTTGCGGGCAGGGCAAAGACCGCAATATCCAAAAACCGCAGATTCACAACGATGGTATCTGCGGCCAGTTGCATCAGCTCTCCGGCCAATGCGCGTATCTGTTGTTGCTGCCCGGTAAGGGCCTGTTTCTGATCGGTTTTTGTCATAGGCAATCTCAGATCAGTTCTACATTCTTTTGATAGGTTTCCGTCAGGATCTGCTGGATATTCTTGCTGAGCACTTTCTTCTCTTCCCGGGTGATATCCTTGGTTTCGATGGGGGTTCCGTACTCGATGATCACATGTGCCCTGCGGATAAAGGGCATATGTGCCTCCAGGATCTGTTCCGTGTTCACCACTGTCACGGGAACGATGGGAGCACCGGACTTCTCTGCCATCTTCAGACTTCCGTCATGGAAGGGCAAAAGTACATCCTGTGTCTTATTCCTGGTTCCCTCGGGAAAAACGAAGACCGAAATTCCTTTTTTCAGATTCTCCACATTGGAAAGGATCAGGGCCAGTCCCTGTTTGATATCCTTCCGATCCAGGAAACTGCAGTACAAAAGCTTCATCCAGTCCCGAAGCAGCGGATAACGCAGCATCTCCTTCTTGGCCACATAGCCGGTCAGATCCGGCGTCCTGGCATAGGTCAGGATAACATCAAAATAGCTGCGGTGGTTGGCTACATACAAAACTGCCCGGTCCTTGGGGACATTCTCTTCTCCGATGACCGTAACTTTGGTTCCCGATAAAAAGATGATCACCTTAAAGGCAAACTGTACGATGCGAAGGGAACTGATATCCTTGCCTCTTTTGCTGAAAAGGCCGATGATCCATTCCAGGAAAAACAGCGGTATTCCGGCCGTTAAAAACACTATCACATCAATCAATATGATGATCAACCGTATCATAATCCT
>JAILKJ010000031.1 GCA_024693845.1 Lachnospiraceae bacterium
GAAATGGCGGTTACCTGATAGGTCACGCCATCCTTAGTGATGGTTGCAGGCACCGTGATCTTCTTCGCCTTTGCATCCGTTGAAGCCTTATAGGCTACCGAAGGTGTCTCGCCCGGTTTGGAGGTTACCACGTATTCTGCCTTGCTTGCAGTATCTTCCAGCGTTGCGCCAACTGCTGCCTGAGAAGGCTCCGTCTTTCCGGGATCCGTCTTCTGCTCCGTGGGCTTCGGATCCTGCTGACCGGGATCAGTTTTCTGTTCCGTTTTGATATTTACCTTGATCACGATATCATCGGATTCGTTATCAAACTCATCCTTGGCGCAGATAACGGCGTACTCGCTATCTCCGGGTTGGCGTTTACCGGTTACCGTAAACTTACCGTCATCGCCTGCCACACCGGCCATCTGTCTGTCGATGTAGATCTCTGCTCCGGAATTGGCCATACCGGTTATGGTAAAGGTGCCGTCTGTCTTAGTTGTTACCTCGGTGGCATCCACGCCTACAACCGGGGCGATGTTATCATTTTCAAGAGCAATATACTTAACGGTTTCGTCACCCGCTTGCAACATAGCGTCAGCTGCGGTCCTGTAATGTGTAGCCCGAACCGTAAGCTGCGTCAATCCATCGAAATCCGGAACTGCAAACCAGTATTCTCTGGTTTTCCCGAGATCGGTAGCATCCCAATTCTCATAGAATGGATTGTTCGCAGACATCGGCAGGATTTCTTCATCTCCTGTTTCCGGATCTATATAGCTTATACTGATGGATCCATTATTCTCTTCGTCATCACCATTCAGATATACACCTGATGCAGTTTTCACATCTCTTATGATCAATGCTCTTCCTGAAGCGGCATCCGAACGATATTTGTAAACGCCGTTCTCGCCATCCTTGGTAACCTCACCATCACTGGCTGCGATCTCGAAATCGAAGGGATCGGGTGTCATCAGCTTCTCCGAATTCGACATTTTCTCATCACCGCAGATCTGTCTGTTGATCATAGAATCTGCCACGGTGTTTTCCGATACGGATTGGATGTTATCCTCTGCCCTCTTATAGGCACAAACACCAACCTTATACTCTTTGTCGGTTTCCAGGCCGCCTTCCGCACTGAGGGAATCAATGGTTTCATCTGCCGCCGTAGCAAATGCTGTAACTGCCATCTCTACTTTGTAGGCAACTTCCATATGTCCTGAATGGGGATTAAGCACTTCCGTCTTTTCCAGACCATCAATGTTTTCCCAATCCTGAAGCTGCTCCTCGGTAAAAGTGTATCCCTTTTCCGTATCTACATAATTGCCTTTATCATCCTTCTGATACAGTTTGATCCTGTAGCCGTCAATGCCCTCCTCATCAGATACCGGAATCCAATATGCATTCATCACTCCGTTTCCGGTATCGCTTGATTCAAGCTCTACATAATCGGGACTTGCAGGCTTTTTGGCATCATTCTCATTTACGTACTGAATCAGGATCTCCTGCTTATCTTCACCGCTTCCGAAGGTGGTAGCTGTGTTGATGGGAAGGGTCAGGGTGGATTCAATCCTGTCCTCGTTATCCTCACCGACAGAAGCTCCGGTGCCGCCAAAAAGCTGCATGCTCACGGTGTAGCTTCCGCTGGGAACATGAATGCCGGCTTTCGGAAGTTCAACCGCTACAGGCTCCTCACCTGCTGCTACCGTCTGAGAGTCGATCAGATTGATGGAGGTATTGCCTTCCTCATCCTTATAGTTGTAATAGGTATTGATCGTATAATCCATGTTCGGCTGTCTGTTTGAAATGGTCGGCTGCAGCTTGCCTTCCCCATCCAGCGCCCCTGCGACTCTTGTAACTGGATTCGTCTTTAACGCTTCCACGGTAAAATTGCGATCTGCCGAAACGCCAAAGTGATACTTTCCTTCTACTGCAGTAAGCTGATCCTTCTTTACGGAAACATAAACAACATTTTCCAGATCCTCCATACTCTCCGCACTCTCCGCATCCGGATCGTCAATATTCTTTCCGGCCCAAACAGTGAGCTTTGCCTTATCATCGATACTGATAATGCCGTTTTCGGAAACGGAAAGCTCCTTCGTTGTCACCCTTTCCCAGCCGGGTACTGCATTCACGCTTACGCTCTGTACCATCTCTTTTACGTCTTCAACCGTTGCGCTTTCCACAGGTCTCAGAACCAGTATCACATTCTGATCGGCATCTACATCTGCGGAATTGATGCTCACCTGATCCGTCCAGACGTCGCCATCCGCCTCTGCCCCTTCAGCGCTCAGGGATTCTTCCGTGGTATTCGAAGCGCCCTGTGATGTAATATCCAGATCTTCCGTATTGGTCGCAACGACTGCTACGATCTGCAAGCCATCTTCCAGTTCAAAACAGCTTACCTCGCCCTGCTGATTCATACCCATTTCGTAGGAAAGCTCTTCTTCTGCTATTTCCGCTCCCTGCGCTTTCAGGATCTCGTTTACATAGGTGCGGTTGCCATTGACACCCAAAGCTGCTTTCGCGCCATCCCTGATAATATATTTTACTTCCGCAAAGTAATCACCCGCATAAGCGTCTGCCGCAAACCCGCCGGTCAGCGTCAGATTGTTCATCCAGGTGGTAAATGCCTGGGCCGTCCCATCATCCCAGGTTACGCTTTCCAGACTGAATCTGGTAGCCACATCCGTACCTACCTCATAGCCAAAGAGAGACTCGCCATCGATCTTGGTGGCGATCAGTGCACTGACGGAGGTACAGCCATAGATCTTTCTTTGCGGCTTAATGTATCCCGGTCTGTAGGCATAAGCCTCTGCAACCGTTGCATGCACGTCGCCATTCACATTCAACGTGATAAAGTCTTCAAAAGCAGCAACCAGCCACTTCATATAGCTGACCTTGTCCGAGGTGCCCTCCGGCAGGATCTTCGCGCTCAGATTTGCGCCGCCGCCTACCGTATATCCTTTATACTGATCACCACCATAGGTAAATGCAGCGTCATTCACATAGAACTCAGCTCCAAGTTGCTCCAGGATCTTATAATCCTTGATGGAAAGGTCATTGGCTTCCACTCTGAACTTGCTGGGACCAACATAAACATCCAACTCGCCATCCAAAGCCTTCACAACCTTACCGGCCGCATGAGCTCTCAGAAGTACCGGAGGAATGGCCTTT
>JAILKJ010000034.1 GCA_024693845.1 Lachnospiraceae bacterium
CAATAAGAATCACCAATGCCACCGATGGAACCCAGTCCTGCGGACTTGCCTTCCTGCATCAGTACGATAATGGTCAGACCAACACAGACCAGCAAAAAGATAATCGTAAGAAAGATCTTCATACCTGTTACTCCTTGTCAATTCAATCATATCTGCCGTCATGCGGCACAAATGACATAATATCACATATCCTTATGCTCAATCAAGAGCGGATTTTCAATGAAATGCAGCATTTATCCTCTTAATCTCTGCCTTACGATCTCATAGGCAAGAACTCCTGCTGCCACAGATGCGTTCAGCGAATCAATATCGCCCTTCATGGGAATAGAAGCCACCATATCGCATTTTTCTCTCACGAGTCTTCCGACACCGCTTCCCTCTGATCCGATCACAACTCCGATGGGACCTTTCAGATCCAGATCATACATGATCGTGCCGTCCATATCCGCGCAAACAAACCATAATCCCTTCTTCTTAAGGTCTTCTATGGTCTGGGCCAGGTTATTCACCCGGGCTACCGGAGTATAGCTGACTGCTCCGGCGCTGGCCTTGGCCACCGTCGCGGTCAGTCCGACTGAGCGGCGCTTCGGAATGATCACACCATGGGCACCGCACAGGTTTGCTGTACGGATGATTGCACCCAGATTATGCGGATCTTCAATCTCATCCAGCAGGAATACAAATGGCTGTTCACCTTTGTCCTGTGCTTTTTTCAGAATATCCTCAACCTCAGCATACTCATAGGCCGCCATGTGGGCGATCACACCCTGATGGCGCCCGGTCTCTGACATCCGGTCAAGTCTCTCCTTCGCCACATAATCCACAAGGGCATCGGCCTTCTTGGCTCTGCGGATCAGGTCAAGCACAGGACCGTCCCGAAGGCCATCCTGTACATAGAGCCGGTCGATCGTCTGGCCCGCACGGAACGCCTCCCGCACCGCATTTCTGCCCTCGACCAGAGATTCATTGTCCGCATTATCTGTGATATTCTGCATGTCTTTTGTATCTTTCATATCATTCATATATATTCCCGCAGCCCGGTTGTCCGGGGTCTGTTTCTACTATTTCATCTCAAGGAGGGAGTCCCTGCTTCTGCAAACGGCGCCAAGACTCGCAAGCGAATCACCAGCCGGATTCCACCGCCAGACACAATTACTTCAGAGAGTCATCGCCCTCCAGCACCAGATCTATGATTCTCTGATTCTGTCCTGTGAGATAGAGATATCCAATGAGACATTCAAAGCCTGTGGCCTCCATATACTCTCTCATATCCGCGTTTTTTGCCTTGTGAGCCGGTTTGGCATTGCGGCCCCTGCGATAGATCGATTCTTCTCGATCTGAAAGCCGGCCACGAATCTGCTTCATCCTCTCTGCCTGTGCCCGGGCGTTAACGATCCGGGACGCTTTCAGGTGCAGCTTATCCGGCTGCATCATGGAACGTTTCAGCAGAATCGTCCGAACGATCAGGTCATAGACCGTATCACCGATCCAGGCCAGTGTCAGCGCCGGATACTGGGACCAGTCCTTCTCGGGCAGCTGAAGTGCCCGGTCCAGAACACTCGCCAGATCATCCCTGGTCTCTCCCGGCTTCTCAGAAATGAGTGTCCTTGATCCTGTTCCCGGATCAGCCGGGCAGCCTGTGCCAAATTCGGAAGCTATCAATTCAGGATCCTTCTTCAGTTCCTCTTCCACTTAACACCCTCCCTGGTATCAAGCAGTGTGATCCCCATTCCGGCAAGCTGGTCACGGATTTCATCCGCTCTGGCAAAGTTCTTCGCCTTTCTTGCCGCCTGGCGCTCTTCGATCAGAGCTTCGATGTCTGCATCGAGAACTTCCGCCTTCCGCTCAAACTGCATACCCAGGATGTCGCCCAGCATCAGGATCTCATCCTTCACTGCCAGATCAAACTCCTTCGAGCTCTCACCATTCACCTCGCTGTTGGCAAATCTGACCAGGTCGAAAATAACCGAGAGGGCGTCTGCGGTGTTGATGTCGTCATCCATCGCCTCATCAAAGCGCTCGGTGAACTTCTTCAGTTCTTCTGCCTTCGCCTTCTCATCCTCAGTCATCGACTCAGTCTTTGCGTTCTGGGCAAGGAAACTCAGGTTGTCCACTGCATTGCGGATTCTCTCCAGTGCAGACTTTGCACTCTCCATCAGATCATGAGAGAAGTTCAGCGGGCTCCTGTAGTGGGCGCTGAGCATGAACAGGCGAAGTACCTGCAGCTCATAATGCTCCTCGATCTGACGGACCGTGAAGAAGTTGCCCAGAGACTTGGACATCTTGTGGTTGTCAATATTCAGGAATGCGTTGTGCAGCCAGTAGTGGGCAAATGGTACGCCGTTGCAGCACTCGGACTGTGCGATCTCGTTCTCATGATGAGGGAAGATCAGATCCTCACCGCCTGCATGGATATCGATGGTATCACCCAGATACCTCTTGCTCATAACGGAGCACTCGATATGCCAGCCGGGACGACCCTGGCACCAGGGAGATTCCCAGAAAGGCTCTCCTTCCTTCTTGGGCTTCCAGAGAACGAAATCCATGGGATCCTCCTTCTGGTCCTCGCCGGTTACAAGAAGGGCGCGGCCGCCGCTTTGAAGGTCATCCAGATTCTTATGGGAAAGCTTGCCGTACTCCTTAAAGGAACCGGTCCGATAGTACACGGTGCCATCCGCTGCCACATAGGCATGGCCTTTTTCGATCAGCGTTTTGATCATGTCGATCATGCCGTCGATCTCCTCAGTTGCCTTGGGATGGACTGTGGCGGGACGGACATTCATACCCTCCATATCCTTTTTGCATTCACCGATATATCTTTCCGTGATCACGGAGCAGTCCACACCTTCCTCATTGGCTGCCTTGATGATCTTGTCATCCACATCCGTGAAGTTGGATACGTAATTCACCTTATATCCCTTGCGCTCCAGATATCTGCGAAAAGTATCGAAGATGATCATGGGTCTGGCATTTCCGATATGGATCAGGTTATATACCGTGGGGCCGCAGACATACATGGAAATCTCGCCCTCTTTGATGGGTTTTAAGTCCTGTTTGGTTCTTGTAAGTGTATTGTAGATCTTCATATTATCCGTCATCCTTCCTTTATTTATCTCTGACCGAAGGGCATCCGCTGCATCCCGCGCAGTTTCTTCCTTCGTTACCTGATGCGCTAAAACCCCGCTCTGTTACATCCCGCTGCGTAAAAGATCGCGGCGAGATGAGCATACAGACTGCCTGGGCGCTGATACCTTCCATGGCACCGGTAAAACCGAGTCCTTCTTCCGTGGTGGCCTTGACGTTTACCGCCGACAGATCGATACCCAGCGCATCTGCGATATTCTCTCGCATCTGTTCGATATAAGGACGCATCTTAGGCTTCTGGGCTATGATGGTGGCATCGATGTTTCCCACAAAGTATCCTTCTTCTTCCACGAGAGCAAGAACTTTTTTCAGAAGGACCATACTGTCGATCCCCTTAAAGGAATCATCCGTATCGGGAAAATGCTTCCCGATGTCTCCCAGCGCAGCCGCACCCAGCATGGCATCCATAATGGCATGCAGCAGCACGTCAGCATCGGAGTGGCCCACCAGTCCCAGCTCAAAGGGGATCTTCACCCCCCCTATGATCAGGTCCCTGTCAGGTCCCAGCTTATGTACATCATATCCCATTCCGACTCGCATAAAGCTTCTCCTGTAGTCTTTGTTTATGATCTCTAACCAGTAATTTTACGATAAACAGGCGGCTTTGTAAACCGCAATTCCTTCCCGTTTCCGATACGCAGAGGGTTTACACGGGGACAAGCTCCACCCGCTGCCCTTTTTCGGTAAGCACAGCCTTACCGTCTGTCAGAGAGACGATCTCACTGCAAAGAGCCTCTGCCTCCTCCTGCGGGAAAAGCAACACAAAGCGGACAGATGCTTCATAGACCGCATCTTTTTGCACCACATCAGCATGGGCGGAAAGGAAATTCTGTATTCTGCCCACCAGAGAATAATCTACGGTAACCTCGGTTTCCGTCATGGGGCTTCTCTCCAGCAGCTTTGCATTCTTCACGGCTTCCGAAACCGCATCCTGATACGACCGTACCAGGCCTCCCGTACCCAGCAGCACGCCGCCGAAATATCGGGTCACCACCACTGCCACGCCTTCCAGATCGTTTCCCTGCAAAACAGTAAGCATAGGCTTACCGGCAGTCCCGCTGGGTTCCCCGTCATCCGAGGAATGCACGTAAATCCCGCTTTCCTTTGTGGCCGGCAATACATAAGCACTGCAGTTATGCCGTGCATCCCAGTACTGCTTCTTCATCTCGGCGACAAATGCCTCCGCCTCCTCCTTACTCTCCACGGGGCGAAGGGTTGCAATAAAACGGGATTTCTTCACTTCGATCTTCCCGACGGATTCTTCATTGATGGTTCGCATGGATAGTCCTCGTATTCTCCATAGAATAAATGAAAACAAAAAGATCCGGAAGAGCTGTTCTTCCGGATCCTTCGTAGCGAGGGAGGGATTTGAACCCCCGACACCACGGGTATGAACCGTGTGCTCTCGCCAACTGAGCTACCTCGCCATAAAATATGGGACCTATAGGGCTCGAACCTATGACCCTCTGCTTGTAAGGCAGATGCTCTCCCAG
>JAILKJ010000046.1 GCA_024693845.1 Lachnospiraceae bacterium
AGCCTGGAGAAAGTGAGCAGCCGCTAACTTTGGGAGACGAGAGAACGGAAGAATATCTTCCCCTTCTGGAAGGTAAAAGGGTTGCGGTTTTCTCCAATCAGACAGGGGTCGTGGGAGACAGGATCGAGACTCCGTCCGGTGAATATGACAGGACGCCTTCCGCTCTGAAGGAGTATGTTCTTGCCAACGACCTTGTGCCCCTGGGACAGAGCCCGGAGGGGGAGGAGATCCAAACCGGAGAACATATCCTGGATCTGCTGGTGGCAAAGGGAGTGAATGTTACGGCCGCCTTCAGTCCGGAGCACGGGTTCCGGGGAGATGCGGATGCGGGCAAGTCTGTGGAAAACAGCGTAGATGAGAAAACGGGAGTACCGATCCGGTCCCTCTACAGTGGTAAATCCCATTATCCCTCCGATGGGGATATGGACAGCTTTGATACCCTGGTGGTGGATCTTCAGGATGTGGGACTTCGGTATTATACCTATCACATTTCCCTGTTTTATCTGATGGAGGCCTGTGCAAGGAAGGATAAGGAGATCATCATCCTGGATCGTCCGAATCCCAACGGGTTCTATGTGGACGGGCCTGTTCTGCAGGAGAAGTTCAGTTCGGGGGTGGGGAAACTGCCCCTTCCCGTTGTATACGGCATGACCTGGGGAGAGCTTGCGGGCATGATCAATGGAGAGGGATGGCTTTCCACCGGAAAGGATTCGGCTAAGCTTACTGTGATCAGCTGCCTGAACTATTCCCATAAGGACAAAGTGCCTCTCCTTCTGCGTCCGTCGCCCAACCTGAAGGATATGCGCGCGGTGTATCTGTACGCTTCGACCTGCTATTTTGAAAACAGCGTCGTTTCCGTGGGAAGAGGGACACAGTATCCCTTTGAGATCTACGGAAGCCCGTATTTAAACGGCGTCACGGGATTTGAGTATTCCTTCACGCCGGAGAGTATGAGCGGAGCCACCGACCCGCCCTTTCGGGGAGAGACCTGCTACGGAAAGGATCTTCGCAGCAGGGAACTTACGGATATCTGGGAGGCAGGGATCGATCTGTCCTATCTGATCGAAGCCTATAACGCTGTAAAGGAAAAAGATCCGCAGCGCAGCTTTTTCGGAAAACCCGACGGCAGCGGGATCTACTGGGTGGATAAACTTTTCGGTACCGACAGCGTCAGGAAGATGATCGAGGACGGCAAAAGTGCCGAGGAGATCAAAGCATCCTGGCAGGACGAGCTGGCGGAGTTTGAAAACCTCAGAAGCAAATATCTGTTATACGAACAATGACCGCAGGGAAATATAAGATCATGCAGGAAAGAAAGGGGTTTTTACCCATTAACCGAAAAGAGATGGAAAAAGCCGGGATCACACAGCCTGACTTTGTGTACGTGACGGGAGATGCATATGTGGATCACCCGTCTTTTGGTACTGCCATCATCAGCAGGATCTTAGCCTCCCGGGGATATTCCGTCTGCATCCTTTCCCAGCCGGACTGGAAGGATGATCAGAGCATTACCGAGTTCGGCGAGCCGCGACTGGCCTTTCTGGTCTCGGCCGGGAACATGGATTCCATGGTGAACCACTACACCGTTTCCAAGAAAAGAAGGGAAAAGGACAGCTATACTCCCGGCGGTGTGATGGGAAAAAGACCGGATTATGCCACTGTGGTATACAGCAATCTGATCCGCCGTACCTATAAGAAAACCCCCATCCTTCTGGGAGGGATCGAAGCCTCCCTTCGCCGGCTGGGACACTATGATTATTGGTCGGATAAGCTGAAGCGATCCGTACTCATGGATTCCGGTGCCGACATTTTGATGTACGGTATGGGAGAGAGGGCAGTCGTAGAACTTGCCGAAGCACTGGATGCGGGGATCGATGTAAAGGACATCACTTTTATCAGGGGAACCGTCTATCGTACAAGCGATCTTGAAAGTGTGGATGATCATCTGCTTTTGCCGGATTTTGAGAGCATGCAGAAAGATCCGGTGCTTTATGCCAAAAGCTTTTATACCCAGTATTGCAATACGGATCCTTATTCCGGCAAAAGACTTGTGGAGCCTTATCCCAACAAACAGTATCTGGTACAGAATCCGCCTTCGATGCCCTTAAGCGAGCAGGAGATGGATGATGTCTATGCCCTGGGCTATATGCGCACCTATCATCCATCCTATGAAAAAAGCGGCGGCGTGTCCGCCATCGAAGAGGTGAAGTTTTCGCTGATCTGTAACCGGGGATGTTTCGGTGGCTGCAGCTTTTGCGCTCTGACCTTCCACCAGGGAAGGATCCTGCAGAGAAGAAGCAGACAGTCCATTCTGGAAGAGGCAGAGATGATCACGAAGATGCCGGATTTCAAGGGATACATTCACGACGTGGGGGGACCCACCGCTAACTTTTATCACAAGGCCTGCAAGAAGCAGGAAAAAAGCGGCGTCTGCACAGGCAGACAGTGCCTGTTCCCCAAGCCCTGTCCGAACCTGATCGCAGATCACAGCGAGTATCTGCAGCTTTTGAGGTCCCTTCGCTCGCTGCCGGGGGTGAAGAAGGTCTTCATCCGTTCCGGTATCCGCTTCGATTATCTGCTCAGTGATAAGGACGATACCTTTTTCAGGGAGCTTTGTAAATATCATGTCAGCGGACAGCTTAAGGTGGCACCGGAGCATGTGGCCGATCCCGTTCTGAAACGGATGGGAAAGCCGGCCAATTCGGTCTATCAGACCTTTGCCGAAAAGTATGCAAAGATCAATCAGAAGCTGGGGAAAAAACAATATCTGGTGCCGTACTTGATGTCTTCTCATCCCGGCTCCGATCTGAAGGCGGCGGTTTTGCTGGCGGAGCATATCCGGGATATCGGCTATATGCCGCAGCAGGTGCAGGATTTTTATCCCACGCCTTCGACGCTTTCCACCGTTATGTATTATACCGGGGTGGATCCCAGGGACATGTCGCCTGTATATGTGCCGAAGAATCCCCATGAGAAGGCCATGCAGAGAGCCCTGATCCAATACAGGAGCCCGGCTAACTATGAGCTTGTCAAGGAGGCCCTGATCAAGGCGGGCAGGACCGATCTGATCGGTTTCGGACCTCAGTGCCTAATCCCACCCAGGAAGCTGGCGGAGAAGAAACCGGCGGACAGAAAATCAACGGAAAGGAAACCGACGGGAAATAAACCGACAGATAAGAATCGCGGAAATAAAAAGAGTTCGGAAACGGGAAGGCGGAAAGAAACACCTGGCACATCCCCGAAGAACAGAAGGAAGAAAAAAGGAACATGACCCATGGAACAGATCTGTGATGTTTGTTTTCGGCACTGCCGTTTAAGTGAAGGCATGACGGGAGCCTGCAAAGCCAGAAGATGTGAAGACGGAAAGGTAGCAATTGCTAACTATGGAAAGATCACTTCCCTGGCACTGGATCCCATTGAGAAAAAGCCCCTCAACCGTTTCTACCCGGGAAGCATGATCCTGTCGGTGGGAAGCTATGGCTGTAACCTCAAATGCCCCTTCTGCCAGAATGTGGAGATCTCTCTGGCAGACGGGAGGCCGGAGTGCGAAGCGGAATACGTACCGCCGGAGGTGATCGCACAGATCGCCGTAAAGCACAAAGAGCGGGGCAACATCGGCGTCGCCTTCACCTATAACGAGCCCCTGGTGGGTTATGAATTCGTAGTTGATACGGCCCGGCTTGTAAAAGAGGCGGGGATGAAAAATGTGCTTGTTACAAACGGGTGTTTTACCCGCAGTGTTTTTGACAGTGTGATCCCCTATATCGATGCCATGAACATCGACCTGAAATGTTTTACCGAAAGCTATTACAGGGATACCCTGAAGGGAGATCTGGATACGGTCAAGGAGTTTATCACCCTGGCGGCAGGTAGCTGTCACGTGGAACTGACCACCCTGATCATACCGGATGAAAATGATTCCGACGAAGAGATGGAAGCTCTCTCGGGCTGGATAGCGGAGCTGGAAAAGCAAACGGGAAAGCAGATACCGCTGCATATCAGCAGATTCTTCCCCATGAGCCGGTATGCAGGCAGAAGGCCGACCCGGGTGGAATCCGTCAGACATCTGGCGGATCTGGCGGGAAGGAAACTGAAGTTTGTCTATATGGGTAATATCTGACAGCAAAACAAGGAGGCAGGCATATGGCAATCATCGCAGGTTTTATGGTTCCTCATCCCCCGCTGATCGTTCCTGAAGTGGGGCGCGGCGGAGAAAAACAGATCGAAGAGACAACAGCGGCATATGAGAAGGTGGCGGACAGGATCGCCGAGCTGAAGCCGGATACCATCGTGCTGACTTCGCCCCACAGTATCATGTATGCCGATTACTTTCACATTTCTCCGGGTTCCGGCGCCACGGGATCCTTCGCGGGGTTCGGTGCTCCGTCGGTAAAGTGTGATGTGACCTATGATACGGAATTTGTTTCCGCTCTTTCCGTGGAAAGTGACCTGCAGGGCATTTCGGCAGGTACCCTGGGAGAGAAGAACCGGGAGCTGGATCACGGCAGTCTGGTACCTCTTTATTTCATCCGGCAAAAACACACCGATTTCAGATTTGTAAGAACCGGTCTTTCGGGTCTGCCCCTTACGGAGCATTACAGGTTCGGCATGGCCATGGCAAAGGTGGCAGAGACTCTGGGCAGAAGAACGGTGCTGGTAGCCAGCGGCGATCTGTCTCATAAGTTGAAGGATGAGGGCCCTTACGGCTTTGATCCGGCGGGACCGGAGTATGATGAGCGGATCATGGACGTGATGGGACGGGGAGACTTCGGAGAGCTGTTTCTCTTCGACGAGCACTTTTTGGAAAAGGCAGCGGAATGCGGACATCGTTCCTTTGTGATCATGGCCGGTGCCTTCGACCGGACAAAAGTAAGCATAGAGAAACTTTCTCACCAGGATGTGACCGGCGTGGGATACGGGATCTGCTGCTATGAGGCGGCATCCGCTCCGGGAACGGATCAGAGCAGAGCCTTTCTTGATGTCTTTGAGAAGGCAGAAGAGGAAAGAAGAAAAGCTGCGATGGAAAAGGAGGATTTCTTTGTCCGCCTTGCCAGAAAAAGTCTTGAGACCCATATTCTGACGGGACGGGTTTTGGATGCAAAAGAGGCGACGGATCAGCTGCTCAGGTCCGCCGGCGAAGATAAGAAGGAGGCCTTTGAGAAGGCAGCCGATGAACTGCTCAGTCGCAGGGCAGGAGCCTTTGTTTCCCTTCACAAGCAGGGACAGCTGCGGGGATGTATCGGCACCATCGGACCGGTGCGATCTTCTCTTGCGGAGGAGATCATCGAAAATGCCGTCAATGCCGCTGTGCATGACAGCCGGTTTCTTCCCGTGGAAAAGGAAGAGCTCCCTCTGATCGAATACAGCGTTGATGTGTTAAGCGAGCCGGAGGATATTGATTCGGAAGAGCTGCTGGATGTGAAGCGCTACGGTGTGATTGTTACCAAAGGACATAAACGTGGACTTTTGCTGCCGAATCTGGAGGGCGTGGATACCATTGGGGAGCAGCTGTCCATCGCCAAACGGAAGGCAGGACTTTCGGCGGATGAGAAGGGCTGCAGTCTGCAGCGTTTTGAAGTAGTACGACATTATTGATGGAGGCAGTATGTTTATTTCAAAGAATGAAGCGGATCATTTTTCCTACGAGGACAGTATCATAAAAGAGGCCGTGATAACGGAGGATCAGGTTTCCCTGCAGGTGGATGCGCTGATCGTGGAACCGAAAAACAGTCAGAATACGAATTTTCAAAGAAGCTATGCCGATACGGCAACGGTTCTTTTTGAAAAGGGGAAGATGCTGAAGGGGATCAAAGAAGGTTACAGGCGGTATGATGCAAACGATAAGCTGCTGGAGGAGATCCCGGACCGGGAGCTGGATCAGGAGCAGTTAAACGGGCTTTTGGCAGGACTTGCCGGACAATACCTGTATGATCTTAAAGAGGTAAGCGGGGAAGGTGACCATCACCGGTATGTGCTGGGCATCGAAATGGCGACGGATGATATAACCGGCGTGGATGCGGATTCCTACCAGCTGCTGGTAAATTGCAGTGAAATGAAGGTTTCCTGGGCGCGGTATCTCAACAGGATCTCATAGGAGACGGGGCCCGGAGCAGGGCCGCGTGTGCAGGTAGATTGTTTTTCAATTATATGGTACAATAGCGGGTATATGAAATATGAATGAGGGGGCATATTATTCGGACAGGTAAGGAGGATCAACATGACATTTGAGCA
>JAILKJ010000048.1 GCA_024693845.1 Lachnospiraceae bacterium
ACCATCTGCCTCATCGGCTCCTCCGGTGCCGGAAAATCCACCCTGGTGAACGCCCTTGCAGGCCGGGAGGTTATGAAGACTTCCGAGATTCGGGAATCGGATTCCACCGGAAGGCATACCACGACCCATCGGCAGCTTCTCCTGTTGGAGAACGGCGTATCCATCATCGACACCCCGGGCATGCGGGAGATCGGTATGGCTGCGGTGCAGAGTGGCATCGACGAAACCTTCTCCGACATCACGGAACTGGAGCGGCATTGCAGATTCAGCAATTGCCGGCATGAGACGGAGCCCGGATGTGCCATCAAGGCCGCGCTGGAAAGCGGCGAACTCTCCCGGGAGCGATGGGAGCTCTACCAAAATCTCGGCGCGGAGAACGAGAGAAACTACGCAAAGAAAAAGCAGATCTCCAAATGGGCCAAAGCTTACAAAAAACATCAGGGCCGTTTGGGGATGGAGGATTGACATGAAAAAGAGATTTGAAGACCTGTTTTCCGGCTTGATCATCATCCTGGGAGCACTGCTGGCCAGCTTCTCCGTCATCTGCATCCTGATCCCCAACGATGCCATCGATTACGGAACGGCGGGCATCGCCATCATTGTCAGCAAGCTCACCGGATTCAATCTGTCCCTGTGTGTGCTCTTCATCTTCCTGCCCTTCTGGATCCTGGGAGCAAAACGCCTGGGAAAACGCTTCGGCTTCAAATCTCTGCTGGGTTCCGCCGTCTATACCATCGGTCTGGAGCTCTTTGAACGGGTTCCTTTCGAGCTAAGCACGGAGCACTTCCTGGCAGTCGCCTTCGGCGGCGCCATCCTGGGCTTCGGACTCGCCCTGATCCTGCGGGTGGGCGGCTGCATCGACGGCTCCGAGATCCTTGCGAATCTCATCGTGGACTACCTCTCCAAGAAAACAGGAAAGAACTACAGTCTCACCTACATCCTCCTGACCTTCAACGCCTGCGTGTACATCGTGGCATTCCTCGTGATCAACCAGAATGCCGCACTCCTGAGCCTGCTGGTCTATGTGGTAGCCACCTCCGTCATCACCAATGTGACCGACCACTTCGACGCCATCAAGCAGGTGACCATCATCACCAAGAATCCGGATCATATCATCCTGGAGATCAAGGAGGAGCTGAACAAGACCTGCACCCTCATGGATTCCTTCGGAATGATCGCAGGGGAAAACAAGACCCTCATCTGCTATGTAAGCTATTTTGAACTGCAGAAAATGAAGGAGATCATCTCCCGGAACAAGGGGTCCTTCTGTACGGTCACTACCATCGACGAGATCCTGAGATAAAAAGCCAGGGGGACGATCCCTATGAGAAATCATAGGCATCGTCCCCCTGTTCGTTCATATTTGCGCTGAAGAAGTGGGCAGGTTCCACAGATCTTCTTATTCATTGTCCTCCCGGTAATTCTTCAGCGCATTGGTCATTTCCCTGGCCTCACCCCTGGAAAGAATGTAGGAAATGACAGCCGTAATGAAGTAGACCCCGGCGACGCTGAGGACGACGAGGAGAACGCCCCCTTTCGTCAGGCTGAACCAGTCAAACCATACACCCAGTGTCATGATGATGATGCAGAGCGCCAGGAAGTGAACGCAGGTGAGCAATATCCGCACAGGTACGGTGATGGCTTTTTTGGGGTTGTAAGCAAAAAAGGCGGTGGTCACCAGGGAAGTCAGGAAGCTGCAGGCCAGGATCTGCGGGATGATCAGGGTGGTGATCTGATCATAGCCCAGAAGATTGATCCCGACAACGACCATGACGCCTGTATTGATGATCAAAAACCATTTCAGAAAATCATTTATGAAATCTCTCATAGTCTGTCACAGGTCCTTTCGTCTTACTTTCCGATCCCGAGTTTTTTCTTCAGTTCAGGAACATAGCTCCTGGAGATGATGATATTCTCACCGTTTTTCAGGCTTGCGATAAACCGTCCGTTAAACTCAGGGCTTAAGTGGTCGATGGCCTTGATATTCACGATGGCGTTTTTGGATATCCTGAGGAAGGAAGAGCGGGCCAGGAGCTCCTCCAGTTCAAAGAGTTTTTTCCTGGTATCAAAGCAGTCCCCTTGGGTATAGGCAAAAACGTGATTGTCCGTGGCGTCAAAGTAAAGGATCTCCCTGATGGGCACCATGCGGATGCTCTCATCCGCGTAGAGCGCCATGGTGTCCGTGCCTTTGCCATCCTTGAGGCGGCGAATGGTCCTGAGAACCTCGTCATCCAGCTCGGCCATCCTGATTATGATCTCATCTTCTTCGCCGGGTAACGGCGTCTCAATCGTGATCTTCATTATCTGTCTTTCTTTTTGCTGATGGATAAACACAGGGTTGAAAGTGCGATAAATACGAAACCTACAAGAATCAGTATACCTGCTTTTCCCGGCTGGGACAATTGGCTGTTTCCAAGGAAAAGGTCCATTCCCATGGCCTTGTCGGTCTCCGCCCTGAAAATATCGGGGATTCCGTCAAAAATCGCGTTCTCAACAGGCATCAGCATCACCTTTCGGAAAAGAGATGTTCCGTAGATAAAAGGAAAGCATTTCACAACCTTCTGCATCAGATCGCTCATGGAGCCCACCGGGAAGTAGATCCCGCCGAGAAAGCCCGCTAACGTGCCGAGGATGATCCCGATGCCGCCCCAGGCGCTCTGGCTCTTTGTGACGGTCGCCAGAAAGAACATGATGGCAGAAAAAACAAAGTTGTTCAGCATGATCAGAAGAAGGATCCTGACATGGACCGCAAAAGGAAGAACCGCCATCCCCCGGAAAACACCGATGGCTTCCACCACTGCGAAGGTGATGATGCTCAGGATGACGCCTGACAGCCATGCACCCGAAACATATCCGAGGACGAAAACAGGTCTTTTCACAGGCATCACAAGCAGTGAATTCAGGCGGTTCCCGGTCCTGTCCTTTATCATATTTGCGTAAAAAGCGTGCGTTACAGTGGATGCATTGATGGTAAGGATCCCTGCGCTTGTCCATAGAAAACCGAGCTGTCCGATCAGCTCCGCATCCTCCGCGCCCCCTCTTCCGGGCACCATCTTCAAGGCTTCCAACAGATCGCTGTTGTACACATCCCCCAGGAAAAACACCATCAGCACGATGACGATCAGCATGGACAAAAGAGAAAAGAATACCGCTGAATAATCTCTGAAATACAAACCCAGATTTCTTTTATTGATCGCAAGAAAACTTCTCATGATACTGCCCTCCCGATTCCCTTCGTCACATTCAAAAATACATCATCCATTTTGCCCTGTACGATCTCAAAGCCGTTCACGATCCCCTTAAGCTTTCCGGCAGTTTCCGCTGCGGTGAAAGGATCCGGGGCTTCCAGGTAACCGCCGTAGGCAGTGGCGATCAGGTTTTCTCTTCCAACCACCGCCAGGACTTTTTCTCTGGAGTCTTCCGCAAAGTAGAGCCTGAGGCTGTCCCCGGCAAACCGTTCCTTCAACGCAAAAGGCGTTCCTTCCGCCAGCTTTTTCCCCTGATCGATGATGATGATCCTGTCAGCGGACTGGGCTTCCTCCATGTAGTGCGTTGTAAGGAATACCGTCATATCCGTGTTGGAGCGAAGCTGCTCAACGGCTTCCCAGACGTCGATCCTGGTGGCGGGGTCAAGACCGGTGGTGGGCTCATCCAGGAACAGGATCTTCGGCGAATGCATCAGTGCAAAGGCAATCTCACAGCGTCTTTTCTGGCCTCCCGAAAGGACCTTGTAGCGCTTGTCGCAGATGTCCGAGAGCTTCAAAAGATCTGACAGGTCTGTCAGCCTTGACCGGATGATGCTGTCATTCAGTCCCAGCATCTTTGCCCTGGTGACGATGTTCTCTCTTACGGTAAACAGGTCATCCAGGACATTGGACTGGTATACCACACCGATGCTTCTTCGGATATCCATGTCGTCCTTTCCGAGTCTGTAGCCGCAAAGGAAAGCTTCACCATCATCCGGCGTAAGGATCGTAGACAACATGTTTATGGTAGTGGACTTGCCGGCGCCGTTGACGCCGAGAAATCCCACGAACTCGCCCTGCTTTACCGCAAAGCTGAGGGCATCTACCGCACGGTATTCACCGTATCTTTTTGTTAAGTTTTTCAGTTCAATGGAATTTACAGGATTCATCTTCGCCTCCCTTGTTTGCCTGTCGTGATCTGATAAGCAGATGATACGGCAAGGGAGGAAAAGACGAAACAGATCGGAAGGTAAGTTGTAATTTTTTGAGGGTAAGATGCAAAAAAGAAAGGAAGATGGGCACCCCTTGAATCACTAGATATTTGCGTTGATCTCTTTTACGATTTCTATCACTTCAATATCGCCGTCAGCAAGGATCTCGACAATTGGTTCGCGACCGTCTTCATTGGGGCCGTTAAGCCAGTAGATTTCAGCCATCCTGATATTTTCAGCTTCATCTACGCAGCCATCGAAGCATTTATAGGCATCGCCTTCGTATACATTCCCGTTAACCTTTATCTTTGCGATGCCGTAGGTTGGCCTGCCAAGACTTGCAAAATAGTCACCCCACTGCTCGGCTTCTTTAAAAGTTTTTGATACGTAAAGTGCTGCCATGCGGGAAGGATAGTTTGGATATTTTTCCTTTCTGACCTTTTCAAGCGCAAGCTCTCTAAGCGCTACGTCTAC
>JAILKJ010000050.1 GCA_024693845.1 Lachnospiraceae bacterium
AGTTCTTCTCAGATGCCTTCTTACGCCATACCTGATAGGTCTGAGCGATGGCAACCTTGTTCCAGCCCAGTTTGATGGCGCTGTCGGAAATGCAGACTGCCGTGGGAAGGTTGGGAGCCTGAGGTTTGATCACATACTCAAGATCTACCTTGCCGGCATAGGAACCCATGCCTTCAACGGTTGCGGTTGCCTTACCGATGTTCTTCTTATTAGCGGAGGTAACGGTTACTTTGAAATCCGTACCCTGTTTCAGGGTTACGTTCTTACCGCCTACCTTGTCAACGATGGTCACCTGGGGAGTGATATCGTTGCCCGTGTATACGATGGAACTTTCCACGATGGTGGGCCTGGTAACCAGCTCGGTGTTCTCAGTACCGATGGAACGGGCGATCTTGAAAGATCTGTTAAAGGACTCTTCTGTTTGTCCGGTCTCAAAGACGATCAAAGTGTATGTTCCGACAGGATAAGAACCCTTATTCGAAAGCGGTAATGTGATACTGATCTGATCAAAGGAGCTTCCCGTATTTGACGGTAGAGCAGTAGCCGGATTCGAGCTGATCACAGTAGTGCCCTGCTTGATCGTATATGAAAAGCTTTTACCCTTATCAACATTGAAGGTCAGGACCGTGTCCTTCCCCAAAGGATAATTCTCTTTGAAATCAACCGGTGCGGCGTAGGCTGCCTGGCCCTGTGCATCGATCTCATCCTCAGACTCTTCTGCCTCCGCATCGTTCTCCGAAACGGTTTCTGCAGTCTCCTGCAGATCTTCCTCTTCTGCAGGCTCCTCGGCGATCTGCTCTTCGGGAGCTTCCTCCTCTCCCACGATCTGCTGAGCATCCTGAACCTCAACACCCTGATCTGCCTCGTCTCCTTCGGCAACAACCTCACCGTCGGATACGACGATCTGTTCTGCCTCAGCTGCCGGCTGAGTCTCTGCCGCTGCCGCGGGCAGGATCTCTGCTGCAACCAAAGCTACCGTCAAAGCTGCACATAAAAAGCGCTTTTTCATGATTGTACCTTTCCTTTCAAAATCTTGTTTATGAATGCTATTACGTTAATTTACATAATACATCATAACACAATATCTTGCATCGTCAACCAAAAAAAGCGCTAATAATAGTATTTTATGTATATCTATTCTTTTTCTTTCGTTTTTCTTTCGTTTTTACCCTTCCACGATCAGAAATCGTCCGTCGCCCACAGCAAAAACTTCGTCCGCTTCAGTGATATCACCCTTACCCAGGTCTCCGGGATCGATCCCTTCCTCCTCGAAATAGTCCCAAACTTCCTTGGCACTGCCCAGAACTACGGCAAAGCTTTCCTCCAGAAAGTCTCTTGCCTCTTCCCGGGTGTCAGCCACCTTCTTCGGATACAGCTTGGTCTGCTGCTCAAGAAAAGCGTCCAATACAAGATCATCAAATTCCGGCATAATATCCCTCCTTTTTTCGCTGTGCTCAGCTCTGCAAAAGTGTTCTTAAAACCTGCGACACGCCGTCTTCCCAATAGGGACCGCAGACATGCCCGGCTGCCGCTTTTACCTTATCTACCGCATTTCCCACGGCATAGCTCTCACCCGCCGCCTGCATCAGTCCGATGTCATTTTCGTTATCGCCGAAGGCCATGACCTCCGCTGTTCCGATACCCAGCTTCTCTGCCAGGATCTTCAGACCCCGACCCTTATCCACGGTCGCATCCATGAAGTCGACCCATTCCTCGCCGGCCATGGTGGCCTTGACCTTATCCTTCCATTTGGGGATCAGGTTCTGTTCGCCGATCTGACGGATACTGCCTTCCCGAAAGACCGCCAGCTTCACATACTCCACATCCTCCCCCAGGATATCATCCGTAAGCAGTACGTGGTTTCTGTATCTGTCCCGGATCCTGCTGATGAAAGCCTCATCCTTTGTTTCCAGAAAGCATCCCACCGTGGTGGATGCCACTACATGGCAGCCCTCGGGATACAGCGCCCGAAGATCGGCCATGATCCCTTCCACATATTCCCGTTTCATTCTGACGTGATGAATGGTCTTGTCCCCGATCAGGATATGGGCTCCGTTCTCTACGATGTAGCAAAGCTCTCTGCCTACAGGTGCAAACATGGTGCTGACACTTTTATACTGTCTTCCGCTGGCCACGGTCACCCGGTACCCCGCATCGGAAAGCTCCCGGAAAAGCTCTATCTGCGCCGGCGTAATGTCCGGTGAGGACTCTTCCACCAGCGTTCCGTCCACATCCGTTGCTATCAGTTTTATCATATCGGTATTACTGTTTTCCTTTCCGGTCTTATTTATGGGTCTCCGGTATGAAGACTCTGGTCTGGGCCGTGCTCTGGGAAAGCGCGATCTGTCTGCTCAGTTCCATGGCCTCGTTGCAGAAGGTCTCCTGGGCACTGATCATCTGCTTGCCCCGGCGGTCCACTTTTTCGTAAGTATCAAAGGGAGAAAGCACCTGGGCCTTCATGGTATCCGCCAGCTGTACTTTAAGTACATGGATGGCTTTTTCCTTCAGATCCTCCTGCTCAACCGGGAAGAGGATCTCCACCCGGCGTTCCAGGTTTCTCGGCATCCAGTCCGCACTGGCCATATAGACCTCGGGATGGGTATCGTTTGCAAAATAGAAGATCCGGGCATGCTCCAGGAAATTGCCCACGATGGATCGCACCGTGATGTTTTCGGATACACCTTTGATGCCCACCTTCAGACAGCAGATACCCCGGACGATCAGATCGATCTGAACGCCTGCGCTGCTGGCCTCGTAAAGGGCCGCTATGATATCCCGATCGCAAAGGGAGTTCATTTTTGCCACGATCCGCGCCGGCAGACCTCTTCTTGCATGCCCCGTCTCCCGCCTGATCAGATAGAGGAACCTGTCCTTAAGCCACAGGGGCGCCAGGGAAAGCTTGTTCCAGTTCTTGGGCTCGGAATAACCCGAAAGCATGTTAAAGACAGCGGTGGCGTCCTCACCTATGGTTTCCGAACAGGTCAGAAGACCCATGTCGGTATAGAGCTTGGCGGTGGCATCGTTGTAATTACCCGTTCCCAGATGGACGTATCTGCGGATGCCGTCCTCTTCCCTTCTTACCACAAGGGTGATCTTGGAATGGGTCTTCAGGCCCACCAGACCGTAGATAACATGACAGCCCGCCTGCTCCAGCATTTTTGCCCAAACGATGTTGTTCTCCTCATCGAACCTGGCCTTCAGCTCCACCAGAACGGATACCTGCTTGCCGTTATCGGCCGCCTGGGCCAGTGCCCGTATAATGGGCGAGTTACCGCTGACACGGTAGAGGGTCTGCTTGATGGCAAGGACCTTCGGGTCCCTGGCCGCCTGCTGGATAAAGGAAACCACCGGCTCGAAGCTCTGGTAGGGATGATGCAGCAGGATGTCCTTTTTGCGGATCTGTTCAAAAATATCACAGTCAGGCTGAAGCTCCGGTACGCTCTGAGGCGTGTAGGGCTTTGCCTTCATATCCTCATATCCCTTCATGCCGTACATCTTCATCAGGAAGGTAAGATCCAGTGGTCCGTTGATGGAATAGATCTCCTCCTGGCGGATATCCAGCTCCTGCTTCAGGATCTTCAGGAGCTTCTTGTGGATGCCTTCCTCCACCTCCAGACGGATGGCATCCCCTCTCTGGCGCTGCTTCAGCTGCTTTTCGATCTCCTCCAGCAGGTCCTCCGCCTCGTCCTCGTCAATGGTAAGATCCGCGTTTCTCATGACACGGTAAGGGTGTGCGCACAGCACGTCGTAATTCAGGAACAGTTTATCGATGTTCTGCTCGATGATCTCCTCCAACAGGATCAAGTGGTTCTTCATCTCATCGGCAAAAAGATCTCCCGGCAGTTCGATGAAACGGGGCAGCACCGAAGGCACCTGTACCGTTGCAAATTCCATATCCTCCTTGCCGCCACCCTTTTTCTTCAGGAGTGCTGCAATGTTCAGAGACTTGTTACGGATCAGCGGAAAGGGCCGCGAGGAATCCACCGCCATGGGTGTGAGCACGGGATAGATATTCTCGTCAAAATACCGGTCCAGATACTCATGCTGCTCCTTCGACAGGGTCTCATGATGGCCGATGATATGCAGGCCGCTGTGCTCCAGCTGGGGCACCAGGCTCCGGTTATAGGTAGAGTACTGCATATCCACCAGATCATGGGTCGCTTCGTAAATCTTTACCAGCTGCTCCTCCGGGGTAAGTCCCGCGATATCTCTTTTATTGACCCCCGCGTGGACCATATCCTTAAGAGATGCCACCCGGACCATGAAGAACTCATCCAGGTTGGAGGCAGTGATGCTCAGAAACTTCAGCCGCTCAAAAAGCGGATTGTTCTTGTCTCTTGCCTCCCCTAAAATGCGGTTGTCAAACAGCAGCCAGGAAAGCTCCCGGTTGGTGTAGAGGGAAGGATCGGTAAAGTCCTTGATCTTAGACTTTACACTCCCTTTCTTTTCTGCTTTTTCCGTCTTGCCTTTTTTCGTCATAATGGAATTCCTTTCCTCAGATCCGTTTCTGCAAAACATTCACTCTGACGTTGAACACTTCCTCAAAAAAGTCTGCCTTGGGACCCAAAAGCCCCAGCTCCAGGGTCAGATCCTCCGACGTGTTGATCACGATGGAAAGCTCTCTGTCCTTAAGCGTGGTCTTAACCTCGGAAAACTTCTCCCGGTAGCTTCTTACCAGACCGTCGGTGATCTTCAGGATCGCCGAAAGCTTGGCTACGATCAGGTAGGAATCCCGATCCAGCGCCGTCTGTGTCCGTACCGCGGAATAGTATTCAAAATCGGCCCGGTTGTATTTTACGATATTTGCCACGATCTCCCGTTCGGTATGGGAAAGACCGATGATCTCATTGGACATGATGATGCTGTATCCGCATTCACCCACGTTCGACATGCTGATATACTTGCCGCAGTCATTAAGCCTTGCCGCCAGCTGCAGCAGCAGTCTGTGCCGGGGCTTTAAGCCGTGAACTTTTTTGGTGCTGTCAAAGATCTTAAGGGCGGTGTTTTCCATCAGCACGGTCCTTGCCTCGTTGCCCTTGAACCGCTCTGCGATGTTCCGTGCACAGGCCAGAATGTCCTGTTCAAAATCGTGATCCAGCTTGATGAGACGGTTCTTCTCCGCATACTCATATGCGATACCGTCACACAGACATACCGCCGGTGCCCAGATCATGCGGATCTCCAGAAGCTCCATGATCCGGTTCATCATCTCCAGACTGATGTACAGAAGGAAGGCACGTTCCTCACTGATCCCCAGGAAACGGGCCGTATCCATAATGGATTCCGACCGCATCCTGCCCACCAGATTATCGCACTCTTTCCTGGTCATGAAGCCCACGCGTGAAAAGCCCAGCTCGGGACGCTGCATGATCAGGGAAAGATAATCATCCACAAAAATGATATTCTCAATCTTGCGGCCGTCCATATACAGCCGCTTCATCACCTCAAACTGGTTATCCACCTGCTCGCGTATCAGGCTCATCCTCTCCGTGGCTCCCGCCTGGAAGTTCAGCAGTCTTTCCCTAAGCCTCAAAAGACCCAGCCTCAGGTTCTGGGTACCGATCAGCACCTCCCGGTCAAATAAAGAGATCTGGGTGCTGCCGCCTCCCACGTCAACGATGACCGTTCCCTTCTGGATGACTTCCTCAAAGGTCTCACCCCTGGAGGCGATGGCCTTGTAATCCAGAAAACGCTGTTCGGAATTGCTGATCACATCCACGTTAAGTCCCGTACCGGAACGGATCATATCCAGAACGATGGTGGTATTCTCCGTCTCCCGGATCGCACTGGTACCGTAGGCCTTGTACTCCTCCACCCGGTAGGATTTCATGATCTCCTTGAAGCTGCGAAGGATCTGGCAGACCTCCTCAACTCTTTCCTTGTTGATCTTGCCCGTGTTATAGGTATCCGTCCCCAGCTCGATCCTGTGTCTGATATGATCGATCTCCCGAAGTCCTTTTTTCGGAGAGATCTCAAAGATCTTCATCGCCAGCTCGTAGGAACCGACGTCTATGGCTGCAAAGGTTTTGTATGCCATGGCTAACTCCTTTACCCCTCTCAGTAATTACCGAGGATCTGAAGATTCCTGGCCTCCTCCCGAAGACCGCGGATCGCATTTTTCACCGCGCCGTCGGAAAGATTGCCATCAAAGTCTATGAAGAAACGATACTCCCAGGGGCGATCCGGAATCGGTCTGGATTCGATCCCCGTCATGTTCAGATTGTTGTAGATGAAATGGGACAGCATGTGGTAAAGCGCACCGCTTCGGTGGGGCAGCTCAAAACAGATGCTGATCTTGCCCGCATTGCGAAGGAAGATCTTCTGATTGGTGACCACGATGAACCTGGTGGAATTGCTCTCGGACTGCTGGATCTCCTTTTGCAGGATCTGAAGTCCGTAGTAACCCGCCGCATACTCGCTGGCCACAGCCGCCTGGGTGACATCCTGCTCATCCCTTACCTTGGCAGCCGCAAAAGCATTGTTCTTCATGCTGATCTGCTCCCAGGGGTAGGAAGAGAGAAACTCGGAGCACTGCATCAATGCCTGGGGATGGGCATAGACCCTTTGGATGGTATCCATGTCAGCCCCCTGACAGGCCATAAGGCAATGGCGGATCTCAATGATCTGCTCTGCCACGATATAGTTCTCAAACTCCGCCAGCAGATCGTAGATCTCACTGACGATACCCGCCGTAGAATTCTCAATGGGAAGCACGGCAAAATCCGCACTGCCCTCCTCAATGGCGCTCATGGCATCCCGGAAGGTCTCCACATGAAAGCTGCTGATGTCCTTCCCGAAATAGGCCTCCATGGCCGCCTGGGAATAGGAGCCTCTTGCCCCCTGGAAAACCACCCTTGCCTTGTCTTCAATGAGGGAGTCTACCTCAATGAAGGGGAGTCTTCCCATGACGGACTTTTCGGTGAGCATCTGGTATTGAAGCTTCCGGCTCATGGACATGATCTGCTCAAAAAGCTCCTCGATCCCCATGCTGTTAAACTCGTTGTGGGTCAGCGCCTTGACGCTGCGAAGCTTCTCCTCTTCCCTTGTCCTGTCAAAGACCCTTTTTCCGTTGTCGATCTTAAACTCCGCGATGTCCGCACAGATCTTCATCCTCTCTTCGTAAAGAGACACGATCTGCCTGTCCACCTGATCTATCTTCTCCCTGAGACTGCCCAGGTCAAGTCCGTTTTCCATAGTATTTTTCCTTTTCATTCAGTAGTATTTGCTCCTAACAGTATACCCTTATTTTGCCCCAAGGACAATGGCAAATTGTCTCGGTAAATACCGCTTATCAAACCGGCTGATCTGTGATAAACTAAAAAAAACGAATGGTAAAAGTAAGGAAATGGGGGCGATAGGAATGAATAAAAGAATGATCCCGCTGATCGTTATCCTGGTCCTGCTGTTAGGCCTGGGGGTGTTCCTTGTGATCCGTCAAAACCGGGGCATAGCGCAGAATCCCGAGGATCTGGTGGGTAATACCGCGGGTAACCTCAACAACGGCGGAAATTTCGTGGAAGATGACGAGACGATCTATTTTGCCAATCCCTATGATCAGAATACGATCTACAAGATGAACAGGGATCTGACGGACATCCGTAAGATCAGCAATGCCGCTGCCGGCTTTATGAACATCGGCGGAGACTATCTGTACTACTACCAGAAGAACTCCTCTGCCGCTTCTTCCCTGGGCTTCGTTGTGAGAATGTCCGGCATCTACCGGAGCGACTCCGACGGAAAGCATGTGCTGTGTCTGGATAAATCCGACTGCGACAAGCTGATCCTGGTAGGCAACCGGGTCTACTACACCAAAGCAGTAGACGGGCTCATGACCCTCTGTCTCCACAGCATCACAACAAATAAAAAAGACCCCAGGCAGCTGACGGATTTCCTTGTAAATCCTGCCGGCGCCGACGGAAGTCTGATCTATTATAACGGTACCGAAAGTGACCATTATCTCTATGCGTATGATACCAGGACCGATTCGTCCCGCCAGGTAGCCAGCTATGAAATGTGGTTCCCTGTTTATTACGGCGGTTGCATCTATTTCCTGGATCTTTCCGCCAACTACAGGCTCTGCCGGCTGAGCCTTTCCACCGGCGAGATGAACGTACTTGCAGATGAACGGGTAGACTGCTTTAACGTGGGTAACGGTTTTGTTTATTACCAGACCAATGATCCCAAAAATCCCGCCCTCTGCAAGGTCAGGATCGACGGAACCGAAAGTGAACTGGTTTCCTCCGGCATCTATCACAACATCAACTTTGCCGGCGGCTACGTGTTCTTCCAGGACTTCCAGGCGGACATCCCCCAGTACATGTGTCCCATCGGATCCACCTCCGTCTCCACCTTCAACGACGCCAAAGCCGCCGCCATGAAATATATGGAATAAAGGTGTTACGATTCACAGTAGAGCATAAGGAAAGCAGTCCGTAAGCTTGCTTACACGGGCTGCTTTCTTTTTGCTCGTACTGCGAAGCAGGAACCCGAGCCCCATGAGTAATCGTAGCAGGAACTGCGGAGAAGCCGGCAAAGCCGGCGGATTACGAATGGAGTTCCGGTTCCTGTGAATCCATCAGCATTTCCCGCATCGTCTTTCCGGATATGGGATGCCGAAGGAACGGTGCGATCTCTGCCATGGGCGCGAGTACAAACTCGCGCCTTTCCATATCGTAATGCGGGATTGCCAGATCCTCGCTGTCCATCACCAGATCATCGTAAAGCAGGATGTCCAGATCCAGGGTGCGCGGTCCCCATACCACCTCCCTGACCCTGCCCGCTTCCTGTTCAAGCTCATGCAAAAAATCAAGCAACGCCCGGGGAGAAAGAAGCGTCTCCACGCAGGCAGCGCCGTTGAGAAAATCGTCCTGCTCAACGCCGCCGTAGGGCTTGGTCTCTATGAGAGAAGAAACCTTCTTCACACTGCAGCAGGGGTGTTCATCAATCCTGCGCAGCGCCGCTTCTATATAGCCCTTCTTATCACCCATGTTGGAACCCAGAGCGATATAGGCCCTGGCTCTTTTCAGGCTTCTGCACACCGACACCGTCTCAAAATCCGCCTCGATGGGCGCATCCGGTTTTTCCAGTTCCAGCTCCATTTCGTTGATGAGCGGAAAGGCCTGCATCGTATCCTCCAGAGCCCTCGTCACGACCTTCTCCAGCAGCTGAAACCGGTTGTTTTCCAGGAATTCCAGAATGTGTTTCAGCACCGATCCGTAATTGACCGTATCCTCCAGACCATCGGTCTTTCCTGCTTTTTCCATATCAACAAAAAGCCTGGCGCTGAAGATAAAGCGCTGGCCCTGTTTCTGTTCCCATTCATAGACGCCGTGGTATCCGTGAAAGGATACGTTCCTGATCCGGATCTGATCTCTCATCCCCGTCCTCCTATAGACTCGCGAATGGCAAGAGCCATCTTTGCCGCCCGCAGATTCTCCTTCACATCATGTACCCTGAAAAAAGAGGCTCCCTTCATCACGCCGATGGCCGTCAGGGCCATGGTCCCTTCCAGCCGCTCACCCACCGGCAGCTGAAGAGTATTGCCGATAACGGACTTTCTTGAAACCGCCATCATCACGGGACATCCGAAGGAAAGCAGCTCCTCTGAGCGGGCGATCACTTCTTTGTTTCCCTCCGTATCCTTGGCAAATCCCACTCCGGGATCCAGGATGATATTCTCCTTCGCAATCCCCGCCTTCCGGGCAATCTTAAGGCTTTCCGTAAGCCCGGCAAGGACCGCATCCATAGCGCCCTTTCCATAGACCGTATCCTCGTTGTGCATCAGAATGCAGGAGGCGCCGCTTGTTGCTATCACCTCTGCCATTCCCGGATCCTCCGCGTAGCGAAGTCCCCAGATATCATTGATCATATCGGCGCCGGCGCTGATCCCCGCAGCTGCCACCCCGCTTTTGTAAGTATCCAGGGATATCGGGATATCCCACCTTTTTTTCACTGCCTCAATGACGGGAGAGACTCTTTCGATCTCCTCTTCCACCGAGATCTTTTCATATCCGGGTCTGGTGGACTCACCGCCGATATCGATGATGGAAGCACCCTCTGCGATCATTTTTTCCGTCTGAAAAAGGGCCTGATCCAGGCCCGCAAACCTTCCTCCGTCGGAGAAAGAATCGGGGGTCACATTCAGGATCCCCACCATATATACTTCATGCTCCGTATCAAACTCTTTTCCGGCTATCCGCATGCTGTCTCCTTCGATCAATCCCTGCCCAGCATCTTAAAAAATGTATTCCTCAGTTCCTGATCCTTTTCAAAATCTCCTCTGACCGCCATGCTCACGGTCTTGCTGCCTGGCTTCTTGACACCCCGCATGGTCATGCAGGTATGCTCTGCTTCGGTCATGACCATCACGCCCTTGCAATCCAGGCTCTGCATCAGCGCATCCGCGATCTGATCGGTCATCTGTTCCTGGAGCTGCAGCCTTTTGGCATATACTTCCACACATCTGGCCAGCTTGGAAAGCCCAACCACACGGCCGTTGGGAATATAAGCTACATGCGCTTTACCCCAGAAGGGCATCATATGATGCTCGCACATGGAATAAAAGGTGATATCCTTTTCCAGAACGATGCCGGTATTCTGTGACGTGAAGGTTCTGACCAGATGGTCCGATGCATCCTCCTGCATCCCGGAAAGGATCTCTTCATACATTCTTGCGATCCTGGCCGGAGTATCCTTCAGGCCTTCTCTTTCGGGATCCTCTCCGATCCCCTCCAGCAGCATCCTTACTGCCTCTTGCACCTTGGTTTGATCGATCATCTTATCCTCTTTTCCTGCCTACCTTCTTACCCGCTTCTCTCTCCCTGATGTCAAGGATCTGTCCCAGATAGGACAGGGAGCCGAAGGCAATAACCACACCCTCCGGACCTGCCAGAAGGCGTGCCATCTCCACGGCCTCCGCCACACTGTCGGCCGTTGTAACATTGGGATTGTACTGCGTCACCAACTTTGCCAGCCTGAGGGGATCTTCGCTTCTCTGCGCATCCGGCAGCCGGACCGTAATGATCTGCCGTGCCAGACGGGCGGTCTCCTGAAGGATCCCTTCCGCATCTTTATCCCGAAACAATCCCATTATATATATAATCCTTCGATTTGGAAAGTAGAACTTGATGGTCTCCGCCAGACGGGCCGCCGCGGGTCTGTTGTGAGCGCCGTCCAGGATCAGCATGGGATCGGTGCTCACTACCTGAAAACGCACCTGCCATACCGCCTTCGCAAGTCCTCTTTTGATCACATTCCAATCCAGCTTCTTTTGCAGTTTTGTCAGGGTCTTGTCAAAAATACCCGCCTTTCCCTCTTTGCCCGCCTGCATCAGGACATCCAGCGCCAATGCCGCCAGATGGGCATTGTCGATCTGATAGAGGCCCGCCGGCTGAATCGTTAGCTTATGCTTACTTTTATACCGGAAGGATTGACGCTTCAGATCATGTTTGATCTCCGAGATGTCCGCATCGTCGCATACATAAAGCGGCACGTTTTTCGCCCGGCAAATATCGCGGATCACCGAAAGAACTCCTTCTTCCTGCTTTGCGCTTACTGCAAGGCTGCCTTCCTTGATGATCCCCGCCTTCTGCTCAGCGATCTTTTCAAGGGTATCACCCAGAAACTCCTTATGATCCGCTCCGATGGGTGTCAGGATCTCCATCAGCGCAGTGCTGACCACGTTGGTGGCATCCAGCAGCCCGCCCATACCGCATTCCAAAAGCACCAGGTCGCAATTTTTCCTGCGATAAAACAGAAAAGATAAGGCCGTTTCCGCCTCAAAGGCCGTAGGATGGGGATAGCCCTCCCCTGTTATGGCATCACAGGCTTCTTTCACCTCATCCATCAGCTCCAGAAGCAGACTTTGGGAGATCATCTTATCTCCCACCATGAAACGCTCCCGATACTCACGGATCGTGGGTGAGATGTACCGTCCCGCCTTCAGCCCCGCTTCCGTAAAGACTGCCGATAAAAAAGCCCCGACAGAGCCCTTGCCATTGGTTCCCGCGATGTGAATAAAGCAAAGGTCATTTTGCGGATCTCCCAGCTTCCTGCAAAGTCTGGTGATGTTATCAAGGCCGGGCACCCGACCCAGACTATTCAGTTCTTCCAGATATTCTTCCAGTTGTTTCTGTGTCATTTTCTTTCAAAGGAAATGCCGATGGCAGCTGCCACCGGCATATCGTTACCATTTCATCAAAGCTGCGTTGCATCAGTCAGCGGAAGGCTGCAGCATGAATACCAGCAGGATGATCCAGCCTACACAGGGGATCAGGCCGAAGAAGATGTAAGGCCAGCTCTTGCCGGAATCGTTCAGTCTTCTTACCGTGATGGCGATGCCCGGGATCAGGGTTGCCAGACCGTAAAGTCCGTCAACGATACCTGCGATCACGCCGATAACAGGAATAACACAAAGTGCGGAAAGCACCAGGCCGATGATGATGCTGTTCAGAAATACATGCCAGTAGGTCTCCCTGCTGGTACGGCCCTCGAAATCAAAATAGCGGAGCAGGATCTCCTCGCCCCAGGGTTTAAAGAAATCAGGTAATTTCTCTACAAAAGGTCTTAACTGTTCCATGTTTCTCCTCCTCATTCTCTCATCTTGAACAATTATGAATCTATATCATCTACATCCATTTCGGGAACGCCGTTCAGGTTCAGCGTATTCAGGGTTCTTCTCTTCATCCTCGCCTCCTCGGAAGCCTTCAGGATGAAATCCTTGATCGCTCTGGCATTCTTTACATGGATCAGACGCAGGGTAGGTGAGGTGTTATCTCCGGTATAGCAGATGATGGTAGCCACGCCGCAGAGCCTTTCCATAAATCCCGTCTCCAGCTTAACATCCGTAACCTTGTACATGTAGCAGTCATCTTCCACCGTACGAAGAAAACCTCTCTTCATATTGATCATATCATCCGTAACGGTGTAAACGGTAAAGGTCCAGGGAAGACCGAAAAACAGGATCCTCTTTCTCTCACGATATTCCATTTGTTTTCCTCCTTCGGATCATACGCAGCAATTGCCGCCTACATATCTGTTACAGTATACCAAAAGAATGGAATTTAATCAAATCGAAATCTATTTCTTTTCAAAATCCGAAAGCTGTGATACACTAGTCAGAAAAGAACGAGAGGAGAAGTCATATGACAGCTAAAGAATGCATTCTTTCCCGACGCAGCATCCGTAAGTTCACCGATACTCCCGTGGACAGGCAGCTCCTTGAAGAGGTCATTGCAGAGGCCGCTTTTGCACCGAGCTGGAAGAACACCCAGATCACCCGCTATGTGGCAGTGACCGGCGCCCTGAAGGATCAGATCGCTGACGAAGGCTTTTCCACTTTCCCGGGTAACGGTGCTATCGTTAAGCAGGCACCGATGCTCATTGCCGTCACCGTTGTCAAGAACCGCAGCGGATACGAACGTGACGGCTCCTTTTCCACCGATCGCGGAGACGGCTGGCAGATGTTCGATGCCGGTGTCGCTTCCCAGACTTTTTGTCTCGCCGCTTATGAACACGGCCTCGGCAGTGTGATCATGGGTATTTTTGACAGACCCGTTATCACTTCCCTTTTAAACCTTCCCGAGGACAGAGAGTTGGTTTGTCTGATCCCCATCGGTTATGCCGACGGTGAAGCCACCGCCCCCAAAAGAAAAGAAGTCAGTGATCTTCTTTCTTATATGTGATGTATCAGCCGGAGATTTTTCTCCGGCTTTTCTTTTATAAGCAAATGCTAACTGCAGAAAGGAATAAACATGAGACACCTGATCAACCCCTTAGACTTCAGTACCGAAGAACTGGACAAGCTTTTTGACCTGGCCTCCGATATTGAAAAACACCCCGAAGCTTACGAGCACAAGTGCACCGGTAAAAAGATCGCCACCTGCTTCTACGAGCCCAGCACCAGAACGCGTCTCTCCTTCGAGACCGCCATGCTGAACCTGGGCGGCAGCGTTATCGGCTTTTCGGATGCCTCCGCCTCCTCGGCAGCCAAAGGCGAAAGCGTGGCAGACACCATCCGCGTCATCTCCTGCTTTGCAGACATCTGTGCCATGCGCCATCCCAAGGAAGGTGCGGCAACGGTGGCTTCCACCCACTCCACTATCCCGGTGATCAACGCCGGTGACGGCGGACACCAGCACCCCACCCAGACCCTTACCGATCTGCTTACCATCCGCGCCTTAAAGGGCAGACTTGGCAACTTCACCATCGGCCTTTGCGGCGATCTGAAATTCGGCCGCACGGTCCATTCGCTGATCAATGCCCTGTCCCGCTATGAGGGCATCCGCTTCGTATTCATCTCCCCCGAGGAGCTTCGGATCCCCGACTACATCGTGGATATGCTGAAGGAAAAGAACATTCCCTTTGAGGAAGTGATCCGTCTGGAGGAAGCCATCGGTGATCTGGATCTTCTGTACATGACGCGAGTACAGAGAGAGCGCTTCTTCAACGAAGAGGATTATGTACGACTGAAGGATTTCTACATCCTGGACAAAGCCAAGATGGAACTGGCCCGTGAAGATATGCTGGTCCTTCATCCCCTGCCCCGTGTCAACGAGATCTCGGTAGAGGTGGACGACGATCCCAGAGCCGTTTATTTCAAGCAGGTTCAATACGGTGTCTACGTGCGTATGGCACTGATCCTGACCCTACTCGGGTTAGCATAGGCTTCCCGATAACCATATATCAACATCCAAGGAGGAACCGGAATGCTTAACGTCGGAAAAATAGAAGAAGGATACGTTCTCGATCATATCAAGGCAGGTAAAAGCCTGACGATCTATCACCTGCTCAAGCTGGACAAGACCGATGCGCAGGTAGCCATCATCAAAAATGCCCGCTCCAGCAAGATGGGCAAAAAAGACATCCTGAAGGTGGAATGCCCGGTGGGCTCCATCAACCTGGATGTGCTGGCTTTTCTGGATCGCAACATCACCGTCAATGTCATTCAGGACGGCGAGATCATGCATAAGGAGGACCTGATCCTTCCCAAAGAAGTAAGAAATGTCATCAAATGCAAAAATCCCCGCTGTATCACTTCGATAGAGCAGGGACTTGAACATATCTTCATGTTGTCGGATGAAGAAAAGGGCATCTACCGTTGCAAGTACTGCGAAGGCAAGTACACCGGATATTGATCCTCAGTAATCCACATCCTCGAATTTCTTGATCTTGGGGAAGTATCGGATGATAGCCTTTCCCAGGATCTTTTTTTGTGAAACGAAGCAGAGCTTCTTATTGATGGCATCGTCGTAGTCGGTGGCCTCACCGCTCATCACGGCTTCCCCGGCCCAGTACCTTCCGTCGGCGGAATTATTCCGGTTATCACCCATAACAAAATAGTACCCCTCCGGGATCTCCAGCCTTAGCCCGTCATTGGCGATCTTCCACTCTTCCTTCAGGTAGGGCTCATCAAGGGGCGTATCACTGTCATTGATATAGACCTTGCCTTCCCGGATTTCGATGGTCTCCCCCGAAAGTCCGATGACCCGCTTGATGTAGATCTCCTTTTCATCCACGGGATAACGAAAAATGATGATATCTCCTCTTTCCGGTCCCTCCGAAAGGTAAGCCAGCCGCCAGCCGATCAGTCGGTCCTTGGGCTGAATGGTATTCTCCATGGAGCCCGTGGGAACGTTGGCATTTACGATGATGAAATGATTCAGGAAAAGTGCCAGCCCCAGCGCAAGGGCGATGGTCAGGATCCAGGAGATGATCTCACGCTTGATATCCAGCTTTTCTTCCTCCTGCTTTTCCGGCACCTCCCGGGTCAGGTCATCCTGCTTTTCTTCTAACATAGGTTCTCCTTATACGAAACTGATCACCGGTTCTGCCGGTTTGTCCGTCTTCTCAATGCTAACGGCGTGAAGGACAGGGCCCTCCTTACCGTAATCCTCAAAGTATTCCAGGCTGACTTTGGCAGTTACCCTGATCCAATCCTGTTCTTTAAGGTCATCCGTCTTATCATACTTGCAGGCATATCCCAGAAATGCCATATCCTCGGCACAGCAGGTCATTGCCATACGTCCCGGCACGAAATAACCCTTCGGAAACTCCTTCGGCTTTAAGACCTGAGCCACATAGCTTACGGTCTTTCCTTCATAACGGGGTGCATTATCCAGTACATCGATATACCAAATACCGTAGGCCATATCATTCAGCTCGATGGTTTCAGCCGATACATCATAGGGCAGATCCTCTTCCAGGGTGGCGTTCACCTCGCCGTTCTTATCCTCAAAAATGATCTCCGCATTCTGATTGATGGCCTTGATGTTGCGCTTATAGCTGGGGATGTTCTCCATCACGTTATCGCACCGGTTGACCATGATCATCTCGGATTTACGGATATGCTCTGCGATCAGGGATTTCATGTTGGTAAAATAGCTTGCAAAGGTAGATCCGTCGATAAGAGTGATCTGTTGCTCCAGCTTCCAGTGCCAGGGGAACTTCACGTTCTTGCTGTTCCACATCCCGTTAAACTCGATAAGAACTCTGACGGGTCTGTGTTTTTTCTCAAGACTGATCAGATTCTGGGGCGTGAAATCCTCCTCATCCTCGATCAATTCCATTACGGCGTTACTTTTTTTCAGAAGCTCGCTGTCATATTCCACCTCGCCTTCCTCGCAGACGATCACCAGCGTGGTGCCCTTCGTCTGGAAATAGGGTTGCGAGATCGTGTATTGAATGAACATGGATTTTCCGCTGTCCAGAAAACCATTGATCATATATACGGGTATCATAGTTACCTCTCCTTCATATCAGGCATTTATTTTGCAAAAAGTTCCTTCAGGGCATCTTCCTTCATCTCGGAACCGATGACACAGATCTTGCCGGTCACCTCTGCAGGTCCCTTTCTCACTTCACTCTCACCGGGTACGAAATCAAAGTGGATGAAGCTTCCGTCAGCAGAAGCTACCATACCCTTGCTGCGGAGGATGTAACCGTAGGTCTCCTGATCATTGAGCTTTTCAAGGATCTGACCGATCTCCTCGGCGGTATACTTGGCAGGCGTCTCCATGCCCCAGCTGGTAAATACCTCATCCGCATCATGGTGATGGTGATGATGGTCATGGTCATGATGATGCTCATGCTCGTGGTCATGATGATGTTCATGGTGCTCATGATCATGGTCGTGGTGATGCTCATGCTCCTCATGATCATGGTCGTGGTGATGTTCATGCTCCTCATGGTCATGGTCGTGGTGATGTTCATGCTCCTCATGGTCATGATCGTGATGATGCTCGTGATCATGGTCGTGATCGTGGTCATGGTCGTGATCATGGTCATGATGATGATGGTGATGATGCTCCTCGGGATGGGACATCACCTCCGCCAGAAGCTCTGCCTCCAGATCCTTGGCATCCTCGATAGCCTCTAAGATCTTAACTCCCTCCAACTGGTCCCAGGGAGTGGTAATGATCTGCGCCTTGGCGTTATGCTCACGGATCAGAGCTACAGTCTGCTCGATCTTCTCATCACTCATCTCGCCGGTACGGCTCAGGATAATGGTGCCTGCATGCTCGATCTGATTCTCGAAGAACTCACCGAAGTTTTTCAGATAGGTCTTGCACTTCTTGGCATCCACCACCGCAACGGCACTGTTCAGATGTACGCCTTCGGAAGCGGTTGCTCCCTCAACGGCACGCATCACATCAGAGAGCTTTCCTACACCCGAGGGCTCGATAAGGATACGGTCCGGGGTGTATTTTTCCAGCACTTCCTTTAAGGATGCCGCAAAATCTCCCACCAGGGAACAGCAGATGCAGCCGGAGTTCATCTCGGTGATCTCGATGCCGGATTCCTTCAGGAACCCTCCGTCAATGCCGATCTCTCCGAACTCATTCTCGATGAGCACAACCTGCTCACCCTTCAGCGCTTCCGCCAGAAGTTTTTTGATCAACGTGGTCTTACCCGCTCCCAAAAAACCGGATACAATGTCAATCTTAGTCATGGTACTGCCTCCTACTGAATATTTATCGTTGCAGAGAACGAAAAGGATAAGCCGGACGATAAGCCGGGTTCTGTCGTTGGGTGATCATCTGTCTAGGCCCGCCGTTACCGACGGGCTCAAGCGACCTACCTGAAAGCCCAGCGGGCCGCTGCATCGCTTTCTGTTTGGTCTTGCTTCGAATGGAGTTTACATGTGCCCTGCCCGTTACCGGACAGGCGGTAGTCTCTTACACTGCCTTTCCACCCTTACCGCACAAGGCGGCGGTTTATTTCTGTTGCACTGGTCTGGGAGTCGCCTCCACCGGACGTTATCCGGCATCCTGCCCTGTGAAGCCCGGACTTTCCTCGTCTCTGTGAGCCGCGATCACCTGTCCGACTTATCCTTTTCGTTCTCTGCTCTTTATTACATCAAACCGGGAAAATGCTGCCGCCCACGAATTCTCTTACGATGGAATTGTTGGGCAGATTCTCGGTGCTGACACCAAGGAAATAGCTGAGGAATTTCAGCAATCTCTTAGCCTCCATATACTCCGGCATATCGGGAGTGATGGAGTACAGAAGCGGCTCCGCATACTGCTTGATGACCGCCAGTTCGTAAATGAGGGCGCTGTTGAAAAATGCGTCCGCATTCTCCTGGAAGGGGAAGATGTACTCCTCCTCGCCCTTTCTTACGGAATACCACATGCCGATGGTGCGCTCCGCCGAAGCGCCTCTGGTCCTGGCGTCCCTAACCATCCTGCGCAGCAGTCTGGTATCCGTGGTAGGTATCCTGTTATGCTCATCTATGTTCAGGCTGGTAAGAGCGCTGATATAGATCTTGTATTTGCTCTCGTTGGGGAGGGAATAGGACATCTTATCATTCAGTCCGTGGATACCCTCCAGTACCAGGATATCACCCTTGCCAAGCTGCTTGTAATTACCCCGATATTCTCTGCTGCCTGTCTTGAAATTAAAAGTGGGCAGCTCTACCTTCTCTCCCGCCAGAAGTCTTGACATATCGCTGTTGAAAAGCTCCACATCTATGGCCTCGAGACATTCAAAATTATAATTGCCGTGCTCATCCCTGGGAGTGAATTCCCTGTTCTTGAAATAGTCATCCAATGCGATGGGATGCGGTCTGAGCCCCAGGGTACGGAGCTGGATCGAAAGCCTGTGTGAAAAAGAGGTCTTTCCGCTGGAGGAAGGTCCGGCGATCATAACGAATTTCACGTCGCCCCGCCTTACGATATCCTTGGCGATCTCTCCGATCCTTCTCTCCTGCAAAGCCTCCTGTACCAGCACCAGATCACTGATATTACCCATGCAGATCTGATCGTTCAGATCCCCCACGGTATCGATTCCCAGGGTGTTGCCCCAGTCATTGGCCTGGTTAAGGGTGGCAAACAGTTTCTTGCGGGGTTTGAACATGGTCAGCTCCCGGGGGCTCTGGGTACCCGGCAGGTTAAGGATGACACCCTGCTCATAGGGCAGGAGTTCAAAATACTCCACATAGCCCGCATTCGGCAGCATATATCCGAAGTAATAATCCTGATAACCGCCCAGGGAATATACATTCACACTGGAGCTTCTGCGGTACCGGAACAGCTTCACCTTATCGGACATGTTGGTCTTTTCAAACAGGCGGATGGCCTCATCCTTCGGAACCGCTCTTTTCTCGATGGGCAAGGCATCCTGCTGCATCTTCCGCATGGCAGCTTCCAGGCTCTTGATCTCCACCTGGGTTACCAGATGTCCCTTCATGCTGATGTAGTAACCGTTACCTATGGCAAACTCCACCTTCACCTGATCCGGGCGGATATCGGAAAGCTCATCCTCCACAGCCTTCATCAGCATCATGGTTGCCGTCCTGACATATGCCTTATGGCCGGCGGAATCCGCCAGTGTAAGGAAGCTTACCTCACAATCGCGATCCACTACCTTATGCAGCTCCTGGATCCGGTTGCCGATGGCAGCCAGGGCGATGGTCTCCGGGTATCTGTCCTGATACTCCTTTGCCAGCTCCAGATAGGTAATGCCCTCTTCGTATTCCTTTGTTTCCCCACAGATTGTAATCTTATGCATATCAGACCTCCCAATATTGCATTGCTTTTTCTATCTCACCGAGTCTTGCCTTCGCCTCGTCTGTCCCCTGAGGTGCCCGGCTGACGATCCCGGTAAACTTCTCCTTCTCTCTTTGCAGATACTCCAAAAGCACCGGATCCCGGTGATCGAGAAGATATCCTCCGAAGCTGTCACGAACTTCCGTATCTTCCGGTCCGGCCTTGCCTGCAGCAGATGAATCAGCACCCTTAACTGCCCGCAGGATCACATAGTACTTGCCGTCCTCCCTGACCATGGTCTCTTTTTCGATCCCATACCCAAGATCCCTCAGCGTCATCCGCACCTCCGGATATCCGTTTTGGGGCTGCAGGATCAGAATATCCGGCAAAGCCTGCCTTCCCTGCGCTTCCAGGATGATGTCCCGGATGAGAAACCCTCCCATTCCGGCGATGACCGCTGCCCGGGCCTGATCTTCACCCACATGTGAAAGTCCGTCGGAAAGCACCGTATCGATCCTTCCTGCCAGTCCGCACTCCGCCACATGCTCTCTGGCCCGGTCAAGGGGGCCTTCTCTCACATCACTGGCGATCACTCTTTCCGCCACGTTCTTCAGACAGAGCGTGATGGCGATCCATCCATGATCGCAGCCTACATCGCAGACTACGGGATAGGGCTCTTTTGCCCCTTCCGCCAGCATTTCCACCAGGGCCGTAAGCCTTTGGGACAAACGGGGCGGCATACTCTTATAACCTTCTTTTTTTACTTCTCCCATCGTCAATCCAGATAATCCTTCAGCTTTCTGCTGCGGCTGGGATGACGGAGCTTACGCAGTGCCTTTGCCTCGATCTGACGGATACGCTCACGGGTTACGTTGAACTCCTTGCCCACTTCCTCAAGGGTTCTTGCATTTCCGTCATCCAGACCGAAGCGGAGCTTCAACACCTTCTGCTCTCTCTCCGTTAAGGTATCCAGTACCTCGTTGAGCTGCTCGCGAAGCAGCGTGAATGCTGCGGCGTCCGCAGGAACGGGTACATTATCATCCTGAATGAAATCGCCCAGATGGGAATCTTCCTCCTCACCGATGGGGGTTTCAAGGGATACGGGCTCCTGGGAGATCTTCTGGATCTCACGGACCCTGTCAACAGGCATGTTCATCTGAACGGCGATCTCTTCGGGGGTTGGTTCTCTCCCCAGCTCCTGCAGCAGCTGTCTGCTGATACGGATCAGCTTGTTGATAGTCTCCACCATATGAACCGGGATACGGATGGTCCTTGCCTGATCCGCAATGGCTCTGGTGATGGCCTGACGGATCCACCAGGTCGCGTAGGTGGAGAACTTGTAACCCTTTCTGTAATCAAACTTCTCAACTGCCTTGATAAGGCCCAGGTTACCCTCCTGGATCAGATCCAAAAACAGCATGCCTCTTCCCACATAGCGCTTTGCAATGGAAACCACGAGACGAAGATTAGCCTCTGCTAACTTTTGCTTGGCAACTTCATCGCCCTCTTCCATCCTCTTTGCCAGCTCGATCTCTTCATCGGCCGACAGAAGAGGAACCTTACCGATCTCTTTTAAGTACATACGTACCGGATCCTCAATGTTAACGCCGTCGGGTACGGAGAGATCGATGTTCTCAACATCCACCTCTTCCTCTTCGTTCAGCAGCATCTCCTCATCGGGCTCATCATCATCGCTGATACGGAGCACATCCACGCCGTTCTTCTCCAGATGTTCAACGGCTTTATCCAGCTGGTCGTCTTCCAGACGAAGGTCGCTTAAGAAATCCACCACTTCCTGATAGTCACAGACATTTTTCTTTTTCTTGGCCAGCTTCAGAAGCTCGGTCAGCTTCTGCTCGAAGCGCTCGTCCGTCTCTCTCTTGTCTTCGGGATCATCGGACAGCTCCATGGGCTCCTCTGCCTGCGCAGCAGCCTTGGACTTTTTCGAAGCTCTCTTTTTGGGCTTTTCTATAGCCGGCTCCTCCATCACTTCTCCCACTACTTCTTCCACTGCTTCCTCAGCCGCCTGTGCTGCCTTGGCTTTTCTGGAGGTAATCTTCTTTTCTGCCGTCTTCTCTGCCGTCTTCTTCGCAGTTTTCTTCTCTGCGGTGGCCTTTTCCGCGGTCTTCTTCTCCGCAGTCTTCTTCTCCGCGGTCTTCTTCTCCGCGGTCTTCTTCTCTGCGGCCTTCTTCTCCGCAGTCTTCTTCTCCGCGGTCTTCTTTTCCGCTACCTTCTTCTCCGCAGTCTTCTTGGCGGTCTTTCCGGCTGTAGCCGCTTTCTCAGCGGTCTTAGTCGTCTTTTTCTTCGTTTCCGCCTTTGCACTTTCCGTTGCTGCTGTTTTTCTGGCTGCCATGTTTTTTCTCCTTTACATTTCTATCTTAAGCGATGAAAGCTTTTCGATATCTTTTTTACAAGCCATCACTTCGGCCAGCGGTGCCGTTTTGGCCATTTCCTCATAAGCTGCGTTCTTAACGCTGAGCAGGACTTCCCTGAAGACCTTCTGATCGATCTTGCCGATCTGCTTATCCTCTGTCTGCTCCTGTCCATCCCACTGGAGGACGTCGTCCCTGGCATGGAAGATCTCCGCCACCAGCCTCTGATCCTCTTCCTCCTCAAAACAACTGATCAGAGCGGCAGGATTGAGCTCCTCTTCCTTGTCCAGCTTTTCAAAAATGAGCTCCGCCGCCTTTACGAAGGGCTCTTCCTTGAAATCCGACGGTTTGAGATGATCTGCCAGCTGCCGGTAGAGCCTGGGTCTGTCACAGAGCCACCCCAATAAAAGCTGACAACTGCGGGTCAATTTCTTTTCCCTGACTTCCTTCTGCCTTTGCGCTGCGGGCAACACCCTGGGTTTTACTTCCACCTTTTCCATTCCCGCTGCAGCATAACTGATCACCGCCTCCCGGAGGATCTGGGGATTGATGAAATACTTCTCGGCGATGGCCTGAAGGTAGTTCTCCCTTTCGATCTCCTGGGAGAAGCTGCAAAGCTTCCTGGCCAGCGCGTTGTGGAACTGCGTCTTTTGATCCGGATCCGTCTGATCGTACCCAGCTGCCAGCTGGGCGATCTCAAAATAGAATCCGTTTTCCGCTTCCTTCAGCCGCTTTTCAAATTCTTCTTTGCCCAGATTTTTGATGAACTCATCCGGGTCCTTATAGGGCTTTAAGTTGAGCACCTTTCCGGAAAGTCCTGCTTGCCGCAGGATCCCGATGGCTCTCAGCGCCGCCTTGGTGCCGGCCTCGTCACTGTCATAGGACAGGATGACGTTTCGTACATACCTTCCGATGAGCATGGCCTGCTGGTCGGTAAAGGCCGTTCCCAGGGATGCCACCGCCTGGTTGAACCCGGCCTGATGCATGGCGATCACATCCATATATCCTTCGCAGAGGATCACATGATCCTTTCTGCTGGTTCTGGCATAATTCATGCCGTAAAGATTTCTTCGTTTATTGAAGATTTCGGTCTCCGGGGAGTTCAGATACTTAGGCTCTCCTTCCCCCATCACTCTGCCGCCAAAGCCGATGACCCGGTTTCCGATATCCTGGATCGGGAACATCACCCGGTTCCAGAACTTTCCCGAAAGCCCGTACTTTTCATGGAATTCCGCCAGTCCCGCATCCCGGATGGCCTCATCGGAATGGCCCTTGGACCGCAGATAGGCGATCACTTTTTTCCCGCTCTTATCGGCATAGCCCAGGCCGAACCTGTGCATGGTCTCCTCGCTGAGCTGGCGGCCCTGAAAATAGGCAAGGCCCTGACTTCCGGAAGGATCCCGAAGTGCGTAGTAAAAGTAAGTGGCCGCATCCTTGTTAACGGCCAAAAGCTCCTTGCGCCGCTTTTCCTTTTCCTCCATCCGGCCGTCCGCCGACTCCTCCGGCAGGCTGATCCCGGCTCTCTGGGCCAGGAACTGCACCGATTCCGGAAAGGTAAAGTTCTCATACTTCATGAGAAAAGTGTAGGCATTTCCGCTGACGCCGCAGCCAAAGCAGTGAAACATCTGACGCTCCCGACTGACGGAAAAGGATCCGGATTTTTCGTTATGAAAAGGACAGAGACCGAAGTAATTGCTGCCCTTTTTTTTGAGGCTTACATAGCCGGAGATCAGATCCACGATATCGCACTGAGATCTGATCTCCTCGACCAACTCTTCCGAATAATACATATAAATTCCCTTTAGATCACCATCCAGGACTTGGGGATATACAGCTCCTCATACAGGGAGATGGCATATCTGTCCGACATGGCGCTGATAAAGTCGCACACAATCTGTTCCTTCGGCGTGCCCTTGTCAAGGAGGCCAAAGAGCTCTCCCGGCAGCTTCTCGGTATGCTTGTAAAAATATTCGTACAGCGTCCGGATCAGATCCTCCGCCTTTTTCTCCTCGCTTTTGGCAACCGGATTCTGATACACCCTCTCAAACATGAAAGCGCGCATCTCCTTCATGGCCGCCTCCACCGGCGGGGACATTTTGATATCGTTCTGATCCATGCTGTTGATCACGATGTCGTGAATGAAATGGTCCAGTCTCTGGGAGAGAGAAAAACCGATCACCTCTCCGATGGAGGTGGGAACATCCTGATCCGTAAGGATACCTGCCCGGATGGCATCATCCATATCATGATGGATATAGGCGATCTTATCGGAGATCCTTACGATCTTGCCCTCCAGGGTGGAAGGCATAAGTGCCGTCTGATGATTCCGGATGCCGTCCCTTACCTCCCAGGTAAGGTTCAGACCCTGGCCGTCCTTTTCCAGAACTTCTACCGTACGAACGCTCTGCTCGCTGTGTACAAACCCCAGGGGGCAGACATCATTCAGTGCCCTCTCTCCGGCATGTCCGAAGGGGGTATGCCCCAGATCATGTCCCAGAGCTATGGCCTCCACCAGATCCTCGTTGAGCCGAAGTGCTTTGGCAATGGTCCTTGCATTCTGGGATACCTCAAGGGTGTGGGTCATTCTGGTCCGGTAATGGTCTCCTTCCGGTGCCAGGAAGACCTGGGTTTTATCCTTCAGCCGGCGAAAGGCTTTACTGTGCAGGATCCTGTCCCTGTCCCTTTGAAATACGGGCCGGATATCACACTGCTCTTCTTCTCTGTCCCGCCCCCTGGAATTACGACTGTAGGTGGCGTAAGGACTCAGATTGTGAAATTCCAGCTCTTCCAGCTTTTCTCTGATGATCATCGACCCTTCCTCCCAATTATTCTTTTTCTGCGAAGAAGCGGAAAATCCTTTATTTTTTTCCGATCATACCCTCATCCCTTTAATTTTCCCGGGCAAGGGCCATTACCCGAAGGTAACTGAGTACCGCCAGTGCCCCATAGACCAGGGTAAAAATGAGAACCAGCACTACATGATCCAGCTTAGTGCCCAAAAATACCACCAGCACCACCAGTCCCATGGTCACAAACATATTCGGCAGCATATAGATGGCCACTGCCGCGCTCTGCTTGATCACCTCGATCTCGTTTTCCCAGTCAAGGCGCATATGCTTTATACCGCAGACACAGCCCCAGGCAGTGGAAAATGCGCAGAGCGTCACTCCCTGGATCAGGTAGAGCAGGGTGTTGAGGGCCGGCACTTTTGCCGAAATGCACATGCACAGGATGCCAAAACTCATGAAGGGAACGCTCAGCAGCATGTTGAAGAGCATTTTTCCCTGATACAGCGTCCTTTTGGAAATGGGAAGACTCTGAACGATCCAGTAATTCTTTCCCTCCAGGGAAGGGGAACAGGCTGTCGTAGCCACCATTCCGATGCAGAAATAGATGATGAAGGGGATGGCCGGCTGAAGCATCGCCGCGTCAATGGGCGCGCCTTCCGTCACCTTCTCAATGATGGTATCCAAACCGACAACCAGGGTCAAAAGTCCCAGGATCAGCGCCAGGATCTCTCCCATGGCACCGTTGACCATGTAGGCCGTAGAACCCGTCAGTCGCTTAAACTCCTTATGGGCGATCGCCATGCAGACGCTTCTCTTTTTCTGAACGGTCATCTTGTAATGACCGGCTGCCGCATGGGACTTCAGGGCGGAATTGATGTTGCGGTAGGATCTGCCCACGATGGCGAACACCGCCGCAAACAGGATCAGGCTGACACCCGCCAGCAACAGGGCCGAAGAAACGCTGCCCTTTACTATCACATCGTCGAACCAGCCCGCCGGCAGATAGATCCCGCCTGCCTGCTTTGTGGCATCGGATATCTGATTCAGAGTCTGCTCCATCTTATCCTCCCGGAACAGATCCTCAATGATGAACCTGAGGGAGAAACAAAACAGGACAAAAATAATGGTCAGGATGGTCTGGACAAGATTGGTCTTTTTGAACCCAGCACTGAACCGGGCGATGAGAAAGCCCAGAAAAGCAGCAGCCAGCATGGGGATCACCGGAAGAATCAGCGTAAGGACGATCCACACCGGATACACCGGAACCGAAGGCTTTGCATAGATCCCGTAGCCTACCATCATGGCAACTGAAATGCTCAGGTACCAGGGAAGGCTCTTGCAATACATATACAAAAACTTTGCCGCAGCAACCGTCTTCGATTCAAAGGGAAGGGACATCAGCATGTCATATTCCCTGAAGTTGAACAGATAGCCGTTGGTCTTCAGGAAGGTGAAAAAGAAGGCCAGGGTGCTGACCGTGATCGCACAGAACACCGGCACCGAATCGATGATGCCCATGGCGCCGTAACCGATGCACAGTGCCAGAGAATAGCCGATCAGCATGGCATACAGGCAGCCCAGACCAACATAGCTGAGGATCACCTTCCGCTTCTTCTTTTGGTCATGGGTATATCGCCGGATATTGATAAGACTCGTGGACTTTAAAAGAGTCCTGAGCAAAAGGATCAGATCATTGTTCATCCTGCTCCACCTCCAGGAATACCTCCTCCAGGGAATGTCCCTCCGTCATCTCCTCCATGGTTCCCGAATCGATGATCTTACCCTGCCGGATGATGGCCACCTTGTTGCAGAGTTTTTCCGCCACATCAAGGACGTGGGTGGAAAAAAAGACCGCTGCTCCTTTTTCACACATCTCATGCATGATCTCCTTGAGCTTGAAGGTCGCCTTGGGGTCCAGACCCACAAAGGGCTCATCCAGCACCAGAAGCTTCGGCTCGTGGATCAGGGCGGAAATCAGCGCAACCTTCTGCTTCATACCGTGGGAATAGGAACTGATCAGATCTCCCAGGGCGGCGGTGATCTCAAAGGCATCGGCGTATCTGCGGATCCGCTCTTCCCTCTCCGCGGCTCCGATGTCAAAAACATCCGCCACGAAATTCAGATACTGGATGCCTGTCAGATTCTCATACAGATCCGGGTTATCCGGAATGTAAGCCGTAACCTTCTTGCATTCCATAGGCTCATTCTTTACGGAATGGCCGTCTATATAGATCTCACCCTCCGTAAAGTCCAGTACCCCCACCACAGCGCGGATGGTGGTGGATTTACCGGCGCCGTTATGTCCGATAAAGCCGTAGATATCACCGCTCATAACCTGCAGCGAAACATTGTCCGCCGCCTTCTTTTCGCCTCCGTAGGACTTTGAATAATTCCTGATCTCCAGCATTGCTTTTTCACTCATATCCCTGTTCCTTTCACTTGACCGTTACTTTCTTGCCTGAAACGCTCACCGTATCGTGAACTGTCACGGCGCTCGCTTTCATATGCTCACTATGTCACTCAACAACACCTTCCCATTCTAACATACTTCCCGATGAAATCAAAGAAATCGGGCAAATATCGATATGGCGATCGGTAGTATCTCAAAAAACCTGTCGCATTTCAGGTGGAGCTGTATAATAAAAGGGGAGGCACAAAAACTGAGATCAGGTAGCCGGCGGTCAAAACGAAGGGATGTTCTGCATGTATAAATGCATCAACGAATATCCCACTGGAAGCGGAAAACAATGCCTGCAGTACTTTATTGCCAATTATCCCGATGAACCTTGTCCGAGATGTAAGGATACTGTAAACAGAATATTTGTAACTGACTTTCAATCATGATCCATGGTCAGCGTGAAGCGTCCCTTTGACAGATACTCTCATACGCCGCCCGGGTTTCCCCGGCGGTGGCACTGCTGATGTAGTAATTCGTGCCGTCTTTTGTGACTACGTGAATGTAAACATTTTCCTGCGGGGCAAGAAAGACCTTGCAGCCATTTTTCCCGTCCACGATAAAATCACCCTTGAGCAGGTTGGCCATACCGACTCCGTTTGTGCGCATCATGGTATGTTCATAGATATCATCCCGAAGTTCAATGCTGTCGATCATATCCGGTGTGATCACATATTCATCCTTCAACTGATGGCAGATCAGTGTCCCGTTTTCTGCACGCAGGCTGATCGGTGTCGCTTCTATGAGGCCGACATAGATCAGTGAAGCAAAAACGTTCAGCAAAAGAATGAGT
>JAILKJ010000009.1 GCA_024693845.1 Lachnospiraceae bacterium
TGAATCATAGGTTTCCAGAAACTGTCTGTAATTATGGATCCTGCCGATACGCTGCAATTCTTCATCATTAGCAGACTGCAGCCCAATACTGAACCTGTTGGCAATATGTTTACATAATTCCTTGCACTTTTCCGGAGTTACACTCCCCGGATTTACCTCCATAGAGATTTCAACGCCGCCACCATATTTCACATTATGTAAATCAAACCGGCCGAAATCATCACCCTTCAATCTATTTCTCGATGTCGCTCCATTATGTAAACCATGTTCGTGCAATCCATCACGCATCACACCGTGCAGTCCGTCACACAACTCATCACTCAGCCCGCCACCCGACTCGTCACCCGTTGTTTCATAATTATGTAAACTTGCCGATCCGATCATAAATGTATCCCTGACACAATCCATGATCCGCACAAGCTGCGAGGTGGAAAGCACAGATGGCGTCCCTCCGCCGATAAAAATCGTAGCGATGGGGCGCCTTGCAAGTTCCCTTCCCTGATAAGACCTGATCTCCCGGATCAGGCAATTGACATACCTCTCCCGCGTCTCTTCGTTTTCCGGCGAAGAGGGAAAATCGCAGTATGCGCATTTTCGTACGCAAAAAGGGATATGCAGGTACAGGCTTAATTCTCTCATTGATTGTCCAGCTTCAGCACGCTCATGAAGGCCTTCTGCGGGATCTCCACGTTGCCGATCTGCCGCATTCTCTTCTTACCTTCCTTCTGTTTCTCCAAAAGCTTCTTCTTTCTCGTGATATCACCGCCGTAGCATTTAGCCAGGACGTCTTTTCTCATGGCCTTTACGGTTTCTCTGGCAATGACCTTGCCACCCACTGCAGCCTGGATTGGGATCTCAAACAGGTGTCTGGGGATCTCGTCCTTGAGCTTTTCACACATCTTGCGGCCTCTCTCATAGGCTCCGTCCTTATGAACGATGAAGGAAAGGGCATCCACCTCTTCCTTGTTGATCAGGATATCCAGCTTTACCAGCTCGGAAGGAATATAGCCTTTGAGCTCATAGTCAAAGGAAGCATATCCCCTGGAGCGGGATTTCAGGGCATCGAAGAAGTCGTAAATGATCTCATTCAGGGGCAGATCGTATTTCAAAAGTGCCCTGGTCTCCTCCATGTACTCCATCCCATGATAGATTCCGCGACGCTGCTGGCACAGCTCCATGATGGGCCCGATGAATTCCGTAGTAACCATGATCTCAGCCGCCACAATGGGCTCCTCCATATGCTCGATCTGGGAAGGATCCGGCAGATTGCTGGGATTGGTCAGCTCGATCATCTCTCCGTCTGTCTTAAATACCTTATATACAACTCCCGGAGCTGTAGTTACTAAATCCAGATTATATTCTCGCTCCAGTCTTTCCTGAATGACATCCAGGTGCAACAGTCCCAAAAAGCCGCACCGGAAGCCGAAACCGAGGGCAATGGATGTCTCCGGCTCATAATGCAGGGAAGCATCGTTAAGCTGAAGTTTCTCCAGTGCATCCCGAAGCTCCGGATACTTGGCTCCGTCAGCGGGATAAACGCCGCAATAAACCATGGACTGCACTTTTTTATAGCCGGGCAAAGGCTCGGGACAGGGATTGTCCGCATCCGTCACCGTATCACCCACGGCGGTATCTCTTACATTCTTGATAGAGGCGGTGATATAGCCTACCAGACCTGCCGTCAGTTCCTCACAGGGAATGAACTGGCCTGCGCCGAAGTAGCCCACCTCAACCACTTCCGCCGTGGCCCCCGTGGCCATCATGCGGATATGGGTGCCTTTTCTCACGCTGCCGTCAACGATTCGGCAAAAAATGATCACACCCTTATAGGAATCATAAAGGGAGTCAAAGATCAGCGCTTTGAGAGGCGCATTCACATCACCTGCAGGCGCCGGGATCTTGCTCACCACCTGCTCAAGCACCTCTTCTATGCCGATGCCGTTCTTAGCGGAGATCAGCGGTGCATCCTGGGCCTCTAAACCGATCACGTCCTCGATCTCATCCTTAACTCTCTGGGGATCGGCACTGGGCAGGTCGATCTTATTGATCACAGGGAATACGTCAAGATCATGGTCTAGAGCCAGGTATACATTGGCCAGAGTCTGTGCCTCGATGCCCTGTGCGGCGTCCACCACCAGGATCGCACCGTCGCAGGCCGCCAAGGCTCTGCTGACCTCGTAGTTGAAATCCACATGTCCCGGCGTATCGATGAGATTCAGGATATACTCCTGTCCGTCCTTCGCCTTATAGATGATACGAACGGTCTGCGCCTTGATGGTAATACCCCGCTCCCGTTCCAGGTCCATATTGTCCAGCACCTGAGCCTGCATCTCCCGCTCGGTCAAAAGACCGGTCATCTCGATGATCCTGTCCGCCAGAGTGGATTTCCCATGATCGATATGGGCTATGATACAGAAATTCCTGATCCTGCTTTGATCCGTCATCCGTTGTTACTCCTCATGAACTGCTTTATTGTCTGATTCTCTGTTTCTTCTTTCTCTATTACCCGGCCTCAAAACAGCGTATACACCAGTATCCCGCAGATGATGAACGCCGATCCGATCCATTTCCCCTTCGTCATCTTCTCGTGCAGAATGAAATATCCCAGCACCAGCACGAAGATGTATCCCGATCCTTCCAGCAGCGTGCTCAGGGTCAGCGGAACCACTTTAAGGGCATACATGGTAAGCAGCGTGGATACGAAAAAGAGCCCGTATGCCGTAATGACCCTGATGTTCAGGTATTCGTAGATCCAGCTCTTATAGGTGACGCCGGCACTTTTCTTAAGGATGATCTGCGAGATCGAAGCCACAAATACGGAGGAAAGATAAATCATGATATAAATTGTCAGTCTACTCATTTTCCCCCTCCTTGTTCTCGCTCCTTGCATCTTCCATCAAAAAGCACATACTGCCGATCAGAACAAGAACAGCGCCGATCAGCATATTTGCCCGAAGCTCCTCGCCGAAAACGATTACACCCCAAAGGATCCCGTAAAAGATTCCGATCCCCTTGCAGGCATAGGCCACCGTCAGCGGGATCTTCTTAAGGACCTGCTGCCAGATGATGGCATATATAAACAGGATCAGGATCAAAAGGCCGTAGAACAAAAAGAAGCGGAAGGACAAAAAATCCTGTCTTCCGGCCATTTTGGAGCAGACTCCTCCCAGGGAAAAAATGAACAACCCGACTTGCAGCCACACAAAGGCCGGCCAGCGTCTTTCCTTCTTCAGGGAATCCGTTACTTCCTTTTCACTCGTTTCACTCATATCTTCGCCTTCCACGCCACGATATTGAAAATCCCGTTGCGAAACCGCAACGGGATCCATTTTCACATATCGGCTTATTTGCCGGATAAGGAGTGATGACTCTCCCTATACGGTTTACGCCATCTGATTTACAGCCGAGGCCATACGGGATACCTTGCGGGCAACCGTATTCTTGTGATAAACGCCCTTGGAACCTGCCATGGACATCTTCTTGGTTGCGCTCTTCAAAGCCTCCTGGGCAGCTGCCTTATCGCCGTCCTCAATTGCCGCATAAACCTTCTTGATCTCGGTCTTAACGCCGGAACGGATCGCTTTATTACGCTCAGTCTTGGTTCTGGTCACCAAAACTCTCTTCTTTGCAGATTTGATATTTGCCACAATTACACCTCCTACCGTCGCCCTTCGACATGGGCATTCTCTGGTTGTTGAACACTGTCACGGCTCCGGACACGGTCGAGACCGAAACAGTCATGCGAAAAATATATTAAAGTGTTTTCCCTGTTTTGTCAACAATTTACAACAAAAAGAACCCATTTTTTTATTTGTATTCCCATTCGGATTCTGTTATACTCAAATTCAATAAAGGAACCTAATTAAATATATGTCAAAGAACAATGCCTATGAAGAACAAAAAACGCTTTACAGCTCTGATGATGGGCATTGGGATGGCACTATCGCTTACGGGTTGCGGCAAGGAGCTCGAAAACAAGGTTCAAGCGCTTTCAGATCTTCCCGGTAAGACCATCGGTGTTGAGACGGGAAGCACCGGCGATATCTACGCAAGCGACTACGAGTCCCCGAAAGACGGAGCAGAACCCTCCACGATCGTGCGCTATCCCAAAGGAAATGATGCCATCAGAGACTTAAAGCTCGGCAAACTGGATTGTGTCATCTTCGATCGGCAGCCCGCAGAGGGCTACGTTGAGAACAACGATGACTTGAAAATCCTTACGGCTTCTTTTGCCGAGGAGGAATACGCCATCGCCGTCAGCAAGGATAATCCCGCTCTCAAGGAGCAGATCAACACTGCTCTTGCCGAGCTTAAGGAAGAAGGAGTGATAGACGATATCATTTCCAATTATATAGGATCTTCCAACA